>NZ_JBSHNR010000122.1:0-226 GCF_053604645.1 Lacinutrix cladophorae | reverse complement strand
ATCACAATCATCCGATACCGTATAGATTACAGTAATAGTACCACCAGCACCACAAGTGGAAGCAAGGTTCGTGAAAGCATAATCCGAAGTTACATCAAATACAGCATCTGTATCACAGCTATCTGTACCACAAGATTGAAGCGCTAATATGTTAGCAGCATTCCAATCGTTAGCAATGGTTTCATTATCTGTTCCATTACATTCTATGGTTTCATCTACAACCGTA
>NZ_JBSHNR010000121.1:0-919312 GCF_053604645.1 Lacinutrix cladophorae | reverse complement strand
ATTCTACTTGAATAGTTCCGTCATTATTATTTATAGGAAGTACAATTGCGGCGATTCCAGAAGAAGTTGTCTTTTTGATCAATCCTTCATTATTTAAAACACCTGGTGTTCCCGACCAACTGATATTTCCTGCATCTGCCTGCATATCAATAATCCCTTCTATTGGATTATGCAACACACTTTCACTACCAGTAATGAGTAAATCCCCATTCGAGGTAAGCACTAATGTACCTAAGTTTTCTAGAGTTGAATCTCCTGAAACAAACTTATTAGAAGAACCGATAAGTTTCAAAACATTCGTATTTATTAAGGTTCCTCCTCCTGAAAGAGTTCCTGTTGTCCAATTAAAATTATCTGTTTCCGAAAAGTTAAAAGTGGCATTTTCTCCGTCTGGGATATTTAAAATACTATTCCAGTTTAGGTTACCCACTATATTTCCTTCTAGTGTACCAGATGGATTAATGGTTGTATCCCAATCCATAGTAGCACCAGCAAATACATTATAGGTTCCTTCTGTAAAATTTTTTCCTAATGCATTTTGAAAAGAAAGTGTACCAGCTTCTACTTGAATAGTTCCATCATTATTATTTATAGGAAGTACAATTGCAGCGACTCCAGAAGAAGTTGTCTTTTTTATCAATCCTTCATTATTTAAAACACCTGTTGTTCCCGACCAACTGATATTTCCTGCATCTGCCTGCATATCAATAATCCCTTCTATTGGATTATGCAACACACTTTCACTACCAGTAATGAGTAAATCGCCACTAGAAGTAATGTTGATGAACCCCTCATTTTCAAGTGTCATTTCACCACTTATAGACTTATTAGAAGTAGTTCGCAAATTTATAACACCTTGATTGGTTAATGAACTTAGCGAACCATTAATGGTTCCTGAATTCCAATTAACAGTAGTATTAGGTCCAAAATTAGAAGGCGCTGTAAAAGTTAGATTTGTATTTATTTCAAATACAGAATCGCCTTGTAAATTGATGGATTTAATGTTGCCAAATACGTTTAGGACGACTGTATATCCGGATGGTATTATAACATCATCTGTTGTTGAAGGAATGGCAAATACATCCCAATTGGCTGGGTTGTCCCAATCGTTATCTGTTCCTGCGCCAATCCAAGTGACTTGCGAAAATGTTGCTGTACTAGTCAAGCATAGCAAAGTAATTAATTGTAATAATCGTTTCATGATTAATAGCTTTTTATGGTTTATATACTATTACATCGAAACGATTGTAAAATGTGAGCATAAAAATTTAAACTTTACTTAAATCGTACAAACTTGGAACTTTGAAAGGTATAGTTCGACACAGGAATAGTTGTATTCTTTTGTAAAGAATACCAAGGAGAAAGCTTGGTGTTTTCTAAATTTTTAACAAGATGTACACTTTGCGCTGGCGTATTGCCTTGAAACAGCAAGTATATTTTTTCTCCTTTATTATTTACTGCTTCGTCACCAAGCATTACAATATGTCCTGGAGAACCACCTTTAATTAACATATCGCCAATTTTTAAATCTGAAGCCTCTATAGATTTTAGCTCATTAAAAAGAGACAATGTCCCCGAATACATGTAGATTAGATTAAGGTATTTATAAAAATTTTCTTTCGTATGGTTTTCCGTTGCTGTTTTATAAAAACTAACTTTATTTCCATTGATTTTTGCTCTAAAACCTGCTGCATATTTTAACCAAGAACAATAATGACCACTAGTAAAATTAAAACCAATTTCGTCTTTTCTATTTTGCATCCAAAGGTATTCGCTTCTAATTCGAATTAAAGCATCAGCACATTGTTGGAGTCCGTTTTTTGGAACAGGAACTTCTAAAATTCCGATATGTCCTCCTTGCCAAAAATACTCGGTGTCATCATAATTAATTATTTTACTTCCAAAGGGTTTCAATGGATAGTTTCTTAAATATTCTTGAAAAGATCCTTTGGGGTAGATTACTCGTTTATATCCTATAGGCAAATTTACTCTCGACACAATGGTAAGACTGTCTTTATTTATAAGACTTGTCGTTACTATAGTTGCTTCCACTTTTGCTACCATCTTTTTTACTGGTTTAAATTGAAAGACGCAAACAACAATTGCTGATAGTGATAAAACAAGTAATACAAATTTCTTCATAGCGTTTATAACGAAAAAACCCAACACTTTCGTATTGGGTTTAAATTTTTTAAGCGATTTATAAATTTCGCGTTTTATTTCTAGAAATAATATTTCTTTTAATCTGCGGAACCAACGGTAAGGCTTAAATTATTGCAACTGCCTATACCTAAGACTCTAGTTCCTGTCCAAGTATATCCCGAACAACTAGCTACGTAATTGTATGTACCTGCAGGAATATCAATCCATTGTACAACAGACGCGCTTGAGTCCTGACAATACACAAAACCGGTAGAAGGATCTTGACCGTCCATAGTTTTTGTTTCCAGTAGATCTACAGCAACTGTAATTACGCCACATCCAATATCTCCAAAAGCGCTAAATATTAATTGCGATTGTCCTTGCCCTTCCAAACTTTCACTTTCTGACTCATTGTTATCGCTGGAACAAGAACTTATTAGTAAAATAAAAACTAAAAGGGATATTATTTTCAATGTTATTTTCATGGTGTTTTTTTATAAAAGGCAACTTTGATTGTTTCTCCATTGCCTTTTTTTATTAAAGGCTAATATAATTATTAATTAATACAACTAAAAAATTCTAGTATAGTAGCTTCATTATTTGCTACAGTTACGGTTATTGTTCCAGTGCTTGGATTAGACGAAATCCAACCTGTTTGGTTCACAATTTCTACGGTATAGGTTCCATCTTCTAATCCAGAAAAGAATACATTTCCATTTGCATCTGTTGTTTCTGTTCTTATAATGGTATTTGAAATATCTTTTAAGATAAATGACCAACCATTTCCTAATTGATCTACGCCATTATCAAAAACAGAATCACAATTTTCTTCTAAAATATTTAAAACACTTATTACATTGTTTTGACAACATCCTTCCACGTTATTAGAAATAGAAGCATCTCCATTAGTAGTTACTAAATTCCCTACAAGTGAGAAACCTAAGACTGTAGCGTTGGTATTTACCAAATAGGCTCTTAAACTATAACTTCCTGAGGACAAACATAAATTAGAAGTGCTCCAAGTTTGAATTCCTGTATTAGACCAAATATATGTTGGACTTGTATCTATTGGAAAATTATTTGAATTATCAATTAATTCTAAATACACTTGATCATCTCCTTTTAAGGTAAAACTAAAGTCTATACAAGTATCTTCTAATATGCAAAAAGGTCTTTCAAAAACATATGGCACTTTATCTCCATTATTATTACTTGCGTTATTACAACCAAAAGTATCTGTGGTTCCTAAATCCATTGGTGCTAATGTTGTAGATCCTGTTTGATTAACCCATCCATCTGGACCAAAATTGGCAAAGTTAATTACATAAGCATCTCCATTAATTGTTGAAACTAAAGGGTCTGAACAAGATAATAGTGGTGGGTTATTAATCACTCTCCAAAATGGATCTACAATTCCTTTCCCAGGAGTAAGCACATTTCCATTTGTATCTATTCCTGTAGAAAGATTTAATTCGGATTGCAAATCACAAGTAGGTGGAATTACTGGTCCGCCTGTAATATATTCACAAGATTCATCACTACTACAAGAAAACTGTAGGAACAAAAAGCATAAAAAAACTAGTTTAAAAAAGGTATAGGTTATTGTATTTATTTGGGTATTGTTTGTTTTATCTATTGTTTTCATAATTTCTAAATTTTTAGTTTAAATCCAAGCAGCAATTAACAACTGCTTGGATTTGGTTATTGATTAATAGCAGATTAAATCAAATTATATTAAAAGCATACTACTTTAAATTCTGTTCTTCGGTTTACACGATGCTCATCATCTGTACATGGTACATTATTTTCACATTTTGTGTTTTTTAATTCACTTTCGCCTGCTCCTCTGGCTATTAAGCGATCTCTAGATATACCTTGGCTTGCTATATAGTTTACTGTAGCATCTGCACGACGTTGTGATAATTGTTTGTTATAGGCATCAGAACCTTGACTATCGGTATGTGATGACATTTCTACTTGAATGCTTGGATTATCACGCATTAGTTTTACTACACGTTGTAAATCTGGAATGGATATTGGTAGAATTTCGGCCTTATCTAAATCGAAATTAATATTATCCAGTTTAATTGCCTTACCACATGGATCTACACACATTTCTAAGTCTATAAATAGTGTAGTATCTCTATTGTACCATCCTGTAGAAACTTCTACTTCATTTGAATAGTAACCATTTTTTCTTCCGTTTAACACAAAAGTGGACTCTTGTGTTAGGTGAAATATAAAATCACCTTCTGCATTTGATAACGTATTCTTCTGTGATGCTTTTGTTTTATCTTTTAAAATAATATCTACACCTTGTATTCCTTCATCTGTATTACACTCTAAAACATTTCCTTTAAGTATAAATTTCTCATTGGTGTATAGAATTGTTTTTTGAATTCCGGAGCTTTCCTTTTGACAATTTTTAAATTCCTCTTTAGCAATACTTCCTTCTAATAAATCTATATTATAGAGCTGTCCTTTAATGATATAATTATCTTCTACAACATCATTAAAAACAATTACTCCGTATGTATTTGTTGTTCCTGTTTGCACAATATTTCCATTTAAGTCTGTTAAAACCACATCTGTATTTGGTAATACTATTCCTGAAAATTTATCTTTTGCTGTTACCGTTACTCCACATCCGCAAGTTGTGCAACAATGTGGCATATGGTCTTCTTTACACACAGGGCAAACATTTTCCTTCTTATTTAGTTTAAAAGTGACACCTGCAAATATGCCTACCGAAGAAATATCACAATCGCATGACTCATCTCTTAATAAAGGATTTGCGTCTAATTCATTAATTGGTTCTCCTACACTTCCTGTTCCAGAACTAAAAGGGTGGTACATAGCCGATATTCCTGATTCGTTTAATTCTTGTACACCAAAATGTTTCATATAATATGCTCCTGCATGGACACCGAAATTTTTGCTTAAGAAATAAGTGAAACGCACTTGACCTTTAAAAGTAAATACCCCGGAATCTTTATAACCAGCATGAAAGTTTAAAGGCGTTGTTCCTAATGTAGATGTACCTTCTAAATAGGTTCTTCCTCCATCTATTGAAGCGAAACCAAAACGTGTATTCAGTTCTGTTTTAAATGTACCCGATTTATTTCTAAACTGAGCATTTGGACCAATACCATAAAACATACGAGTTATATTATCTTCGCTTACGCGGAAAGTATTTATAGGTGTCAATCCATCAGATGCATAAAGATCTGTAGTTGGATATGTACTTTCTGGCTGGTTTTTGATATAATCAAAATCGAAACCCAACCCGAACCAGTTCCAATAATAGTCTAAAGAAAGACCTAAATCTATTCCTCCTTTATAATCTATGTATGGCGTGTTATTTTTGTAGGTAGGAAAATCATAACCAATTCTTGGGCTTAATTGAAAATAATTTCGATCTAATGGCTCTTGTTGTGCCATGGCTGAAAATGTATTTGCAAATACAAATAACATTAATACTAATTTTAATAAATTTTTCATGATAAAAGTTTTTGTTAATTTGTTACTCATACTTATATAAAGAAGCAGGTAAAATTGTTACCCTGTATTAGGTATTAATTTATAGCAGAACAAATATTTTATTAGAACTTCTTATATATAAGGGGATACTTATATATGTAGATTGGACTTGTTTATGTAGGTAGAATAAAAAACCCAACAGGAATATGTTGGGTTAAAAGTGCGCTTATAATTTAAGGTAATTAATCTCTATGCACATGAATAGTTATTAAAAGTGTATGTGGATTTGGATCTGAAACTACATAAAAAGTTCCTGACAAAACAATATCTATATCGTCTCCTGGATTATCACCAAAAGCAATAATATTAAAATTAATACTGTTAGCTGCTGCATCATCAAAGTTAATTCCTGGAATGGTAAAAAATGGACTTAAAGATCCTGTCATAGTATTAGAAAATGGAGCTGTAACTGTAAAAGGACAAGTTGCTACTTGCATCCCTAAATTTGCAATAAAAGTATTTGCGCTTAAATCTTCAGATGTAATAGTAAACTCGCAATTATAACCTGAAGTTGGTGTCATTGGGTAATCTTTTGCGATAATATTATAAGAGTAGTTCTGAGGTATTCCGTTATCGATAATAATCTCAATACTTTCAGCAGCTCTTGATACGGAATTATTATTAGTACTACAGCTTGAAAAAACTAAAAAAAACATACTAATAAAAGCGAATTTGTAAATATAATTTTTCATTATAAAAAAGGTTTTAAATTTTGTTATTCATACTTATATAAAGAAGCATGTAAAATTGTTACCTCCTTTTTGAAACAAATTCAAAAAAAAAAAAAGACCTTGCAGTTTTTAAACTGTAAGGTCTGTATATCATTAATTTTTACTTTTCTTAAAATTACAGTCTTTTAAAGACTCTTAATTTCTATCCTCCAAAATCATCAAATCGGATATTCTCATCATCAATACCGAAATCTTCTCCCATTTTTTGAACCGCTTGATTCATTAATGGAGGACCACAGAAATATAATTCTATATCTTCCGGTGACTCATGTTTAGATAAATATTGATCAATTACCACTTGGTGAATAAATCCTGTAAATCCGTCTCCTTCTGTATCATCAACATCTTTTTTAAGTTGCCAGTTATCTGCTTCCGTAGGATCGGATAATGCAATAAAGAATTTAAAGTTCGGGAAATCTTTTTCTAATGCTCTAAAGTAATGGATGTAGAATAATTCTGCTTTAGAACGTCCACCATACCAATAAGTTACTTTTCTTCCTGTCTTAATAGTTCTAAACAATTCATATAAATGAGAACGCATAGGTGCCATTCCAGCTCCACCACCAACATATAACATTTCGGCTTCACTATCATTGATAAAGAATTCACCATAAGGTCCAGATATAGTTACCTTATCTCCAACTTTTTGGTTGAATATATACGATGATGCTACTCCAGGATTTACATCCATCCAGCCACCTTTGGCTCTATCAAAAGGAGGAGTTGCAACACGTACGTTAAGCATGATTTTTCTTCCTTCTGCTGGGTAAGAAGCCATAGAATATGCTCTTTCAACAAGTTCGTTATTTTTCATAACTAAAGGTCTTAAACCGAACTTATCCCAATCTGCTTCAAATTTATTTGGCTCTCCAGGATGATCTTCTGGATGCGCAGTAATATCCATATCTGAATATTTAATTTCACAGTTAGGAATTTCAATTTGAATGTACCCTCCTGCTTTGTAGTCCATATCCTCAGGTATTTCTACTACAAACTCTTTAATAAATGTTGCTACATTATAGTTTGAAACAACAGTTGCTTCCCATTTTTTAATTCCGAAAACTTCTTCAGGAATTGTAATTTCCATGTCTTGTTTCACTTTTACCTGACAAGATAAACGTGCTCCATGAGCTAATTCTTTTCTAGAAAAGTGAGGTGTTTCTGTTGGTAATGCTTCACCACCTCCAGAAAGAACGTGACATTCACATTGAATACATGTTCCACCACCACCACAAGCAGATGGCAAGAATATTTTTTGTGCACCTAAAGTAGATAGTAAACTGTCTCCAGAACCTACTTCTATTTCTCTTTCTCCATTAATAGTAATCTTTACAGGACCAGATGGAGATAATTTTTGTTTTACAAATAATAACAGAGATACTAATAGTAAAGTTACTAGTAAAAAAGCTGCTACAGTTGCTATTATGGTTCCTAATGTACTTGCTGCTAATATCATGTTACTCTGTTATTGTTGTGTTGTTAGCTAACTCTTTTGTGTTCTCTTGATCTACAGTTTCGATTTGTACTGTTTTATCTTCTTTAGTTTCTTCATCTCCTCCTGTTAACATTCCACCAAAACTCATAAAACCAATTGCCATTAAACCTGTAATGATAAATGTGATACCTAAACCTCTTAATGCAGGAGGCACGTTAGAATATCTAATTTTCTCACGAATAGCTGCAATTGCTAGAATTGCTAAAAACCATCCTATTCCAGAACCAATACCATAAGTGGTAGCTAATCCTAATGTTGGAATTTCTCGGGATTGCATAAATAAAGACCCACCTAAAATAGCACAGTTTACTGCAATTAATGGTAAGAAAATACCAAGTGAATTATATAATGATGGTGAGAATTTTTCAACCACTATTTCTACTAATTGTACCATGGTTGCAATAGTTGCAATGAACATGATGAAAGAAAGGAAGCTTAAATCGTAGTCTGCATATTCTTCACCTAACCATGATAGTGCTCCTGGTTGTAACACATATTGATCTAATAACCAGTTTAAAGGTACTGTTATAGCTAATACAAAAATCACAGCAGCTCCTAAACCAACTGCTGTACTAACTTTTTTAGATACTGCAAGGTATGAACACATTCCTAAGAATACGGAAAATACCATGTTATCTATAAATATTGATTTTAAAAATAATTCTAAATGTTCCATTTTTTTATAGTTTGTTAGTAGTTACTAGCTTAATCTTCAATTAATGCTTTGTTTCTACTACGTTGTACCCAAATAATAATTCCTACAACAATTAATGCCATTGGAGGCATAATCATAAAACCATTATTTTCGTAACCTAAAGCGTATAATCCTGTTTTTTCAATAGGATCTCCTAAAACAGGAATACCTAATAAAGTTCCAGCTCCTAAAAGCTCTCTAAAGAATGCTACGATTATTAAAATAACACCGTATCCTAAAGAGTTACCAATACCGTCTAAAAAAGAAGGCCATGGTTTGTTCGCTAGAGCAAAAGCTTCAAAACGTCCCATAATGATACAGTTTGTAATAATTAATCCTACAAATACAGAAAGCGTTTTACTTAACTCGTAAGCAAAAGCTTTTAAGACTTGATCTACTATAATTACTAATGCAGCAACTACGATTAGTTGAACAATAATTCTAATTTTTGAAGGTATAATGTTTCGCATTAAAGAGATAACTACGTTACCAATTCCTAAAACAAATAATACCGAAACGGACATTACGATTGCTGCTTCTAATTCTGCAGTAATTGCTAATGCAGAACAAATACCTAAAACTTGAATTGTAATAGGGTTATTATCTGCTAAAGGGTCTGTAATTAATGCTGCGTCTTTTTTTGATAAAAGTCCCATAAATTAATTCTTTTTTAAGTTATCAAAATAAGGCACATACTGTTTAAGCTCTGATTTTATCATTGCAGAAACACCGTCTCCTGTAATAGTTGCTCCAGCTATAGCATCTACCTCATTATCTGTTTTGTCTTCGTTTTTAGGATCGTTGTTGCTTTTAGATATATTAATACCTTTAAAGTTTCCGTTAGACTTTAAGTGCTCACCAATAAAGTCATCCATAAAGAAACGTTGTTTAATGTTTGCACCTAAACCAGCAGTTTCTCCTTTATGATCAAAATAAGCACCTTGTACTACCATGTTTTCATCCATAGCAATGTACGCCCAAACGGCATCCCATAATCCTTTTCCTCTAATTGGTGCTATATAAAATGTTTGACCATCTTTTTCACCTACAAACAAAGGAAGTTTTCTAACATCACCTGCTTTAGCAGCTGTTTGTTCTTTTTTTACATCGATTAGATATGCTTCTTGATTTTCTGAAACTTTATCCCCTTCTAACACTAATTGTTTTTTAATGTATTGTGAAAATAATTCAGGAGCTTTATCTGTTGAAACAAAAATAGCAGAATTGCCTTCATTTTCATTAACCCCCATAGCATACAAAATGTTTTGTTGCCTTTCTAATCTTTCGTTATTATCAATTCTAGGACGTAGTGCAGATGCTGTAAAAGCTAGCAAACCTCCTACTACAATTACCATAGCAATGGCAAAAAGTATAGTATATGAATTTTTATCTGTTCTTTTTTCCATGTTTAAGCAACTTTAGTTTTTAAACGCTTCATTCTTCTTTTTACATTTCCTTGTACCACATAATGGTCAATGGTTGGAGCAAACACATTCATTAATAGAATGGCTAGCATAACTCCTTCTGGATATGCAGGATTGAATACTCTAATTAGTATTGAAATGAATCCGATTAAGAATCCGTAAATCCATTTACCTTTATTAGTTTGTGATGCAGTAACAGGATCTGTTGCCATAAACACCGTACCAAAAGCAAAACCACCAATAAGTAAGTGATGCCAAAAAGGAGTACTCATTAATCCGTAAAACTTACTACTATCTGCAATGACATCTGCATTTACAAATCCATTAAATATTAATCCCATTACTAAAGCCCCTGCTACAGAAGACAACATGATTCTCCAGCTTCCTATTTTAGCGAAGATTAAGAATAATGCGCCTAGTAATATTAATAATGTAGAAGTTTCACCAACAGAACCAGGAATAAATCCTAAAAACATATCTGCAACAGAATGCGTTACTTCGTTGTTTTGTGCAAGAGTTCCTAAAATGGTTTCTCCTGAAATAGCATCTGGAGTACCAGCTGCTTCTACAGCTCCTTGCACCCAAACTTTATCTCCAGACATCCAAGTAGGATATGCAAAGAATAAAAAAGCACGTATAGTTAATGCTGGATTTAAAATATTCATTCCTGTACCTCCAAACACTTCTTTTCCTATAACAACACCAAAGGCTACTGCAACTGCAAGCATCCATAATGGAATATCAATTGGTACAATTAACGGCACTAACATTCCTGTTACTAAGTATCCTTCTTCTACCTCGTGGCCTTTAATTACAGCGAAAATAAATTCGATAAGCAAACCAACTCCGTAAGAAACAATTACTAGTGGTAAAATTTTAACTAAACCAATAACTAAGTTATCCCAAGTCCAAAAAGAGGAGCTAAAAAACCCGTTAGCAGCTTCTATCGTTCCAGAAGCTAAGTGATGTTGGTAGCCTGCATTAAACATACCAAATATTAAACATGGTACAAGTGCCATGATTACGGTATTCATGGTACGCTTTAAGTCATCTGCTGCTTTTATATGAGTACCATTATGCGTGGTCTCATTTGGTAAGTATAAAAAGGTATGGATTGCATTAAATGCAGGAGCCATTTTGGTACCTTTATACTTTTCTTTTAAGTTATGTAAACTACTTTTTAAACCCATTATCCTATCTCTTTTAGCATTAAGTCTAAACCTTTTCTTATAATATCTTGATGTGGTTGTTTAGATACACATACAAATTCTGTTAAAGCAAAATCTTCTGGTGCAACTTCGTACATTCCTAAAGCTTCCATTTCATCTAAATCTTGATACATACAAGCTTTTAAAATTTGCATTGGATATATATCTAAAGGAAAAACCTCCTCGTACGTCCCTGTAGTAACAAAAGCACGATGTTCCCCATTTGTATTGGTATTTAAATCGTATTCTTTTTTAGGAGTTAACCAAGAAAATGTAAGTGCTCTTGAAGTAGAAACCTTGTTAAACACAGGTTTATTCCATCCAAAAAATTCATAATCATTACCTTCTGGTATTACAGTAATAGTATTGCTATAATAATCTAAAAAGCCATCAGGTTGCACTTGCTTTCCGCTTAATACATTTCCTGAAATGATTCTAATGTTATCGTTTTTATCTACACCGTTATCATAAATCATAGAAGCAACTTCTGCTCCTAACTTAGTAACAAAATATCTAGGTTTTTTAACGGAAGAACCTGCAAGAGCAACAATTCGCTCTGCATTAAACTTACCCGTTAATAATAATTCCCCAATTATAACAAGGTCTTGTGCGTTAACCGTCCAAACTACTTCTCCTTTATTAACAGGATCAATTTTGTTTATTTGCGTACCAACATTACCAGAAGGATGTGGTCCGGAAACTGGATGTATTGTTGCTCCAGAAACATTTGCCAGTGGCGAGTTCCCGTTTTTACCAACAGAAATATGAACTTGCCCTTCGGTCAATTTAGTTAAAGCAGTAACTGCAACCTGTAATTCTGCTTCTTTACCTTGAAGGGTAAAGTCTAAATCTGCTACTAAAGGTGCAGAAGCATAAGCAGAAACAAAAATTGCTTTTGGTGCTTTGTCTGGATTTGCAATTACATCATAAGGACGTTGCTTAATAAAAGGCCAACAACCTGAAGCTAACAAATGTGCTTTAATGTCTTCTGCCTTTGCGGCATCTACATTAAGCTTACCATTATCTTGGTAAGACTGCTCTTTGTCAGCTTGAATTTTAACTGCTAAAATTTTGCGTTTTTCTCCACGAGGAATGTCTATTATTTCACCAGAAACTGGAGAAACAAACTTTAAAGCTTCATTAGATTTATCGTAAAAAATAGGCTCTCCTGCTTTTACTTTAGTTCCAACTTTTGCAATTAATTTTGGTATAACACTGTGGAAATCTTCTGGTCTTACAGAGAAAAAGTTACTGATAATAGCGTTCTCTTTTGCCGCTTCTGCAGTTCCTTTTAACTTAATATCTAGACCTTTTTTAATCTTAATGTCGTTTGACATATTATAAATCTATTTGTTAATAGTTATAGTGTTTTAAATTTTTAAGTCTCTTAAAAATCGATGCAAATTTACGAATTAATCCATAAAAACACGTCTAAAAATCGCCTTCCATACTATTTATACTCAATCTAAATAAATTAATAAGCTTAGGCATAAAAATTGCTTATATTTACTGCAAAACAACAATTACAGATCTGTGAATTTTAAACATCTTATAGCAACCCTTTTATTCTCTACAAGCTTAATTGCACAAATCGCACAAGAAGTTGCTCCACCTGACTACATTAAAACAATTACTTTTAAAGGAAATACAGATGAAAGTCAATTACCTGTTTTAAAACTTGGAGAATACTTACAATTAGAATTTGACGCGCTAAATGGAGACGAAGAAGATTATTATTATATAATTGAACATTATAATTACGATTGGACACCTTCGGTTTTAGCTAAAATGGAATATCTAGAAGGTTTTGACAACCAACGTATTCGAACTTACGAAAATTCGTTTAACACCTTACAAATTTATTCGAATTACCAACTTACAATCCCAAATGAAAGAACACGAAGATTAAAAGTATCTGGAAATTATATGCTTAAAATATATGACGATTATGACGAGCTAGCATTTTCCAGAAAATTCATGGTTTACGAAGAAAGTGCAAATGTTGGAGTCGCAATAAAACGATCTCGAGATGTTAGAAACATTAAAGACAAACAAACTGTAGATATTACTATTTCTTCTAACAATACTCCGTTTAACAATCCAAAGCAGACTATTAAAACAGTTATCATACAAAACAATAATTTAAACACTGCAATTTCTGGCATACAACCAATGTACACCCTTGGCAATGAACTTATTTATAAATACAACACCGAAACTAGCTTTTGGGCAGGAAATGAATATTTATGGTTTGAAAACAAAGATGTAAGAGCTGCAAACACAGGAATACAGTTTATAGATTTAAAAGAATTATACCACAATTATTTATACACCAACCTTGTTAGGAGAGACACACCTTACACTTACAATCCAGATATTAATGGTAATTATCTAGTAACTGCATTAGACGCTAGCAACTCAAGTATTGAAGCAGATTATGTATGGATGTTTTTCTCTTTATTGTTAGAAGAATTACCAGAAAACAAAGAACTACATGTATATGGTAACTTTAATAATTACACTATTGATGAAAGTACTAAAATGAGATTTAATGCAGAAAAAGGAGTTTATAAAAACGAAATATTACTAAAACAAGGATTTTATAACTACAAATATGTTGTTGTAAATAAAAACGGAAAGTTAGATGAAGGTGCTATTAGCGGAAATTTTTGGCAAACTGAAAACAATTACAAAGTATTAGTTTACTACAAAGATTTAGGTGCACGCTACGATAAAATTATTGGTTTAGGTGAAGCAAGCTCTGTAAATATCACTAATTAATAAAAATAATTTACTATCTTCCTATCAAAGAAATACTAAATAAAGGTTGAATAATTTATTTTTTTAGTATTTTTGACTATTAAACCCCTTGATTATCAGAAGTTAAAATGGTTCAACAAGTTACAAAAGGCATAAAGATTTCAGTAGATACTACTTTTGAAGGCACTTTTTATAGAAACTATAAAATACAATTTGCCTTTGGATACCAAGTAACTATTGAAAACCAGAGCAAAGACTCTGTGCAACTTAATGCAAGACATTGGATAATTTTTGACGCTTTAAATCATGTAGAAACGGTTTCTGGCGAAGGTGTTATAGGTAAAAAACCTGTTTTAAAACCAGGAGAATCTCATACTTATAATTCCGGATGTTTACTTACCTCTCCTTTTGGAGCAATGAAAGGATATTATGAAATGGTAAATTTTAGCAATACCAAAAAATTTCAAGTAGCAATTCCTACCTTTAAATTAAGCGCTCCTTTTGCTCTAAATTAAATTTCTTTTATTTCAAATTTATAAACAGTTTCTTTTTGTTTTACATGAAAAAACTTACAATTAGAATAATGAATAAACTCAAATGCTTCCTGGTAATTAAATCCTGCTTTTGTGACTTTATATAAAGCGTGTACATCAATGTTTCCATAAGGCGAAATTCTTTTATACCAATACTCTAATCTATTTTCAGTAGCATGTAATTCGTACCAAGCTCCTGCTGCAATACCCGAAAGCCATTGTGCATTTTCATGAAGATTTTCAACAGGCTTAGGTTTTAATGTACCAACAAAACTTGGTACATGATTTTTTAATCTATCCAAAAAATACAACCTATTATCTTTACTTACAGTCGATTTATATTCTGAAATTTCTCCAGTTTCAGAAACCTCATAAACCATATTCTCTGTATCTGCAATTACCACATTCCCAATGGTACTTGGTGTAAACCATTTCGATTTTTCTAATTTATCTTTTATCAACTTATCGGTTACAGAAACAATTAAAGCGTCCGTTACAAAACGTGCACAATTGCAAGCTTCTTTAATAAACGCTGCATAACGTATAAAGTCTCGTTGCTGCATCATAGTGATATATTGTCTTGCCGAATAATAATCTACAGCATTACAAACCGAAGCTATTAATTTACCATCACCATGTGTAAGTTTAGGATGTGTCGCTAGAAACTCTAAAATTTCATTTAAATTCTCAATTTTGTCATTTTCAAATTTGGCAACAACCGGAAAACACAACTCATGATCCGTGTCTTTTCCTCGAACCCTTCCATTAGGTTCTGGAGTAATATATCTTCCAAAATCATGATATTCTAAAATACCTGTAGCTTTTTCAATTAAAACCAAAGCAGCATGACCAGCTCTCAAATAATTCTTTTTACCAACTCCTAAAAAACGTAAATATGGAGAATACCATTCGTCTGCAACCATAACAATAGTTTCAGGATAGGCAAGTGTTAAAATAATTGCTGTATTATTCATGAATAGTTTCTGGAAATGAAATAGATTTTGATAATGTAGTATTTTTTTGCAGGTTTTCAAAAACCATAGAAACAGAATCTTTTGTCTTAACTACTTGTGTGATACTAGTAGTTTTAACAACACCTCTATCCATTATTACACCATAATCGGTATTCTTTACATTAGTTTCTTTATGAAATTGTAACGCTTTCGCGGAAGTCAATTCGGTTCCGTTTTTAAAATCATCAAACCATTGTTTACGTTCTTCTTTCATTTTTTTAGAATACAAAGTTGAAGAAGACCAAACTCTAGCCATTTTCGGCAAATTACTAAAATGTTTTTGAGCCCCATCCCAAACCAATTCATAAAATTCTAATTCGGTATTCCAATCTGCAATTACTAATGTAAATGGTTCTATATTTTTAAAATCATAGGCTTCAATCGCAGTTACAATTTCTTCCGAAGCTAATAAATCTGTAACCACAACACCACGACTTAATCTGTAGTTCTTTTTTTTATTATGCGCTTCAAAACCTCCATTTAACAAGCAAACTATTCGATTCTTATCACTTACACCAATCCAAGTCCCTCCGGATTTTTCATCCTTTGGAAATAACATTTTAGTATTATTTACCAAATAAAAATCTGGAGGTAATGAAATACGATTTGGTGCTTCATCTCTATTAGAGGTTAACACAAAATCATTTCTGCCTTTAGAAAAAATGGTTACTGTACACATGTTTTTTGTAGTCTTTAAAGCGCATAGCAACTTACAAAAAAAATCTTATAATTTAACTTGCCTTTAGCATTACAAAGAATTTCTAATCTATAAAAATATCGTAACTTTGCATTTTAAAAATTTTTGAATCACAAAACCAAAAACAATCATGGGAAAAGGATTTTTTAATGTACCAATTGCAGTTAACGAACCAGTTAAAGATTACGCACCAGGTTGCAAAGTTCGTGAAGCTATTGCAAAAACATATAAGGAAATGTACAATAGCAATCTAGACGTGCCAATGTACATAAACGGTAAAGATGTTACTACAGGTAATACCAAACCAATGTCTCCACCACACGATCATAAACATATTGTAGGACAATATCATGTAGCAGAAAAAACGCATATTGATGATGCTATTTCTACTGCACTTGAAGCAAGAAAAAACTGGTCGCAAGTGCCATGGCAAGATCGTGCTGCTATTTTTTTAAAAGCAGCCGAACTAATAGCTGGGCCTTATAGAGCAAGAATTAACGCTGCTACTATGATGGCGCAATCTAAAACAATTCACCAAGCAGAAATTGATGCCTCTTGTGAATTAATAGACTTTTTACGTTTTAACGTACAGTTTATGACAGATATGTACCATGAACAACCAGAAAGTACTAGTGGTGCTTGGAATAAAATTGAATACAGACCATTAGAAGGTTTTGTATACGCAGTATCTCCATTTAATTTTACAGCTATTGCTGGAAACTTGCCAGCTTGCATGGCGATGATGGGAAATGTTGTAGTATGGAAACCTAGTGATTCTCAAATATATTCTGCAAAAGTTATTATGGATGTATTTGAAGAAGCAGGTGTACCAGCTGGTGTAATTAATGTAGTATTTGGTGATCCAGTAATGATTACTAATACCGTATTAGCTAGCCCAGATTTTTCAGGTTTACACTTTACGGGTTCTACTTTTATATTTAAAGAATTATGGAAACAAATTGGTAACAATATTCATAATTACAAAACATACCCAAAAATTGTTGGAGAAACTGGAGGTAAAGATTTTATTGTAGCTCACAAATCTGCAAACCCAAAACAAGTAGCAACAGCTATTTCTCGAGGTGCTTTTGAGTTTCAAGGCCAAAAATGTAGCGCAGCTTCACGTGCTTATATTTCTAAAAGTATTTGGAATGAAGTTAAAAAACATGTTATTGAAGATGTAAAATCTTTTAAAATGGGATCTCCAGAAGATATGAGCAATTTTATTACTGCTGTAATCCACGAAGGTTCTTTCGACAAACTAGCAAAATATATTGATGCAGCTAAAACAGATAAAGATGCAGAAATTATTGTTGGCGGTGGTCACGACAAAAGCAAAGGGTACTTTATTGAGCCTACAGTAATTGTAACAGAAGATCCAAAATACACAACTATGTGTGATGAATTATTTGGACCTGTTATTACTATTTATGTTTTTGAAGATGATAAATACTCGGAAACATTAAAACTTGTCGACGAAACGAGCGAGTATGCTTTAACTGGAGCAATTTTAGCTACAGACAGATATGCTGTTATAGAAGCGACTAAAGCTTTAGAAAACTGTGCTGGAAACTTCTATATCAACGACAAACCAACTGGAGCGGTAGTAGGCCAACAACCTTTTGGAGGCGCTAGAGGTTCTGGAACAAATGATAAAGCTGGAAGTATTTTAAACTTACAGCGTTGGGTTTCCCCTAGAATGATTAAAGAAACATTTGTAACTCCAACAGATTACAGATATCCATTTTTAGGATAAACACCAAATGATTACATATTCTTACAAAAACCTTTAAAATTTTATCATTTTAAAGGTTTTTTTACGCCTTTTATCTTAAAATCACATATTATTAAAAATCTATTAATAGAACTTCATATATTTAAAAAGATTAATCAATCTTTTTATTAATATGAAAAGTTACTACTTATTATTACTTTCCCTCTTTACTTTAAGTGCTCTCGCTCAAAATAAAAAAGCGTTTCAAAAATTGGATGTTTCCGATATGGAAACTTCTGTTTTAGCACAAAAATCTACTATAATAGATATTACAAGTTTCAACCAAAAACCAATTAACAAATTAAACTTCTATCAAGTCTATAAGACTATCGCGCAAGGAGATACAAAAGAACGTCTTTTACCTGTTCAAAGTTTAAAAGAACAGAGCACAGAGAGTTACTTTACAAAAATAATTCCGCTTGCAATACTACATAGTGAATTTGAATCTATAACAGATGCTGCTATGCAAAACAATATAGTTACCAGGAATGCACAAGGAAATTTAGTCCGAACAAACACTACAACATCCATTTTTGAAAAAAGCACAGTAACCACTGCTACCGCACTTCGAACAAAAACCAAAGGGTTAAAAACTACATTTCGCTTAGATGCTAATAATATTTTTAACACTACAAATAATGCAATTGAAAATATAGCAATAGACTTTAATAATGGAGAAGGTTTTAAAACAGTAAACCCTAACCAAAACATAAGTATCCTCTATTTTGAAGAAGGAGAAAAAATACTCCAATTTGCTATAACTTTACATACTGGAGAAGTCCTTTCAAGAACTTCAAAAATAGAGATTAAATACTCAAACGAAGATTTAAGCAACATTTTTAACCGAGAAGTTTTCACCTTTACTTCCAGTATTACCCCAAACTTATCTGCTTATGGAGAAGCTACTTCATATCCTGGTGTTGGGGAATATGAAATATACTTAAGTGACGATAATGTATTAGATAAGCCTATTTTTTTAGTCGATGGATTTGATCCTGGAGACGGAAGAGATATAACAGGCTTACGCGAATTATTAGATTTTGATGACAATGGCACCACTTCAAACTTAGAAGCTTTAGTTAAAGAAGAAGGTTTTGATGTAGTCTATTTAAATTTCCCAATCTACACTAGAGCAGCAGACAATGCTATTATTGATGGTGGATCTGATTTCATTGAACGCAATGCCATGCTATTAGTAGAATTAATAAATCTAATAAATGCGCAAAAAGTAGGAACAGCTCAAAACGTAGTTATTGGTCCAAGTATGGGAGGATTAATTTCTAGATATGCTTTAAATTATATGGAAGCTCAAAGCATGAGTCATGAAACTAGATTATGGATTTCTTTTGATGCGCCACATCATGGTGCAAATGTACCTATAGGTTTTCAACACCAATTCAATTTTCTTGCTTTTGGGCTAGATGATTTTTGGGTTCTGGGAGACCAAAATGTAGAAGAATTACAACCTATTATTGACGGTATGCTTACTTCTGCAGCAGCAAGACAAATGCTTACAGACCAATTCGAACCGCATATAACAGATAGTGATGGAGTGACTTTTAATAATAGCTTGTCAACACCAAGAGCGCATCCTTACAAAAATACTTTTGACAATAATATAAACAGTTTTAACAGTTCTGGGTTTCCTGAATTAACCAGAAACGTTTCCATTATTAATGGTAGTGGAAATAATAGTCGATACCCAGACAACACAACAAACGCAAACAATTTAGTTCCAGGCAGTCAAATTGTAAATGCCAATATTGATCTTTTTGATGTTGCAGAATTAAAAGCAAACACGTTTTTCACACCTGCTGCTGGCACACAAATTGAAATGAGTCAAGTACACTTAGATTTTCCTTGGTGGTTTCCTTTAGCTAACGATAGAGAAAATAACGCAAGAACTACTTCTTTCACCTATTCTAATGGTATTGACGCAGCATCAGGTGGGCTTTTTGACATATTAGGACTAACAGAGGATTTAGCTACAGATGGTTTAGTTGGCGAATTTTTAGGAGCATTAACCACCGATCACTTTAACTTTATACCAAGCGTTAGCGCTATGGCTTTTCAAATAACAGCAGGCCAAATCAATTGGTTTCATACACCTTCTGGAGTTACAACAGCTAGAGCTACATCTAATACAACTCCTTTTGATGCTTGGTATATGCCTACCGAAAACGAACCACATGTTACCTTAACAGAACAGAATGTAGCTTTTGCATTAAATGAAATCTTTCAAGAAACTTTAACCACAGATACCAACATACAAAACAGCATTAAACTAGAACAAAACCCAATTACAGATGCTTTACATATTCTAAGTTCAAAAACTTATGAAAACGCAAGAATTACCGTTGTAGATGCGACAGGAAAAATGGTTTACAACAACGTTTTAAACTTAAACACGAAAACAAGCATCCCTTTACATATTGCTTCTGGTCTATATATTTTAAATATTGAGACGCAAGAAAAGAAAAACTTAAAGACAAAATTTATAGTAAGATAACACCTAAATCCAAAGTATTAAAAAAGCTTCTCAATGAGAAGCTTTTTAATTTATAGTTTATATTTTAATGGTAGATGCACCAGCTTTTTTGTTTCAAAAAAAGCTTCAGTATAAAAATCTGAAATATTATAAATAGTAGCTTTGGGGTAATCTTGCAATTCTTCTGTTAAATCCCCTCCTTTTAAATAAATAATTCCATTTTTAAGTTCGTGATTTTGCTTTTTTGCTACTTTACCTTTTACCCAATGCACAAAAGTTGGCATCGCTGCTACTGCTCTACTTACAATAAAATCGTAAGTATCATTTATTTCTTCAACTCTAGAATGGGTCGTTTTTACATTTTCTAAACCCAAACCTTCAGCAACTTCTCTAACCACATTTAATTTTTTATTAATACTATCTACTAAATGAAAAGAGCATTCAGGAAACAAAATAGCTAAAGGTATTCCAGGAAAACCTCCTCCCGTACCAACATCCATGATTTTGGTTTTAGGCTTAAAATTAATCAACTTAGCAATAGCTATAGAATGTAGTACGTGACGCAAATACAATTCATCAATATCTTTTCTAGAAACTACATTAATCTTTAAATTCCAGTCTTGATACAAAGCTTCTAACTTTGTAAATTTATCAATTTGATCTTCAGTAAGGTTTGGAAAATACTTAAGAATTAGCTCCATGGTTTTCAATTTTGCACAAAAGTAGATAAATTATTGTGCATTTTTATGAAAATTTTATTAAGATGCAAGTCTTTATTATTTATCTTTGTTTACCTAATTGATATTGTATTTATTCGTTTAAATACAGTAAAAATAAATAGCATGACAAAACAAACAATAACTTTCTCTAGAACAGACTCTGCAAAATTTTTTAGAACACTAAACAAACGTGTTAATAATTATTTTAAAGAGAATAACATTAAAAAAACAGGAAATTGGAAACTTTACATTAAAGCCATAATAATGTTTACATTATTACTTGGCCCTTTAGTGTTACTACTAACGGTAGATTTACCGACTTGGCTTCAAATAATATCTATGATGATTATAGGTGTTGGAATGGCTGGAGTAGGAATGAACGTAATGCATGATGCAAATCATGGTTCATTTTCAAGCAAAAAATGGGTGAACAAATTAATGGGAAGCAGCATCCATATTTTAGCTGGTAACGATTATAATTGGAAAGTACAACACAACGTTTTACACCATACCTATACTAATATTCAAGGTCATGATGAAGATATTGATGCTGGAAGAATTATTCGTTTTTCTAAACATTCAAAATGGTTAAAAATTCATCAGTATCAAAAATATTATGCCTTTTTCCTATATGGCTTATTAACTGTAAACTGGGCTATCACTACCGATTTTAAACAAACTTATGTTTATTTAAAAAGAAAACTATCGTATGGCGATTTTCCTAAACCTGCTACACAATGGACTAAATTAATTATTGGTAAAATACTATACTATTCCATTTGGGTCGTTTTACCTTTATCTTTAGGTTATACTTGGTGGCAAGTTTTAATTGGATTTCTAATTATGCATTATACCGCTGGAATAATTTTAAGTGTAATTTTTCAATTAGCGCATGTAATGCCAAACACAGATATGCCTGTGCCTGACAAAGAAGGAAATATGAAAAACACTTGGGCGATTCATCAACTATTTACTACTTCTAATTTTTCACCTAAAAGTTGGTTAGTAGAATTCTATACAGGAGGATTGAATAGACAAGTAGAACATCATTTATTTTCTCATATTAGTCACGTTCATTATAAAAACATAGCTAAAATTGTTAAAGATACGGCACATGAATTTAGCTTACCATACAACGAATACAACTCTATATGGAAAGCAATAGCCGAGCATTATGAACAATTAAAAGTATTAGGACAAAAACCTACTATAGCATAACACCCTTTTTTTGCACTTCAAAATAACATTTTATAAATGAACCAACTTTCAGAAAGAATTACAAACATGTCTACATCTGCCACTTTAGCAATGGCAGCAAAAGCAAGAGAACTTAGAGCCGAAGGCAAAGACATTATAGGATTAAGCTTAGGAGAACCAGACTTTAATACTCCTGATTTTATTAAAGACGCTGCAATAGAAGCGGTAAACGATAATTACAATTCGTACTCTCCTGTAGACGGTTATGTAGATTTAAAAGAAGCCGTAATTACAAAATTTAAAAGAGATAATAAATTAACATATACCTTACCACAAATAGTGGTTTCCACAGGTGCAAAACAATCGCTTTATAACATTGCGCAAGTCATGTTAAACAAAGGAGACGAAGTTATTTTACCTTGTCCGTATTGGGTAAGTTACAGCGACATTGTTAAGGTTGCTGAAGGTGTTCCAGTAGAAGTAAAAACCTCTATTGATACCGACTTTAAAATGACAGCTGCACAGTTAGAAGCGGCAATTACACCAAAAACAAAAATGCTTTGGTTTAGTTCTCCTTGTAACCCGAGCGGATCCCTATATAGCAAAGAAGAACTAGAAGCTTTGGCTAAGGTTTTAGTAAAGCATCCAAATATTTATGTGGTTTCTGATGAGATCTACGAACACATAAACTACACAGGAAAGCCCCACGCAAGTATGGCTGGAATAGACGGTATGTTTAACAATACAATTACAGTAAACGGTGTTTCTAAAGCTTTTGCCATGACAGGTTGGAGAGTTGGATTTATTGGTGCTCCAGACTGGATTGCTCGTGCTTGTAACAAAATGCAAGGACAAGTAACTAGTGGGACAAACTGTATTGCTCAACGCGCTGTTATAACTGCTTTAAATGCAGATCCAAGTGTTGTGAATTATATGATTGACGAGTTCAAAGTACGTCGTGATATGGTTTTAAATTTATTAGAAGATATTGAAGGGTTTAACACAAATACACCAGAAGGTGCTTTTTATGTGTTTCCAGATATTTCTTTTTTCTTTGGAAAAACAATAAGAGGAAAAACAATAAACAATGCTACCGATTTTTCATTATATATTTTAGAAGAAGCTTTAGTAGCAACAGTTACAGGGGATGCATTCGGTAACCCTAACTGCATTAGAATCTCTTATGCAGCAAGTCAAGATCAAATTAAAGAAGCAATTAAAAGAATTAAAGAAGCGCTTAGCTAAATTTTAATTTAAATAAATTTTAAAGCCATAAACACAATGTGTTTATGGCTTTTTTCATATAATTACAAATACAAGAACTAACAAAGTAATTACCAAACTTATTAAATACGCAATAGTTTCTTCTTTATTTTGAATAGCCATTTGCAAGCGTATTCGTTCTAACACCTCTGGTGTAGCTTCTGGAAAAGAATACAAAGATGTTGTTTTGATCTTTTCACCAAAAAACGATCTCGTAATCTTCTTTTTTAAACGTTTTAGATTTTTATTATTCTTTAACGTTAATAACATCGATTCTCCTAAAGGCATAGCTTATATATAAATAAAGATCAAGGTAATTAGCAAACTTAAAACAAAGCTCAGCAGCAACAATTGCTTGACTCTAGTTTGTTTTTGTTCTCGCTTTATCTTCTCTTCAATTTTTATCAAATCTAGTTTAGTTGCTTTATTAGGAAATTCTAGTTTACTACTAGAATAACTTCCTTCCAAAGCATTTCTTTTACTTCGATTTGAACGCATTTTTTCATTATTCTTAAGAATAGTAATCATGGACTGCACTGAACCACCAAATCCCATAAATTTTCGGTTTAAAAAGTGAAACATTAAATTTTTAGACAATAGAAGTGTATTACAAGAATGAAAATTCTCGTTTTCTATTTAAATACTATAAAAGATTATTTTGAGAATAGCTCAAAGATCATCAGTTAACAATCTGTACGAATACCATTTACTAATTAAACAACTGTAATAAAATGTGTCTTATTCCTTTCTATTTCAATTTAAAAAGAAACCGTAACTAAGGCTATGCTTTATTTTTCTATTTCATATAAAGAAAAAAACTAGTCATTTTCTTTTACAGTAATTTCAATTGGCAAATGGCATAAAAGCTGCTTTATACTATATAAGTAGCATCTATTATTAAAATGTTACACTTTCGAAATGAAAAAAAATGGATTCAGAAATACACTAAATAGTAGCCATAAGAAATGCTACAAAAAACAACGATACTTTTAATACTGTTTCTATACTACAAGTTGTATTAAATTGTCTGCTCTTTAATCGTTGTTTAATTCCGAAAATAGAATTTGCATTCGCTCTTTCAAAATTACTTTTAACGATCTTTTGGTAGTTAGAATTTAAAAACCCTAAAGGTTGAGTTACGATGTCATTTTCTAATTTGGGAAGTGGTTCTAAATCTTGTGTTGTAAATACTAATTCCATGATTGATGATTTTAATTGGTTTGTATAATAAAGACGAGTCAATTATAAAATTGTTACAACACCAATAACCTTGAAACGCTACAATAGCGTAGAAACACCTATGATTATTACAAAACTTATTGAAAAAATATTTTTAAAATATTATCTGTTTCGCCAGAAGAATGGCGTAAATAATATAAGAACAGTAAACAATTCTAACCTACCAATAAGCATTAAAAAACTACACCACCATTTCCCTAAATTTGGCAACGCGGCATAGTTATTTACTGGACCAAAATCCCCAAGTGCTGGACCAACATTACCTAAACTAGAAGCTGCCAAACCAATAGAAGATTCAAAGTTAATACCCATCATAGAAAACACTAAAGCACCAACTATAAAAGACAGCATATAAAGGATAAAAAAGGCTAATATATTAAATACAATTTCTTTTGAAATCGCTTTTTTATTATATCGCACAGGTACAATTGCATTAGGATGTAAGGTTCTTTTAAACTCTAAAAACCCATTTCTAATAAGCACTAAGTGACGAACCACTTTAACACCTCCAGAAGTACTTCCGGCAGATCCACCAAGAAACATAATACCAAAAAAGAAAACCACTAAAAACGGAGTCCATAAAGTATAATCTGCAGTTACAAATCCAGTAGTAGTTATAACAGATAACACTTGAAATAAAGCATGACGAAAAGCACTTTCTCCTTCACCCCAAACCATTGGATGTGCAATAGATGACTCTGTAAGATCTGCTTTAAAATAAATTATCAATGCAACAACTAATGTAAAAATAGCGACAAATTTAAAGTAGAGTTTAAACTCTTCATCACGAATAATTTTCTGAACTTTTCCTTTAAAAGCAAAATAACTTAGTACAAAGTTAGTTCCTGCTAAAAACATAAATACGATTATTATATATTGTATAACAGGCTTATCATTCCAGTAAGCAACACTAGCATTTTTGGTTGAAAAACCTCCTGTAGACAAAGTACAAAGAGAATGATTAATAGCATCAAAAAATGTCATTCCTGCTACTTGTAGTAAAATCGTTTCGGCTATAGTATAACCAAAATAAATTAACCATAAACGTTTGGCAGTATCGGTAATTCTTGGATGTAATTTATCGGTACTTGGCCCAGGAGCTTCGGCTGCAAAAAGTTGCATCCCTCCAATTCCTAATAAAGGCAAAATAGCTATTGCTAGTACGATAATACCCATTCCTCCAATCCAATGGGTTAGGCTTCGCCAAAACAAAACACCTTCAGGCACTACTTCTATATCATTTAAAATAGAAGCTCCTGTTGTTGTAAAACCAGACATAGTTTCAAAAAAAGCATCTGTAAATTGCGGGATACTTTCTGTAAAAACATAAGGCAGTGTTCCAGAGAGTGACATCACTACCCAACCAAAAGTAACTACAATATAGCCTTCACGTTTATTCATTTCCTTGCTGTGATTTCTAGTATAAACCATACCAAAAAGACCAACCAACAATGTCACTATACCAGAAAGAAACAGCTCTAAAGTTACACCATCTTTATAAATCAAACTTATTAGTGAAGACAATAGCATAAAGCCACCATTAAACAATAATAGTAATCCGAAAAAATGGAAAATAATTTTGTAGTTAAGCTTAATTGCTTTCATTTTCATTTACAAGAATATTTTTTCAACGCGCTTAATAGATCTTGGCAAGCAACACACCACAACATTATCGTTTTCTTGTATTTTAAAGCTTCCTAATGCTATATGTCCTTTTCCATCTCTAATAACACCCCCAATAATTGCTGATCTTGGAAAACCTACATCTTTAATAAACTTGTTATTAATTTCCGAGGTTGCTTTTACCTTAAACTCTAATAACTCTGCATTCATGTTATTCAGTTTAGTCATTGCAACAACTTCGCCTTTACGTATATATCTAAAAATGTTATTTGCAGCAAGTAATTTTTTATTAATAAGCGTATCAATACCAATAGATTGAGATAGCTCAAAGTAATCCATATTTTCTACAAGTGCAATTGTTTTTTTAACCCCTTTAGATTTTGCTACTAAGCAAGACATAATGTTGGTTTCCGAATTTCCTGTTACAGAAATAAAAGCATCCATATCACTAATATTCTCTTCGTCTAACAAATCTACATTTCTTCCGTCTCCATTTATTACTAGCACTTTTTCTAACTCATCTGCAAGATCAAATGCTCGCTCTTTATCTTTTTCAATAAGTTTTACATTAAAACTTTTATTGCATAAATCTCTAGAGGTTTTATAACCAATTTTACTCCCTCCAAGTATCATAACATTTTTAATTTCCGTATTACTTTTCCCTGTCATTCTACATAACTCTTCTCCTCCTCCTTCACTAGTTATAAAAACGACATTGTCACCTTCTTTAAACTGTGTATCTCCTCTTGGAATAATAGTATATTGCGTACCAAAACGTTGAATTGCGATTGGAATAAAATGAATTTCATTAAACAATTGCGCTGCTTCTTTTACTGTTTTACCAACAAAGGAAGCCGTTCTAGATAAGTTTAAACCAACCATAGTTAGCGCGCCTTCTTCAAATTCGTAACTATCGTTAAATGCAGACTGATTTAATAACAGATTAATTTCTGATGCGGCTAATGATTCTGGAGAAATTAATTCGTCGATACCTAATTCGGTAAAACCAACTTCATCCTTATGGTTTATAAACTCGGTGTTTGAGATTCTAGCAATGGTACGTTTTGCACCAAGTTGTTTTGCTAAAACACAAACAGTAATATTTGTAGTTTCTGAAGCGGTTACAGCAATTAGTAAATCACTCTGGTTAACATTTGCTTCTTTTAAAATTGAAATTGACGTAGCATCCCCTTTAATCACCTTAATATCTAAATGATTATCTGCATAAGACAGACTATCTTTATTAGTATCTAATAAGGTTATTTCTTGCGATTCGTAAGACAATAATTTTGCTAAATGAAATCCTACTTCACCAGCTCCAGCAATAATTATTTTCATCTGTTATTAAATAATTTTTTTTAAAAAGTCAGATGTAATATGCATTTAATAAATAACAAACCATTAATAGGTTTGTTAGGCATGTTTCATTTGTTTTTAAAATAAAAAGTATGCAAATATACTGCAAATTATTAAGATTCAAATAAGTTGCCGTATTTGATTTGATTACTCAAGAACTATTAAAATAAAAAAAATATGTAAGTTTGCCAAAAAAATAGATTTGTCGAAAATAAAACCATACAAGGATAGCGATTTAGGTAAAAAAGAACAAGTTACCAAAATGTTTGATACTATTTCTAAAGATTATGATGGCTTGAACAGAGTTATCTCTTTTGGAATTGATGTTTCTTGGCGAAAAAAAGTAGTTGCAATGGTTAAAGAAACACAACCAAAAACTATTTTAGATATTGCAACTGGTACTGGAGATCTCGCTATTAACCTTGCACAAACGAATGCTGAAAAAATTATTGGCTTAGACATTAGTAGCGGCATGCTTAATATTGGTAAAACCAAAATAAACAAGCATGGTTTAGAAAACACTATTGAAATGGTTTTAGGCGATAGTGAAAACATGCCATTTGAAGACAACTCTTTTGATGCCATAACCGTAGCTTTTGGTGTTAGAAATTTTGAAACGCTAGAAAAAGGGCTAAAAGAAATTCATAGAGTATTAAAACCTAAAGGTACTTTTGTTATTTTAGAAACTTCTATGCCAACAAAAACACCTTACAAACAAGGGTATAATTTTTACACAAAAAATATTCTCCCTCTAATTGGCAAAATATTCTCTAAAGATAGAAGTGCTTATAAATATTTATGTGAATCTGCTTCCGTTTTTCCTTTTGGAGAAGCTTTAAACAATATTTTAAGAGAAACTGGGTTTATTAATGTTACAGATTTCCCACAAACATTTGGTGTGGCAACAATCTATAAATCGTCAAAATAATTTATGAAAAATATACTTGCTATACTAATTACACTATTTGTTTTTCAAACATCTTCGGCACAACTATTTAGTAGAGAGAAAATAAAAAACAATGAAAATATTGACAAAGCTAGACTAAGCTATGGTTACTTTCTTGGTTTTAATAGCTATGATTTTAATTTTGACTACAACCAAGATTTAAAAGATATTCAAGTAGAAACCAGTACAGGTTTTAATGTTGGACTTATTGGAAACTTACGAATCAACGATTATATTGATATACGATTAGAACCTGGCTTATCTATTACTTCTCGTAACTTAATTTATGACGAAAGTTACTTTGCTGGAACAGAATTTACGGAAGCAGATTTAATAAGAGAAGTTAAATCTACATATATACACATACCGCTATTATTAAAATTATCTACAAAAAGACTAAACAATTTTAAACCTTTTATTGTTGGAGGTATTTCTACAGCTTTAAACTTATCGAGTAATCAAGATAACCCTGATGATAATTCTTCTGGAGAATTTAGAATGAAAAAAAACAACCTTTTTTATGAGCTAGGTTTTGGTATCGATTTCTATATGTTCTTTTTTAAATTTACACCTTCTATTCGTGGTATATTTGCTATGAATGAAGAATTAGTTCCTGATGTAGATCCAAATAGTCCTTGGACCAGTAATGTTGCTAGTATGAAAACAAGAGGTTTGTTTATAAACTTAACCTTTCAATAAACTAGTAAAAAGGGCTAGTCTTGTTTATAGAAACACATTAACTCCTTTTAAACTCACTTAACAAAATCGCTGTAGCAGTAGCTACATTTAAACTTTCGGTTGCTTGAATCTGCCCAAACCTAGGAATACTAATTCGTTTAGTCACCAATACTTCTGTAGTTGCAGAAATACCATTTGCTTCGTTCCCTAAAACTAAAACCCCTTTATTGGGTAATTGGTTTTTATATACATTTTCTCCATCCATAAAAGCACCAAAAACTTCTGTTTCATTTTCTTTTAAAAAATTTTCCAGATTTAGATAACTTACATTTACTCGCGTAATAGAACCCATTGTTGCTTGAATTACTTTTGGGTTATAACAATCTACAGTAGCAGTACTACAAATCAAATCTACTATTCCAAACCAATCGCATAATCGTATAATGGTACCTAAATTCCCTGGATCTCTAACATTATCTAAAGCAACTATTAAATTATTAGCGTTAATCGATGTTGCATCTGGAATTTTAAAAATAGCTAAAGCGGTATTAGGTGTGGTTAAAAAGCTAATTTTTTTTAATTCCTTTTCTGTAATAATAGTTTCCTCTTTAGTATCTAAATGAAAGGATGTAGTAGTAAAAACATGATACAACGTTAATGAAGAATCTAATAACTCTTTTATCGTTTTTATACCTTCTGCAACAAATAAACCTTCTTGCTGTCTATACTTTTTTTGCTTTAAACTAGTTATTAATTTTATTTGGCTTTTGGTTAACATGTAAATAATGTATTTTTGAAACTATAAAAAAGGTTTTTCTGGATAAAGATGAAACCTTAAATTCATTTAAACAAAATTAGTATTAATTTATCACATAACATTCTTGAAATTACAGTCCTTTAAAATAGTATTTTTTGTATTACTTACAGTACTTTTTGCTTCTTGTGATGCAGTTAAAAGGGTTGGTGAAAAAGAACACTTACTAGTTAACAACACTATTGTTGTAAATAACAAAAAAGTAAATACCGAAAGAATAAATAACCTTTTATACCAAAGCCCAAACAGAAAGCTTTTAGGTATTCCATTACGATTACACATTTACAATACTGCTAGACCAAATATAGATTCTATTGTAAATGAAAAAATTAACAGAAACCCAAAACGCAAGGCAAGATTAGAAAACTTTCTTTCTAAAAAACAACTAGATAAATATTTACAAGCAAAAATAAATTTTAATGCTTGGCTAAAAAAAACTGGAGAAGCACCAGTAATTGTTAATGAAACAAGAACTAAAAAATCATTAAACATTTTAGAAGCTTATTACTTTAACAATGGTTGGTTTAATGTAAAAGCATCTGCAAAAACCGATACCTTAACCAACAAAAAAGCAACTATAAAATATACAGTAAATACTGGAAAAGCATATTTTGTAGACTCTCTTACAACATCAATAGACTCTCCTGTTTTAGACTCTTTATATAAAACACAATCACATAAATCATTATTAAAAAAAGAACAATATAAAACAAGTAACTTTGATAATGAGCTACAACGTATTACCGATCAATTTTTAAATTCTGGAGTCTATCATTTTAGTCAAGAATATATATATTTTGAGATGGACTCTATTGACAATAACCAAAAAGTAATGGTCGATTTACAAATAAAAAATCGCCTGCTTAGAAAACAAGACTCAATTTACAGACTACCTTTTAAAACATATAAAGTCAAAGATGTAAACATTTATACCAATAGCACCTATGATAACAGAAACAAAACCATAAGTGATACTTTAACATATAACAACTACAACCTATTTAGTATTGGCAAAATGCGTTTTAAACCTAAAGCTCTTACAGATGCTGTTTTTATCACTCCAAACAGTATTTTTAAAGACATCAATAAAACACGCTCTTACAGACATTTAAGTAACCTAAAAACGTTTAAATATCCAGATATAGAATATATAGAAAACCAAGACACAACACTTACAGCAAATATATATTTATCTCCTTTAAAGAAATTTAAGTTTGGTTTTAGTGCCGAAGTCTCACAAAGTAATATACAAACCGTAGGTTTTGCTTTAAACCCAAGCCTTTTAATGCGAAATGTATTTAGAGGAGCAGAAACCCTAGAACTCTCTGCTATTGGGTCCATTGGCGCATCTAAAGATGCAGCAAATGATAGCGATCAATTTTTTGATATTAATGAAATAGGCGCAAATCTTAGACTAACCATCCCAAGATTATTTTTCCCATTTAATACCGAAAAAATAATCCCCAAACACATGTTTCCTAGCACAATAATATCTTTAGCAATGTCTAGTCAAACCAATATTGGTTTAGACAAACAAACCGTTACCGGAACTTTCAACTACAAATGGTTCCCCAATAACATGGTAACCAATAGACTAGACCTTTTTAACGCACAATACGTAAGAAACTTAAACACCGACAATTATTTTAATGTTTATGAAACTTCCTATAATAATTTAAATAATATTGCTCAAGATTTAGACTACACAACAGACGGTGCCGATTTAAGCATTCCAGAAGAAGCAGATCTATTTATGGAAGACGTATTAATAAACAATAATACCTCCTTAACTTCAGGAGATGAAGATTACCAAACCATTTCTGCAATAAGCGAACGTAAAGATAGATTAACAGAAAACAACTTGATTTTTTCTTCAAATTATTATTACACAAAAGATAAGCGCGAAAACTTATTCGACGAAACCTTTTCTATATTTCGTTTTAAATTAGAATTAGCCGGAAATATATTCTCAACAGCATCCAATCTTTTAAACTTAGAAAAAAACAGTAACGATCAATATGAATTTTTTAATGTTGCATTTTCGCAATTTGTAAAAACAGAATTCGACTATATTCGTCATTGGGATTTAGGAAAGAAAAATGTTCTTGCTGCTCGCGGATTTGTAGGCATAGCAATACCTTATGGCAATTCTACAAACATCCCTTTCTCTAAAAGTTTCTTTGCTGGAGGAACCAACGATAATCGCGCATGGACAGCCTATAGTCTTGGCCCAGGAAGTTCAGGTTCTAACAACGAGTTTAATGAAGCAAACCTAAAACTAGCCTTTAGTTTTGAAAATAGATTTAATGTCTTTGGAGATGTAAACGCAGCACTATTTATCGATGTTGGTAATATCTGGAATGTATTAGATGATGTAGAAGACGACGCATACACTTTCAATAGCTTTTCCTCCTTAAAAGATATAGCTATTGGCTCTGGTTTTGGTATCCGATACGATTTTGGATTTGCAGTAGCAAGACTTGATCTAGGCTTTAAAACCTACAATCCAGCACTAGAAAACAATCGCTGGTTTAGAAACTACAACTTTGGAAATGCAGTATATAATATTGGTATAAACTATCCGTTTTAAGGCATTTACAACGAAAACGTTATCGCAGTTTTCTAGTTAAGAATCTACATATTCTGCAATAATTATTCAAAAATTGCGTACTTTTGGTTAATCATATTTTTAAATAAAAAACCAAATAAAAATGGCACATAATATAAAACCAGGAGTTGCAACTGGAAAAGAAGTTCAAGAAATTTTCAAATTAGCTAAAGAAAAAGGTTTTGCCTTACCAGCAGTAAATGTAATTGGATCAAACACTATTAATGGTGTTTTAGAAACTGCTGCAGCATTAAATGCTCCGGTAATTATTCAATTTTCTAATGGTGGTGCACAGTTTAACGCAGGAAAAGGGCTAAGTAACGAAAATCAAAAAGCAGCAATTGCAGGAAGCATTGCAGGAGCAAAACATATACACTTAATGGCAGAAGCCTATGGTGTTCCAGTAATTTTACATACAGACCATTGTGCTAAAAAATTACTTCCTTGGATTGACGGTTTATTAGATGCAAGTGAGCAACATTTTAAAGAAACTGGTAAATCTTTATACAGTTCCCACATGATCGATTTAAGCGAAGAACCTCTTGAAGAAAACATAGAAATATGTAAAGAATACCTAGCAAGAATGAGCAAAATGGGAATGACCCTAGAAATAGAACTAGGAATCACAGGAGGAGAAGAAGATGGTGTAGACAATAGCGATGTAGACGAATCTAAACTATACACACAACCAGAAGAAGTTGCCTATGCTTACGAAGAATTAAGCAAAATAAGCGACCAATTCACTATCGCAGCAGCATTTGGTAATGTACATGGAGTTTACAAACCAGGCAATGTAAAACTTACACCAAAAATTCTAAAAAACTCCCAAGAATTTTTATCTAAAAAACACAACCTACCACACAACCATATCGACTTTGTATTTCATGGAGGATCCGGATCTACACTAGAAGAAATAAGAGAAGCTATAGGTTATGGTGTAATAAAAATGAACATCGATACCGATATGCAATACGCATTCATGTCAGGTATTAGAGATTACATGGCAGAAAAAACAGACTACCTACAATCACAAATAGGTAGTCCAGACGGTCCAGAATCTCCAAACAAAAAACACTACGATCCTCGCGTTTGGTTACGTAAAGGAGAACAAACATTTGTAGAACGTCTTAAAAAAGCATTCGAAGACCTAAACAATGTAAATACCCTTTAAAATTATTTTGGCGTTACCCAAGGGTCGGGCTCTCGCAAGTCGCAATCAAAGATGTGCTCCAACAATTGCTCCATCCCTGACGCAAACACAGGTAATTACATAAAATAAAATTCCGTTTAAACTGTTTTTAATCAGCACTTAAACGGAATTTTGTATATATTACAAATACAAGAAAACAAGATAGCCCCCTCTATTTTTCCTTGGTATTAATAAAATCAGTAATTTTGCACACTTACCTTATTTAAAAGTAAGAACTAACTAAATTAATTTTAGAAAACTAAAATCGTAAATCTATATGGCTTGGTTTAAAAGAAAAGAAAAAGGTATCACTACCTCGACTCAAGAAAAAAAAGACACACCAAAAGGCCTTTGGTACAAATCACCAACAGGTAAAATAGTAGACGCAAAAGAACTAGAAAAAAACTTTTACGTAAGTCCAGAAGACGGTTATCATGTTAGAATTGGTAGCAACGAATATTTCGAAATTCTTTTTGACGACAATAAATACAAAGAGTTAGATACTAAACTAGAATCTAAAGACCCTTTAAAATTTGAAGACACCAAAAAATACCCAGACCGTTTAAAAGCTGCTCAAGAAAAAACCAAACTAAAAGATGCAGTACGCACAGCAGTAGGGAAATCTAAAGGTAACGATTTAGTAATTGCTTGTATGGATTTTAGCTTTATTGGTGGATCTATGGGAAGTGTTGTAGGAGAAAAAATAGCTCGAGCGGCAGATTATGCCTTAAAAAAGAAACTACCATTCATGATAATCTCTAAATCTGGAGGAGCACGAATGATGGAAGCAGCATTATCCTTAATGCAATTAGCGAAAACATCGGTAAAACTTGCACAATTAGCAGACGCAGGAATACCTTATATTTCTCTATGTACAGATCCAACAACAGGAGGAACAACAGCTTCCTTTGCCATGCTGGGAGATATTAACATTAGTGAACCAGGAGCCTTAATTGGTTTTGCGGGACCACGAATTGTAAGAGATACTACTGGAAAAGAACTACCGGAAGGATTTCAAACTTCAGAATTTTTACTAGAACATGGTTTCTTAGATTTTATTACACACAGAAAAGAATTAAAAAATCGAGTAAACCTCTATATAGACTTGGTACAAAACCAACCTTTAAGAGCTTAAAAATAAGAACAATACCTCTAAAGACCTTTAACTCCAAAAATTAAAGGTCTTTTTTATTATTTATATATCTATATAAATATAAAATAACTATATTTGCCGCTCGAAAGAAGAGCTTTCGTGTACATAACAATCATTTACAATAATATTAGCATGTATTTAGATCAAAAAGAAAAAGAAGCCATTTTTAAAAAACATGGTAAAAGTGCAAAAGACACTGGTTCTGCAGAAGGACAAATTGCTTTATTCACTTACAGAATTAACTATTTAACAGGACACTTAAAAAATAATCGTAAAGATTATAATACAGAACGTTCTTTAGTAAAATTAGTAGGAAAAAGAAGAAGCTTACTAGATTACTTAACGAAGAAAGATATCTTAAGATATCGTGCAATAGTTAAAGAATTAGGATTAAGAAAATAATCTAAATAAAAAGACCACGCTTTTCAGCGTGGTTTTTTGTTATAAATCAACTCGATTTGGAAGAGTCTAAACTCCAAAATTGAAGAAGCTAAATACAGTTTTTCATTGGTCCACAACAACTACACAACACAACTACCAATGTTTAATTAGAATTAAAAAATTTATGATTCCAAAAGTATTTAAAGAGGTCATAGACCTTGGCGATGGAAGAGAAATCTCTATCGAAACTGGTAAACTAGCAAAACAAGCGCATGGTAGCGTTGTTGTTCAGTCCGGAAAATGTATGATGCTATGTACGGTAGTATCTAATTACAAACAAAGTGATGTAGACTTTTTACCATTAACGGTAGATTACCGCGAAAAATTTGCAGCTGCAGGTCGTTATCCTGGTGGATTCTTCAAAAGAGAAGCAAGACCTAGTGATGGTGAAGTATTAACTATGCGTTTAGTGGATAGAGTTTTACGTCCATTATTCCCAAAAGATTATCACGCAGAAACGCAAGTGATGATACAGTTAATGTCTCATGACGAAAACGTTATGCCAGATGCAATGGCAGGTTTAGCAGCATCGGCAGCTATACAATTATCCGATTTCCCTTTTGAATGCCCAATCTCTGAAGCAAGAGTTGGTCGTGTAAATGGAGAGTTCGTTATCAACCCTACAAGAGCACAATTAGCAGAATCTGACATCGATATGATGATTGGAGCTTCTGCAGATTCTGTAATGATGGTAGAAGGTGAAATGGATGAAATTTCTGAAGAAGAAATGGCAGATGCAATTAAATTTGCACACGAAGCGATTAAAGTACAATGTGCTGCGCAAGTAAAATTAGCAGAAGCTTTTGGTAAAAAAGAAACACGTGAGTACGCTCCAGAAAGAGAAGATGCAGCATTAGCACAAAAAATTCATGAAATGGCATACGATAAAGTATATGCTATTGCCAAAGCAGGTTCTTCTAAAAAAGAACGTGGAATGGCTTTTTCTGAAATTAAAGAAGAAATTAAAGCAACTTTCACTGAAGAAGAGTTAGCAGATTTTGGAGACTTAGTATCTAAATACTATAGCAAAGCCGAAAAAGCTGCTATTAGAAACTTAACTTTAGATGAAGGTTTACGTTTAGATGGTCGTAAAACAGATGAAATTAGACCTATTTGGTGTGAAGTAGATTACTTACCATCTACACATGGTTCTTCTGTATTTACCCGTGGAGAAACGCAAGCATTAGCAACCGTTACCTTAGGAACATCTAGAGATGCAAACCAAATAGACATGCCATCTTACGAAGGCGAAGAGCGTTTCTATTTACACTATAACTTCCCTCCTTTTTGTACAGGTGAAGCTAGACCATTAAGAGGAACATCTCGTAGAGAAGTTGGTCATGGTAACTTAGCGCAACGTGGTTTAAAAGGAATGATTCCTGAAGATTGCCCATACACAGTACGTGTAGTATCCGAAGTTTTAGAATCTAACGGTTCTTCTTCTATGGCAACTGTTTGTGCTGGTACAATGGCATTAATGGATGCAGGTGTTAAAATGACAAGACCTGTTTCTGGTATCGCAATGGGATTAATTTCGGATGCAGAATCTGGAAAATATGCTGTCTTATCTGATATTTTAGGAGATGAAGATCACCTAGGAGATATGGATTTTAAAGTAACTGGTACCGCTGAAGGTATTACTGCTTGCCAAATGGATATTAAAGTAAAAGGATTAAGCTACGAGATTTTAGTGAATGCACTAAAACAAGCTCGTGATGGTCGTTTACATATCTTAGGTAAATTAACAGATACAATTGCTGCTCCTGCTGCAGATGTTAAAGAGCATGCACCTACTATGGTTTCTAGACGTGTTCCTAATGAATTTATTGGTGCATTAATTGGACCTGGAGGAAAAGTAATTCAAGAGATGCAGAAAGAAACAGAAACAACTATCGTTATTAACGAAGACCCTGTTACTGAAGAAGGTATTGTTGAAATATTAGGTGTTGGTAGAAAAGGTATTGATGCTGTAATGGCAAAAATTGATGCTATTTTATTCAAACCAGAAGTTGGTAGTGTATATGAAGTAAAAGTAATCAAAATGTTAGATTTTGGTGCTGTTGTTGAATACACAGAAGCACCAGGAAACGAAGTGTTATTACACGTAAGCGAATTAGCTTGGGAACGTACAGAGAACGTAAGTGATGTTGTAAACATGGGAGACGTTTTTGATGTAAAATACTTTGGTATAGACAAACGAACTCGTAAAGAAAAAGTATCTAGAAAAGCAATCTTACCAAAACCGGAAGGTTATGTAGAAAGACCACCAAGAGATGATAAACGTTCTGGTGGACGTGATAACAGAGGGAGAGATAATCGCGGACGTGATAACAGACGTGACGATAGAAAACCTAGAGAAGATAAATAAAATTTTTATTTTAAAACTTTAAATTAAAAACCCAAATAGATGAATTTCTATTTGGGTTTTTTAATTCCTTAAACTCTTTTTTTATTTAAATTATTTGTTAAACCACATAGAATTAAAACATAAATATTCTAAAACTTAAAAAAAACTTAAATCGTTATTTTAAAACATCTAAACCTACAACATCCACGTAAATCTAATTGTAAATAGAAACTTAACAACCAAAAGATTTATGTCCACAAAATCCCCAAAACCCTCAAAAAGTAATTCTAAAAAATTAAACAGCTTTTTTAAAACCTTTTTAAACACAAATAAAAAAACAGAAAACTCACAAAACAAAATGGTACTGTTAAGTACTTTTTTACTCCTTTTAATGGGTATTTATTTTTTTTCTGTATTTCATAATGATTTCAATACGTTTAATAATTACACAACGGGATCACAAATAGGTTATACATTTATAATTATTGCTACAAGTCTATTTATTTACAAAACCTTGTTTTTTATATATACAGCCTACCACTATATAAAATACAAACCTATTAGTTCTGTATGCGATAGTGAATTACCAACTTGCACCGTAATTGTTCCAGCATATAACGAAGGAAAACAAGTTTGGCACACATTAATGAGTTTAGCAAAAAGCAACTATCCGAAACATAAATTACAACTTTTAGCTATAGATGATGGTAGCAAAGATGACACATGGAAATGGATGCTAGACGCCAAAGAACAACTAGGCGATTGTTTAGAAATAATAAAACAACCTAAAAACATGGGAAAACGTCATGCTTTACACAAAGGGTTTCATATAGGTACTGGACAAATATTTATAACGGTAGATAGTGACTCGATTGTAGTAGAAGACACCCTTAGAAACTTAGTTAGCCCTTTTGTAAAAGACAAAAATTGTGGCGCTGTTGCAGGAAATATTAGAGTATTAAATAACAAAAAGGAAATGCTTCCTAAAATGCTAGATGTAAGTTTTGTAATGAGTTTTGAGTTTGTACGTTCGGCAGAAAGTAATTTAAAATCGGTATTATGCACTCCTGGTGCTTTAGCTGCTTACAGTAGTACAGCCGTTTCGGACTGCTTACCAGAATGGATAAACCAAACTTTTAGAGGAACTCCTTCAGATATTGGAGAAGATAGAGCAATGACTAACATGATTTTAAAACAGGGGAAACATGTTCTCTTTCAAAAAAACGCTATTGCCTACACGAATGTACCAGAAGAATATTTAGGGCTTTATAAAATGTTTATTCGCTGGGGAAGAAGTAATGTTCGTGAAAATTTAGAAATGGGAAAATATGTCTTCACCAATTTTAGAGAAGGAAAAAAAACAGGAACAAGATTATTATTTATTAGTCATTTTATGCACTTAATAATGAGTTATCCTTTAATTCTTTTTATGCTATTCTTTGTTTTAGTACATCCATTGCTTTTTTTAGGTTCTACAATGGTTAGTATTTTAATTTTATCCACTTTTTCGTTGGTGTTTTTTACAAATAAACATAAATCTTCTCAAGGTTTTTGGGCTTATCCATATAGTATTTTATATACCTTTGGGTTATTTTGGATTACACCTTACGCTATAGCAACTGCTGCTAAAAGCGGTTGGTTAACGCGTTAATTAACTAGACGTAACACCCTGTAATTGAAAAAGATAATTGTTAAGCGCGTTAAGGATTGTAGTGGCATCCTTTTTTATTTTTCTTAAAAAAGATATAACGAAAAGCCTGCCCTTTTAAGTTTTTTTGCTTAAAAAGGGAACGTCAAAAAAATAAAATGAAACTTTTTGTAACATTTACTGTTATTTCTACGTATAACTATATAGAACGTTTTATTCACACAAATTTTTACACGAAAACATTAGATGAGACAACTTAAAATTACCAAGCAGGTTACCAATAGAGAAACCGCTTCATTAGACAAATATTTACAAGAAATTGGTAAGGTTGACTTAATTACAGCAGACGAAGAAGTAGAATTAGCACAACGTATTAAAGCAGGAGATCAAGTTGCTTTAGAGAAGTTGACAAAGGCTAACCTACGTTTCGTTGTATCTGTAGCGAAGCAATACCAAAATCAAGGTTTAACATTACCAGATTTAATTAATGAAGGAAACTTAGGTTTAATTAAAGCTGCACAACGTTTTGATGAAACTCGTGGTTTTAAATTTATATCGTACGCGGTTTGGTGGATTAGACAATCTATTTTACAAGCTTTAGCAGAACAATCTAGAATTGTACGTTTGCCTTTAAACAAAATTGGTTCTATTAATAAAATTAATAAAACGTTTGCTTTCTTAGAACAAGCACATGAAAGACCACCAAGTGCAGAAGAGATTGCTAAAGAATTAGACATGACTATTAACGATGTTAAGGAGTCTATGAAAAATTCTGGTCGTCACGTAAGTATGGATGCGCCTTTAGTAGAAGGGGAAGATTCTAACTTATACGATGTATTAAACTCTGGTGAATCGCCAAATCCAGATCGTGATTTATTACACGAATCTTTACGTACAGAAATAGAACGTGCTTTAGAAACATTAACTCCTCGTGAAGCAGATGTTATTCGTTTATACTTTGGTTTAGGAAACCAACACCCAATGACTCTTGAAGAAATTGGAGAAACGTTCGATTTAACTCGTGAGCGTGTTAGACAAATTAAAGAAAAAGCTATTCGTAGATTAAAACATACGTCTAGAAGTAAAATATTAAAAACATATTTAGGATAGTAATTATTAAATATTACGACTAAATTACCGTAACAAACAGTTTAAGCTCGAGAAATCGGGTATCTCATAACTGTTCGTTTTTTGATTGATGAAAGAACCCAGAGCTGATTACTCTGGGTTCACTCATTTTAAAACTCATCGTACATATTCGCGAAAAGAAGAAGCTTCCCATTTTTAAATCCCTACACAAAGTGGAGAGACTTTAGAAAAGACTTTTCTATATTTGCAAAACACAACAAAAACTAAAAATGGCTTCAAAAATAATTGCTCCTTCGATGCTTGCCGCAGACTTTGGCAACCTACAACGTGATACAGAAATGGTTAATAATAGTGATGCAGATTGGTTTCACATTGATGTAATGGATGGTCATTTTGTACCTAATATATCCTATGGAATGCCAGTAATTGCTGCTATTAAAAAACATGCAACAAAGCCATTAGATGTACATTTAATGATTGAAAAACCAGAACGTTACATTGAAGAATTCGCTAAAGTTGGTGCAGATATTATAACTGTACACCATGAATCTACTGTACATTTACATAGAACACTTACACAAATTGAAGATGCTGGTTGTAAAGCTGGCGTGGTATTAAACCTAACAACTCCAGTTTCTGTTTTAGAGGATATTTTACCTAAATGTTATATGGTTTTACTAATGTCCATCAACCCAGGTTTTGGCGGTCAGAAATTTGAAGAGATGACTTATTCTAGAGTTAAAAAACTTCGTAAAATGATAGAAGACCAAGGTTTAGACACTAGAATTGAAATTGATGGTGGTGTCACCGATAAAAATATTGAAAAACTTGTAGAAGCTGGCGCAGATGCTTTTGTTGCTGGAAGTCACGTTTTTAAAAGCGAGAATCCTACTGCTGCCATTGCTAACTTAAAAAGGCTAGCAAACAGTTAATATCCTGCAAAATTAAAGTTTAACATTTGTTTTACTTTGTCATAAATTTTGGGAAACTCTGATCGAAATTCGCTTGGGGTTTCAATAAAATTTTCTACTAAAACCGATATGAATTCAAAATGATTTTCGAAGGCATAATCTCTAAAATAACCGGAAGAAACAAGCTTTTCTTTAACAGACTTATTGGTTTCTATATATGCTGTAAGCTCTTGAAATGAGTCTAAAAAAATAGCTGCACTGGTACTATACCTTCTAGATTTTAAAAAGGTAATATGCATGGCATGAATACATTCATGTACACCTAAATTTAGATTATCGCTTGTAATAGCATACCCTTTTTCAAAATCTTCCCAAGAAAAAACTAAAGCTTTGTAAGACATATTAAACTCCCCTTTATGCATTTGTTGATTAATACTTGAGAAATATGTTTTAGGATATATTACTATTTTATCTACAGCACTAATTTTGTAATCTCTAAAACCAAGCGTCAATTTTGTTGCAGTTGCAGCAACCTTGACTTTCATCGTACTATTAATTTCGGTATCTTTTCCTACAAACTCCCATTGTGTAATAAAATACTGAATACGATGTTCAAAATGCTTTTGTTTTGAAGGCTTTAGTTGATTGTAGAAATCGAATTCTTGTTTTAGAATAGATTTATACTCCTTTGCTAGTCTTTTTTTTCTAAAATATGGATTTGCAAAAAACTGCTGCTTTTTAAAATACTCCACATATGCCATTTCAAAGAACATAAATAAGCTACGAAAAACGGTAAATATTACCATAAGTGCCACAAGTATAGCTAGAATAACAAGGACGATTTTAAAAACTAAAGGTGTGCTTTCCGAATCTGCTTGCTGTAATAAAAAGGAGTTAATCATTTAGTTTAAGTAGGCTTTATGTAATTTTGAAGAAAATTAATACTGCCAATTTACATGTAATGGTTTTAGCATCCAAGGAAAACTAAGGATTCTAAAAGAAAAAGGGACTTTATATAGCAACATATCATAAGATCTATTTTGCACAGTTAATTCCCAGTGTGCTACTTTTTCGGAAAGCTTTCCTTCTCTTTGAAACCAATTCTTACGAAGTCCGTCATGAGAAGTAGTTCCAATAGCAGTCCATTGGGATTTTACTGCATCCAATAAACCCTGCATAAGTTCTTTTTGATTTTCTGAAATTGGAGTTTCCTCATTCCCTAGAGTTTCTATAGGAAGGCCACAAATTAGTTTATTTAAAACTAAAAAAGGTGCTTCAGTTTGTTCTATTCCTGTTGCCAAGTATTGTAAACAATGAACCGCTTGTAATTGTAATTTCTCATTTTTAAAACGAATACCTTCCGTAAGTGCAAGCCTTTCAAAAAGTAATGGAAAATACCCATTTAAAAGCACCAATCCTGCATTATTAATAAAAACATCTTCGTTTAATTTCATTTTATTCTTCTTTATAGTAGGTTTTTATTATATATACTTGAGCAAATAATTTACGTAGTTTTATGAATCAATACAGGACTTATTCCTCCTGAATAATCTAGTATAGAGCAATACCTTGTTTGTTTTAATATAGCTTTCAATTTTAAGAAATTTGGGTTATGATAAGGTTTAATTACTTTCCTTCCAGTTAATACTAATTCTAAATCTTTATCGTACAATTTCTGTGTTAAAAAAAAGCTTGCTATTCCACCTCCAAAATCTACGTTTGTGATCTCACCATTTTGTTCCTTTTCATATAAATAAGCTTTGAAAGTAGAATTAAAACAATCATAAAATTGTTTCCAAAGCTTTGTTTGTTCTCCTATCAACTCCACATACAAAATCATTTTAGATTCCATTATAAGATAGCCATGAATGTTCATGTCTTTTTCTATAACGGCTTTATTCAAAGATTCTGCAATCATTATTTTACGAAATTCATTTGGAATACGATGATGCCAATTGTTATAAACCAATTTAAATAATTGTCTTTTTGTCCCATCTATAATTACTTTAGACTTTTCCATCATGCTGTAACTAAATACTATTTAAAGTATTATTTTCCTTTTGGAATTCCTTTTTTACACCTTCTAGTAATTCTTTTTTTGTGACTTCAATAGAATTTCTTTCTACTGCTTTTAATGCACAAAATCTAAGTACATTATTAATACTTCCACCTGATAATTCATAATCTTGTGCAAGTTGCTTTACATCAATATCTTTAGATAATTTACAACCATTAGAAAATGTATTCTTCCATAATTGATAACGAGAATCCGCATTTGGCATACTAAAAGGAATTATAGATTGGAATCTTCTAATAAAAGCTTGATCTATATTATTTTTTAAATTAGAAGAAAGTATCACCACACCAGAAAAATCTTCTATACGTTGTAATAAATAGGACACTTCTTGATTCGCATAACTATCATGTGCGTCACTCACGTTAGTTCGTTTACCAAATAGCGCATCTGCTTCATCAAAAAAGAGTATCCATCCTTTTTGTTGGGCTTTATCAAATAGTTTACTGAGGTTTTTTTCGGTTTCACCAATATATTTTGAAATAACCATTGATAAATCTATTCGATACACATCTCTATTTGTGACTTTACCAAGTAAGGTTGCGGTAAGCGTTTTCCCAGTTCCAGGAGGACCATGAAAAAAAGCGCGAAATCCTGGCTTTAACCTTTGTTCTAATTTCCAATCTTTCATAATTGTACTACCATGTTGTAACCATGTCTTTATTTCGAATATTTGGTCTAAAACAGTATCATCTAGCACAAGATCATTCCACTCTAATTTTGTGCTTATTTTTTTTGCTAGAAAACTGGGTATTTGTTTTACTTCCTGCATATATCCTGTAATAAAATAATCTAGCCATTGGTCATTTAAAGATAGGATCCCGTTGTATTTAGGAATATATTTTTTTGTTTTACTCAATGCAATAACATCTTCTTTAATTAAAATAGAATCCCGGTTAAATAAATGCATCGCTTCATACCTTAACGCAGGATTTGTTGCAGAAATTAGAAACATAACTGTTTCACCAGTTGGCAGAAACCCTCTATGTTTTTCATCTATTATTCCACCAAACGCAGTGAATTCTCTTTTGTATATTTGATTTTTTTCTAAGAAAACATCCAGAATTTCTGGTTTAATATTTGGAGTCATAGCTAACACAAGCACTAATCGTTGGTAGATATTAAGCTCCCAACTTATAACACTTGTAGCATAATAATCTCTTTTATTTTCCAGATTAGGCAAGGGAATATCTTGCCATTTATTTTGGTTATCTTCTTGTTTTAAATAACTCTTAAGAACTTGATCTATTACTTTTTGTAACCAATCGATTTCATTGTATATCGTTTTTAAAGTTTCCGTTTGACCCATAGCGTATAAATAATTTATTAATATCTTCTAAATTTGCATCTTCCCATTTAAAGTAACTCAGTGCAGTATTCGGATTTAGCGTATTTGGGGGTAGCATATCTAAAACATTAGACGCAATATTTACGCAATGTTTTTGAGAAACAAAATTAGGATCCTGATAATAATCCTGATTAAAAAAATCGTTAGCCCAATCCTCTTTATTCTTTTGTTTAGAAATTAAATCTCTTATAAAGGCTTCTACTTTTTCATTCTTAACAGTTAATTTTTTTGCTTTAAAAAACTGAGGAATTCGTTTGTCTTCTCTTTGGTAATACTCAATATTTCGCGAGCTAATTGTTTTAGTAGTATCATGGCAAAACAAATCTTGTAGTCCAAAATTTTCTGCTTCAGTAGCTAACTCTAATTCTGCATCACTATTACCTGAAACTACTAAAGACCAACCTTCTGCAGTTGCACATTCGTTAACAACATACAATTCGCGAAAGGAATAATATGTTTGAGTCATTTTTATAATAAGCGCATCCTTAATAGCATTCCAATTAAAAAGCTTTGTAGATTTCGGATTGTTTGCTGTAAACCAATAACTACCAGCACTTTTAAATGCTAATATTTGTTTACTCCATTCAAAATTTCCTTCTAAAGCATTTTCACCATTTGTTCTACCAGAATATGGTTTAGAAACTCCTTCATTAAAATTCCAGTTTGCGGCATTTAATAGTATGTTAGATTCTATTTCGCAATCATTCTTGTCTACAATCCCATCTCTAAAAACGTTCCCTAAAACAACCATTTGTCCATCTTTAATTTGAAAAAAGTCACCAGGGTACAGATTCTGATTTTGAATTATTGAAGGTATATATCCTCCTGTTTTTAAATAAAAATCTTCGTGAAATTTTTGATATAAATTATTCATAATTATTGTTTTAGTTTTGTGTTAAGAACCTAAATACGCTGCATTAGCAGCACTTAATCCAGCTTGTAATGAATGCAACTTGACTTCTGCTTTATTAAGATTACTTATAGCTTCGTCAAGCTGGTTTATTGTAATTTGGCTCGCTTTTATCGCTTTTATATTTTCCTCTTTTGCTTTTTTATAAGCTTTTTGTAATTGGCTATAAATTAATGATTGAGCATTCATTGCATCCTCTTGCGAATTAGAAATGGCTTTTATATTTGAAACTAAATTTATAGATTCTTGGTTCTCTAAATTAGCAATCCCATTAGATTCCATAATAGAAGATTGTGAATTAGAGGAAGATGTTAAAGCGACTAAAGCAAGTGTTACTGCATTAGTTGCATCTTTTTCTGAAGATATTATTCTATTAATCAATTCGTTTGAAATAAGAGGATTCTTTGCTTTATTTCGAATTATTAAAGTATGAAGTTTTTTAATTACTTCTGCACTATAAATAAGCTTATTTACAACAGTTTTCATTGAAGAAGCCATTTTATCTATCCCATCATTTGCGGTTATGGTTTCACTTAAAGCTATATTAGATTTGCTCTCTAAATCTTTTGCTGCAGCAAGAATTTGTTCTATCAACAAAAGGTTGTTTTGTGCCTGTTTCTTAATCTCTTCAGAAGAAGTAAGAAATCCTTGAAATTTACTTGCTTTCTCTCTAAGCGAACTAACAATAGTTTGACATTGTTCAACTTCATATTGCGCATCAAATACTTGCGTTGTTAATTCATTAATTGCAGCTTGCTTTTTTTCGTTAATATTATATATGCTGTTTTTCATGGTTTGCTTATTTATTTCATTTTAAATTCTTTAATCTTTCCATTTTTGAAAAACAAATGATTTAGTATTCGTAGGGTTAGAAACTGCATTCGTGTATTCCCCTAAAAAATGAGGTTTTACTAAAGGAATTGTAAGAACAACTGGAGTATAACGATTACCTTTTACCATGATATTACCATAAACATCAGTACTTTCGGCACCTAATTTAGCAACATACATCGCTGTATTTACTTCCCCTTTTTTAGTGGTATCTTTTTTTAAGCTTGCTTCTATAAAATTACCACTAGAAACTTGCTCAGCTAAAAGTAAATTGAAATAAGGTTTTTCTATATTCTTCTCCTGATATTGATATTGCCTTGCTATATAATTTGGTAAAAACATACAGCGATAAATAACAGAAATATCTGGATTTGTTTTTGTTTGAATAATAAATGAAAATGTGGTTTCTATAGTTTCATTTAAAGGAGTAATAATTCGCTCTTCTTGTATGTCAAAGGTTTTAATATCTGGACCTATTAACGAATGTGCTAAACTAAATGACAGAGAAGGTATCGATAAAAAATCCTCAAAATTATTAATGTATTTTTTATATACCGTTTTATAGATAGCATAAACTATAATTACATATTGTTCTCCTAACTGCAGTTTTTCTCCATCCGTATCATTTAATGCTTTTATAGTAATTGATAATTCAACCGAATCATCAAATTCCTTAATTTCTTTGAAATCCTTATTATTAGTACCTTTGGAAACAATTTGCTCTGCACTATTTAAATTAAAAATATTTTTGTTCTTCTCTTTTACCAAAAAGATAAAATACTTTTCTACTGGATTACTAATTGGTTGATTCGCTTTTTTAAACGGACTTTTTATAGTATCGAAACTAACGGAATAACGATCATTAGCATCCGCTTTTTCTAGTATTCTAAGATTTAAATTTAATTCTTTATTGTTCTTAAAATAAGCTAATTCTGCTGTCGATAAATTAATTACACTAGTTTTTAAATTCCCTTTTGCTTTTTCTTCTTTACGCTTTGTTTGACCAATCAAAACATTATCTGTTGTTATCCTATTGGAGACTTCTTCTAACTCTGACACAATAATTTTAAATAATTTTTCAACTAGTATATTGGTAGCGTTTGCTTTTTCAAATACTGTATTAGAAGAAATTTTTGCGGTAGACGAAGAAGCATTCATAGCTAATAGCGACGTCTTTTCAGCATCATAGGCTGTAATAACCATAAGATCATTAGCCTCACTTGCAAGTTGCTCAACAGCATCACCAAAATCTTCTGCTTTTATCCTACTAAAAACACTTGCTATATCTGAAGTTAATTTTAAAATCGCATTTGCAGCTACCTGAACATTTCCAGCTGCAACTGCAGTATTTGTAATTGCTTGATCAACATCATTTTTTTCTTGCCTAGCATAGTCTAAAAGGTTATTTGAAATATTACTAATATTTACTAGCTGCTTATTTATACTATGTTTTGTTTCAAATTCTTGATTTGTTATTTTTAGATTTTCTTGTGCTACAATCACATCTCCTTGCAAATAATAATGACTAAAAAGTGAAGCATTTAATTGTGCATTTAATTTCTTTTGTTCTAACTCTTGTTCCTTTAAAACAGATAGAACAGTTGCGTGTAAATTCCCCTTATATGTATTCAAAATATTCGTTTTAATAATTCCAACTCTATATTTTACCCTCCTATAATTACGTTTGGAGCGCCTATTACTATTTTACCTCCATGTGCTGTAGCATCTCCAACTCTAGCTGCTGGCATACCTCCAATTAAAACGGTTGCAGACCCTGTAGCAATGGAATCTAGTGGACCAACACAAACTAAAGCATCTCCAACCTTTGCTGCTGGCATACCACCAATTAGCACCGTTGGTTCTCCTGGGCCTAGAATTGGGCCTCCAACATGAGGAATAGGAGGTACTCCTGATGTTTGCATTGGACATTCGTGAAAATCGGTTACTCTTGCTGCTTCTGGCATATTTCTTTTTGTTTAATTTATCATTACCATTGCTCCTTGAAGCGTTAATTGTCCTCCTCCTTGAACACTTGCTGAAGCACTTCCTTCTGCCGAAAATTCTACATCTGCTTTATGTTGAATATTTAGACCTTTTACATTCACATCTCCTCCTTGAGCTACTAATGAAATTCCTTGAGCACCTATAATACTAACTTTTTCACTCGAATCAATAGAAATGCTTTTCGGGCTTTTTAATTCAATACCAGTTTGAGACATGGTAATTGTATTGTCATTTTGATCTTGAATAATAATTTGTTTATCGGCATCACTAAACACAACTTTATTCTTATCTGGAGTTGTAATTGTGAATGTTTGATTTTCGTCATCAAAAATAATTTCAATACCAGATTTAGACACTATTGCTTTAGTGGAATTGTGCGGATTAGGATTAAGACCTTCCGACGGTTTTAACTTCGGATTGCTATATAAACTTCCTAATATTATTGGAAATCTTGGGTCTTCATTTAAAAAACCAACCACAACCTCATCGCCAATTTCAGGCATAAAAAAAGCACCTGCATTATTAGAAGCATAAAAACTAGAAAGTCTAGCCCAAAGTCCTTCTTCTGAAGTATTAAAAAGTGGTACATCTACCAAAATTCGGTATTGATTTTCTGGGTCTTGGTCTATTTTTTTTACGGTTGCAGTAAACAGTCCATTTACACCAGATAATAAACCTGAAGGAGAAATTGCTTTAGTCTTATTTTGCTTAGCAATCCATTCATCTGAAAGTCCGATTCCGTATTCTGTCATCCAATTACCATCAGAAATATTATGAGTTACTTTAGATACTAAATGATCTCCATTAAAGCGATCTCCCACTGCACTTAAGGTGATGTATTTGCCTATTTGAACTGAAGGATTACCCGGACATACAACTTTGCCTTGTATTTTTGAAAAATTATTTTTAATTAGTTGAGCTTGGTTCCAATTTTCGAGCTCGTCGTTTTTAATTGGTGCTGGCGATTGTAGATCAAAAGTTTTTAACCCTACCACTTCTGAAAGTTTTGTACTTGATAAATTGCCAGGACCAGAAAAACTATTCTTCATTTCTGCATCAATTAATTCTTGATTTGCATAGTCCCAAGAACTAGATTTCACTTTATCTAATTGACTAATAGCATTAAGATTTGCATGAAACTCATAAAGATTATTACCAGATTCTATTTCTAAAACTGAGGTTGTATCACTATCTGGTTTTTCAACAGAAACTTTACCATTAATCGTTTTTACTATTAAACCATTAGCTGCGGCTCTTACTAATATAAAATCCCAATCGGTTGTATCATATTGTACTTGTTGTGGCCAAATAAAAGTTGTAGCAGTAATATTGGTAGTGATACCTGAATAGGTTCCTAAAATAGACGTCAAGATATCGCTATCACTTGTTTTTATAAAGGTTTTACTTTTTCTACCAACTGTTGTTTTAATTGCTTCATCACTACATGTTACAATAAGTGCAGAACCTATAATATGGTCAATACTTATGGTTTGTTCCGTAATAATTCCTTTGAAAATAATTTTGTTATTATTATCATATCCAGCTTCAATACTAATTTCTCTACTAGGAAGAAATGTATCAGAAGAACTCGCTTCAAATGTTCCAGTACTAAAATCACCATCCAGAATTTCAATTTGAGCTGTACTTATTTTATTAACTGCATGTTCTATTTTAATAGAATATACTCGATTTTCATCTGGAATAGTACTACCACCAACTTTTACTACAAAAGTTACAATTCCTCCACTACCTATATCATTTCTTACTGCCATTGGTTTATTTTTAATTAAAGTTTAAAGAATTATTGCTTTTAGTTTCCATTTGAAATTGTTAATTGTTCGTAAGCAATTTCTAAGGCATCTATTGCGACTTCACTTCCATCCGATTTAAGATCTGTACTCGTAATTTTAGTTGGCCAAGCGTTGTTAAGTTCCCATTGCATAGAAACTTCGCTTTTTTCATTTAATAATTTGATAAATACTGTCCTTCGTTTAATAGTATTCATTGAGATTTCTGCATGCCATTTCCAGAATGTATTATCATTAACAAACACACCTCGTTTCATAGTAATGTTACCATACTTTACAATTCCAGGCATTTTCTCTGTTGAAAAAAGTTTACTATTACTATGTCGATATTCTATAATCTGATTTTCTACATCCATTCCTGAAACTTCTTGAAATGCTACACCTTGTAGTTCGGTTCCTAGATCTACTTCAAATCTAAACTTTGGCATTGGCCAAGTTGCGTTTTCTTTACTTCCATCTATTGCCATATTTTTAGTTTTCTTGTTTTAGTTTGATTTTTTCATTTGAATTACAAATGAAAAAACAATAAACTCTACTGGTCGTACTATAGACACACCTACATTTACAATCATATTATCATTTAAAATATCTTGATTAGTCATGGTTTCATTTAAACCACATCTCACAAAAAAAGCGTCTTCTTGTGTTGCTCCTTGAAAGCCACCCTGCCTCCAAATGGAAGTCAAAAAATTACTTATCATCTTTTTTACAACTAACCAAGTATTACTATCATTGGGTTCAAAAACAAAAGCTTTTGTAGCAAGTTTACAGGACTGTTCTAAAAAAATAAGCATTCTACGAACGGGTATATACCTCCAATCGGTACTATTACCATCTAGAGTTCTTGCCCCCCAAACTAGCACACTATTACCACTAAAAAACCGAATTGCATTAATAGACTTTCCGGAAACTGCATCTACATTTAAGCCAGCTTGATCTATACTTGATAATTTAATAGGTAAAGAAACAGCTCCAACTATAGATGTATTTGCTGGAGCTTTCCATACACCTTCTTGATTATCTGTTGTTGTGATAACACCTGCCATTGCACCACTTGGCGGAAGCATATTAGCTACTATTAGTGTTTCTTTAATAATTAAAGAATATAAAGGACTTGCATTTAACAAAGCTCTATTAAGCGCTTCTATAGTTAGATTTGTATCCTCTAAGCCCCTAATCATTTTAAAGATTTTAGTTATATTTTGATTTGCGTTTTCAGCAAGGCTTAATAACGCTTCTAATTGTTCTAAATCTCCACCAAATAAACTGTTAAAATCAATATCCGTTTGCTGCATCATGGTAGTTCCTATAAAAGGATAATAAGCACAACCAAAAGACAAGCCTCTAGCTCCTGTATTATTTCGAAAGGTTTCAATATCATCCAAATAAAGTATAGGATCAGGATCACGACCACCAATAACATCAAAAATGCTAATTGCTGTTTGCATTTCTAAATTTTGAAATAACATAGATTGCATAAGTGTTGCATTATTTACAACAGAAAGCAAAGTAGCTTCCGGACAAATATACATGGTTGGCTCCTGCTCTTTTTTTAATAAAGCAATTCCGTTTTGTAAGTCGTTTAATTGCACATTCGAGTTTACAATTTGATCGTCAGGATGCATTGGGGTTTTAGAAGGACATCCATAAGTTCCTACAGAAACAATATAGGCGTCTTCTCCTCCATTTTCGTAAAACAGACGAATACTATTATACATATAATAAATAGTGTTTGGATCTGGCACTATCGCATAGAAATCACCTGCAATAATAATACAACTTCCTTTTATTGGTTTTTGCTTTTGCTTTACCAGATAATATTCTGGACTATATTGTTGTTTTGGTATTGCCGAAGCTGGAGCATCTGGATAACAGAATATAAATTTAAATTCTGCGAATGATGAGATTTTTGTGGGTATGTTAAAATACGATTTTCCTTCATAAGAAGCTTGAGGAGTATAGCCAATAAAAGCTGGAATAGCTGTTGGCACAGGAAGTATAGAGTTATGAAAAGCATTTACTTCCTCTATATAAACTCCAGGTGTTTTATATTTTGCAGTCATAGCGTTCTATTTTATTAGTTACATATATTATATATAAATATATATTTGTGACAATAGCTTTTGATTTCCATGTTCTATGCTAATCTCCAAGTTTTGAGGGCTTGCGTTAGGCAAACCAGAGAAAATCTCCTTAGTTATTACTTGATTATTTTCTTCTTTTACATCAATCAAATCGAATGTATACTTTGGTGTTTGGCTTAATTTTAAAGGTTTATTAGCAGTAAAGCTTATTGCTTGTTGTCCATTTTTTAACACAACTTGTTTAGGTGCACCAAAAGACACATCGACATTACCTTGAATAGAAGGATTAGATAGATTAGATAGATTTCTATTAATAATATGATATTGCCAAAAAGTTGCTCTAGCTGTTAAGGCTATTAAAAACTCTTGCCTTTCAGAAGAAGCTTCAATAATATCCTGAAAATAGATTTTTATAGTCGCAAATTTATCATTGCTATTTTCGGCACTTGGTTTAGGGATTAATTCTACCGTATTGGGGTTGCTTTTGTTTTCTATAGCATTACTAGCATATAAATAAGAAGGAATAAAACCAAAAGGAATATTGGTGTAATTGTAAAAATCGGAATCCGATATTACCATATTAAAATCAAAATAGTTGTTGGTAGTTACACTTTCTATAGATTTTAAAAATGCTTCTGTAGCGAACTCTGAATTAATAAATATGTTTAACGAATCCTGCATCGTTTGTATTTGAATATCAAATCGATTCTTTATTTGTTCTGTTATCCATCCTAAAGACAGACTAACCCCTTCTGCTAAATAAGCATTAAAGTACTCATGCGTTATTTTAATAGTGCATATTTTTTTATAGGAAACTGTACTCATAATTAATTTCTATAGATTAGAATAATAGCTATTGATATAATTCAAAAAACAGTAAAGTTTAATTACACGAAAAGGAATAATAATTTTCAACGAAAGCTTTTCTGTTTTACTAAAAAAAACCAATAATAATCTAAGACAGTATATTATACCATCCTGCTATTTGTTGTTTTATTCAGTATCAACAGAATTAATGTTGATTTCTGTGGGAGAACTTAAATGTACGAAATTATTTGATTTTAAGAACGTTACACATAAAATAAGTTAAAGCGAGATTGATTTAAACTTATTATTGGGATTAACTTCGCTGTGCTTGTTATTCCCTCAAAGCGCAGCTTTGAAAAAGATAAAGCTGTACTTACAAATTCAAGCTAGCTTGATTTGACATGCTTAAAAGAGGACTAACTTCGCTTTGCTCGTTTCTCCTCGAAAGCTCCGCTTTGAAAAAAGAAAAGTTGCATTTACAAATTCAAGCGAGCTTGATTTGACATGCAACTTTTCTTTTTATTTGTGACCTCGAGAGGGTTCGAACCTCCAACCCTCAGAGCCGAAATCTGATATTCTATCCAGTTGAACTACGAGGCCATAATTCCTGCGAAAGCAGGAATCTTATTTAATTGCAGTAATAACTACCCTTAGCATTCTACTAAACAGACTGCTTGGGTGTTTTACTCCGGAAATAACATATGTTTAAGACAATTTTGCCTTTACAATAGTAGAAATTGTTTTACCATCTGCCTGTCCTGCAAGTTTTTGGTTTACCATTCCCATTACTTTTCCCATATCTTTCATGCCTACTGCACCAGTTGCTGCAATAGTTTCTACTACTACTTTTTCAATTTCTGCTTCGCTAAGTTGTGCTGGTAAAAACTGACTAATAACTTCGGCTTGTGCTAGTTCTGGTTCTGCTAAATCTTCTCTGTTTTGTTCCGAAAAAATGGCTGCACTATCTTTACGTTGTTTAACTAATTTAGAAAGTATTTTTATTTCTTGATCTTCGGTTATTTCTTCTTTAGATCCTGTTTCTGTTTGTGCTAAAAGTATTTCAGATTTCACTGCTCTTAATGCAGCTAATGCTGTTTGATCTTTAGATTTCATTGCAGCTTTCATCGCTGTCATTATATCTTGTTGTAAGCTCATAATAGTATTTATTTTGAATTGCAAAGATATGAAAAAGCGAGCAGTTGACTCTATAGAGTTTTAAAGCATTTCAACAGAAGAACACTTTCATTTAAAAGATTTCCACTTTCGTGGTAATACAAAAACCCGAAAAACCTCTGGGTGAGTTTTTCGGGTTAGTTGAAGTTAAACACTAAACTTAACTTTTTATTTTAAGAGATTTCGTTATGAAAACGAAGGCATGCAACTACGCCTTTTTAAAAATAGAGTTTCCTTAATCTACATTATCGTGTAAAAACGAATTATTACTTCTTAATAGCATATCGTCATTATCATCTGTACTTAAAGAAGTACCAGAAATACTATTTTTTTGCGATGAATGCTGCACATCTTCAAGATCTACACCTTGACGTTTGTAGGCTGGAATTTTTTCTATATCATCAATTTTTGCAGTATTGAATTTATAGTTAAAGTCTTTCATCTTACGTCTGCGTTCTTCTGCTCTTTCTTTTAGCATGTCTGAAATTGGACTATTCATTGGGTCAATTTCTTCTACTTGTTCTTCAGTTACATTGCTTTCTACAACTTTCTTTTCGAAAACAACCTCTTGGTCTAATACCTTGTCTACAACTTCTACAATTGGTTCTTTTTTCTTTGGCTCTGCATTTGATTCAAATTCTAAATAATCGTCTAAAGCATAACGTATTTCACCATCTTTATTGGTTTCGGTAACGCTTACAAGTTCAATAAAATCATTAACTGGTAAGTCCTTAATTTCTTCTTTATTTAAATCATGAATCACCTTTTCTTCTTGAATTTCTTGCTTCCCCGTTGGAGTTTTTGGCTTTGTAGATTCACTTAAAGGCATATCGAAAGTAAGCGTTATTTGCTGTTCTTCTTCTTCAAAATCTTTTATAGTTTCGACGGTTGGCGTGGCATTCGTAATTACAAAATCATCTTCTTGTAAAGAATCTTCGACCTCTTCAAAATCATCGTCTGCAAAACATTTATCTTCCGATTTCTCTTCTTTTTTTGCAACTACCTCATCATAAACGACATGCATGTTTTTAATGATTTCTGTAGTCGGAATTAAATTGAATGGTTTTGGAACTTCCTTTTTTGAAATTTCAAATTCATCTTCTAATTCATTTAAATCTAAAGTATGCTTTACAATTGGTGGCTCTACCTTTTTTTCTAACTCAATATTTGGAGTTATAATTGCTGGGCTTTTATCTTTTTTAGATAAATCTTGCTCTAAGGTTTGCTCTTCTTCTAAAGAATGAATTACCTTTTTAGTTTCGGTATTAGAGATTTCATCTTGTTGTTCGATATCAAATCCTGTAGCAATAATGGTTACAGCAATAGACTCATCTAACGAATCGTCTTCACCAACTCCCATAATTATGTTAGCTCCATGACCTGCTTCGTTTTGAATATGATCATTGATTTCTCCTATCTCATCAATAGTAATTTCTTGAGCCCCAGAAACGATTAGCAACAATACGTTTTTGGCACCAATAATTTTATTATCGTTAAGTAATGGAGAATCTAATGCTTTACGAATTGCTTCGTGTGCACGATTTTGTCCAGATGAACTAGCAGATCCCATAATTGCTGTTCCGCTATTACTTAAAACGGTTTTAGCATCCCGTAAATCAATATTTTGCGTGTAGTGATGTGTAATAACTTCTGCTATACCGCGAGCTGCTGTAGATAGCACTTCGTCTGCTTTAGAGAATCCAGCTTTAAAACCAAGATTACCATAAACATCACGAAGTTTGTTGTTGTTTATTACGATTAATGAATCTACTACGTTTCGTAATTTCTCGATACCTTCTTGGGCTTGCTCGTTACGCATTTTTCCTTCAAACTGAAAAGGCATTGTTACAATACCAACGGTTAAAATGTCTAAATCTTTAGCCATTTTTGCTATAATTGGTGCTGCACCTGTACCAGTTCCGCCTCCCATTCCTGCGGTTATGAAAATCATTTTGGTATTGGTATCTAACATACGTTGTAGATCTTCAAAACTCTCTATAGCAGATTGCTCTCCTACATCTGGATTTGCTCCTGCCCCCAAACCTTCGGTAAGGTTAAGTCCTAATTGAATTTTATTGGGAACACCACTGTTTTGAAGTGCTTGTGCATCTGTATTACAAATTACAAAATCTACTCCTTTTATGCCTTGTTGAAACATGTGGTTGATAGCGTTACTACCTCCACCACCTACTCCAATAACTTTAATTACGTTCGATTGGTTTTTTGGTAAATCGAATGCTATATTGGTTTCGAATTCTTTGTTGCTGCTCATGAATTTCGGTTTTATTTTCTTACGTATTACTTTACTCTGCGTTATCTAAAAAATCTTTTACTCTGTCGGTTAGTTTGTCTAAAAACGAACGTCTTTCTTTTACTGGTGCTTTTACTTCTTTCTCTTCGTTTGCCTCTTCGTTTTCTTCTACTAGAAAATCGGATGTTTCTACAACAGTTTCTGCTTTTTTTCTTTCATTTCGTTTTAAGCCATCCATAACCAAACCTACAGCTGTAGCAAACAATGGACTTGTAATCTCATCATCGCTATTACCTGCAAGGTGCTCATTAGGAAACCCAACTCTGGTATCCATTCCTGTTATGTATTCAACCAATTGCTTTAAATGTTTTAATTGTGCGCCACCACCTGTTAAAACAATTCCAGCAATAAGTTTCTTTTTTTGTTCTTCGTGACCATAATTTTTAATCTCTACATATACTTGCTCTACAATTTCTACAACTCGAGCATGTATTATTTTAGAGAGGTTTTTTAAAGTGATCTCTTTTGGCTCTCTACCTCTTAGCCCAGGAATAGAAACAATTTCGTTGTCTTTATTTTCTCCTGGCCATGCAGAACCAAATTTTATTTTTAAAAGCTCGGCTTGTTTTTCTATAATAGAACAGCCTTCTTTTATGTCTTCTGTAATTACATTTCCTCCAAAAGGAATTACAGCAGTATGCCGAATAATACCATCTCTAAAAATGGCTAAATCTGTGGTTCCTCCTCCTATATCTATTAGTGCAACTCCAGCTTCTTTTTCTTCTTGACTTAATACAGCGTTAGAAGATGCTAAGGGTTCTAGCGTTACACCCTCCAGATTTAGTCCTGCACTTTGTACACATCTACCAATATTTCTAATAGAAGATACTTGACCAACTACTACATGGAAATTAGCTTCCAATCTTCCGCCATACATACCAATTGGTTCTTTTATTTCGGCTTGACCATCTACTTTATATTCTTGTGGTAAAACGTGGATAATTTCTTCTCCTGGAAGCATTACTAACTTGTGCACTTGATTGATTAATCTATCTATATCTTCTTCGTCAATAACCAAATCAGAATTTGCTCTAGTAATATAATCGCTATGCTGCAAGCTTCTTATATGTTGCCCTGCAATACCAACGGTTACTCCTTCAATTTTGGTTGCTGCAGCAGTTTCTGCTTCTTGAATTGCCAATTGAATAGATTGAATGGTTTGCGTAATATTATTTACTACACCACGATGTACACCAAGGCTTTTAGATTTACCTATACCTAAAATCTCGACCTTACCATATTCATTTTTACGACCAATCATAGCCACAATTTTTGTGGTTCCGATGTCTAGTCCTACTGCTATATTATTCTCCATAGTTTACGTTTTGGTGCACACTACTTGGTTATCAAACTGTAAATTAACTTTACTGTAATTATTAAGTGTTTTTTCTTTTAATGCTTTTTGATAAAACACCTTTAGGTTATTTATCTTTTTATCTAATTGATTTAATTGACCTAAATGCACTATAAAGGTGGATTGTCTCAATTTTAAATAAATGCTACTATCTTCGTTTTGATGAATCTCAATAACATACTTGCTTAAAAAAGCATCTTTATTAATTTTCTCTGCTATTTTAAACACATTAGCAAGTGCTTCTTTTTTTACTAAACCTGTTACTAATGGCACTCTTGCAGCATGATTAGATGACAAAGGCATATAACTTCCTTGGTCATCTATATAATACGACGTATTAGCACTTACTCTAGCTATAGGTTTTTTTTGTTCTACTTCTGCCTTAAGCTCCCCATTTACAGAAAGATACACTTCAGCAGACTTTATCATTGGATTAGAATTTAGGGCAGATTCTAATTTATTCAAATCTAAAATTTCTTTAGATGCATTTGTAACCCTTTCTTGATTTTGTATTAACAACTTACTAACATTGGCCTGCGTTATAAACAAATTATTATCCCCTAAAAAATGCACTTTTGGTTGCGACACTTTTCTTACCTTATTTTTAGTTGCCGAAAAAGCATACAAAAACACTACTAACACTAGCAGAACAAAGGTTTTTATGTAATTCCAATTAATTCGAGACATGTAGTGCATTTTTTATATGTTTTACTTCTGCTCCAATATCTCCTGCACCAATAGTTAAAATTACTTGCGCTTTACTCTTTTTTATTTGTGTAATCAACTCATTTTTAGCAACAAGCTGTTTATTATTATTTTTAATTTTTTGCAATAACCAATTAGAGTTCACACCTTCTATTGGTAATTCTCTTGCTGGGTAAATGTCTAGCAACATTATTTCGTCAAACTGCGACAAACTTGAAGCAAAATCATCAACAAAATCTTTTGTTCTAGAAAATAAGTGCGGCTGAAAAACAGCTAACACTTTTTTACCGGGATACATTTCTCGAACCGCTTGATACACTGCATTAATTTCTTCTGGATGATGTGCATAATCATCTATAAAAACCAATTCTTCGGATTTTATCTGGTAAGTAAATCTGCGTTGCACACCTTTATAAGATGCTAAAGCTTTGGCGAGCTGCTGGTGAGGGCAACCATATTCTACAGCCATCGCCAAGGCTATTAATGCATTCGACAAATTATGTCTACCAGGTAGGTTAAATTGGACTCTTTCTAGCGTTGTATTTGGCATTTTCACATCAAACACATAAACACCATTTTCAATTTTTATATTTTGAGCGGAATAATCGGAATCGTCTTCAACTCCATAAGTAATTCCTTTTAAAGGCAAACCATTCTTAATAAACAACTTACCATTTGGTTTTATTTTTTTTGAAAAATCTTGGAATGATTTTATTAACTCGGAAGCATCACCATAAATATCTAGATGATCTGCATCCATAGAAGTTATACATGCTAAATCTGGAGAAAGTGTCAAAAAAGATCTATCAAACTCATCTGCTTCTACGACAGAAACTTTGCTTCCGTTTAAAATTAAATTAGAATTATAATTTTCACTTATGCCTCCTAAAAAGGCAGTCAATGCTACATTACATTCGTACAACAAATGCCCTAAAATACTTGTAGTAGTAGTTTTACCATGCGTTCCTGCAACAGCCAAACAAAAAGTATTCTCGGTAATTAACCCTAATATTTCAGAACGCTTTAAAACCGTGAAATTTTTATCATTTTTAAAATAAGCTAATTCCTTATGATCTTTTGAAACCGCAGGCGTATACACAACCAAGGTGGTATCATAATTTAAAAAAGCATCTGCTACATTTGCAATAGAATCTTCATAATGAACTTTAATACCTAAATCTACCAAGCTGTCTGTGATAGCAGTTTGGGTTTTATCGTAACCTGCTACATTTTTATTGTTTGCTTGAAAATAGCGCGCAAGTGCACTCATGCCAATACCTCCAATACCAATAAAGTAAACGTTATGTATATTATTTAAGTTCATTAATTCAAGACACTTCGACTACGCTAAGTGTTACGTTTTATTATTTAGTTTTATTTACTTAGAAGCTTTTCAACCTCGTCTGCTATTTGTTTTGTTGCATTTACTAATGCAAGTTTTTTAATATTTTCTCCTAATTCTTTTTGCTTTTCTGGTGAAGCCATAAGTTGTGTAAACTTGTTTTCAAAATCTACAACCAAATCACTTTCTTTAATTAATAAAGCTGCATTTTCATTAACAATTGCCATGGCATTTTTAGTTTGATGGTCTTCTGCTACATTAGGTGACGGAATAAATACAACTGGCTTACCAACAATACACAACTCACTAACCGAACTTGCTCCCGCTCTAGAAATAATAACATCTGCTGCTGCATAAGCCAAATCCATGTTGTTTATAAACTCATGCAATTGCACATGCTTTTCGTTCCCATCTATTTTATATGTTTTATAATACAGCTTTCCACATTGCCAAATCACCTGTATGTTTAATGTGTTAAAATAATCGAGTTCCTCTCTTATTAATTCATTTATACGTCGTGCTCCTAAACTACCACCAATAACCAAAAGGGTTTTCTTGCCTTCAATTAAGTTGAAAAAATTTCTAGCTTCTGCTACTTTAGAATCTATATCTAATAAGTCTTGACGAACAGGATTACCAGTTTTAATCATTTTTTCTTTTGGAAAGAAACGCTCTAAACCATCATAAGCAACACAAATTTTTTGCACCTTTTTAGACAACAGTTTGTTTGTAATTCCAGGAAAAGAATTCTGCTCTTGAATTAAACCAGGAACGCCACTTGAGGTTGCCATTTGCAATAATGGTCCACTAGCAAATCCTCCAGTTCCTATAACAACATCTGGTTTAAATTGTTTTACAATTTTTTTTGCATTATGTAAACTACTTAATAATTTAAATGGAAACATTAGATTTTTTAATGTAAGCTTCCGCTGAATTCCAGAAATCCAAAGTCCTTTAATAGCATAACCTGCTTGAGGCACTTTCTCCATTTCCATTCGGTCTTTTGCACCAACAAACAAAAATTCTGCATATGGAAAACGCGACTTCAATTCATTTGCAATAGCAATTGCAGGATAAATATGTCCTCCTGTTCCTCCTCCAGATAATATGATTTTATGTTTCTTCATTTTTTTCGTTACTAATGCACGAATATTTTTTTTTAGTAAACCTGCTCGATTATTAAAATCACGCAGGTTGTTTTAATTAAATTGCTTCCGAAAGAATTTCTAACGGATTATCTTCTTTATTTTCTTTGTTTTTATCTTCTTCTCTTTTTGCACTCACACTCAATACAATACCAATTGCTAAGCATGTCATCCAAATAGATGTTCCTCCACTACTAACTAATGGCAAAGTTTGTCCTGTTACAGGAAACAATTCTACAGCAACTGCCATATTAATTAATGCTTGAAACACTATTGGCAAGCCAACTCCAAGCACTAATAGTTTACCAAAAACGGTATCTGATTTTTGTGCTACAATCACGATTCTAAAAAGCAACCACATGTACATTATCATTAGAAAAAAACCTCCTATTAATCCGTATTCTTCAATAATTATTGCAAAAATAAAATCAGAAGAAGACTGTGGTAAGAAGTTTTTCTGAATACTTTTTCCAGGACCAACACCCTGTACTCCACCAGTAGCAATTGCCGTTTTTGCATGCTCTATTTGATAATTTGCCTCTGTATCTTCACCATTTGAAAAACTTTCAATCCTACTCATCCAGGTATCAATTCTATTTGGCATAGCATCTGGAAACGCTTTTGCTATCAGAATAAAAAACACAAGAGCTAAAATACCAGAACCAATGATTACTGCTAAATATCGTAATGGATAGCCACCTAAAAACACCAGCATCACAACCATAACAAACATAATTGCTGCTGTCGAAAAATTTGCTGGAAGTATGAGTATTAACACAAAAAAAACAGGTATCCAAAGCGGCAAGATTGTTTCGGCAAAAGTGATTTTTTGCTCACTTATTTTAGACATATATCTTGCTACATATACCATAAGTACAACTGCTGCCAAAGTAGATGTTTGAAAAGACATATTTACTATTGGAATTTGAATCCATCGACTAGCATTTGCTCCCTCTATAGTAGTTCCCTGTAACATAGTAACAACCAGCAACACTAATACCACAGGAATCATGACCATAGACAAGCCCCTAAAATATCTATATGGAATTTTATGTACCCCATACATAATTGTAAAACCTAAAAACAAATGCATAAAGTGCTTTACAAAAAAAGAAAAGGTATTACCAGAACCCCCAACATAAGCCAAGTTACTTGCTGCGCTATATACAGGTAGGAATGAAAAAATTGCCAATAGTGCAACTATTGCCCAAATTAATCGATCTCCTTTTATATTTTTAAATAATTCTTGCATTTTTTCTTACAATGAGATGCTTAAACATGCGTTAGCATAACATTTCTCTTCTAGTTGTTTTATAAATTTCTTACTGCATCTTTAAACTGTCTTCCTCTGTCTTCGTAGTTTTCAAATAAATCGAAACTAGCACAAGCAGGAGAAAGTAAAACGGTATCACCAGATTGCGCAACCTTGTAAGCTATTTTTATGGCTTCGCTCATAAACTGTGTTTCTACAATAACATCTACCATACCTCCAAAAGTATTCATAAGCTTTTCGTTATCGACACCTAAGCAAATAATCGCTTTTACCTTTTCGTTTACAAATGAAAAAAGCTCTTGGTAATTATTCCCTTTATCTACTCCTCCAACAATCCAAACTGTTGGACTATCCATACTTTCTAATGCATAGTAAGTTGCATTCACATTAGTAGCCTTAGAATCGTTTATATACTGCACCTTATTAATTTTTAACACATGCTCCAAACGATGCTCCACCCCTTGAAAATTCTCTAAGCTTTCACGTATCGTTTGTTTTCTTATTTTTAACAAATGTGCTACAGTGGATGCAGCCATTGCATTTTTAACATTGTGCTTACCTTCTAATGCTAGTTTGCTTGTTGGCATAATTATATGATTGTTATCTATGGTTATTATTATATTTTCTTTATCTAAATACGCACCGTTTTCTATAGTTTTCACTAATGAAAAAGGCAATAATGTGGATTGAACTGGATGTGCTTTTAACCAACTAGTTATTACTTCATCGTCTGCATCGAAAATCAAATAATCTTCTTTTGTTTGATTTTTTGCAATGTTAAATTTGGAAGCGATATAATTTTCAAATTGATAATCATATCGGTCTAAATGGTCTGGAGTAATGTTTGTTATTACTGCTATTTGTGGCTTAAAATCTACAATTCCGTCTAACTGAAAGCTACTAATTTCTAATACGTAGTTTTTACAATCTTCTTGTAAAACCTGCTTTGCAAAACTGACGCCAATATTACCTGCTAAACCAACGTTTAACTCTTGTTTTAAAATATGATTTGTTAGCGTAGCAGTTGTAGTTTTACCATTACTTCCCGTAATACCAACTATAGTAGCATTGGTATATTTGGAAGCAAATTCAATTTCTGAAATAACAGGAACATCCTTTTGAATTAACTGCTGGATTAAAGCAATTTTTTCTGGAATCCCAGGGCTTTTCATTACTACATTCGCATTTAGAATTTTAGATTCTGTATGCATTTGCTCTTCCCATTCAATCTCATTATGTATAAGAACTTCTTTATATTTTTCTTTTATTGTCCCCTTATCGGAAACAAAAACATCATAGCCTTTTGCTTTCCCTAAAAGTGCTGTACCAACACCACTTTCTCCTCCTCCTAATATGACTAATCTCTTTTTTTTCATGCTTTGTCATGCTTCGCAATGACGTAAATTCTACTTTTATTAATTATGGATTCCGCATCTAGTACAAAATGACAAGCACTATCTAATTTTTAAGGTTACTATGGAAAGTATTGCTAATAAGATTCCAATAATCCAGAACCTAGTAACAATTTTACTTTCGTGATAACCTGATTTTTGATAGTGATGATGCAAAGGCGACATTTTAAAAATGCGTCGTCCTTCTCCATATTTTTTTCTTGTATATTTAAACCAACTCACTTGCATTACTACCGAAAGGTTTTCCGCTAAAAAGATTCCGCATAAAACTGGTATTAACCACTCTTTACGTACAGCAATCGCTATAACCGCAATAATCCCTCCAATAGTTAAACTTCCAGTATCACCCATAAAAACTTGCGCTGGATAGGTATTATACCATAAAAATCCAATGAGCGCTCCCGTAAAAGCGGCTATATAAATGGTGATTTCTTCTATCCTTGGTATAAACATAATATCTAAGTAATCTGAAAAAACTATATGCCCAGATACAAAGGCGAAAATCCCAAGCGTTAATACAATTATTGCTGAAGTTCCAGCTGCAAGCCCATCAATTCCATCAGTAAGATTAGCTCCATTAGAAACCGCAGTAATAATAAAAATAGAAGCAAGAATAAAAATTATCCAAGCATATTTTGCCCATTCAGGATTTATCCAAGTAATTAAATCTGCATAATCAAACTCGTTTCCTTTTACAAAAGGGATCGTTGTTTTGGTAGATTGTTCTTCTGCCGCAAAAAGCTTAGAAGGAAATGCGTTTGGATTTTCAGCTAAAATCTCTTGTTGTTGCGCTACTGGAAGTTTTTCTTTAATGGTAACATTAGGATTAAAGTATAATGTTGCACCAACTATAATACCTAAACCTACTTGACCTAATATTTTAAATCTTCCTTTTAATCCTTCTTTATCGTTTTTAAATTTTTTGATATAATCATCTATAAACCCAATAGTTCCCATCCATAACGTAGTAACTATCAAAAGAATAATGTATGTGTTTTCTAGTTTTGCAAGTAATAACACAGGAATTAACGTAGCAAGGATTATGATAATTCCTCCCATGGTTGGTGTTCCTGCTTTTTCGGCTTGCCCTTCTAAACCTAAATCTCTAATAGTTTCACCAACTTGCTGTTTTTGTAAAAAACGAATAATGCGTTTACCAAATATTGTTGAAAACAATAATGAAATTAGAATAGCAACAGCTGCTCTAAAGGTTATAAAACCAAAAAGTGATGCCCCTGGAAATTGGTATTGTTTTTCTAAATATTCAAATAAGTAATACAGCATTGTTTATATCTTTTTCTATTTGATTCTACATCAACTGCAGAATAACAAAACTTATTTTTGTAATTGTTTTAAAAATTCTTGTACTATTTTATAATCATCAAAATCTTGACGTTTGCCATTAACCTCTTGGTAAGTTTCATGTCCTTTCCCTGCAATTAATATAATATCGTTAGCATTTGCTAACTGGCAAGCTGTTTTAATAGCCTGTTTTCTATCTACAATAGATATTGTTTTTTTATAATTTACAGGCTCAACTCCTGCTTCTATTTCTTCAATAATGGTTTCTGGAACTTCACTTCTAGGATTATCACTTGTAAAAACAACTTTAGTACTTAAAGCCGAAGCAATATTGCCCATTTTAGGTCTTTTGGTTTTATCTCTATCTCCTCCACAACCTACTACCGTTATTAATTCTTCATTTTTTGTACGAATACTATTAATGGTTTCTAGCACATTTTTTAAAGCATCTGGAGTATGTGCATAATCTACAATTGCAGTGATTTTTTCATCTGAAATTAAATACTGAAAGCGTCCACTTACACTTTCTAAAGCACTTATCAACCTAAGAATTTCTACTTTTTCAAGACCTAACAATTCTGCAGTAGCGTAAATTGCTAACACGTTATACGCATTAAACTCCCCAATAAGTTTAGTCCAAACTTCTGCTTCACTAACTTTAAGCAGCAAACCACTGAATTGATTTTCTAAAATTTGTGCTTTATAATCCGCATAGCTTTTTAATGCATATGTACATTTTTTCGCCTTAGTGTTTTGCAACATTACCAAACCATTCTTATCATCTGCATTTACGAGTGCAAATGCATCTGTAGGAAGGTTATCAAAGAACTTTTTTTTCACATCACGGTATTCTGCAAAGGTCTCGTGGTAATCTAAATGATCATGAGATAGATTGGTAAAAATGCCACCTTCAAAATAAAGCGCCTCTGTTCTATTTTGATGGATTCCATGTGAACTTACTTCCATAAAACAAAAAGCCACTCCTTCCTCATTCATTTCTTTTAAATAACGATTAATTGTCAAAGAATCTGGAGTAGTATGCGTTGCCTTGTATTCTTTGTTATCTACCATTATTTTCACAGTAGAAAGCAATCCAACTTTATAACCAGCATTTTTAAACAACTGATACAACAGTGTCGCTATTGTTGTTTTTCCGTTTGTACCTGTAACACCTACAAGTTTTAAATTTTTAGACGGAGAACCATAATAATTATTAGCCATAATTGCTAGTGCTTTTGTTGCATTTTCTACTTGCACATAAGTCACTTTAGCATTAAAATTATGAGGCATCTTCTCGCAAACAACAACCATTGCACCTTGCTTTATCGCAATATCAATATAGTCATGACCATCTACAACAGCACCTTTAATAGCAACAAAAACATCGTTAATAGCAATTTTACGCGAATCGAAATCTATATTTCTAATATACACGTTTGTACTACCAACCACTGCATTGATATTTACCTTATATAATATGTCTTTAAAATCTATCACGATGCTTCTAAAACTATTGTTTGTTTATTTTTGAGTTTCGTATTTTTATCTACGGATTGTTTTTTAACAATACCAGACCCAGAGACTTTTACTTGTACATCCACATCCATATTTTCTAACAAGGAAATAGCATCCATTGCCGGAATACCAATTACACTTGGCATAATTGTTTTATAGGTTTGCGCTGTTTTGTAATAGCTTTCAAATTCATTTTCTACAGAAGCATTTTGAACCTCAAGAGACTCTACCTCATCGACAATTGGTGTATCTGTAAATATTTTTTGCGCAATACGTTTAAACACTGGACCAGTTACATCTGCACCATAATAGCCAACTTTAGTACTTGGTTTATGTATAACTACAATGCAAGAATATTTTGGATTTTCTGCCGGGAAGTACCCTGAAAAAGAAGATATATACTTTGGATTTTTATTCCACTCTTCATTGTTTGCATAATCGGTTCTAGCCGTTCCTGTTTTTCCAGCCATAGAAAAAGTTTCGGAATACAATTTTTTACCTGTTCCCCTTACTACAATATTTTTAAGAATATCTTTGATTTGAGAAAGTGTTTCATCAGAACAAATCTTACCCACTAACACTTCTTTTTCAAAAACTTCAATTTCTCTATCAAATTCTTTTACAGCTCTTAAAAAACGTGGTTTTATCAATTCTCCATTATTTGCAATGGCATTATAAAACGCTAAAGTTTGCAATGGTGTTAATTGCATATTATAACCATATGCCATAGAAGGCAGTGCATTTCTACTCCAAATTGCATCTCCAGGCTGTGGAATTACTGGTTTTCCTTCCCCAATAATAGAAACACCTAATGGTTGATCTAATTTCCATTTTCTTAATGTTTTAAGAAATTTTTCTGGTTTTTTTGAATAATGATCATCCACAATAGTTGCCAATCCAATATTTGAAGAAACCTCTAATGCTCTAGCTGCAGAAATTTTCCCATAACCACCATGATGTGAATCACTAATAGTTCTACCATAAAAGCGCTTCTTTCCATTTCCAGCATCTACAACGGTAGATGTATCTACAACCTTATCTTCTAAAGCTGCCATTAAAGCCATTACTTTAAATGTAGAACCAGGTTCATGAGATTCTCCAACAGCATAATTTAGTTTTTCGTAATAATTCCCTTTACTCGTTCTACCAAGATTAGAGATTGCCCTAATTTCCCCAGTCTCTACTTCCATCACAACCACACAACCATGTTCTGCTTCGTAATATTCTAATTGTTTTAAAAGTGCATGATGTGCAATATCCTGAATATTAACATCTATTGTAGTATATACATCATAACCATCTTTTGCTTCTACCTGGTCATAATCTACAATTGGCTTCCATTGTCCTTTTCCTATTTTTTGTTTTAATCGCAAACCATCTGTACCTCGTAAATACTTAACACCAAAGGCACCATCTATTCCTGGTCTTGTTACATTACCATCTTCATCTGTACGTTCATACCCTATAGTACGCTCAGCAATCCCTCCCATGGGATGCTCACGTTTAGTAGTTTGCTCCACAATAAGCCCACCTTTAAAAGCACCAAGTTTTAGCATTGGGAAATTGCGAAACTGAATGTAATCGGAATACCCTAAATCTCTAGCCAACAAATAGTATCTATTTCTATTTGCTCTAGCTTTTCGCAATTCTTTTTGATAATACGAAGAAGGTTTTCCTGAATATTTTGACAGCGCTTCACTTAAAGGTTTTAAATTTTCTTCAAAGATTTTTGCTGAAGGTGTAATAGCATCAATTCTAATATCATATTTAGGAATAGACGTTGCTAATAAATTCCCATTTACAGAATACACATTCCCTCTATTTGCAAGAATTGGAACCGGCTTAATAGTTCTACTATGCGCTAACTTTTTGTATTTATCTCCTTGCACAAACTGAATGCTTAAAAGTTTAAACACAACAGCCAGAGCAAAGATGAACATACATCCTGCTATGAAATACAATCGGTTTAATATGTTCTTTTCGCTTGCTGCCAAAATGGAACTAATCTTTTTGTGATTTAACTTTTATTTTTTTTGGTGGAACCTCTGAAATAGCGATTCCTTTATCTGCCATTTCACCTTCTAAAAACGACTCTTTTTTCAACTTCATCAATCTACCCCTACCATCTATCATAGCAGACCGAAGCTCTTTAACATGATTATTTAATTTTGCAATTTCGTGCACTTTTTTATCTGCACTATGCGAACTCGCAATCATTACTATAGCTAAACCAGAAATAAACAGAATCATTTTCCAGTTTTTAAAGGCATCATCACTCACCAGAAACCTTCCTTTTAATATACTATAGATATTTTTTTTCACCCTCTTAAGCTTTTAGCAATTAACCTTTAACTTCGAGCTTTTCAGCAATACGAAGCTTAGCACTTCTTGCTCTATTATTTATTTTTATTTCCTCTTGTGTTGGCACAATTAAACCTCCAACTTTTTTAAGAGGCACTTCAAAATTGCCAAACATATCACGCTCTGGTTCTCCTTCAAACAAACCGTTTCTTATAAAACGTTTTACCAGCCTATCCTCTAAAGAGTGATAGGAAATAAAACTCAAACGCCCATTAGATTTTAAAACCTCAGGTGTTTGCAACAAAAACTCTTTTAAGGCTTCAATTTCTTGATTTACCTCAATTCGAATAGCCTGATAAATCTGCGCCAAAACTTTATTCTCCTTCTTATGTTGCAAAAAACGTTTTAACACTTCTTTTAATTGGTCACTAGTCTTAATTGGCGCATCTTTTCTTTGCTCTACAATTTCTCTCGCCATTGCTGGAGCTTGCCTTAACTCTCCATATTGTAACAACACTCTTTTAATATCCTCCTCTTCATAATCATTAATTACATGGTAAGCTGAAACTTCGCTTTTCTGATTCATTCGCATATCCAAATCTGCTGCAAATCTGGTCGAAAAACCTCGCTCTGCAACATCAAATTGATGCGAAGAAACTCCAAAGTCCGCCAAAACACCATCCACCTGCTTTGCCCCATAAAACCTTAAAAACCTTTTCATGTGTCTAAAATTTTCATGAATCAAAGTAAAACGCGGATCATCTATTGTATTTTCAAGCGCATCTGGATCCTGATCGAAAGCAAACAACCTCCCATTTGAACCAAGTCGCTTTAATATTTCCCTACTATGACCTCCTCCTCCAAAAGTGACATCGACATAAACACCATCTTCCACAATGTTTAAACCATCAACGGTTTCTTTTAATAAAACAGGATTATGATATTCCATCGTCTTCATCGTCTTGTCCCATTACTTCTTCAGCTAAATCTGCAAAATCTAGAGCCGCATCATCAATGGCTTGTTCGTATTTATCTTTATCCCAAATTTCAACAATATTAATTGCCGAAGAGACCACTATATTTTTTGAAATATCTGCAAAAACCACCAAATCTTTTGGAATTAAAAGCCTACCAGTAGCATCTACTTCAATCATTTTTACTCCAGCCGTAAAACGTCGAATAAAATCATTGTTCTTCTTTTTAAATCGGTTTAACTTGTTCATCTTACTCATTAAAGCCTGCCATTCACTCATAGGATAAAGCTCTAAACAAGGCTGAAAAACTGCTCGTTTAAGTACAAAACCATTTTGCAAAACAGGAGACAACTGCTTTTTTAACGCAACAGGAAGCATCAACCTTCCTTTTGCATCCACCTTGCATTCGTATGTCCCTATTAATGAGTTCAATGTGACTTTTATCTATTAAAACGATTAAGATTCAAATATATTGAAAATTCTACCACTATTTACCACTATTTACCACATTGTTAATAAATTTTCGACTAAAGGATACTTTATTTCGTTTATTAAAAAACAAAACAAGCACAAAAACACTGAATACCAGTAACTTAAATCGACACTAGGATAACCAAAAAGGTTTATTAACATCTCCTACAAGAAACTCTACCAGTGTTTTTATTTAATTTGTTATAATTTGAATGAATTAACTATATTTGTTTTTAATAGAAATGACTAACTAAATCTATGACGCATCGCTTAAAAAAGGAGAAAGATTACAGCTATATTGAGGTTGGAGAAGGCAATCCTATAATTGTACTTCACGGACTTATGGGAGGATTAAGTAATTTTGATGCTGTTACTAAACATTTTAGTGAGAAAGGATACAAAGTTCTTATACCGGAACTACCTATATACAACATGTCTTTACTAAAAACCAACGTGAAGACATTTGCAAATTATTTACATGATTTTATTGAATATAAAGGCTTAAACGATGTTATTTTATTAGGAAATTCGTTAGGAGGACATATTGGTTTATACCATACTAAATTATATCCTGAGAAAGTTAAAGCACTTGTAATAACTGGTAGCTCTGGACTATACGAAAGCGCAATGGGAGGTGGCTACACCAAACGTAGCGACTACGAGGTAATAAAAAAGAAAGCTCAAGATGTTTTTTACGACCCTGCAGTTGCGACTAAAGAAATTGTAGATGAAGTTTACGAAACAGTAAACGACAGAAACAAACTTATTAAAACACTGGCTATTGCTAAAAGCGCGATTAGACACAATATGGCTAATGACTTACCTCACATGCAAGTACCTACTTGCATTATTTGGGGTAAGAATGACACAGTTACCCCACCTGAAGTGGCAGATGAATTTAAAAGCTTATTACCAGATTCTGATTTATTTTGGATTGACAAGTGTGGTCATGCAGCAATGATGGAACACCCAGAAACTTTTAATCTGATCTTAAATGACTGGCTAAAGAAACGAAATTTCTAAAACACGAGTTACAACGCTTTTAGTGCTACTATTTTGGTAACTAACTCTTATGTCTTTACCTTTGAATTTTAGTATTAATTTAATGAGGCTTCCGTTTTCACGGAAACACAATCGTGATGAAAATAAAATCTGCAAAATTTGTAATGAGCAACTCTGATGTTGCAAAATGCCCAAAAGACAGTATTCCAGAATACGCTTTTATTGGAAGAAGTAACGTAGGTAAATCTTCGCTTATAAATATGCTTACTAGCCGTAAAAGTCTAGCCAAAACATCTGGAAGACCAGGAAAAACACAGCTAATTAACCACTTTTTAATTAACGAAGAATGGTATTTAGTAGATTTACCTGGTTATGGATATGCTCGGGTTTCTAAATCTGCAAAAAAGACATTTCAAAAATTTATAACACAATATTTTGCACTACGCGAGCAATTAGTAACAGGCTTTGTATTAGTAGACATAAGACACAAACCACAACCTATAGACTTAGAATTTATGCAATGGCTAGGAGAAAATGGCATTCCTTTTTCTATTATTTTCACTAAAGCAGACAAGTTGAAACCTAAAGCTATAGAAAATCATGTAGAAGATTACAAAAAAGTCCTTTTAGAAACTTGGGAAGAAGTACCAAACTATTTTATTACTTCGTCATCTAAAGATATTGGAAAAGAAGAAGTATTAAAATATATAGATTCTTTGAATGCGAATATGGATTTGAAATAAGCGAATACATCAAAATTAAAACCGAGACACATGAAAAAACTTGCACTATTAATGATAATGGCTTTTGCAACTTTTTTATTAAGCTGCCATTCTAAAAAATCTCAAAACAGCTCTGCTAACGAAGTGCAAATTCAGAAAGACACAAAAACAGACACACTAACAAAACATTTAAAACCATTTAACGAAGCATTACCTACAATAGGTCTATTAATGTACAATGGTGTTTTACAAAGTGAAGTTATAGCAACCTCGGATGTTTTTTCGAAACCAAGCCAAGATGGCAAACCCCTTTTTAATGTGATAACAATAGCGGAAACGGAAAACCCAATTACAACAGAAGAAGGAATACGAATTGTACCAGATTTCACATTTAAAAAATGCCCGAATCTAATTGCTTTATTTGTACCAAGCGCATATGATATGTTTGCGCAAGTAAACAACAAAAAGATAATAGATTTTATCAAAGAGAAAAACAACAAAACGAAATACATTGTAAGTAATTGTGCTGGAGCGCAATTAATAGGTAAATCTAAAATTGCAGATGGACACAAAATTGTAACTTGGATTGGAGGTGGAGAACAATTACAAAAAGATTATCCTAATTTAAAAGTTCAAAATGATAGTTTAGTCACTTTTGTTGAAGACGGAAAATTTAGTTCTTCAAACGGAAACTTAGCCAGCTATATACCAGCGCTACATTTATTAGAAAAAATAACTAGCCTAGAGCATCGAAAATTTGTAGAAAGTTATTTGTATCTAGACAGGCTTCAAAATTGGAATAAATAAATTCCTTTTTAGTTAATAAAAATCAACTCTTTACATCTAGCGCATCCCGAAGTGCATTTCCAATTAACATAAAAGCCATTACTAAAGTCATAATACACAATCCAGGAATTAATGCCAAGTAAGGTTTTCCTAAAATAATATAATTATAATGATCTTTTATCATTGCCCCCCAACTAGCCATTGGAGGTTGTGCGCCAATTCCTAAAAAACTCAATCCACTTTCAATTAAAATAGCTGCCGCGAAATTTGCTGCAGATATCACAATTACTGGAGCCATTATATTTGGAAGAATGTGTTTGGTAATAATTCTAAAATTATTAAAACCTAAAGCTTTTGCTGCTGTAACGTACTGCATTTCTTTTGCACTAATTATCTGACCTCTTACTACTCTAGCAACTTCTACCCACATGGTTAAACCTACTGCAATAAACACTTGCCAAAAACCTTTTCCTAAAGCTAATGTTATTGCTATCACTAATAACAATGTTGGTATAGACCAAGTAACATTAATTATCCACATAATAAAAGCATCCATTTTACCTCCAAAATAGCCTGCAATACTCCCCATAAAAACTCCAATAATTAAGGATATAAAAACGGCGACAAAGCCAATAAAAAATGAAATTCTTGCTCCAACTAAAATTCGGCTTAGCAAATCCCTTCCGTATTTATCTGTTCCAAAAAGGAACGTTTTAGTAGTAATTAATTTTGTTTCCTGTGAAGGGTTAAAACTCAAAGTCTTCTCTACTCCTACCAATCCATCAGAAGCATATTCGGTATAAACCAAACTATTACCTTCTATTTTATAACTAGAAATTGGGATTTCGGTTTCTGTATTTTTTCTTCCGAAGAAAAGTTTATCGAAATAATTCTGCTCGTTTTTAATCGCAGAAGAAATAGTCAACATTTGCACTTTAAACCCAGGCTTTTTAGAGTGTATAGCCAAATGCATCTGATTTGCATATTGGGAATTATCTGGAGCTATTGCATAGGCAAAAACAGAAATTAAACCAATACATACGATAAACCAGAAACTAAAAACGCCCCAAAAATCGTTTTTAAATTTTTGGAGCGCTAAGGCACTTAATGAGTTTGTTTTACTACTCATAAAACTATTTAATCTTTTACTGTAGTAGCTACTTTTTTAATGCTATAAGACATTTTTAAATCTTCAAGTACATGCAAAGCTTCTTCCATATACACGTCTTGACTTAGGCTTTCATGCCATCTATCTCTTTTTTCTTTTAGAATTGAGTCTGTTGCAAACAATTTGTTTTCATAAGGCAAAGACTCAAACGTTAGGTTTGTTTGGTATTCTGACAATTTATCAAAACGTTTTGCTTCTTCCTCAGTTAATTCTAATTCCTGTTTGTATTGCTCATAATTTAGAGCGTGCATATTCTCATCCATTCTGGTTTTAACCCATTTGGCATTTTCTTCAATTAGCTTTAACTGTTCATTATTACTCATACGCTCTTGACTCTTTTTAATAGTAGAATCATAATCAAAATAATTATCCCAGTATTCATAATCTACAGCTTCAATTTTATCCCAAGGCAATGGGTTTTCTTGGTCTTTTTCACCAACATTAATAAAGCTATATCTATCTGGAACGACTACATCACTTTTAACTCCTTCTAATTGAGTAGAACCTCCATTAATTCTGTAAAACTTCTGCGTAGTAAGTTTTAAAGCTCCTAAATCTCCTTGCGAGTTATTACGTACCATTCGATTTAAATCTAAAACATTTTGAACAGTACCTTTTCCATAGGTTTGCTTACTTCCAATAATGATTGCCCTTTTATAGTCTTGCATTGCTGCAGCTAATATTTCGGATGCAGATGCAGAAAGTTCATTTACTAAAATCACTAATGGTCCATCCCAAACAATAGACTTATCCTTATCTTTTAAAACTTCTTTAGGTTCACCTGTAGATCGCACCTGCACAATTGGACCTTCTTTAATGAACAAACCAGCCATGTCTACAACTGTTTGTAAAGAACCACCACCATTATTACGAAGATCTAAAACCAAACCTTCCATTCCTTCTTCTTTTAAACGCTCAATCTCTTGTTTTATATCACTTGCAGCATTTCGTTTTCTATAATCTTCAAAATCTACATAAAACTTAGGTAGATTGATTACACCATATTTTTTATCCTTATTTTTTACAATAGAGGATTTAGCATAGGTTTCTTCTAGCTCGACAATATCTCTAATTATTGCAATTTCTTCAATAGTACCATCTACTTTTTTAATGGTAAGATTTACTGTTGTTCCTTTTGGACCTTTAATAAGTTTTATAGCATCGTCTAGACGCATACCTACAATATTAACCGCTTGTTCTTCGTCTTCTTGACGTACTTTTTGAATAATATCACCAACTTCTAATTCTTTACCTCTCCAGGCAGGTCCTCCAGAAATTAGTTCTACTATTTTAGTGTTATCCATTTTTTTAGATAATCTTGCTCCTATTCCTTCTAATTTACCAGACATTTGTTGATCAAAACGATCTTTATCTTCTGGTGCAAAATAAAAAGTATGTGGATCGAACTCTTCTACAATAGCATTAACATAAATAGAGAACCAGTCTTTACGCTCTTGATCGTCTATATAATCGTTGTAATAATTATTTATAGATTTTAAAGTTTCATTTCTAGCTTCTGTTTCTAGTTGCGCTAGTGTTTTTTTATCGGATGATTTTTTATTTACATTAGATTCGTCTTCAAAAGAATTATCTACACTTTCTTTTTCGTTCTCAGAAACCAAATCATCATAGTTAGCAATAGTAGTAAATTTAAGTTGTTGTCTCCAACGTTCCTTCATTTGCTTTTTATTCTTTACGTATTCTAATTTTTCGTAATCGGAACTATAACTTTCATTTACAGAATAATTAAAAGGCTTTTCTAATATATCTTTATAGATTGCTTTCGTTTCTTCGATACGCTCTAATAAACGTTCGTGTGTTAAATTGAAAAAAGCAATATCATACGCTTTTAACTGGTCATCTAATTCTGTTTTATATTTTTCGAATTCGTCTATATCGGACTTATAAAAATAACGTTTTAGAGGATCTAGTTGTTCTAGATAATCGGTATAAACTGCTGCAGAAAAATCGTCATTTAAATCTTTAGGGTCAAAATGCCCACGTTCTAACACATAAGTAATTACTTGTATTAGTAGCTTATCTTTATCTGGATCATCAAAAGTTTTACTAGTAAAACTACAAGATGCAAATGCTAATAAAAGCAAGAGGATAAACACATTATATTTCTTTTTCATTTCTTAAATGCATTAATTAATTTAAGCCAAAGTGCTTAAGTTAGGGTTTTGTCTCAATTTACTAAATTAAAGAAAAAACTGTGCCAATGAAAGGTTATGGATACTAATTTTTTGTTAAACCGAAAATATTAATAATATGCTACATAAAATATGTATTTTAGCATAGCTAAAAACAGATAATATATGACAACAAAACCACTAATTTTAGTTACTAACGATGATGGCATAACTGCCCCTGGAATACGCGCATTGATAGAGATTATGAATACGATAGGTGATGTGGTGGTTGTAGCACCTGATAGCCCGCAAAGCGGAATGGGTCATGCTATTACATTAGATTCTACATTACATTTAGAACAAGTACATATTGATAACGGCAATCAAACAGAATATAGTTGCTCTGGCACACCTGCGGATTGTGTAAAATTGGGAATTAGCGAAATACTAGATCGAAGACCAGATTTATGCGTTTCTGGTATTAATCATGGTTCTAATTCTTCTATTAATGTCATTTATTCTGGCACTATGAGTGCAGCACTTGAAGCAGGAATTGAAGGAATACCATCTATCGGGTTTTCTTTGTTAGATTTTAATTGGAATGCAAACTTTGAAGCTGTTAAAGAATATGCTAAAAATATTGCATTAAACGTTTTAGAAAACGGACTACAAGAAGGTGTTGTTTTAAATGTAAATTTCCCTAAATTGAAGCAAGAAGAAATTAAAGGTGTTCGAATTTGCCGACAAGCAAAAGCAAATTGGAAAGAAGAATTTGATAAAAGAATTAGCCCACAAGGAAAAGAATACTATTGGCTTACCGGAAAATTTGTTAATTTAGATAAAGGAGAAGATACCGATGAATGGGCTTTACAAAACGGTTATGTTTCTGTGGTACCAGTTCAATTTGATTTAACTGCTCATCATTGCATACAGAAATTAAACACTTGGGATTTTAACAAATAGATTATTAATTCCGCTTTTACGGAAAACAAAAGAGAGAAAAACGCTTTCGCGGAAACTGAAGATGAAAAAAGATATTACAATTGGTTTAGTAGTTGGTTTCATAGCAAATCTTATTGGCTTATTTATTGCCACTAAAGTTTTAGGAAAAGGAGATGGTATTTTAGACGCTATAGAAATTGCAAATGCGCAAGGTTTTATAAGCAAACTAATTAGCTTAGGTGCAATATTAAACCTTATTGCTTTCTTTTTCTTTTTAAGCAAACGACAAGATAATCGGGCTAAAGGCGTATTAATTGCAACAATATTTATTGCTATTTTAACGCTTCTTTTTAAATTTATATAAATGTAATATCCATATCTAAAACGCAATAATTATGGATAAAGATATAATGGATAATGCATGTAACCAATTAAAGAAAATAGATACGTACGCATGAAATATTACATTATTGCAGGAGAAGCTTCGGGCGATTTACATGGCTCTAATTTAATGAAGGCATTACAAAAAGAAGATGTGCTAGCCGAATTTAGATTTTGGGGTGGAGATCTTATGCAAAATGTTGGTGGCACATTAGTAAAACATTATAAAGAAAGAGCTTTTATGGGTTTTGCAGAAGTACTACTTAACATAAACTCTATTTTTAAAGCAATATCCTTATGTAAAAAAGACATAGCTAACTACAAACCTGATGTCGTTATTTTAATTGATAATTCTGGTTTTAATTTACGAATCGCAAAATGGGCAAAAGAAAACACCTTTAAAACGCATTATTATATTTCTCCACAAGTTTGGGCATCTAGAGCAAGTAGAGTAGAGAAAATTAAAAAATATGTAGATGAGATGTATGTTATTCTTCCGTTTGTGGAAGACTTCTATAAAAAATACAACTACAAGGTACATTTTGTTGGGCACCCTTTAATTGATGCTATTGCCAACAGAACGCAAGTAGACGAATACACATTTAGAAAAGAAAACCAACTCAACGAAAAACCAATTATTGCATTACTTCCTGGAAGTAGGAAACAAGAGATTAAAAAAATGCTTTCTGTTATGCTTAGTGTTGTAAAAGAATATCCGGATTATCAATTTGTAATTGCTGGTGCTCCAAGTCAAGAATATAGTTTTTACCAACAGTTTATAAACACAAAAAATGTCTCTTTTATTTCTAATAAAACTTACGACTTACTTAGCGTCTCAACAGCTGCACTAGTTACTTCTGGTACAGCAACATTAGAAACTGCGCTTTTTAAAGTACCACAAGTAGTCTGTTACAAAGGCAGTTGGTTATCTTACCAAATAGGAAAACGTATTATAACACTACAGTTTATTTCTTTAGTAAATTTAATAATGAATAAAGAAGTAGTTACCGAATTAATTCAAAAGGAATTCAACACAAAAAGATTAAAAAAAGAGTTAGATGTTATTTTAGACGAATACCAAAGAACGAAGTTCTTTATGAACTATTATGAGTTAGAAAAAAAGCTTGGTGGCAGAGGTGCTAGTGAAAAAACAGCAAAAATTATTTATAAAGCTATAACAACAGATCATTAGATTTTTATATGAAAAAAATTGCCTTACTCCTTTTACTAACAACCATATTAGCTTGCGGATCTTCTAAAAAAAAGCGAGTGGTTACCAAAAAAACACGTACCACAAAAACAGTTTCGACAAAAACAAGCACTAAAAAAACAACACCAAAAACATCTGCTACAAAAAGTAATGCAAATATAGAAAGCATCCTAGAATACGCAAAAACTTTTAAAGGAGTCAAATATAAATACGGAGGTACCACCAAAAAAGGGATGGACTGTTCTGGCTTAATATACACTTCATTTAAAAAAGAAGAAATCAGTTTACCTAGAACTACTCATGGCTTATCTACAACTGGAGATTGGATCGATTTAAAAAAAGTACAAGAAGGAGACTTGCTCTTTTTTGCAACCCAAAAAAACAGCAGAAAGGTGAATCATGTTGGTATAGTTACTACTGCAAGAACTGGCTACGTGGAGTTTATTCATGCATCTACCAGCAGAGGAGTAATGATTTCTAATCTTGCCGAACGATATTGGTATTTAGCTTATGTACAAGCAAGACGAATATTATAATCAAACTATTTAGTGTCGAATATTTACTATAAATATAGATTATTTACTATATTTATATGTGAAAATTCTAAATTTTACAGTAATTAAACTTGGCGTTTGTCTTTCTATAGGAATATTAATAAGCGTTTACTTTACTATTTCAACAACATGGTCGTTGTTTGTTTTGTGTATCGAATTCCTCCTATTGGGTATTTCCTTATGTATTTCTAGAAAACAATTTATTAAAACGCTTTGGTTTGGACTATTAGCATTTACGACTACTATTTTAATAGGAGTTGTAAATACAAACATGCACAATGAAAAACGTCTAGACAACCACTACATTCATTATAAAACAATACCTAAATCGATTACTATTCGTATTGAAGAAGTATTAAAACCTAGTAATTATAATGACAAATATATTGTTGAAATATTAAAAACAGACACCTTAGCTTCTTCAGGAAAAGCATTGTTAAATATAAAAAAAGACAGTCTTCAAAAGAAGCTAGAAGTAGACGAAATATTAATTGCTTCGGAAGGTTTTCAGGAGATTAATAAAACTTTAAATCCCAATCAGTTTGACTACAAAAAATACTTAGAAAGGCAATATATCTATAAGCAAATATATAGTCGCAGTGAAAATCTATTCCGCGTAAGCGATAAAAAACACACACTTATTGGTTATGCCAGTTTACTACGAAAAACCATAAACACAAAACTTAAAAAGCACGGTTTTAAGGCTGACGAATTAGCGATAATTAACGCATTGATTTTAGGGCAAAGACAAAATATAAGTAAAGAAGTGTACACAAATTATGTGAATGCTGGAGCAATACACATTCTTGCTGTTTCTGGTTTACATGTTGGCATTTTACTACTTCTTTTAAACACAATATTTAAACCTTTGGAACATATAAAACATGGTAAAGTTGCAAAACTAATTAGTATAATCTTTTTGCTGTGGTGTTATGCAATTATTGCTGGAGCCTCAGCCTCTATTGTAAGAGCAACAACGATGTTTAGTATTGTTGCGATTGGTATGCATTTAAAAAGACCAAGTAATATTTATAATACATTGGCAATATCGGTGTTTTTTATTCTGCTTTTTAAGCCTTTATTTTTGTTTGATGTTGGTTTTCAATTAAGTTATTTAGCAGTACTTGCCATTGTTTCCATACAGCCAATAATTTATAAAATTTGGAAACCTAGATTATGGCTGACAGATAAACTTTGGCAAATTACAACTGTAACTATTGCTGCACAGTTTGGCGTTTTACCCATTAGTTTGTTTTATTTTCACCAGTTACCTGGATTGTTTTGGTTATCTAATATTGTAATTATTCCGTTAATTGGTATTATTTTAATAAGTGGAATTATCATAATTATTTTAGCTTTATTAAATGTGTTACCATTATTTTTAGCAGATGCTTTTGCGCATATTATTCGTTTAATGAATACTTTTTTTGAATGGATTGCTAATAAAGAAGAATTTCTCTTTCAAGGAATTTCATTTCATCTTATATATGTGATTACTTCTTATTTAATTATAATAGCGTTAGTACGCTTGCATTTAAAAAAGAACTACAAAACTTTAGTGTTTTTATGTGTTACAGTTATTAGTTTCCAAATAGCATCTATATATACATCTTTTAAAAATAGTAAGGATGCATTTATAGTTTTTCATAAAAGCAAGCATACAGTTATAGGCTTAAAAAGCAACAAAACACTAAAGGTTTTTCATAATTTAGACAATATAAAAAACAACAAAACCATAAGTACTTTTGCAGTAGCAAATTATATAAAAACGATTCATGAAGATACTTTACAGGATATTTTCTTTTATAAAAACAAAAGGATTTTAATAATAGATAGTCTTGGTCTTTATAATATAAAAAGCATAAAACCAGATTATGTTGTATTACGAAATTCTCCAAAAATAAATATGGAAAGATTAATAGATTCTTTAAAACCAAAAGTAATTATTGCAGATGGAAGTAATTATAAAACCTATGTTTCCCGATGGGAAAAAACTTGTGTAAAAAGAAAACTCCCTTTTCACCAAACAGGTAAAAAAGGAGCTTTTATAGTATTAAATACAGAATCAAATTCCGAATAGAAGTTTATCCTTTAAATGTTGGCTTAAACGCTAAATAGTATTCGTTAAATGCATCTTGTGTTGTTAACTCTTTATAATCATCATTAGCAAACATTTTTAAATACAATTCTATTTGATCTGGTTTTTGGTACCCTTTAATAGGAGCAATTACTTCTGCTTTTTCATCTAAATAAACAATTGTAGGATATGCATTCACTTGAAAAAATCTAGCTAATTGATGCGCACTGTTACGGCGTTTAGCTTTTGCTGGATCATAATTAGGATTGGTGTATTCTTTTCCTTTATAGTTAGCAACCGCATTTCCTTCTGCATTAAACTTTACTGCGTAGAAATTTTCATTTACATAGGCGGCAACTTCTTTGTTTTGAAACGTATTTTTATCTAACATTTTACATGGCCCACACCATTCGGTGTACATGTCTATCATAATTTTTTTAGGTTTTTTCTTTTGAAGCTCTAAAGCTTGCTCAAAAGTGACCCAATTAATTTCTTGAGCAGCAACCGAACCAATGGTAAAAACTGCTATTAAAAGTGTAAGTGCTAAATTTTTCATTTTTATATAAATAATTGTATGAGATTTTTTTCTAGAAGAATAGTCTCAATTACTATTCCAAAATTACAAAAAATAAAAAAACACCTCTTTTTAATGAGGTATTAATATAATTATTTTACGCCATGCATTAGTTTCTTTAATAGTGGATTTAATAGCATAGAAACAACTCCTACAGCAGCAGGGACAAGTGTAAATATTAAAAAGAAAGTACTTAAAGAGTACTGTTCTGTAATTTTATCAATCATTCCTCCCATAGAACCAGCTGCTTTATTACCAATGGCAATAGCTAAATACCAAATACCAAACATAAAACCAATCATTCTTCCTGGCACTAATTTGCTCAAATAAGATAGACCAACTGGTGATATACAAAGTTCGCCCATAGTATGTAGTAGGTATGCAAATATTAAAAACATCATGCTTACAGAAGCTGTTTTTGCTCCTGGTGCAATTCCTAAGGTACCAAATACTAAAACACCGAATCCCAAACCTAATAGTATTAAGCCTATTCCGTATTTCATAGCAACACTTGGATTGTATTTACTTTCCCACCATTTAGAAAACAAAGGAGCAAGTGTAATAATAAAGAAAGAGTTTAAAATACCAAACCAAGATGCTCCAACCTCGGTTGCTTCTTTGCTAAACTCATTATTAATTTTATAAAAAACAACAGCCCAAAGAAATACAAAAGTTAATCCTAAAACCACATTAGACATTAAAATTTTAGAAGCTGTTTTTTTGAATAACAAAACTAAAACCCAAGTAATAATTGCCAAAGGAACTATAGTTAGTATGGTATCGATTATTTTAAACACACTTGCAGAGGAACCCGTAAGGACTCTGTCGGTATAATCTCGAGCAAATAAAGTCATAGAACCTAAAGACTGCTCAAAAGCTGCAAAGAAAAACACGGTAAATATTCCGAATATAGAAACAGCAATAATCTTATCTCTTATTACTTTTGTATATCTAGAAATTCTAGTTATTATTAAATATAAAAATAAAACCAAAGCAGTTAGTATGGTTACATTAGAACCATCCATATCACCAACACTAAAGTTTAATAAGTTAACATTTCCAATTTTAGACATTGGATCATTAAATAAATACAAAACACCTCCTATAGCAGAAAGCACTATTAATATTTTATCTACAGATGTAAAAGGGTTCCGTTTAACTGCAGCTTGAACATCATGTTCCTTAGGACTTTCTTCATTTATATTTTGAGGTAATTCTACTTCATGAATTCTAGAGGGTTTTTCGCCAATTTGCCCAAATAGATCTTTAGCTAACCAAAATTGAATTAAACCACCAAGCATAAATATTCCTGCCAATCCGAAACCATAACTCCAACCAATATTTTCTGCAAGGTAACCACAAAGCATCATCCCGAAGAAGGCACCAGCATTAACTCCCATATAAAAAATAGTGTAAGCACCATCTTTTTTAGATTCTTTTCCTTTATACATTTCAGAAATCATAGAAGTCACATTAGGCTTAAAGAAACCTGTACCAATAACTAATAATGCTAATCCAATGTATAAAGATATCGTAGTTTCAAAAACCATTGCAGCATGACCTAGCATCATAATAAAACAACCTATAATAACTGCCCATTTATATCCTGTAATTTTATCTGCAACCCATCCACCAACTATTGGTGTTAAATAAAGTAATGAAGAGTATGTTCCAATTAATGCTAAAGCATTTTCTCTAGACCATTCCCAACCAGGGTTATCGCTTAAAAAAGGAGCTGTAAGAAAAAGAACTAATAATATTTTCATTCCGTAAAACGAAAAGCGTTCCCACATTTCGGTAAAAAACAGTACAAACAATCCAGCTGGATGTCCAATTACTTTATCTTTAAAAAGATTTTCAATATCTGTATTCATTTATTATAGTTTAGTTAGTTCGCTTATAAAAATATTCTATTACTACTCAATTCCATGCATTTTTCTTTTAAGCATCGGATTTAATAATAACATTATTAATGCGGCAGCAATTGGAATGATTGTAAATATTAAAAAGAAAGTTGACAACCCATATTCTTCAGAAATTGGATCAATGAAACTACCTGTTAATCCACCCAAAAGATTAGCGAAAAAATTAGCTGTAAACCAAATACCAAACATTAAACTAACTAATTTAACTGGCGCTAATTTACTTACATAAGACAGACCTACTGGAGACACACATAGCTCTCCCATGGTATGTAAAAAATAAGCTATAACTAAAAACATTAAACTTACTGAAGCTGTTTTTGCTCCATCTGGAATTGCAGAAGCTCCATAAGCCAAAACACCAAATCCTAAACCTACTAAAAGTAAACCAATAGCAAACTTAACAGGGCCAGAAGGGTTTAATTTACTTTCCCAAAGTTTAGAAAACAAAGGTGCAAATAAAATAATGAATAGGGAGTTCAATACAGAGAACCATGAAGCTGGAACTTCTGTTGCATCCGATTGGAATTCTCTATTTAGCATCCAAATTACAATTGCCCAAATAATTACAAAACTAAGTCCTAATAAGATATTAGCTAATGAATATTTAGCGAAAGTTTGTTTAAATAACATTGCTAAAACCCAAGTTATTACTAACATTGGCACAATGGTTATTATCGTATTGACAATTTTAAAAGTCATCGCGGCACTACCTATTAGTGCTCTATCAGTATAATCTGCAGCAAAAACGGTCATTGAACCTCCTGCTTGTTCAAAAGCCCACCAGAAAAAAACTACAAATAAAGAAAAGACTCCTATAACAAACATTCTATCTCGAACTACTTTAGAGTTTTCTGCTTCATCAAGAACTTCTTCAATATTTTCTTCTAATTTTTCAACACTATGTTCTAAGGTATCTTCAAAACCCTCTGCCATTTTAGGTGACAATCCTATTTTTCCAAAAATCTTTTGCGTAAAATAAAACTGCAACATTCCTAAAAACATAAATATTCCAGCTAATCCAAAACCATAATGCCATCCTATATTCTCTCCAATGTAACCACATAAAAGGATACCTAAAAATGCTCCTGCGTTGATTCCCATATAGAAAATGGTATAACCACCATCTTTCTCTTTTCCTTGTGTTTTATATAATTGTCCTACCATGGAAGAGATATTTGGTTTAAAAAAACCGTTCCCAATAATTAAACAAGATAATCCAGCGTAGAAAAACATAGAAGTAATTCCTTCTAAGGCCATCGATGCATGTCCTACTGTCATAATAAACGCTCCAAGAACAACTGCTTTTCTATACCCCATAAATTTATCGGCTATAAAACCTCCAATTATTGGTGTTAGGTAAACCAATCCGGTATACCAGCCATAAAGCACAAGTGCGTCTGCTCTACTCCATTCCCAGCCACCATCAATTATGGTTGACACTAAAAATAATACGAGTAAAGCTCTCATTCCGTAATAAGAGAAACGTTCCCACATTTCTGTGAAAAATAGTACAAACAACCCTGAAGGATGTCCTAAAACTGTTTTTTGATTCTCTGCAGAGCCTCCAAATTTAAATTCCATGTTATATTAGTTAGTTAGTTAATAAGTTTACCCTTTAATCTTTACTTTTTGCTGTTCTTTACTTTCCTGAATTGGCAATTTATCTCCAAGTTTGTCATTAATAAAGTTCGTCATTTTTTTATACAAGTGTAGTCTAGTATTTCCTCCATAAATACCATGATTTTTGTCTGGATATACCATCCATTCAAATTGTTTATCTGCTTGTATTAAAGCTTCTACCATTCGCATGGTATTTTGTAAATGCACGTTATCATCACCAGAACCATGAATTAAAAGAAAATCGCCTTTTAGTTTATCTACATGATTGATTGGTGAATTTTCATCGTAACCACTTGCATTTTCCTGTGGTGTAGTCATATAACGCTCTGTATAAATAGAATCGTAAAAGCGCCAACTTGTTACAGGTGCAACTGCAATTGCCATTTTAAATACATCATTCCCTTTAAAAAGTGCATTACTACTCATAAAACCACCATAACTCCATCCCCAAATACCTATTCGACTTGCATCAATATATGATCTAGTCCCTAATAATTTTGCAGCCTCAATTTGGTCTTCTACTTCATACTTACCAAGTTCGTTTTGTGTTACTTTTTTAAAATCTGCTCCTTTAAAACCAGTTCCTCTTCCGTCCACACAAACTACAATATACCCTTGTTGTGCAAGATGTTGGTACCAATAATCGTTTGCACCATTCCAACGATTTGCAACTTGTTGTGAACCTGGTCCAGAATATTGATACATAAATAATGGATATTGTTTATTCTCATCGAAATCTGCTGGTTTAATCATCCACATGTTTAAATCATTTCCATTTACACTTAAAGTAGAAAACTCTTTTTTAGAGGTTGTATACTCCAATACTTTTTTAGAGAGTGCATCATTATCTTTTATGCTTTTCACCAAGTTTCCTGTTGTAGCATTGTTTAATGTATATTCCGGAGGTGTTGTTGCGTTAGAGAATGTATTAATAAAATAGGTGAAATCTGCACTAAACGAAGCATTATTTGTGCCTGTGCTTTTGGTTAATCGTGTTTTATTAGTTCCTTTTAAATCAATTTTATACACATCTCGATTTATAGAACCATTTTCAACAGATTGATAATAAATAGTATTTGTTTTTTCATCAAAACCATAATAATTGGTTACTTCCCAATTCCCTTTTGTTATTTGATTGATTAGTTTTCCATTTTTATCGTAATGATAAATGTGATTATATCCATCTTTTTCGCTAGTCCAAATAAAACTATCATCCTTTAAAAAAGTTAGATTATCAGTTACATCAACATATGCTTTGTCTTTTTCGGATAGCACTAAATTTGCTGTACCTTTTTTAGCATTAATCATCCAAAGATCTAATTCACTTTGATGTCTATTCATATATTGCGCACTAAGCACATCGGCATCATTTGTCCATTTTATTCTTGGAATATAGAAATCATTGTATGTTTTATCTAATTTTACAGGAGAAGCTGTCTTGGATTTTAAATCATATAAATGTAAGGAAACCATAGCATTCTCCTCTCCTGCTTTCGGGTATTTAAAAACTTGTTGTGTTTGGTATAAAGCAGATCCATAGACATCCATAGAAAACTCTGGAACCTCTGTTTCATCAAATCTTATAAATGCTAATCTATCACTAGATGCATTCCATTCGAAAGCACGAACAAAACCAAATTCTTCTTCGTAAACCCAATCGGTAATACCATTAATAATTTTATTTTTTTCGCCATCAAAAGTGATTTGGGTAGTTTCACCTGTAACTAAATTCTTCACAAATAAATTATTATTTAAACCATAAGCCACTTTAGTTGCATCTGGAGAAAATGTTGGTTCTTGTATTTTTTCTTCCGCAATTAATGTAACCGAAGTATCTTTTGTATCATAAACATAGAACAAACCTAAAGTCGATCGTCTAAAAATAGATTCTACTTCAGTAGCTAAAATAATTTTACTTTCATCTTGACTAAAGGTATAGTCTGAAAAATAAGGTATCTTATCTAAATTCGCAGAGTTTACCAAAGTATTTACTTTACTAAGTGTTTTATAATCGTAAACATCGATAGTTGTAGTTCTAGAAACTCTATCAAAATTTAAAACAGAATATTGTTGTCCGTTTTTCATAGAGTGTAAAGCATCCATTCTTTCGGCTCTAAAAGTACCATTCCAGATATCTTCTAAAGAAATATTTTTGGTTTGTGCTGTAGAAGAAATTGCTGTAAATAAAAAACAACTTAATAGGAAGAATTTAAAAGTTCGCATTGAAAATAATGATTTTATCAAATGAATGTCAAGTTTACTAAAAATTAAGCAAAAAACCCTAAATATTAACAGTAAATTAAAGTAAAAAACACTTAAAAACGGTTAAATTTTATACCATAAAAACTTAAGTTACTTAAATGAAAACCATTAAAAAAGGGAATACTATCTTTGTCTTTTTAAAACACAGTACATGAGTGCACCTATTTCTGGTTTTTCTAAATTATCTAAATCTAAAAAAATAGATTGGATTGTAGAAACCTATTTTTCGAATAAAGAAGAAGCTAAAAAAATTATTAAGCAATATTGGAACACCAATATATCGCTACAAAACTTACATGATGAATTTATTGAAAACACGATAACCAACTATTATTTACCATTTGGTGTCGCGCCTAATTTTTTAATAAATGATAAAATGCACACAATACCAATGGCTATTGAAGAAAGCTCTGTAGTTGCTGCTGCTAGTAAATCGGCCAAGTTTTGGTTAGCACGTGGAGGCTTTAAAACTAAGGTGCTTTCTACAACTAAAATTGGACAAGTACATTTTATGTATTCTGGTGACTACAATATTTTAGAAACTTTTTTTAATACTGTAAAAAGCCAACTTATTGCAGATGCCAAACCAATCACAAAGAATATGGAAAAACGTGGTGGTGGTATTTTAGATATTATTTTGAAAGATAAAACCGAAGCTATTTCTGGTTATTATCAACTACATGCAACTTTTGAAACACAAGATGCAATGGGAGCAAATTTTATTAATTCGTGTTTAGAACAGTTCTCAAAAACGTTTAAAGCTGCAGCAGAAAATCATTTACAAGACAACATCGAGATTGTAATGAGTATTCTGTCTAATTACGTTCCAGACTGTTTGGTTCGCGCAGAAGTAAGCTGTAAAGTCGCAGATTTACCAAAAGATGATTTTAATGCCGAAAAATTTGTACAAGCAGTAGCTATTGCGGAAGTTGAACCTTATCGAGCAGTTACACACAACAAGGGCATTATGAATGGGATCGATGCTGTTGTACTTGCCACTGGTAATGATTTTAGAGCAGTGGAAGCTGGTGTTCATGCATATGCAGCTAGAAATGGAAAATATAGTAGCTTAACACATGCTACCATTGAAAATGATGTATTTACTTTTTGGATGGAAATACCTCTAGCTTTAGGAACTGTTGGTGGTTTAACCAATTTACATCCTTTAGTAAAATTAGCGTTAGAGCTTTTACACAAACCAAGTGCTAAAGAATTAATGCAGATTGTTGCAGTTGCTGGATTAGCACAAAACTTTGCCGCATTGCGCTCTTTAACCACTACAGGAATACAAGAAGGGCATATGAAAATGCACTTAATGAATATATTGAACCAAATGGAAGCTACCGATTTTGAAAAAGAAACACTTGTAAACCATTTTAAAACAAATAGCGTCACTCATAGCGCTGTTGTTGAAGCGTTTAATGCGTTAAGAGAAAAAAATTAAAGGTGAAAAATTATTACAGCAGCGGAAAATTATTACTTACAGGTGAATATGTAGTGCTTGATGGCGCTTTAGCTCTTGCTGTACCAACAGCTTTTGGCCAAAGCTTAACTATTGAAGCCCTAGAGGAACAGAAAATCATATGGAAAAGTATAGACCAAAAAGGGAACATTTGGTTTGAAGCAACATTTATATTAGAAAACAATATAATTTCTCAACACACAACAAAAGACAGTGCAGTTTCTAAGCGACTCATACAAATACTACAAGCTGCAAAAACACTAAATACTGAATTTTTAAAAGATAAAAAAGGGTATCAAATCGCAACACATTTGGAGTTTCCAAAAAACTGGGGACTTGGCACTTCTTCTACTTTAATAAATAACATTTCGAATTGGGCAAATGTGGATGCATACCAACTATTAGAAAAAACTTTTGGAGGTAGCGGTTATGATATTGCTTGTGCACAAAATGAATCTACAATTACCTACCAACTACATAACACAAAAGAGACTCTAGATAGTATAAAAAATCAAAAGCACAGTCGTATAATAACCCCTATAATTTTTAATCCGCTATTTAAAGAGCATTTATATTTTGTGCATTTAAACCAAAAGCAAAACAGTAGAGACGGCATTGCCCATTACAAAAAAAACAATTCAAATCTAAAAGAAGCTATTAGCGAAATAAATAAAATCACCCAAAGTATTATCACCTGCAAAACGCTTAAAAAGTTTAACGCACTTATAGATCGGCATGAGCAAATCATTTCTAAAATAATACGTTTAAAACCAGTTAAAGAAATACTTTTTAAAGACTTTAACGGAAGCATAAAAAGTCTTGGTGCATGGGGAGGGGATTTTGTTTTAGTGAGTTCTAAAACCAATCCAACAGATTACTTTAAGAATAAAGGTTTTGATACTATTTTAAGGTTTGATGAAATGGTTTCTAATATTTATTAAATGTTAGTATTAGATGCTGAATCTCCTTCCGCATGACAAAAGAGTATATTTTAATATAAACCCGTTTGCTTACGACTTATCCCAAAAAAACGACACTTCAGAAATTTGCTTTTGAGGACTCTTTGTTATATTCCTAATTTTACATTGTTAAAACAAATAAGGTATCATGGAAGAAACAATTAAAATATTTATTTATATACATGCCTTTTTTGGCGGATTAGGATTAATTTCCGGAATAGGAAGTATTATAGTCAAGAAAGGAAGTATTCCGCACAAAAGAATGGGAAAACTATTTTCCATTGGAATGATAACTAGCTCCTTAATTTCTATCCCTATTACTTTTATACCAAATCACGAAAACACTTTTCTTTGTCTTATCGGCTTATTCACCATCTACTTAGTGATTTCAGGAAACCAAATACTGACTTTTAAATCCAAAAGCAAGCTATCAGCAAATGGTTTAGATAAAACAATTTCTGGAAGTATGCTACTCCTTTCTATTGCAATGATTTCATTTGGTGCTTATGGTCTACTATTAGGAAAGACTGCTTTTATACTGTTTATGTTTTTTGGAGGTTTCGGACTACTATTAACGATAAAGGATTTTATGTTCTACAAAAACTTTAAAGCACTCAAAAATGGTTGGCTACGCAATCATATAGGAAAGATGATTGGAGCGTTTATAGCATCTATAACCGCTTTTATAGTTGCCGGTTTAGGTCTTGGAAGTATCCTTTCTTGGATCTTGCCTTCTATTCTTGGAACCATTTACATACTATATTGGAAAAGGAAATTGAATTAGTTCTCTAAAACCGAATTTAATACCATTAGCAATCATTACTCCAAGAAATACGATTTAAACCCGAGATTAGTAATAAAAAAAGCCCTTTTAGATTTCTCTAAAAGGGCTTTATATTTTTAATGTTCTAGCTTTTACTACTGAACTGTATTTGCTCTGTTATCTTCAATATTTGAAGCATCTTTTAAAGCGGTATATAACCTAGAATCTACTTCCGTTTGTTTTTGTTGTCCTACTTGGTTTGCAAAAGCTTGGTAGTTTGCTAGCTCAACTGCTGGAGTAGCTTTAGTTACCTGTACCATGTACACACCATTTTCACCAACAATTAATTTAGAAGTTTCACCTTCCTTTAATCCAAAAGCAGCACCAACAACTTTAGGTTCTCTACCCACTCCTGTAACTGTAGGAGTTTTCATGTTTACTGCTAAAGCAGTTCTAATGGTTTGTCCTTCTGCGCTAGCAAGATCTTCTAATGTTGTTGCAGAAATTCTACTTTTAATCATATCTGCTTTTTTAGCTTTACGAATTGCTGGCAAAGCAGTTACAGATGCGTTTTGTGTATTCATTAATCCTGCTTTGTTTTTAGCAGTTAATTGTACTACAGCAAAACCATTAGATATTGGGAATTTTTTAATATCTCCAATTTCTGCATCTTCTTCAAAAGCCCAACGAACTATTGCTCTTTGGCTATTTAAACCAGGGATATTCTCATCTAAAACCTTAATACCATCTACTGGACGTACAGTATAATTATTTTCTTTAGCTACATCTTGAAATACACCATTTGCAACTGCGTTTTCAAAACTAGCAGCATCTCTAAACACTTTAGAAATTGTAGCTTCACTAGGCTCAATTTTTCTTGCAATTGTAGCAACCTTAATAGTACGTTGCATATTTTTCTGTCCTAATATTTCAATAATATGATATCCGAATACTGTTTCTACCACACCAAAGTCTCCTTTACTATTTTCAAAAGTAAAATCTCTAAATTCTGGAACCATAGCGTTATACGTAAACCAATCCAGAACTCCTTCTTTTTCATTACTTACTGTATCTGCTGAAAAATCTAACAAGCTAACAAACTTAGATGGCGAAGACTTAACAACGTTCATTATACTATCGGCAGTAACTTTTGCTTGTTCTTTTGTTTGCACTGTTTCTGCGGTTGCAGAACGAGAACCAATAAATGGTAATAATATATGTCTTGCTTTTACTGAATCTGGCATTTGTTTTACTGCAACAACTTTAGATAATTTAAAGTTATTTGCATCTTTATAAGGACCAAATACTTCACCTGCATTTAAATTAAAAATACTATCAGCAACAGCTGCAGGTAAATCTGTTTTTTTAATAAAACGATTATCGAATTTAATGTCTGAATTTGCATTTACAAAAGCTTCATTATCTTTTGCTTTTACAAAACTTAAAACGGTATCATTTCTTTTAGTTACTTCATTATATACAACCTGATCTTTTAAAAGATTTTTTAGGTTTTGTTGAATAGCGTTTTCATCTTCAAGAGATGCCACTTCATTAAACTGTACATAGTTTATATTTCTAGAAGCTTCTACAGTGTATTGTTTTACATGACTGTTCATGTAAGCTGTGATATCACTATTAGAAACAGTAATTGTACTATCTACTATAGAAGAGAAAGGTACTTGAATAAATTTAATATCTACTTGGTCTCCTTCTAATTTATGTTGTAATTCTCCTTCTGCAAGTGTACCTACCATTCCTGCTTTAACCATATTAACATAGTTCTGGTTAAGTGCATTAGCAGCAACTCCTTCTTCATAATCAATCCATTGTTGGTATGCTATTGAAGACGTTTCCTTTAAGTTCGCAATATATTCATTCATTTTATTTTCATCAAAAAGGCCAGCTTCATTTTGAAAATCTGCATTATTAGCTAAACTTGTTTTTAACAAATCTCGCATTTGGTCTTTTTCTACTGTAAAACCTAATGCATCAAATTGTGTTTGCATTACCGCTTGACGAACTTCTTGGTTCCAAACGTTGTTCATCGCCTGTGTACTAGTTCCGTTTCCACCCATTTGGCGTTGCATCGCTTCTACTTTTTGCATAAAATCTTCTCGTGTAATGTCTTTGCCGTTAATTGTAGCGACAACATTTTGCGATTTTGCTGTAAGTGCATCACTGTTTCTAAACAAATCTGCTAATACAAATGAGAATAATGCTAATGCGATTACTGCAATTAGTACTAAGGATTGTTTTCTAATGTTATTTAAAATTGCCATTTTTGGTATAAATTTTATTCAATATAGTGCGCGAAAATACCATTTTCTATTTAATAATAAAAGGTTATTTCAATAAAATGAAGTGAAGTTGAAGATGAAGATGAAATTGAAGCTAAAAAAAGAGAACTGTTTATTGCAAACAGTAATTAAAGGCTAGTCTTCGTCAAGTATTTTAAGCGCTACCAAATCTATTTTTGTGTTTGAAACTTCTAAGATAGTAAACTGGAAATTCTCAATAATTACTATTTCATTTTTTTGCGGAATTTCTTCAGTATGCGCTACTATTAATCCTCCTAAAGTTTCATAGTTTTCTTCATCGGGCAAATTAATTTTAAAGGTCTCATTAATGTAGTCTACTTCTATTCTTGCTGAAAATTTAAAATTATTTTCATCTAATTTCTCTTCTATTAAAACAACAGTATCATGTTCGTCTTCAATTTCACCAAAGAGTTCTTCAACAATATCTTCAACAGTCATAATTCCAGAAGTTCCTCCATATTCATCTAATACAACCGCTATACTTTTACGTTTTTTAATCAACACATTAAGCACATCATTTATTAGCATGGTTTCTGGCACAAACTCTACTGGAAGCAGTATCGATTTTAAGTTTTTAGGTTTTTTAAACAACTCAAAAGAGTGTACGTAGCCTAAAATATCATCAATATTTTCTTTATATACTAAGATTTTAGAGCATCCTGTTTCTGTAAAAATGGTATTGAGATTTTTAATAGATTCCTGAATTTCTACAGCTATAATTTCGGTTCTTGGAACCATTACTTCTCTAGATTTCACTTCAGAAAACTCTAAAGCATTTTGAAAAATTTGTATTTCGGTATCTATCTCATCATGCTCTTCTACAGATTCCATTTGCTCGCTAATATAATTACCTAGTTCTATTTTAGTAAAGGCTAGTTGCACTTGATCTCCTTCGGTTTTAAAGAATTTCTTAAGAACAAAATCGGAAATCCAAAGTACAAAATCGGAAATAAAAGTAAACAACACATAAAAAATATAGGCAGGGAAAGCCAATATTTTAAGGAGAGAATTGGCATATATTTGAAAGAATACTTTAGGTAAAAATTCAGCAGTTATAAGAATTACAATGGTTGAAATTATTGTTTGGGTAAACAAATTAAAATCTACAAACAAATAATTTATTATACTGTTATTAGATGGCAACATAGATTGAAACCAATTGACTAACAAATCCCCCATAAAAAAACCATAAACTACCAATGCAATATTATTACCAATAAGCATGGTTGCTATAAACTTGGAAGGTTTAACGGTAAGCTTTGAAAGTATTTTTGCTAAAAATCCGTCTTGTTTTTTTTCAATTTCTATATGTATTTTATTAGAAGATACATAGGCGATTTCCATTCCAGAAAAGAAGGCGGAAAGCAATAAACAAACAATTATAATAACAATGTAAACACTCATTATTTAGCGTTATTATTGTCTTCGAATTTTTTATTAAATTTTTTACGAAAGAAAAACATAAAAATAGCTAAAGCTGTAAAAGCTAAAGATATATAGGTTCTATTTCTATCTATACTCCAATTAGTTACTGCATCATACAAAAACAATGCTGCAAAAAACAAGTATATGTATTGAAAAAACTTAGCGGTTTTCATTTATGTTATTTTGGTTGAAAGTTATTTATTGCAAAGATAGGTATTATTCCTCAAGTGTGATGACACCATCTATTTCTAACACTTGTGCTTGTTTAAATTCGGAATCGGAATCAAAACCATTTCCATTGATAAGATCTCTACCTTGTCTAAAGGTTACTGGTTTGTTTGTAAAGAGCCATTCTTTGGTTTGATCGTAATACAATTGCTCTGCAAATAACGTGTCCTTTTTGTGCGAAGTCACTACCACATTACCTTGTAAGTCTATAAGATTGGTTTCTTTATAAGAAATAGCATAATCTGCTATAACGGTACTTTTTTGATTTAGATCGTCATACAGGTGCAAAATAACACCATCTGGGAATTCATTAAAACCAAAATTTCGATTCGTAAAGTCTAGCATTTTCGGGCTAATAAGATTTGCTGTTACTCTACCAGAATCGGTATATTTTAAATTTATATCTTCTGCAATACCAATTGGTTGATCTTCTGAAACACCAATTTTTTGCACTTCATTAAAATTGCTTTTACATGAAAAAAACAAAGTCACAGTAAATACTGTGACTAATGTTTTTATATATAAATTTTTGTTTCGCATTATATGCTTGGCACCTTTACAGTTCTACCAATCCAACATCCAATACTAATAGATTGTCCAGCTTTACCTGCAGAAAAAATCTCTGATTTACTTGGTGCTTTTGCTTCATAATTAGCAGCTAAGCTACTACTTCCTGCTTTTCTTGCTTCGGCAGCAGCCAACCAAAATACAGCTCTTTTATTAAAGTTTGTATCTCCACAACTGTTTGCACTTGCTGCATACATTCTAGCAATTTGTTCGTAAGGTTTTTTATCTGATGGGTTAGCTTGTAAAGACTTCATAAAGAACTCTCTTGCTTTACCATAGCTTCCTTTTTGTTTAAAATCTCTAGCAATAGTATTATATAGTTTTGCTTTTCTAAAAGGATCTGTTTCTAACTGTAACGTTTGGTCAAAGTATTGTTGTTCACCTGTTATTAAGTATAAATAGTACGATGTTTTTGCGTTAGGCTCAATACTATTTTTTTGTTTTACAACTTTAACAAACATTGGATCTTCTTTACATCCTTTTTCGTACAACTTGTTCATTGCTCTTTGTAGCCAAACACCGTCGTTTTTGTTTTGCTCATAATCTTTTTGGTATAAAGGAATAAGGTTTTCACAGTTTGCTCTATCCCCTAATTTAGAATCTACACTTCCTGATATTTGATCGAAAGCTTTTAATGAACTTTCATAGTATCTTTTGTACTGACCATCTTTTTTAGTTAATGGAGTTCCAGCTTCTTCTTTGGCCATTAATTTATTTAAACCTTCAGAATTGTTTTTAACTTCGGTATCTATTTTATCTACAACATCATCGTATTTATTAAATAGTTCTTGTGCTGTTTTCTTTCCGCCATCATATAAATCTACCATTAAAGAAAAGTAAGTATATAAAGATTTAGCATTTTTAAACGTTTTTAAATCTGTTGTATATGCTTTATCGAAAGCATTATATATTTCTTCATCACTTAAACCTAATTCGGTTTTGTAGTCGTACATTAACTGTGCTTTATCTGATAATAAATCCCCCACTTTAGTTTTACTTGGAAAGTTTTCTAACTTCTCATCCCAAAGTTTTAAAAGGTCGTTAATAAATGCTACTTTTTCTGCTCCTGTAGAGTTTTCAATTTTATGTTCTAATATTTTTTGTCCATCCACAGGGATTGCGTTGTTAAACTTTGGATATTTAGTACGTACTTCCATCCAAGGACCATAAGCTGCATCATAGTTTTTAGCTTTCACATATTCGTGAAAGATAGAAAGTTTTGTCATTGCTTCTTCGTTTTGTGCAAAGCCAAAGCCAAGTCCTAAAAATAAGAGTGCTAATAGTGTAATTTTCGTTTTCATCATCTTTAATTTTTTAATGCTGTTAATCGTATTTGCTTTTTTGAAACCATCTATCGTTCAAAGATAAACTTAATTGGAAATTAATAAAATTCTCTTGAATTAAATTTTTATCGGTTGTTCCTCGTTTACCAATCTCAAAACCTAAGTTTGCATTAGATAATATGTTTCCAACTGGTAACCCTACTCCAAAAGATATGCCAAACTCATTTATAGACTCTCCATTTATTACTAAACCAGTCTTTTCTGTTCGAAATCCAGCACGATAAACCACACGTTTTAAATACGATCTATAGGCATTGTAATCTGGAATATAAAAACCACCAAATGAAAAAGTATTCGCATTTTCATAAGTAGTTTCCGCACTTGACGAAGCATAAAGTGCATTACTAAATTTACTTGTTTCTTGAAAAACACTTTCTACACCTACAAACCATTTTCTTGGTTGTCCTAAACCAACACCAAAAGAAAACTTAGCTGGTATTACTAAATCGGTTTCTTTTAGATCTGCTTCTTGTAAATTAACTTCCAGCGTATTTATTACAAATTCTTGTTCTGTACTAGCATCTATAGTAATTGTATTTATTGCTCTTTGGTTTTTAGATTTCAAATCACTTTTAGGTGAAAAAGTTACTCCCGAAACCAATTCCAAGTTCTTATTTAGCTTGGTTTTATAGGAAACACCTAAATTGTAACTTAAACCACTTAGATCTGATCTATTATCTTCTCTTGTTTGGTATTGCACAAGATCTCCATCATTATAAACATACTCCACAGTACTTCCTTCAATGTTTCCAAAGTTATACTGTAGATCCACACCAAAACTTAAGTCCTTTGTTATTTGATATCCGGCAGAAAAATAGGTTTTATTTACACCACCTTCCCCTTTGTACTTTGTGGATATACCATCATCTCCATAATTTTCTAATTTATAACCAACGGAAGTATAAGGCATTAACCCAAAACCAACACCTAACTTACCTAAAGGCAACGAAATTGCAATATAATCGAAAGTGGAAGTGGAAGTTCGATCACTATCTGAAGCATTTTTCAGTTTGGTTGATGTGTGCCCACCACCAACAGAAAAAGTCATTGGTCTACCTTCGTTATTATATATACTTAAATCGTCTCCACCATAAGAGGCTGGATTTCTTAAATTGACATGTGTACTATCTGTATAAATACTTAGCCCACCCATACTTCTGTTTTCTACTGTACCTTTAAACTTTAGACTACCTATTCCATAAAATGAATATGGAGAAGAAGTACCTTCTTGAGCGAAACTTTGAATTGCAAAAAAAGCAATAAAAACTATAACCAGTTTTTTTATCATTAGTGTGTATTATATTGTAAAATAAAATTTAATCCCTCTAAAAGGAAATTAGAGTTGGCAAATATGCTACTTTTTAATTGTTTAGACAAAAAATTAGCGTCTCCTCCTGTTAAAATAATTGTTAAATCAGGATATTTCAACTTATATTCCTGAATTGCTCCATCAATTTCGAGCAAAACTCCTTCCACTACTCCAGAGTGCATTGAAGCTGCTGTAGTATCTCCAACAATATTTTTTGGCTCCTTTGTTACTAATAACGGTAGATTTGCGGTAAAATGATGCAGTGCTTTATAACGCATACGTATTCCTGGAGAAATTGCACCTCCTAAATATTCGTTGTTATTGGTAATAAAATCAAATGTGATACATGTTCCAGCATCTATAATTAGCACATTTTTATCTGGAAATTGCTGTACAGAAGCACTTACTAAAGCAATTCTATCTATTCCTAAAGTTTTAGGTGTACTATATAAATTTGTAAAAGGAACTCTTGTTTCGTGATTTAATAATAATGTATCGTAATATTTTTCAAGATAATTAATATCTGTTTTTCTTAATTTTCCAACCGAAGAAAAAATAGCTTTCTCCATGTTTTTATATTTTTTTCTAACAGCTCTTAAACTTTTTAAAACCTCTATGTTTTTAACTTTAAGAAGACCAATCAACTTATCTCCTTGAAAAACAGCGATTTTCACAAAAGAGTTTCCAACATCAATGACTAAGTTCATACTTTTTATAAAAGCATCAAATTTACAAAATACATGATAAAGAATATTCTATTTTTCTTTTAAATATGAATTTATCTTCTTTCTAGAAGTCTGGTTTATAAAATAATAAGCATTCAATAAAAAATTTTACAAATTTTCCTTTGCGAATAACAAAAAGGTATCTATATTTGCACTCGCATTTTTATGCTACTGGTGCCTTAGCTCAGTTGGTAGAGCAATGGACTGAAAATCCATGTGTCCCTGGTTCGATTCCTGGAGGCACCACCATAAAAAAACCCGAACTATACGTTCGGGTTTTTTGGTTTTAATAGACGCTTAAGAATGTGTTAATATGTCTTTTAAGGAAATTAATCATCTGTTTTCAAAATCGGAAAACCAATATATGAAGTCTGGGAAATGTTCAAAAAAACCTCACTTAACCCTCCTCTGTTGTGATGACTTCTACATATACAATTGCTTTTTTAAACTTTTTCCTTAACCTACAAAAAACTATATGGAAGAATACAATTCAAAATTTCCAAAAGATGAAGAATAGGAATCTCTAATTAGCCTATATTCTACAAAAAACAAAGAACAGGGCATTGGTAATTTTGATGACATAGAAATCACTAGAAAACCGATTGAAACATTAAATTTTGAATATTGATTCAATGAGGAATTGAGTAATTTTAAGGAACTGTACTTCTTAATTACAATTAGATATTTAGACACTCATAAACATCCGCTATTAACTTTGAACAGCGATTTAATTAAAAGCAAAATATATTCACATTAGCTAATACCGAATTAAATGTTTCAGGGCTAAATCATGCTAAAACCGAAGACTTAAGTTGAAAAAAAAAAAAATGATTTTACCAATTTCTTAAAATCCTTCTTTGAATTAATTAAATCCAATAAACTCAATATTACACCAATTTACGACAAGTTAAGAGAGCTAAATTTACGCACAGTAATAAATTAAAAAAAGATAAAACTATTTTTCAAGTTTGAAGATTATTTATTACTGGAGAACTATTTGGTAGATGATGGTAAATTTTGGTATAGCGCTTATTTAGCAAATCGTAATTCATGAGTTTTTTTTTAAAAACACTCTAATAGCTTCAATTTCGTTTTGTAGCTTTTTAAGCTGATCTTCTAACTTTTTAATTTTAGCGCTTTGTTGTTCAATTTCATCTTGTTGTTCTTGCACAGCATTAATAAGCGCATAAGTAAACTTATTAGGATCTACTTCTAAAAACTTTTCAGATTCAAAAGAAATCTCCCTTACCATATCTGGTGCAATTATCTTTAATTCTTGCGCTATAACACCTTGATATATTTTGTTTTTAATTACCTGATTATTTCCAAAAATCTTTCGCATTTTAGTATTATAAGAAAAATTAACAGGTCTAATTTTTGTAATCAACTCTAATCCTTCTTTATAATTGCTAACATTTTCTTTTAAACGTAAATCTGAAAACACTGCCCATGTTCCACCGCCAGATTTGTTTGCTGTACCATTTACAGATAAATCTGCTGTAGTAACAGCTGTGTTTATACCAATAGCATCATTAACACCATCTACAAACAACATATGCGTTTGATTGGCACTTTGCACAATAAACCCACCACTATCATGAATCTCAACAGGTCCATTATTCGCATTTATTATTCTACCAAAGCCAAAACCTCCTTCGTTATAAGCTTGTCCTAAGGTGTTTCCGCTTAAGCTACTAGCATCTTGAAAACTTACCACGCCAGCACCATTTGTTGTCATGACTTGGTTAGCTGTCCCATCTGTAAGTGGCATATCATATTCATCATTAATATTCATTAAACCACTTTTATATATAGTAAGTGCATTACTACTAGTAGCTGGACCTAAGCCATTACCAATAGTAAAAAGTCTGTCTGTAGGACTATAAATAAAAAGGTTCGTATTATTAACAGGTGTATAAGTCGTGTTGTATGTGCCAAAAGTAGTTTCTCCATAAGAATGTGTTGTTGTTCCTAAACCAAAAGCCATCGAAAATAACCCATTAGATTGAGTTCCTGCTCCAAATGCCATTGAACCTGCTCCAGTAGATTGTGTTCCTTGACCAATTGAATATGAATTAGACCCTATGGATTGAGCTCCACCACCTATGGCGAATGAGAAATCTCCAATCGCATGGGAACTTGTACCAAAAGCAATCGATACAGCACCAGAAGCCGCTGTATTTAAGCCAAAAGCAATTGTGTTAGAACCTGAAGCCAAATTTCCTTGACCAAAGGCAGTTGAACTATATCCAGAAGCCTCATTAAAAAACCCAAAAGCTGTTGAATAAATATTAGAAGCAGTATTAAAATCGCCAAAAACTGTCGAATAGTCACCGGAAGCAGTAGTAAAATAACCGAAAGCTGTTGAATAGTCACCAGAGGCAGTAGTAACAGCTCCAAAAGCGGTAGCATAATTACCCGAAGCATTAGCATAATCACCAAAAGCTGTTGATCCATTTTGAGAAGCTGTTGTACCTAATCCAAAAGCTGTTGAACTAACTCCAGAAGCTATTGTGTTATTACCAAAAGCTAGTGAGTTATCTCCAGAAGCCATAGTACCAAAACCAAAAGCTGTTGAGTTTTGACCAGAAGCTACAGTATTTACACCGAAAGCTGTAGAGTTTTCCCCAATATTAATATCATTCCATGAATTACCTAAGACTCTACCTGCTCTAAATGCCGCTTTATTAGGATTAAAGAACATGCGTGTACCACTACCAGTTACTTCGGCATCTATAGTGTTTCCTGTGCCAAAAGATCCTGTTACCAAAAAACCATCTTCTCCATTAATAAGCACAGCACCATCTGTAGCTTCTATACTTTTACCTAAGCCTAACCCTCCTTGATCATAGGCTTCATTTAAGGTGTTACCGCCACTATTAGAAGTTCCAGTGATTATAACCCAAGAAGTTGCTACATTGTCCCAATAGTAAAACCCTTTATATGGCACGCCATTACCTGTAACAAAAACAAGCATTCCATTTTGGTTTATAGTTGGATTAACACTTGGAAAATTATCTATTTTTGGTATTAAAACACCATCATTATTTGCTGGTGTTACTTGATTTGAAGATTGTATATCTAAAGTAGCATTAGGATTAGTAGTTCCTATACCTACTTGTGCATAGGACATAACACTCAATAAAAGCGTTATAAGAGAAAAATTCATTTGAAGGGTTTTCATAAACAATACAGGTTATTTAAAATTTAAACACTTTTTTTAAAGATTTTTATGAAGCCGCTCTTAAAACAAGTTGTTCCAATCCTCTAAATACTTTTTTTTTGAGAACCAACTAGCAACGTTTGCTTTATAACACCAGTAGCAATATCTATTATATTTTAGTGCATTTTATATTTTTTCCTAAGTAAACATTCATTATTTTGCTTGATATAATGTGATTTATTTTTATAGTTTTTCATTTATAAAAAAAGCCTTAATAGCATCCATTGCTTATTTTTTTTTAAAATAACGTATGCTATCCTCTGACCGCTGGCATCTGTTCTCAAACACATTCGTCATAAGTTTCAGAACATTTGTAAATTGATTTTTTCTAAGAAACCTCTAAGCTTATCTACTGAATTATACTCGTTTTTAATTCCTATTCCGTTTTTCATTGGTTTTGGTTTAAAGATTACTGATATAAAACCGCTTCTATTAAAAAATAAAAAATGGTTTTATACCCTTTCTTGTTTGAATATAATATTGAGACTAGTTAATAATGACTTTTTTAGTAATTATACCTTCATTAAAATCTAATTTCAAAATATAGATACCATTAGATAATGTGTTTGTTGATATAATAAGCTCTTTACCTGTTTTTACCTTTGCTCCAGAAATATTATAAATGGTATAGTTTTCTAATCTTACACTATCAGGTGAAATTACTTTTAGGTCATTAGCCCTAGTAATTATTTTTATATCATTCATCAACTCAAAATCGGAAACACTTAAGCCTGCATCTTCAGTAACAACCAAAAAATCTGTCCACAAGGCTCCAGCATCTGTTACGTATGCTCCAGTAGTATTTGGTGGTATGTGTAGATTAATATCACCACGAGCAATAATGCTTCCAAAAGTATCATTTGTACCTGTAATTATTGTTGGAGGTGTAGTCGCTAGAGAAGTTACATCGGTTAAGCCAACGTCCATAAAAGCTAATAAACCAATATTTAAAACACTATCTGGTATTGTAATACTAGTAAAATTAGCCTGACGAAAAGCAGCATCACCAATACTTGTAACACTATTACCTATTACAACATTATTTAGATTGTTATTTTGAGCAAAAGCACCATCACCGATAACAAGAACACTATCAGGGATTACAAGACTCTGTAAATTATTAAAAGCGAAAGCTGCAGTACCAATATTAATAATACCATCTGGAATAACAACATTCGTTAAACCACTACCATTAAAAGCATTATTACCAATATTAGTAACATTATAACTTATACAACCACGAGCAACAATATCTGGTATATTTACTGAAGTAACACCTGCTGTATTGTATCCTGTAACAGTGACTTCGTTATTCCCATTAATTTGATAGGTAATATAATCTACTGTAAAAGTTGCATTAAGTCCTTCTGCAACACTATTGAAACCTGCCCATGTTGCAGCTGCATATGCACTTGCTGTGCCAGATGGTATAGATAAATTTATATTACTACGATATGAAGCACCAAAAGAATCAGTACCACCTCCTGTAAAAATTACAGGTGGTATTGTTGCTTCAGAAATAACACAAGTTAATTGAAGATTTGCAACAAAAGCATTTTCACCAATAAAGGTAACACTATCCGGAATGGTAACACTTGTTAAATTATTATTTTGAAGTGCAAAGTTTCCAATACCAGTAACACTGTATGTTATACCATCATTAGGGTTGTCAATTGTTGAAGGTATATCTATATCTGTTCCGCCAGAAACATAATCTATTACGTCAACAGTTGTTGCAGTTGTTATATCAAACTCTAAAGTATTGCTGTTATTATCAAGAGCTGTAAATGTTTGCGAATGCCCTATTATAGATATAAATAAAGCAGTTAAAACAAGAAGTATTTTTTTCATAATTTTTTAGTTTTAAATTAAAGTTTAAAGTGAGTTTTGGTTTTTAATGTTAGTAATCTATTTTTATAGAATTATCATTTATTCCTTGTTTAAAAGTAAATGTAGTCCCTCCGTTTTCCGGCTTTAACATTACTGTATATTCCGTTTTCGATACGTCTCCGTTTTTTGGGAATTTTATAAAAGCCATAGATAATGTTGGGTTTTCAATATTCTTATCGGTTTTTAATTGTCCAGTAGCTTTTTCTGCTAATTCGCCTAATATTGAGAGATTAATATTTTCATCTAACTGAAACATAAAATCTGAAGCTTGTGTACCTTGTGGCACTTCTAGAGAGATCTCTTGGTTTTGTTTCCAAATGCCTTTTGTTTGATTCCACTGTCCCATTTTTAAAGAAACAGGATCTTTAGTTACCGTAACACCTATAATATTCCCTAAGGATTTATTGTAGGTAATTGTTAAATCTGTGTAATAGGCATCATCCCCAAATTCATTTTTAATGTTTTTTTGTATTTCTAAAAAACCATTTGCTGTTGCTGGTTGTTTTGCCGAATTTCCTCCACAAGACTGGAGTATTATTATTGAAAATGCTACTATTACTGTAAGTTTTAATACTTTCATTTTAGTGTTTTTAGTTTATTAGCCATCATAGTTTCTATAATGACTTTATTTTTAACAACAATAAAAGTACGTAGCAAAAAAGAGGTAGAAAATAGGGAATCTATTTTCTAAGCTTTAGAATAAATAAGTGCGATACTTGAAGAAATATCTGTAAAAGGGCAAGAATTTAGTTGTTATTCCAGTTTAAAAAGGTAGCTAAAAAACCTTCTTTTTTTCGAGAAGACACAGGTATTTTTTTTCCATTTTTCAAATGAATAACACCAGATTTATCATATTTATCTATGAATTTTAAGTTGACCATAAACGATTGATGTGGACGTGTAAAATTAGCAGCAGAAAGTCGTTCTTCAAATTCCTTTAACGTTTTTGAAACTAAATATTTTTTATTATTGCCACAATAGAAAGTAGTATATCCTTTGTCGGTTTCACAATATAGTAATTCATTTAAATCTATAACTTGAAAACTATCGTGCAGAGACAATATTAATTTAGAATCTTCATTATTCCAAACCTCTTTCACCATTTTTATTTGTTGCTTTTGTTCTACAATAGGTAATGTAGAAACTTTTTGTAAGGCTATTTGAAGTTCTTCTACATCTACAGGTTTCAATAGATAATCTACAGCGCCTATTTTTAAGGCTTGAATAGCGAATTCTTCATAAGCAGTAATAAAAATAACTTTAAAGGCTAGGTTTTCTGTTTGGGCTAAAAAATCAAATCCAGTACCATCTGTAAGGTTAATATCTAAAAAAATCAACTCTGGCTTACAAGAATTTGCAACTACAACAGCATCTTTTACAGATTCACATTCACCTATTACTTCGACTTTAGTGTCTGTTAATTGTAATAAATTAAGTAATCCTTTTCTAATATATGCTTTATCTTCTACTATTAGTGCTTTCATTATGCTACAATTATTTTGTAAGGAATTATTAAAGTAACGATAGTACCTTGCTCCTTATATTTTTGTCTATCTTCAATAGTAACAGAACCCTTCATTTTAAAATCTTTAGATAACATTTTTATTCGTTCTGAAGTAATAGTAGTGGATAATGATTTTTTGTGCTGCTTTTTATTTTCTACAAAGGAATCAACCCCAATCCCATTATCTGTAATAGTACAAATTAGTTGTTTATTTAAATATTTAAGTTGAAGATCAATTTTCCTATTATCTTTTTTATCTTTAAAACCGTGTTCTATAGCATTTTCAATAAAGGGCTGTACAAGCATTGGTGGTATTTCTAATAAAGACTCATCGATACTTTCGTCTACTAATATTGTATATTGATACGATTGACTAGCTTCTAAATTTTGAAGTTCTAAATAGTTGTTTATCGCTGTTAGTTCTTCATATAACGGCACCGTTTTGTCTCTTGAATTTTCTAACGTAATGCGAAGTAATTTTGAAAATTTAGAGAGATATAAAATAGACTTCTTTTCTTCTTTATTTAAAATCATACCTTGTAAAACAGAAAGTGAATTAAAGATAAAATGTGGTGTCATTTGTGAGCGTAATAATTTTTGCTCAATTACTATATTTTGTGTTTTTGATTTTTCGTTTCTAAATTTTTGATAGAATATAATAGAACCTAATAATATTGAAACCAAGAGAGCACCAATAATTGCCCAAAGATAATTTTGTTTTGACTTTTCTAAATCTTTAGTAGTAGCTGTTACTGTTTTAGTCAGTTTTAATTCTCTAAAACTAGCTAACTCTAATTCTTGCTTGTATTTATACTCGTACTCTAATTGCGTGATTTTCTCAACACTTTTTTTACTTAAAAGACTATCACTTAATATTTTAAATTGCTGATAACTCGATAATGCTTTTTTATAGTCACCTGTATTTTTATAGATATTAGAAAGTAGTTCTAAAGCTTTATGCTGCGAATCATAAAGGTTTAATTCGTCTGCAATTTTCTTGCCTTTCCATGCAAAAGACAATGCCTTTTTATATTGCTTTTCATCTAAATAACTTTCTGAAAGACCTAAATAATTACTAATTGTAACGTACTGCTCTCCATTTTCTAAACTTATAACATTCGATTTCTCAAAATTCTCACGCGCTATTAAGGGTTTTTTAAGTAATAAATTAACTTCTCCAATGTTGGTTAAACAAACAGATTCTTGCCCTACATCTTTGATTTCTTGGCTTATTTTCAAAGATTCGTACATATATTTTAATGCTTTTTCATACTCTTTTTTACGCTTGTATATAAGTCCAATGTTTTCTTTATTTATTGCTATAATGCCTTTGTTTTCCAGTTTTAATGCAAAATTTAAAGACTTATTATGGTATTCTAGTGCTTTATCAAAGTTTCCAATAGATCTATACATACTACCTAAATCATTCATTGAAATTGACATACCAAGAGTATCTCCTAATTTTTCTTTATAGTACAACCCTTCACTATAATAATCTAAAGCAATAGCTATATTTCCTTGTTTTTTATAAACCTTCCCTAAATTACTTAATGCATAAGGCACACCATATTCATGATTTATTTCTTTGCTAACTGCTAATGCTTTTTTATAGTATGAAATCGCTTCTAGATAGTTTCCTAGGCTTGAATTAACACTTCCTAAATTCATATAACCTGCTACTAGTTTTTTTTTGTCATGTATCTCTTCATATATAGCCAATGATTTTTTTAAATAACTTAAGGCCTCTTTATTTTGAGATTGCTGCAAATGCGTGACTCCTATAGAGTTATAAGAAGAAGCTATTCCTTTCTTATCATTAATAAACTTAAATATTTGAAGTGATTGTTGAAAATAATCTAAACCATTATCATAATTTGATTTTCGATTTGCTAGGATTCCCTTTAAACTTAAAACGTTGGCTTTTCCTTTTTTATAGTCTAGACTATCACTTATGATTTCTGCTTTTTTCAAATAGGAATTGGTTAAACTCAGGTCTTTTCGAAAACATAAAAATGCCAAATCGTATAAAACATCTACCCTTGTAGTATCACGCTCTTTATGATTTTGCAATTCAATTTTTAGACTATCTATTTTTGATTCTTGTGCAAAAATAGCTGTTGAAAAAAACAAGAAAGAGATAAAAGTTAAAATAGATAAATTGTTGATTTTCATAAAACTGAATAACATTTTTTTAATAACTTCCTGTTCTTAGAGTAAGAATACTACCATTAATATATGGTAGTTTTAACTCTTTTTAATAAATGTCAAATAAAGCAAAAGTAGCTTAATAAATTATACTAAAACATAGATAATCTTTTTTTGAAAGAGTTCAAGATATAAGTGCTGCGTTTAAGTTAATAAGCGCATAAGAGAGAAAGATTATTGCAAATCGACTCTAAAACGGTCTGTATTTTTATTTTGAGATTATATTAAACAAATACACAGGATATTTTAACACATAAAAGTTAAACTATAAGTAAAAAAAATTATTGTTAAAAACCAAGAGAAGACTTTAGTTTTAGCATTGTGTAAAGAAAACCAAACACCAATTCACCAAACAATTACGAATATAAAATCAATTCCATTTTTTTATTATATAAAGTAGTCTAAATGAAATATCTTAGTTATGTTTTTTTTATTAATTCCTCCTCTGTTGTTTTCAATAACAATTCAAGATCTTCTGTTTTTTTTATTAGTTTGTTTTCTAATTCTTTACGTTGTGATATATCTAGCATCATAGCCGAATAAAAACCAACCTCTCCTACTTTACAATAACTTAAAGTGAACTCTACTGGGAATTGCTCACCATTTTTACGCAAACAACACATTTTCACAGTAGCCTCCTCTTTTTGATTTTTAATCTTATCCACTCCTCTTAGCAATCCTGCAATGTTTTTGTTTCGATACTTTTCAGACATTAACATCGTTAACGAACTACCTATTATTTCCTTTTCAGAATAACCAAAAGTTGCTTCTGCTCCTTTATTCCATTCGGTAATACTTCCTTTCTCATCAGCAACGACAACTACACCTATATTGATCGATTGATAAATTTTTCTGAATTTTTCTTCACTATTTTTAAGCTGATCGCTAACATTTTTAAATTCTGTAACTTCGTTTAAAGCGATCGTTGTAGAAACAATTTCTCCCACCGAATTAAAATTTGGAGAACTTATTACTGAAAAAAATATTTTTTCACCATCCGTATTCAAATCATGTAATTCAAATTGATGCTTCTTTTTATCTACAAAAACTTTATCAATATTATTTTTAAAAGACTGAAAACTGGATGGACTAAAATAGTCGTACACATAAGTGCCTATTAACTCCTGCGCCTCCTTTTTACAAAAACTTTTATTTGTGTTTAAAATTTTACCATACCTACTAACAACAAAAACATTTAAAGGGATTCCTTGCAAAAAACTTTCGTTAACAAGCTCCTGTTTTTTAAGCACCTCTCTTTCTTTATAATAATTAGTTACATTTTTGTAAAGGCATAAATATTTATAGTTTTTTTCTCCTTTTTTTCTAAATGGTATTATTTCTGTATCTAACCAGAATACTCTCCCTGAGCTATTTACATCTGTTAAAACCCCAGACCATTTATTTCCCATTTTAATAGTTCGCCATAAATTTTTATAAAATTCCCCTGTATGAAGCGGCGATTTTAATAATTCATGTGTTTCCCCAACAAGTCTATATTTTTGGCATTCTAAAATTTCACTAAACGCATCGCTTGCAAATTCAATTCTACCTAAAGCATCTGTAATAGATACCATAGAACTCCCTATCACGTTTGCCCATACGCTATCATCCATAGAATCCGGCATGTTATATTTAATTGCTTCCATAAAAATTATTTTTTGTTTCTAGACAATAATCCTTAGCAGATTGTATGTCACCAAATACACTATAAGGATTGATTGGTTTTTGAGTTCTTTTATAAGAAGCTAATCCAATTTTTGCACTAATAGTATTAATTACAAAGGCTTCTGAAATTCTTAGCTTAAGTAAGGTTGGAGAATTGGCTATTAAATTTGCTGCTTCTGCAGTAAAAGTGCCATTAGAATCTCTTACATCAATTAAAAATGGCATTGGTTTATTATTACATAATGCATCAATTGATTTTACAAATAATTTTGCTTCATTTATTTGAAATTTATTATTCTTTTTTTTGTTTCTAAATTGGATATGAAGAACATCATTGAAAGTCCAGAATTTTGAGAACCCAATACTAATTATATTTCCCATTTTAATGGTCATAACTTAAAGAATTAAAGGTGGCATAATTTTCATTACAATACGCTATTGCTAAATCTAGATCCCTAAAAATTAAATTTGGCACATTACTATCACTAAACAACACATAAAAGGAAAGCAATAGTTTTTGCCTATAGTTTTTTATTAAAAACACTTTAGATAACACCGCACTTTTAATCTTGTAATTGTTTGATATAATTTTAAAGAATCTTAAAGAATGTGAACTATTCAATTCTTCGAAATCAAATATCACTGGTAAAAAAGTTCCATTTGAAAGTATTGAGATAGCTTCACAAAACATACTTTCAATGTTTTCTCTTGAATAGTTTAAATTGGAATCCTCAAATAATTTACAATAGATGATGTTTTGGTCGACCCAAAATTTAATGTTATTAATAAATATTTCATTTTTCATAATAATCCCTTTGAATATTTGTTTTCAATAGGAGTGCCAAAAGATGCTTTTTATATAAAACAAATTCCAAAAACCTCAAAATCAAACAACTACATTTCATCAAGTAGTTTTATCCAAAAAATAAAAAATCGAAATACCGTGACTTGCAGTAACAAAATACATGAATTGACGGTATTCCGTCAATTTAAAACACCAATCCATAAACAATTCGCTATATGCTTTATATTAATATTTAAGGAAAAAGGTTAAAGACGAACCTAATAAACACCAACTAGTTTTATCTCCAAATTGCTATATAGTCATTTGGTTCTAATTCGCCTGCCTCAGAAATAGTATTACTAGTAATATCTGCCAAAAATTTAGCACACGTTAATGCATTTGTTGCACTTAATGTGGTGGACCTATTTTCTAATAAAAAAACACAGTAGTTAATACTTTGGGAGTAGCTCCACGATCTAAAAATAAGGGTTTGAAGTAATTAATAAAATTCGTATATTATTTATTATTGATCACCGTAGTTTATGAGAGGTTTTAAATTTTTATATTTACAAAAGACAGCTGTATAGCGAATTCGTATTACAAAAAGAAACAATTGACGGTATACCGTTACTTCCTTATACTCTTGGATATATTTAATTTAGTCATTCTATCTCGTAATGTACTAGCTTTTAAACCTAAGATTTCTGACGCTCCGTTTTTACCACTAATTTTCCAATTACATTGCTCTAGCACTTGTAAGATATGATTGCGCTGTACAGAATTTAAAGTTAAATCTTTATCATGAATTGACTTTACCTTTTGAGTAGAAGACTCAAAACCAGGAATCACTAAAGTATCTTTTGTTGAAAGGATTAAAGATCTTTCAATTAAGTTTTCTAATTCTCTAATATTACCTGGCCAATCATAAGCTTTTAATTGACTCATAGCATCGTCTGTAATATATTTAATGCTTTTTCCATATGCTTTATTAAATTTATCTACAAAATGCTCTACCAATAAGGGGATATCTTCTTTTCTATTTCTTAAGGAAGGAACTTGTACAGGAAACACATTAAGTCTAAAATACAAATCTTCTCTAAATTGCTTTTTCTCAATTTCTTTTTTAAGATCTCGATTTGTAGCAGCTATAACTCTAACATCAAGCTTTTTTGAACCTGAAACACTTCCAACTACTTCAATCTCTCCTTCTTGAAGGAATCTTAATATTTTTGGTTGCATATCTAATGGCAGCTCGCCTATTTCATCTAAAAATAAAGTCCCTTTATCTGCTAATTCAAATTTCCCTATTTTATCATTCACTGCTCCAGTAAAGGAGCCTTTTTTATGACCAAACAATTCACTTTCAATTAACTCTCTAGGTATCGCAGAACAATTTACTTTTATTAATGGTTTATTATTTCGCAAACTAGTATTGTGTATTGCTCTAGCTAAAAGTTCTTTTCCTGTTCCAGATTCGCCTAACAATAATACTGTGGCTATGGTTGGTGCTACTTTTTCAACTTCGGTTAGTACGTTACTAAACACCTCACTTCCATAAACCATTTCCTCATAGTTAAACACTAAATCTAACTCATTTCTTAAGTAAACATTTTCTTGTTCTAATTGGTCTCTTAACGTATTTAACTCTTTGTTTGCTTCTGTAAGTTTTTGGTTGGTTAATGTTATTTTATTTTCTGCCAAAGTCCTTTCACTACTTTCCACCATTAAAGACACAATACTAGCAATTGAATTTGCAAAACTCTCTTCTTCTACTGAAAAGACTCTTTTTGGCCTAGTACACTCAAAACTTATTACTCCATAATTATTACTCCTTCCATAAATTATGACATCGATTCTAGAAGTAATTTTATTAGGAATTAAGAACTCTTTAGCGAATTCTTTAGTAATTGGATCATTAAGAACATCTGTAATATTTATACTTGTGTTTTCTTCTAATGCTTTAAAATAGTTTGGATACTCTTTATTATTAATTTCCAACTGTTCCCGCTCTAAAATATCATCTACATAATTATAAAAAACTTTACTTAATAATTCTGTATTATTATTTTTATATTTCCAAATAGTAACTAAAGCTGCATCTAATGTTTTTGCTGCTGTTGTTGCAATCTTTTTTAAGGAATCATTAAAATCTTCACCAATAAGGTTTGCTAGCTCAATTATGGTATTTTTTCTTTGATCGGAACGTATAATATTTTGTTTTAAAACATTTTCAGCTTCTACTCTTAAGGTTATATCTGTAATTGTTGAAAAATATGCTATTACTTCCCCATCATTATTAGTAATAACTGAAGGTTTTAAAATACATGGAAATCTTTCACCATTTTTACGCATGAAGACAAAATTGGCAGCAACACCCAATCCTTTAAGGGGAGAGTTAAATTTGTTATAAATATAATCTAACTCTTCTGGTGGCCAATAAGGAAAAGGCGCCTTTATTCCTAAAAGTTCTTCTTCTGAAAATCCCGTCATTTCACATAAAGCAGGGTTCACTTTTATATGCACACCGTTTAAATCTACTACCGACAACCCTTCTCGCAAAGAGGTAACCAGTTTATCTGAAAATTCTTTTTCCGATTTTAATTCATTTTCTGCTGCTTTTCGTTCTGCGCTTTCTACCATTAAGGAAACTAAATTAGCCAGAGAAGTTGCAAACTCCTCTTCATCTCCAGTCCATACTCGTTTAGATTCAATATGCTCAAAACATAAAACACCATACAAATCATTAGAAACTTGAATAGCAACATCTAACATAGAAGTAATTCCTAACGGCAACAGGTAGTTTTCTTTAAAGGCTTTTGTAATATTATTAGTAAAAGTGTCATTAATACTTATTGTTTTATTTTTAATTATTGATTCAAAATAAACAGGGTTCTCTTCTTTTTTAAGTACTACTCCACTTTCATAGGTTTGACTTTTTAAATCAAATAATCCATCACATAGTATTTCATTTTTCTTATTATTAAATTTCCAAACACTAACTCTTCCAACATTTAATGTTTTAGCAGATAGTTTTGTAAGTTCTTTTAAAGCAACTTTATAATCGGATCCTACAAAATTTGCTAATTCTAAAATTACATTTTTCCTTTCAATGGATTTTTTCGCTCTTTCTTTTAATGTATCTTTAAGTTTTTCTTCTTCAGACACATCTTTAACCGTTGCAAATATTGCGATAACCTCATTACTATCGTTTTTAATAGTACCTGCCAAAAAAGAGGCATGAAATTTTTCTCCATTTTTTCTAATAAACTCTAATTGAAAAGAAGGCGCTTGGTCTTTAGTTACCAATGCTTTAATTTCTTGCATTATTTCAAAGTCTTCTGGTTTTGCAAATGGATATGGTAATTCCAGACCTATAAGTTCTTCTTCTGAATAACCTAAAATCGAACAAAAAGATTCGTTTACTTTAACAATTTTACCCAACATATCTAGCATGAGCAAGCCTTCTTGCATAGAGGTAATTAGCTTATCATTAAACTCTTTTGCTAGCTTTAAATCGATCTCTGCTTTTCTTCGTTCTGTAATATCTTGTACTGTAGAAAAATTTGCAATTTTCTCTCCATCTTCTCCGTATACGCTTGAAATTTGGACGTCTACTAGAAAACGCTCTCCATTTTTACGCATGTACGTATTTTCGTAATTACTTTTATTTTTACCGGCTAATAAGAGTTTATAATTTGCATCATTTTTCTTTTTTAGCTCTGGTGGAGAATATGGAAAAGGGCGTTTAACACCAAGTAATTCAGACTCTGAAAAACCAGTCATTTCACAAAATGCTGGATTTACACTAATAATTTCAGAGTTTAAATTTATAGCAACTAAACCTTCATGCATGGACTGCAGAAGGTTTGATGAAAAGTCATTTGCTATTTTTAAATCTATTTCTGCTTTTTTCCGATCTGTAATATCCTGAATAGTACCCACAAAATTAGTTGGCACTTTATCTTTATAGATTATTACACCTAAAGCATGAACCCATTTTAATTCTTTTTCATCAAAGGTTATAATTCTATACTCTAAATCAAATTTTTGAGTATTTTTTTGGCTTTCTAGCATGTTTTGCTTTACAAGTAATCGATCTTCTGGATGTACTATAGATTGCCAACGAGAAAAACTTATTTTTTTATTAACTTCTACACCTATTATTTCGTTAAAAACAGAAGATGAACTTGCTATTTTATTGACTAAGTCTAAATCAAAACTCCCTATCTTTGCTATTTTTTGAGCTACTAATAAGGATTTTTCACTTTCTCGAATTTTAATTTCTGCATGCTTACGACTGGTTACGTCTTGCATGGTACCAATTAATTTTATTGGCTTTGAGTCTTCATCAAAAAGGAGTTCTCCAATGCCATGAATCCAAAGTACTTTTTTTGTCTTTTGATTTATAATTCTATACTCCCTATCATATTTTATTCTATTAACAATGCCGTTTTCGAAATAGTGAAGCATATCTTCTCTTTCGTCTGGATGAATAAGGCTAACCCAGTTTTTAATTGTTTTTAGAAAGGATTTATCGATACCAAAAATGCTATCTAAAACAGTAGAACCTTCCCAAGTCATTTCATTTAAATCTACTATATAAGATCCAATATTTGCTACTATTTGAGATTGCCTCAAACTATATTCGCTTTCTAAAAGTTTTTGTTCGGCTTTTTTTCGTTCTGTGATGTTACGAGCAATAGATAATATTTTATCGTCTTTTTGTTTTTTTGCTGAGATTTCAACATCTAGAATGTTTCCATTTTTGCAAATTAATTGTCTTTCAAAAACTACAGATTCACCTTCAATAATTCTTTTTTGAATCTCGGGCTTTTGCACAATACTACCGATAAGGAAATCTTGGAGTTTAAATTTTGAAAATTCTTTTAAAGTATACCCTAATATCGAATAGGTTGCTTTATTAAATGCATATATAGTACCATCAAAAGTATAACTAATAATTGCATCACTAGCTTGATCTACTAATGCTTTGTATGATTCGTCTTTCTCTTTTATTTCTTTAACTCTAATAAACTTTTCTATAGCAACCTTAACCAAGTTTGCAGAAAAACTAAGCTCTCTTATTTCTTCTAAAGAGGGTGTATTTACCGATTTACTATAAATTGCAAAAGTACCTAAAACCACATTATCTTCAGATAAAATAGGGATGGACCAACAGGATTTTAAATTAAATTTAGTGGCAATACCCCTATAGTCTTTCCATAACTTACTAGTTGTTATATCGGAAACTATTACTGCTTTTTTTAAAAATGCTGATGTACCGCAAGACCCTACATTATTCCCTATAGTAACTTTCTGAATTGCTAAATTATATTCTTTAGGGAGAGATGGCGCACACTCTAAGGTAAGATGTATGCCGTCTTCTTGCAATAAACTAATGGATCCATAATAGTCTGGATGGATAGATTCGTAATTTAAAAGCAAGCGTTCAAAAACTTTATTTAATGGCGTATTAATTACAATTAAATCTAGTATTTCATTTTTATGCACTAATAATTGTTCTGCTCTCTCTCTTACTACAACTTCTTTCTCAAGATCTAAATTTTTATGTTCTAACTTACTAATTAAGCGCTTACTATATAGCTTTAAAACTTCTTCTTCTGTAAATTTTATTTTTTTATTTTCTTTTTGAACAGGTGTGTCTTGAGAAAAAACCTCTTCAATTACAGAAACTATTTTGTTTTGATCTGTTGGTTTTCTTAAAAAATGAACTGCTCCAAGTTTGAGTGCTAAATCTTCATCTAATTTTTCGGTATATGTGGATGTATAGAAAACAAAAGGAATGTTTTTAAATTTTTTATCTTGTTTACAGGCTTGGCAAAACATATAACCATCCATGATAGGCATCAAAATATCTGAAACAATTAAATCTATGTTATTTTCTTCTAATTTCACTAATCCTTCTTTACCGTCTTTTGCTTCTATAACGATATAATTAGCTTCTTCAAGTATAACTCTTAATAGATAAAGATTTTCATAAGTATCATCTACTATTAATATTGTTTTCATGGCTTTATTATGCTTTATATATAGTTTCCATTTGTTTTACAAAAGTGTCGGGGTTTACAGGTTTTTCTATATAACCATTAGCACCAGCTTCTATTGCTTTTTCTTTATCTCCTCCCATAGCGTAGGAGGTTACCGCAATAATAACGGTATTTTTTGGCAGACCGTTATTTCTTAATTTGCTACAAATCTCATAACCATCCATGTCTGGAAGTTGTATATCAATTAGTATAATTTCAGGGTGATTTTCATGAGCCAAGTCTAAGCCATCTATACCGTTATAAGCCTTAAGCACCTTATAATTACTATTCTCTAACAAGTACGACAACATATACATGTTTTGTGGGTTATCTTCAATTATTAGAATAACAGGTTTCATCTTTTAAGTATATACAATTTAGTTTTTCTAAGTTAATTAATAAATATATTAAATTAGCATCAATAAATTCTAACATATTTTTATTTAGTATTATATTTTGTTGGGATACTCTAACGGTAGTTTAAATGTAAAATTACTCCCTTTACCTAATTCACTTATTACTTGAATGGTACCGCCTAGTTTTTCTATTAAACTTTTACAAATAGCAAGCCCTAAACCCGTACCTTCATGTTTTCTACTAAGCCCACTTTCTAGCTGAATAAAGGGTTCAAATAATTTACCTATGTCTTTTTCACCAACTCCTATTCCTTGGTCTATTACTTGAGTAATTAATATTTTATCCTTAATATTTACTTTAATATTAATTATTCCTTGTGAAGAGAATTTAATCGCATTAGACAATAGGTTTAGTAATATTTGTTCCACCCGCCTTTCGTCACTTTCTATTATAATATCTAGATTAGAAATTTGCGTTCTAATTTCAAGCCCTTTATTGGTTGCTTGTGGCATTAAAAAATCTATTGTTTTTTCTAAGGTTGTTAAATAATTAAAGGCATAAAAAGACACTTTTAATTTACCTGCTTCTATTTTAGAAATATCTAGCACATCATTAATTAATCCTAATAAATGCGAACCACTATTTTTAACCATAGATAGTTGCTTTTTTTGCTCCTCATTTAAAGGTCCTGCTAGTTCTTTTAATAATATACCTGTAAAACCTATAATGGAATTCATAGGTGTTCTTAACTCATGTGACATGGTCGCTAAGAAAGCGGATTTCATTAAATCTGCAGACTGAGCTTTTATTTTTTCATTCTCCAGTTCCGAGGTTCTTACTTTCACTAACGCCTCGAGGTTATTTCTGTGTTTTTCTAACTCTAACTCCACTTTTTTCTTTTCGGTAACATCTACTACTGCAATTAGAGCATGAGGTTCTCCTGCTATTTCAATAGCCTCTACAGAAACTAAAAGATTTATTTTATTTCCACTTACTAAAGTTCTACTAATGTTTTCGTTATTTAAATAACCGTCTTTTTTAAATTTGTCTTTTATTTTTTGTTTTTGCTCATAATACGCCGAATCTAAAACAGTTACTTTAGCTTCTTCGAATGTTTTACCTATTAAGTTTTCTCTTGTCGTTTCAAATATTTTAGCCATGGTTTCATTAACCTCAATCCTAACATCTTTATTATTTACAATAGAGAAACCAATAACATTTGCTTGAAATACTTTAGAAAACTTCTCTTCACTTTCTTTTATTTTTTCATCGTACTGAATACGCTCTGTTACATCTTGCACTAATGAAAAAACAGTTTCTACTTGTCCATCTTCAGATAATAAAACCGAACTATACCATTCGCAATAAATCATTTCTTTTGCTTTGGTATTATTACGATTAATACTTCTATTCGTTTTCACTTCTGCATTCATCAATGAATTTGCAATACTTGTAATTGGCTCAAGATCTTCATGATACACCAAGTCCAAATCTTTAAAATGCTTACCAAGGGCTTCATGTTCTTTCCAACCAAAAATGTTTTGTGCTTGTATAGACCAATTGGTAACGATAAAATCTTTATCCCATTCAATTATTGCTAATGGTGAATTATTTAAATGAGTAGCAAGTCGTTGATGTGCTTTTCTTTTTTCTTCTTCTGCTTTCTTTTCTTTAGTGAGATCTCTTATCACACCAATTATAAACTTATTCTTATTGCTATCAATAAATCTAGTTTTTTTAGTAGAAATTGTCCGTAAATCATTTTTATTTAAGTTAAGGGTCTCCTCTGTAACATTTTCTACACCCGTTAAAAGCACTTCTTTATCTTTACTTAAAAATTTCTCCTTTTTATCTATAGATACATTAATAGCAGATATTTGACCTATAATATCTGCTCTTGTTTTATTAAACATAGCACACAGTGCGTCATTAACCAATATTATTTTACTTTGGTCATCTTTTACAAAAACTGGATCCCCAATATTATTAATGATATTTTCAAAATATTGTTGACTTTCTTTAATTTTTTCTTCTGAACTCTTACGCTCTGTGACATCTATACATGTCCCTGCGTAACCGTTCAGTTTATTCTTTTCATCAAACAACCCGATAACCTTAACAGAAACCCAGGTAACCTTGCCTTTTTTGTTTACAAATCGGAATTCTGAAATAAAATCTTTATTATCATTAACAGCCTCTACCCATTCTTTTAATACTCTATCTTTATCTTTAGAATGCAGAGCTTTAATCCAGTCAAGCCCCATAGACTCTTCAAAAGACAACCCAGTATATTTCATGAATTCTTCATTAACAAAACTGCATTCTCCATCTTTTGTTGTTCTAACAATAGCAACTGGCGCATTAGAAGTTAAACCTCTAAACATCATTTCGCTTCTAATTAATTTTTCCTCAGCTTCTTTTCTTTCTGTAACATCGATAAGCGTGCCTATATAACCATACAATTCATTATTAACATCAAATAATCCAACAGATTTCGCTGTAACCCATTTTGTTTTTCCTTTTTTATCTAAAAGCCTAAAGTCTGAAATTAATTCAGTCTGACTAGCAACTGCTTGCTTCCATTCATTTAACACTCTATCTCTATCTTCTATATGAATAGCACTTGACCAGCGAAAACCTAAGGATTCCTCAAAAGTGAGCCCAGAATACTTCACCCATTCCTCATTTACAAAATTACAAACACCTTCTTTATCTGTTTGAAAAATTGCAACTGGAGCATTAGAAGATAAGCGCCTAAAAAGTAATTCGCTATTTATTAATTTTTCTTCGGTATTTTTTTTATCGGTGACATCAATAGCCATACCTATATAGCCATTTAAATTATTGTTAGCATCGAAAGTTCCTACCGTTTTCACTGCCACCCAGGTATTTTTTTTATTTTTATGAAGAAATCTAAATTGGGTTTCTAACTCTATATTTTTAGACAAAACATATGCTTGCCACTCTTTCATTATTCGATCTTTATCCTCTGGATGAATGGTTGCTGCCCAACCAAAACCCATAGCTTCATCAAAAGATAGTCCTGCATACTTAGACCATCTATCGTTTACATAGTTACAAGAACCATTAATATCTGTTTGAAAAATTCCTGCTGGTGCCTCAGAGCTTAACTTTTTAAATAGTTGTTCGCTTTCTATTAATTGTTTTTCTGCTTTTTTTCGATCTGTAATATCTATACATATACCTATATAACCATACAAAACATGATTAGCATCGTATAATTTTTCAGACTTTACTCGAAGCCAAGTTGTTTTATTTTTCTTTTTATTAAAAAACCTTAAATCTATATCGTATTTTTTTTCTGTAAAAACAAATGCTTCCCATGCTTTAAGCACTCTATTTTTATCTTTAGGATGTATTGCATTAGACCAACCAAAACCCATAGCTTCTTTAAAAGGGATTCCAGAATACTCTATCCATTGTTCGTTAACAAAATTACAAGAGCCATCTTTTTCGGTTTTAAAAATCCCCACTGGGGCATTAGAAGTTAAACCTCTAAACAACAATTCGCTATTTATTAATTTTTGTTCTGTCTTTTTTTTATCTGTTTTATCTTTAGCTACAATACCAAGTGCAATTGGCTCTGTTGTTTCCTTATCTCGAATTAAAAAACCAGACATTTCTATAGGAATTAATGCTCCTGTCGAAAAATTTTTAAACTCTGTTTCCCCTTTCCATTTACTTGTTTTAAAAATACTTGTTAAATGTTCTTTCTCTATTGTTTTATGATAGTATTTTGGGAAAAAATCAGAAATGGAATCTGGCATATTTTCATCTATACCTAAACCAACCAAATTTCTACCTTTAGCATTTAAATAAATTGGTTTTCCACCTAAAGTAGCCAAACCAATAAAATCATCACTAGTTTCTGTTAATGAAAGCAGTAGTTGGTTTTTAGCATCCACCTTTTTCTTTTCCGTTATATCGGTAAAATAAATAGTTAAACCATTTGAAGAAGGATAAATTCTACTTTCAAACCACATATCTAAAGGCTCATAATAATCCTGAAAAACCTGAGTTTCTTGGGTTTTCATCGCCTTATTATAAGCTAGGTAAAATGGAAGATTTTCGCTTTCTGGAAACTCCTCCCAAATATATTTTCCAATTAAATCACTAGGTATTCTTCCTAAAATCTCTCCAGCTTTTTTGTTTACAAACGTATAGCATAAGTTTTTATCTAAAGAAATAAAGCCGTCAGATATATTATTTATAGAATTTTCAAATGTAGAAACAATACGCTGTTCAGATAGAAGTTTTAAGTATTTACTTCTATAATTTAATACAGTAAAAATCTCCTCATTATATTTTTCAGGAGAAATATCATTTTCAAGTTCAGAATGATCTTGAATAATTACTATTTGAGCTATCTCTTGACCCCTATCATCTTTTATACTTGCAAAAAAAATTGTAACAGGAAAATGCTCTCCATTTTTACGCATATAGACAGACTTAAAATCTCCTGTTTTATTTTTTTTAATGCATGTTTTATACTTCTCTAACTCCTTTGATGGCCAAAATGGAAAGGAAGATTTTAATCCAATAAGCGATTCCTTTTTATAACCTGTAATAGTACAAATTGCCTTATTAGCAATTAGTATTTCCCCGCTAGTATTGAAAATAATCAATCCTTCATTAATAGACTCTACATAAGTATTAGAAAACCCATATTTAGTACTTAATTCTTCAAATAAATTGGAACTAGAATTATTCATAAATTAAATGTATCTCACTTTATACTCTTTTACACTTCTTTTTATTTACTAAACGACATTAAAACAGCATATAAAACAATGCCATTAAGGTATTTTTTTTAGTTTAAAAAAACTAATAATATCTTATTATTTAGACGAAAGGAATAGTATCTAGTAAATAAACTACCCTATTAAACTCACTATTTAAAATTGTATATTAGCTTATTAGAATTATATAAAAATATTGAGATACAAAATGAATAAAGATAAATTCATGAAGGAAGCTGTAAACGCTGCCTTAAAAGGAATGAACAACAACGAAGGTGGCCCATTTGGTTGCGTGATAGTAAAAGACGGAAAAATTATAGGTAGAGGAAATAATAAAGTAACCTCTACTAATGACCCCACTGCACATGCAGAAGTTACAGCCATTAGAGATGCTTGTAAAAACTTAGATTCTTTTCAATTAGATGGTTGCGAAATTTACACCTCTTGCGAACCGTGCCCAATGTGTTTAGGCGCCATTTATTGGGCAAGACCTGATAAGGTTTACTACGGAAGCAATCAAGTAGACGCTGCAAATATTGGTTTTGATGACGAATTTATTTACAAAGAAATACCATTACCGTATGCGGAAAGAAGCATTCCTTTTGAGCAATTAGCGCGCAAGATTGCTTTAGAGCCTTTTCAAGAATGGACAAAGAAAGTAGATAAAACGGAATACTAATTTAATAAAATTGTCATTTCGAGTATTTCGAGTATGCGTGTAATGGATCGCGAACTTTTCATGTACAAAAAAGCCTCTCGATTCTAAACTCCAAAAAAAGGAATTTCACTCGAAGTGATATTATTTATAGGTTTTTAATTTACCTATAACGAACAACTTTAGAAATTAACAAACATGATTACCTTCATCCTAAACAACAAAACCATAAGTACTTCAGAACATTCTGGAATGACTTTATTGGATTTTGTTCGCTATGAAAAACGCCTTACTGGAACCAAAATTGGCTGTCGCGAAGGCGATTGTGGTGCATGTACCCTTTTAGTTGGCACACGAACGAATAACACGATAGAATACCAAAGTATAACCTCCTGCATTTCTCCTTTAGGAAATGCACATGGCAAACACATAGTTACCGTTGAAGGTACTAATCTACAAGACAAATTAACCACAGCTCAAGAAGCTATGAAAGCTAATTACGCGACACAATGCGGCTTTTGCACTCCTGGCTTTGTAGTTTCACTTACTGGTTTTGCATTGTCAAATTCTGAAAAAAATTATAAAAATGCGATAGACGCTGTAAGCGGAAATATTTGTAGATGCACAGGATATAAGTCTATTGAAAAAGCAACACAGCAAGTCGTTGACAAACTAAAAACTCAAGAAAACAATTCTTTTGATTGGTTAATTAAAAATGATTTTATTCCTGCCTATTTTGAAACTATTCCAAATCGTTTAAAAGACATGGAAGCTAAAGATTTAAACCAACCTAAAGGAAAATATATTTCTGGCGGAACCGATTTATACGTGCAACAAGCCGATCATTTAGCAGATAATGAAGTGCATTTAATAGCGGAAAAAGATTATTTAAAAGGAATTACTATTGTAAATGGTGTTTGCACCATTGGAACTAATGCAACCGTTTCAGACCTATGGAATCACCCAGAAATTAACAGCTTTTTCCCAAACTTAAAAAAGCATCTAAAACTTGTTTCTTCTGAACAAATTAGAAATATGGCTTCCTTAGGCGGAAACTTAGTAAACGCTTCTCCAATTGGAGACATGACTATATTCTTTTTGGCGCTTAATAGTGATATTACGATATTAAATTCAGAAGAAAAAGAAAGAACAATTGCACTTAAAAACTTTTATCAAGGGTATAAAACATTCGATTTAAAAGAAGGAGAATTATTAAAAAATATCCGCTTCAAATTGCCATCAAAACATTCCTTTTTCAACTTCGAAAAAGTGTGTAAAAGAACCCATTTAGATATTGCTAGTGTAAATACTGCTATACACCTTTCAATAGAAAATAAAACCATTTCTGAAGCGCATATTTCTATTGGTGGTGTTGCTGCAATTCCAAAATATTTGCACGAAACCTCCGCCTTTTTAATAGGGAAACCATTAACTACAGAAGCTATAATTGAAGCGAACAACATCCTTCAAAAGGAAATTAGCCCAATTAGCGATGTTCGTGGCACAAACGATTATAAACGCTTGCTAGCTAGACAATTATTTTTCGCACATTTTACAACCTTATTCCCGAAGCAATTCACTTTAAAAGACTTTCTTCAGCATGCATAAAAACAAAACAAATATTGAACTAGACACCAAACTAGATGCGGTTTCTATTGCGCTAAAAAAAAGTATTAAAAACTTAGATTCTTATACACATGTACGCGGAGAATCCCTGTATGTTGACGATGTAAATATTAGACAAGGCACATTTCACGCTGTGGTTTTTGATGCACCAAAAGCACACGGAAAAATAAAAAGTATCGATTATACAAAAGCGGAAGCTTTACAAGGTGTAGAACGTATTTTCACCTACAAAGATGTTCCTGGAAAAAATGAAATTGGTGGTATTATTGCAGACGAACCTTTGTTTGCTGAAGATGAAGTGCATTTTTGGGGTATGCCAATCGCATTAATTGTTGCTGAATCTGAGTTTATTGCACGAAAAGCAAGAGATTTAATCGAAATAAATATTGAAGATTTACCAGTAATCACAACTGCAAAAGAAGCAAAAGCGAAAGGTAGTTTTATAAACGCACCACGATCTTTTAGTTTAGGAGATACCGAAAAAGCATTTAAAAATTGTGATTATATTTTTGAAGGCGAAACCTTTTCCAACGGACAAGAACATTTATATATTGAAGCGCAAGGTGCTTATGCAGAGCCTTTAGAAAATGGAAATATTAAAATCACTTCCTCTACACAAGGACCAACAGCTGTACAAAAAACAGTAGCACAAGTTTTAGGTGTAGCAATGCATAAAATAGAAGTCGATGTTACGCGCCTTGGTGGTGGTTTTGGTGGTAAAGAAGACCAAGCAACACCTTGGGCAGTTATGGCTGCTTTGGCAACGTATCATTTAAATCAGTCGGTAAAATTAATCCTTAATCGCCATGACGATTTACGTATGACTGGAAAACGTCATCCATATGAAAGCACCTATAAAATCGGACTTTCAAAAGACTTAAAAATCCTAGCGTACCAAACCGAGTTTTTACAAAATTCTGGAGCTGCTGCAGATTTATCTCCTGCCATTGCTGAGCGCACCTTATTTCACGCAACCAATAGTTATTACGTGCCAAACGTAACCACTAAAGTATTAAGTTGTAAAACCAATTTACCACCAAATACAGCGTTTCGTGGTTTTGGAGGACCACAAGGTATGTTTGTTATTGAGTCTGCTATTGCAAAAGCAGCAAATGAAATTGGTGTGAAGCCAAGAGAAATTCAGGAAGCCAATTTGCTTAATGAAAACGACACTTTTTCCTATGGACAAATTGCTAAAAAAGTAGAAGCTAAAAACACATGGCATACTGCTAAAAACATATTCAATATTGATGTTTTAGAACAAGAGGTTGCAGATTTCAATAAAAACAATACGGCTTTCAAAAAAGGGATTTCCTTTATGCCAATTACCTTTGGTATTTCGTTTACCAATACACCTATGAATCATGCACGTGCATTGGTGCATATTTATTTAGATGGAAGTATTGGTATTAGCACAGCTGCTGTAGAAATGGGTCAAGGTGTAAACACCAAAATGATGCAAATTGCTGCTGCTATTTTTTCCATTCCTATTGATAAAATAAAGATAGAAACAACCAATACAACCAGAGTTGCAAACACTTCTCCTTCTGCTGCAAGTTCAACAGCAGATTTAAACGGAAAAGCAACGTTAATGGCTTGTAATTCCCTTTTAGAACGTTTAAAAACGGTAGCTTCAGAAGCATTACATACTTCAGATAAAAGCATCACTTTAAAAGAGGAAACAGTTTATGTTGATGGTGAAAAGTCTAATTTAACTTGGACACAACTCATCAGTAAAGCCATGTTACAACGTGTTGCTTTAACCGAAAATGCGCACTATGCAACACCAGAAATTCACTTTGATAAAACCAAAGAAAAAGGACATCCTTTTGCTTATCATGTTTACGGAACAGCAATCACCACAACAACCATAGATTGTACGCGTGGCACTTATGAATTTGATAGTGTAAAGATTGTACACGATTACGGGAAAAGTATGAGTGAAGGCATTGACCTAGGGCAAGTAGAAGGCGCTTTAATTCAAGGTATTGGATGGATGACACTAGAAGAAATTGCCTATAATAAAGAAGGGAGATTACTATCTAATGCATTATCCACCTATAAAGTTCCAGATATTTTTTCTGTACCTAAAACAGTGGAAGTAATCCCTGTAGAAACGGAAGGAAATGATATGGCTATTTTAAAATCGAAAGCTGTTGGCGAGCCTCCTTTAATGTATGGTATTGGCGCTTATTTTGCACTTCAAAATGCCATTAAAGCGTTTAACCCTAATTATGATGTAAAGTTTCATGCACCAATGACACCCGAAAAGGTTTTAACTGGTCTATACCAAAAATAACAAAGCCTTATCGCACTGCACTACAAAAAACAAAACATCCTTAAAGGCGCTCTAATTTATAGTGCTGGCGATTCTATTGCTGCACTTTTATTAGGTGAATTTTCTTGGTTTCGACTATTGGGAATGATGTTTATTGGCGCCACATTTTACGCTTTTGAAATCCCGAATTATTTTGATTGGATTGTAAAAAAGACGCAATTTTTAAAAGGAATTAAAGCCACGTTAACCAAAACGGTTTTAGCTATAGCCTATTTTAATCCCTTATGGATTGCTAGACATTTGTTATTTATCAAATTATTTTCAGGACAATTTGAAGCGATTGGCTTTAACTTAGTTGTAATTGCCTTTTGGTCATTTTTAGTGAATATTCCTATTTCATTTATTGCAAATTATATTATTCAAAACCGATTTAAACTAAAATGGCGATTCTTAGGAAGTGCTATTTTCTCTGCAATTATGGCAATTTATTATGCGTTGAGTGAGACGCTTTTTAGTTAAGAAATGCATGATGCATTAACTGAGGGATGACAAAATCTTACCATTATTTTAAGTCCTCCGTTTTCCAAAGCGAATATTCAGAAATATTATAATGTCTCAAAATATCCTCTAATAAATAATCACGAATTACAAGAATTAGATGTTGTGTTGTATTGTTTTTGAATGAAGAAATTAAGGCTTCCGAAGAACGATGCAAGCCTTCGTTTTTTAATTCTAGTTTTCCTAATTCATCTATAATTACATATTTACATTTTGTTTTTGAAGCAACAGAAATCAAATAATCATTTGCTTTTACAAAAGCACTTTTTAAAAAAATATAACTACCAATTTTAATTACATTTTCCGTTTCCACTTCTGCTTCCGCTTCCAATTTAAACGTTTCGTTAGCTTTAATTTTAAAAAAATAGCGCTTTCCATCTTCACCATCTGGACACAACAATCCATCCACATCGCTTCTATTACTTATCCAATCTAGCAACGCTGTTGTTTTTCCGGTTCTAATTTCACCTGTTAGAATAAATATCATTCCGAAGCAATTTTAAAATGAATACAATTAGAAATACTATTGGCAATAAAATACTGGAATCGCGTATAACCTTTAAGATGACTTGTCTCTTTCCATGTTATGGAAATTATTTGTCGGAAATACGGAAACAAATCCATTGCATTAGTAATATCTTCTTGATATTTAGATTCTTTTTTGGTAAGATATTTCCGAATTAATTTTAAAACAAAAGGCCCTAAAACCAAATACCAAAGCATTAAAAACAAGAAACTTCTAGCAATAATATATATTGCTTTTTGCCATCCAAATAAAGCACCTCCAAATGATGTAAATGCAAATACAATAATAACAATAGTGATGCTCCAAATCCAAATAACTTTCGCCTTTATCCTTCTTTTCGATTTTTTTTCTTCGGAAGTAAAACCTGTAGATGCTAAATAAAATGGCATTTCTTTTTTAGCGGAAATAATACCAATCATACTTTTAATAAACAATCCAGCTAACAATCCGCCAACACCATACACCAAAAGATAGATACTAATTAGCAATGAGGTTGTTGTTGTTTCTGTTATAAAATTGATTTTTTCCTGAATCCAAATACCATAGATATTAATGGCTTCCCAAAAATCTGTACCATAAATAATGGTGAGTTTTAATAATTTTTGAAGTGCAGATTGCAAGAAGGTTACCATTCCTAAAACAACTAAAGTTACCCCTTTCCAGGAAAAATTAGAAAATAAAAAGGCTCCAAAAACAGCTTGAAAACTTACAGAAATGTATGCTGTAAATGGCGAATACGGACTCACTGCCATTTTTATAATTAAAACAATTACTAGAGCTTTTAAAATGGCTTGCCATTTATTTTCGGCATAAAACGCTAGTAAACTTATCAATAAAATAGCTATTCCTCCTACAATTAAACCCGTAAATGGCGAATTAAAAACATGCAAAAACCCACCTAATCCAGACTCGTTTAAAGCCCAAAGTGCTGTTAATTTATCTAGAATGGATTTGTTATTTTTCATATAAATGAGAAACTTAGCTAAAAACAGAATAACGCAAACAATTATTTATAATGTACTTGTAATAGTTGCGCAACAACGCTTATTGCAATTTCTTTTGGTGTATCTCCACCTATATCTAAACCTATTGGACACACTACATTTTTCATTCCTTCTGGTATATCCATTTCTTTAATAAGCATATTATTAAAGCGTACTTTTTTGGTTTTACTACCTATTAAACCTAAAAATTTGGTTTCATTTTGCAATGCCATTGCAATAATATCAAAATCAATCGCATGATTGTGTGTAAGCACCAAAACATAGCTGTTTTTTCCCCACTTTACAGCTTCTTTAAAAGTTTTAAAATCGGTTTCCGTGGTTTGATGTGTAGTTATACTTTCCTCTAAATCTAAATTAGCAAACCAATTGTCACGAGAATCTATAAGATGTACTTTAAAAGGTGTATCTATTAAAAGCTTGCAAATTTCCATTCCAATATGTCCTGCGCCAAATAAAAATAATTCTGGAGATTGATGCATAGGTTCTATAATAAATTCTACTTTTCCGCCACAACATTGTTCAAATTCGGGCCCTAAAGTGTAGGTGGATGCAATGATTCTATTTTCTTTTAAAGCAACTATTGCTTCGTCTATAGCTTTAAATTCTAACTTTCCACCACCAATAGTACCATGAATTTTTTTGTTATTGGTAACTAGCATCCTGGAACCAACTATACAAGGCGTAGACCCTAAGCATTTGGTTATAGTTACTAGTGCAACGGGAATTTGCTTTTGTTTAAATTCGGCTAAAAGAGTAATCCAGTTTTGCATACATTTATTTTACTTCTACTTTTTTAACCAGCTTTCCTACAGTCATTCCTTGTACAAGAATTGAAAAAACAACTACCACATACGTAATTACCAAAAACAAATCACGCTCCATAGCTTGTGTAAGCCCTAGAGCTAAAGCAATAGATATTCCTCCACGCAGACCTCCCCAAGTCATAATTAAATTGGTTTTTGGCACGAAGTCTAATTTTTTTTCAAAGAATTTTATTGGTAGTAATAACGAAATATATCTGCATAATAACACTAAAGGAATCGCTATTAAACCGGCTAATAAATACTCCATTTCAAAAGTTAAAACAAGCATTTCCATACCTATTAAAACAAACAAAACAGTATTTAGCAGTATATCTATTAACTCCCAAAATTTATCTACATAGGTCTCCGTAGTTTCAGACATTGCCGAATCTCTAACCGTATCATTACCAACAACTAAACCAGCGGTAACCATTGCTAAAGGCGCAGAAATATGCAATTTTTGTGCTAACACAGTTCCAGCCATAACTGCCGCAAGAGTTATAATTACTTCAATATCATAATCGTCAATTGACTTCATTAATCGATACGTAATCCACCCTAAAATTAATCCTAAAACAATACCTCCAATAACTTCTAAACCAAACAACTCTACCACTTCTAAAGCACTAACATTATCTATACCTAAGTCTGCTATCTTAAAAATGGTTAAAAATATTACTACACCTACACCATCATTAAATAAAGACTCTCCAACAATTTTCGTTTCTAGTTTCTTGGGTGCACCAGCTTTTTTTAAAATACCTAAAACAGCAATAGGATCTGTTGGTGAAATTAAAGAACCAAATAACAAACAGTAAATAAAATCTACATGCAATCCTACAATAGGTAATGCATAAAACATTATTAAACCAACTAAAAATGTAGAAATTAAAACACCAAATGTAGCAAATGCTAAAACCGGCCATCGTTGTACTTTAAGCTGTTCAAAATTAGTATGCAAAGCTCCTGCAAAAAGTAAGAAACTTAACATTACATCTAATAAAACTGCTTTAAAATCTATTTGTTTTATTATAAATCGCTCGGCATTTAGCAAAGTGTCGTCAAAATAACTTAATGCAAATACCGCAAGTGTAAACACAATAGTAATTAACATTAAACCAATAGTGTTTGGCATTTTTAAAAATCGTACATTTATATAGCCAAAAATAGCAGATATAAGCACTAATACTGAAGCGATTACAAAATAATCCATAGAAAAATATATTTATTGCTAAATTAAAAATTTATATCTTTTAATTATCATTATTCCCATATTATGAAACAAGCATGCTAAAAACCTATCCTACTAAGAATATTAAATCGTTAACAGCATAAACACAAACACATGAAAAGGGCATATATAGATTTACATTGTCACCCAGCTTTAAAGCCTTATGGCAAGAGTTACAAATACAATCCTACCAAACAAAACCATTTAAACGCTGGTAGAAAAAACTCTATTTGGCACTATAGTCCTCCAAACTTCTTAGAACGTCAAGTAAATAAAATACTAACCTTAACTAAATTTACACAAACCGATCTAACAGCCTTAGCAAAAGCAAATTGTCTAATTGTTGTGATTTCTTTATATCCTTTTGAAAAACATTTCTTAAAAGACAGGATGCTAGGCTTTAAGTTTATTTCGGATATACTAACAAATCTTGCAGCTGGAGTTAGCCATTCTAGAATTGATAATATTAGAAGCCATAAAAGTTATTTTCAAGATTTAAATTTTGAATACGAATACTACCTACAGCTTCATAATTTTGCACAAGAAATAGATAATGTCACCTACACTTATAAAATGACTAGTAGTTTTTCTGAAGTAGAAAAAAACATAGAAAAATCTTCAGAAACTAGAAAAATAATTAGCCTTATACCAAGTATTGAAGGCGCACATGCATTTGAAACCGGATTACTTCTAAAAGAAAACTCAGCAGATGAGCAAACAGTTTTAAACAATATTGACACAGTAAAAAGATGGGCACACAAACCGCTTTTTGTAACTTTAGCACATCATTTTTATAACGAAATTTGTGGTCATGCTAGAAGCATAAATATTGGAGCAATCAAAGACAACCAAAACAGAGGGCTAAACACAGACATAACCGAACTTGGTTATAAAGTAATAGATAAACTTTTAGACAACACTAACAACAAACGCATTCTCATAGATGTTAAACACATGAGTACAGCTGCTAGAAAAACATACTATAAGCTACTAGAAACAAAATACGCAAACCAAAATATCCCAATCGTAGTAAGTCATGGCGCAGTAAACGGGAAACGATCTATTGAAGAATGGAACAAAAAAGATTTCGGTTTAAGTAACCAATTTAGTGATATTGATATTAATTTTTATGACTCGGAAATACTACGTATTGCAAAATCTAAAGGTATTTTTGGCTTACAACTAGACGAAAGAAGAATAGCAAGTAAAAAAGCCATTAAAAGCTCCAGAATTTATATGCCAAAGAAAAAAAGACGTCTTGAAAACAAGTCCATACTTATCTGGAATCAAATACAACACTGCGCAGAAATATTAAACAAAAACAATCTATTTTGCTGGGAAACCGTTGCAATAGGATCCGATTTTGATGGTATTGTAAACCCAATTAAAGGACTATGGACTAGCGAAAACGTAAAAGACATAGAGCCATATTTAGTAGAAAGAGCGAACAATTACCTAAAAGAACATTCCCAAGATTTAATTTCTTTAAATCAAATCACTGCACAAGAAATAATAGATCGTGTATTATTTTTAAATGCAGAAGCCTTTTTAAAAACCAACTTTAATTAATTCTATTTTTTTGTTAAGTTCTCTGTGTCTTATCGACAGAAACTGTATATTCATTTTTTATAACATTTTAAAAAAATAAATATGGCAAAAACGTACTATGATCCAGCAGATTTAAGAAAGTTTGGAAAAATAACAGAATGGAACGAAGAACTTGGAAACAAGTTTTTTGACTATTATGGTAAAGTATTTGAAGAAGGAGCCTTAACTGCTAGAGAAAAATCATTAATAGCCTTAGCGGTAGCACACACCGAACAATGTCCATATTGTATTGACGCATATACCAAGGACAGTTTACAACGTGGTGTTACTAAAGAAGAAATGATGGAAGCCATTCATGTCGGTGCTGCGATAAAAAGTGGAGCAACCTTAGTGCATGGTGTACAAATGATGAATAAAGTAAATAAACTAGACGGTTAAAATAAAACCCAAACGGATTTACTTACGTAAGAATTACAAACACGAGAACCCGATTAATGGCAACAAAGTCCCTAAAAAAGCTAGGAAGTGATTTAGCGAAAAGTAATAAACAATTAGAAATTTTATCTAATGGTATTTTTGCAAATGGTGAACTTCCAACATTTAAAAACAAAATTTCGGAAACGAGTCAGTTTCCGCTAAAAGCGAAACCTTTAGAAATTTTACAAATTAACGTCGGTTACATGTGTAACCAAGTTTGTGAGCATTGTCATGTAGATGCAGGTCCAGACCGAAAAGAAATCATGACGCAGGAAACCATGCAACAAATCTTAGATGTTATTAAAACTACTGGTGCGCATACTTTAGATTTAACAGGTGGCGCTCCAGAAATGAACCCTAATTTTAGATGGTTTGTCGAAGAAGCTTCAAAGATTGGTGTCAAAGATTTTATTGTTCGTTCTAATTTAACTATTATTCGTGCAAATAAAAAATATTACGATTTACCTCAGTTTTTCAAAAAACATAACATTCATGTGATAAGTTCTATGCCACATTGGACACGTGGAAAAACCGATAAACAACGTGGTGAAGGGGTTTTCGACATGTCTATAAAAGCATTACAAGAACTAAATGCTGTTGGTTACGGTATGCCAGGAAGCGATTTAAAATTAGACCTAGTATACAACCCTTCTGGAGCCTTTTTACCAGGAGATCAATCTGCTATGGAAAAGGATTTCAAAAAAGCATTGATGGAAGATTTTAGTATACAGTTTCACAACTTATTTGCGATTACTAATTTACCTATCGCAAGATTCTTAGACTTTTTAATAGCTTCAGAAAACTATGAAGATTATATGTATTCTCTAGTGGAAGCTTATAATCCTGCTGCTGTTGCAAATGTCATGTGTACTAACACATTGTCTGTAAGTTGGGATGGCTATTTATTTGATTGTGATTTTAACCAAATGCTAGAATTACCTGTCAACAGTAAATCTAAACATATATCAGAATATAAAACAGAGCTACTGGAAGGTAGAAATATTGTAATTTCTCAACATTGTTATGGCTGCACTGCTGGAGCAGGAAGTAGCTGTCAAGGGGTTGTTGCTTAAGATAAGAACTAAAAGTTTTTCGCTTTCGCGGAATGTATAAATGACTAATAAAACTGCAATTTTAATTTTTTCTAATTCTGCAAAAGAAGATGCCAAACGCAAATCTTTTTCAGATAGCAAATTGTTTGAAACACTTACAAACGATACGATTAAGAAAGTTAAAAAAACAGGTTTACCCTTTTTTCATTTTACCGAAATAGAACAACAAGGCACCAACTTTGGCTCTCGATTTAGCAATGCCATTCAAGCGATTTTTGATAAAGGTTTTACTAACATTATTTCTATAGGAAACGATACCCCACATTTAAAAGCGAAACATTTAAAGCAAGCCAACCGAAAACTAATTCACAACCAATGTGTATTTGGTCCTTCGCAAGATGGCGGCTTTTATTTAATGGGTTTAACAAAAGCTTCCTTTAAAGCGGAAGCATTTAAAAAACTACCGTGGCAAACTCCTACATTAAAAACAGCAACCTTAAGGTTATTCGTTTCTAGTCAAAATGAATTCCAAATTTTAGAAACCTTAAAAGACATCGATTCTTTTCACGATGTGAAAATTATTTTAAACAGCTTCAAAACGGTTTCTAAAGAACTAAAAACACTATTATTACGACTCTGTATTTCCGCGAAAGCGATACCTATATACCTATCCACTTTTTATAGATTACAAGGCAACAATTGCTATTTTAACAAAGGATCTCCTCTATTAGTTTCTATTAAAAACTAAAGGCTTTTAGCCAATATATCACGGAAACTAATCTTTTTTTAATGAAACACATTTACTTATGTGCTTTGCTTTTTGTATGTACATTTAGCTTTGCACAAACTACAATTACTGGAACAATTCGTGCACAAGACGGACAAACATTACCTTACGTAAACATCTTAGCTAGCCAAAATAATGGTACTATATCGGATGAAAACGGACAGTATTCCATTAGCATTTTAGATCAAACACAAAGTCTAACTTTTTCTTTTATAGGTTTTAAAACACAACAAATTTTAATAGATAAACAAATGGTAATTAATGTGACTTTAATAGAAGACACATCTAGTTTAGACGAGGTAGTTATTACTGCTTTAGGGTTAGAAAGAGACACTAAAGAATTGGGTTACGTAGTACAATCTATAAAAAGCAAAGCCATTAACGAGGTGAAATCTGTAAATTTTATAGATAATTTAGCAGGGAAATTAGCAGGCGTAACTGTTTCTCAAGGTGCAACAGGTGTTGGGTCATCCTCAAAAATAACCATTAGAGGAGAATCTTCCTTTTCTAATAACAATCCGCTTTTTGTGGTGGATGGTATACCTATTAATAATAATACCGTTTTTAACTTTACGAACGAAGCTGCTGCTGGTTTTCAAGAAATAGATTTCGGAAATGGCGCCATGGAAGTAAATGCAGATGACATTGAAGAGGTTTCTGTATTGAAAGGACCAAGTGCTGCTGCTTTATATGGTACACGAGCTTCTAACGGAGTTATTGTAATTAAAACCAAAGATGGTAAAAAAACTAAAGGACTAGGTATTAGCATTAATTCTTCTCTATTTATTGAAAATGCTTTTAGATTGCCTGACTTTCAAAATAGTTACGGACAAGGTAATTCTGGACAGTTTGAATATGTAGATGGTCTTGGAGGAGGTATTAATGACAACATCACCTATTCTTGGGGACCACAATTAGATGCAGGTATTTTTGTTCCGCAATTTAATAGCCCTGTAACACTTGCAAACGGAACTATTGTTCGTGGTGGAGATACTGCCTTATACTCTGGCGATGCGATTACACCTACTTTGTTTCAATCGAATCCAGATAACTTAAAAGATTTTTACCAAACTGGAATTACAACCATAAATAATATTGCAATTGCTAACGGATTTGACACTGGTGATTATCGTTTATCTTTTACAGATTTACGAAGCGAATCTATTATTCCCGGTGTGAATTTAGACAGACAAACGGTTGCTGTAAAACTGAACTTTGAGCCTACACAAAAAACTACTTTTTCTACTTCTATATCGTATACAAATGCTACTAGTGATAATAGACCCTCTAATGGTTACGGAAGTGAAAACGTAAATTATAGTTTGGTTGCTTGGGGACCACGAAGCTTAAACATTAACAGTTTAAAAAACTACTGGCAACCTGGTTTAGAAGGCGTACAACAATATAGTTTTAACTATACGTTTTTTGATAATCCGTATTTTATTTTATATGAAAACACCAATAGTTTTGATAGAGATCGTGTGTTTGGAAACCTTGCTATTAAGCAGGAATTCACAGAGCATTTCAATCTACAAGTTAGAACAGGAATGGATTATTCTTCTGAAAAAAGAATACTAAAACGTGCCTATTCTAGTAATCGTTTTCAAAATGGAGCTTACGCAGAACATGATGTCTTTTACAGAGAAGTTAATACTGATTTTTTACTAAACTACAACAATACCTTTGGTGATTTTAAAGTAGATGCATCTATTGGTGGAAACCGATTAAACCAGAAAGAATCAACAAAACAATCACAAACGGTTAGCTTAGCACAACCTGGAATTTTCAATTTAAACAATGCAGCTTCTCCTATTGAAGTCTTTCAGTTTACATCTGAAAAACGTATTAATTCTTTTTATGGTATTGCCAAATTAGGCTACAAAGATTTTCTTTTTTTAGATATTACTGGTCGTAACGATTGGTCTAGTGCTTTAGCTACACCTTTTTCGGTAGATGGCACTTCTTTTTTCTATCCTTCTGCTTCCGCAAGTTTTATTCTATCTAATGTTATCGAACTTCCTAAAGCAGTATCTTTTGCAAAGCTAAGAGCTAGTATTGCTCAAGTTGGTAATGATACCGATCCGTATCAAACTTCAGGCGCATTCATTTCGCAAACCACTTTTAATAGTGAACCTACATTTAGTAATCAAGATTTTATTCCTAATGCTAATCTAAAACCAGAAAGTACCACTAGTTATGAATTTGGAGCAGATCTACGCTTCTTAAAAGATAGAATTCATTTTGATTTCACATACTACCATGCAACCACTAAAGACCAAATTATTTCACTACCAATTCCTATTTCCTCAGGCTATGAACAACAAGTGGTTAATGGAGGAAAAGTAAAAGCTTCGGGAATAGAAATCATTGCAGGATTTACTCCTATTAGAAATACTAATTTTAAATGGAACAGCACCTTTAATTTTGCAAAAAACGAAGCTACTATTGAAGAGTTACCACAAGAAAATGGTCGTCTAACTTTGGCATACAGCCGAATTTATGATAGCGCAGATCAAACCGTTTGGTTTCAAGTAGAGGAAGGTGGACAAATTGGAGATATATACGGAACTGGGTATTTGAAAAATGACAACGGACAATTTATTATCGATGATAATGGAAACTTTATTGCAGATAATAACCTTCAAAAATTAGGAAACTACAACCCCGATTTTACTTTAGGATGGAATAACAATTTTAGCTATAAAAACTGGACTGCAGGCTTTTTATTGGATTGGAGACAAGGTGGAGAAATAGTATCAAGAACTAGTGCTTTAGGAAATGTTGGCGGACAACTAGCGGAAACCGAATATAGACCAGAAGAAGGTATTATTGCCGAAGGTGTTACACAATCTGGACAACCTAACACAGTAGCTATTTCTGCAGAAAGTTATTACAGACAGTACTACGACAGAAACCACGAAGAAAACAATGTCTATGATGCTTCCTACTTAAAACTAAGGCAATTTTCTATTGGCTATACTTTTAATGTAAAAGATGGTTTTTTAGGATTAAAAAATGGAGGAGACATTGGTATTTCTTTAATTGGAAAAAACCTCTTTGCTATTACCGAAAATCCGCATTTTGACCCAGAACAACTAGCAGTTCAAGGAAACGGTTTTATTAGTGGTGTAGAAGACATGAGTTATGCAACATCCCGTAGTTTTGGATTAAAAGCAAGTTTAAATTTTTAATAGAGACACCATGAAAAACATACTATATATATTTAGCTTTTTTACTCTTGTTTTAGCTACAAGTTGCACCAAAGATTTTGAAGAGACTAACACCAACCCTAATGCGCCAAACACCGTACAACCTAGTTTATTACTACGTCAAGTAATATACGATTTTGGAGAAAATATGAGCTACGAAGGTTTTGTTGCTGGCGATTTATTATCGCAACATAGAACCGCTTTAGATTTTAATTTATTTGATAGACATGCTTTAAAATCACCACAATTAGGTGGGAATCCTTGGCCAATTTTCTACACCAATTTACGAGATAATGAAATTATTTTAAACCAATCTAGATCTACTGCAACCTTTCAAGTTTATGAAGGCCCTGCTTTAATTTTAAAAGCATATATGGCTGCTGGTTTAACCGATTTATTTGGTGACGTTCCTTATTTTGAAGCTTTTAACGGTATAGATTTAACAGTAACTCCAACCTATGACACACAAGAAACTATTTACTTAGAAGAAGGAGGGATTTTAGATAATCTAGATAAAGGTATTGCTGCCATTGAAAACTATAATTTATCTATTCCGTTAGAAGGAGATATTTTATTTAATGGCGATTTAAACGCATGGATCATATTTGCAAATAGTTTAAAACTAAAATATTTACTAAGAATTTCAAGCAAAATAGAGGTTTCTGAAGACATACAAAACCTGTATAACGAAGGTCTTTTTATTTCAACCACAGCGGAAAATGCTATTTTCAATTTTACAAATACAGATCCTAATAGCTTTAGATTAGCACAATTACGCGTTGGAGATTTTAATAACTTTGTACTATCAGAAACGATGGAAGAAATTTTATCCCACTTAAATGACGATAGAATAAACACCTTTTTCAAACCTTTTGAAAACGCAACTTCTAACCAATTTAACGGACTAATTAATGGTATTGATGCTGCTTCTACTTCTATTGTTTTAGCAGATTATTCTTTAGGAGGAAGCGCTTTTAGAGAAGACACTTCGGTTTTAGATGCTAATTTCATGACGTCCTGGGAAGTCTATTTTATTTTAGCAGAAGCCGCAACTAAAGGATATATTTCTGCTAACGCACAAGAGTTATACGAAACTGGAATTATACAAGCTTTTGAATACTGGCAAACCGAATTACCTGCTAGCTATTTAACAGGGAATGCAGCTTTTAATGCAGTAGGGACAACACCATTACAACAAATAATTACACAGAAGTGGATTGCAAATCTAATTAATGGGTATGAAGGATGGATAGAATATAACCGTACAGGTTTCCCTGAATTTAATGCTATTTCAGCAAGTTTGAATAATGGATTAATTCCAGTTAGAATGCCATATCCCGCAGAAGAAGAAGCCTTAAATGCAGAAAATTATAACCAAGCGGCAACAGCAACTAATGGTAATGATATTAATTTTCCGGTTTGGTGGAATGAAAATTAAAAGGAAAAATAATTTATGAGTACAGAAAATTGGCAATGGCTTTTAGTTGTAGGATCAAGTTTAATCTTGTTTTTACTATCTCCGTATGCAAAAACAACAGATGCTTTTTTTAAAGCAACGCATAACAAAAAGTCACCAAACGTTTTAGTGTTAACAGGTAGCTTAATAATCTCTTGGATTTTTGCAAAAAGTATTACCGTTGCTGCTAATTTAGGTTTAGATTTCGGACTTGTTGGTGGTGTTGCGTATGCAGGATACTACTTGAGTTTTGCCGTTGCAGGTGTACTGATCTACCAATTACGAACCAAAGGAGGTTACACAAGTATACATGATTTTTTAACTAGTAAATTTGGCAAGAAAGCAGTTGCTATATTCACCTTTCTAATCATTATTAGATTGTTTAATGAGGTATGGAGTAACACCATGGTTATAGGTTCTTATTTTGGGGAAACAGGAAGTACCAGTTATTATACTGCAATAATTGTATTTACTGTACTAACCCTTAGCTACGCTATAAAAGGTGGTTTAAGCAGTTCTATTTTTTCAGATGTCATACAGATGGTTTTATTTTCGGTATTACTAATTATAATTCTTTACACTATTTTTTCGGTGGAAACCTTTACCGCAAAAAACATAACAACTTCTGGAACTTGGAGTTTTGAATTGGGTTTAAATTTATTTTTTGCGGCAATTATTCAGTCCTTTAGCTATCCATTTCATGATCCTGTTTTAACAGATAGAGCTTTTATTAGCTCCCCAAAAGTGACTAGGAAAAGTTTTTTATGGGCTAGCTTTTTTGGTGCATTATGCATTGTTCTTTTTAGTTTGATTGGTGTATATGCAAAAACACAAGGCATAAAAGGACAGGCAGCTGTTCAAGTAGGTAAAGCATTTGGTTTAGTAATATTACTAGTAATAAACTTTATTATGATTACCTCAGCTGCATCTACATTAGACTCTACCTTTTCTTCTTTTTCTAAATTATTAGCGGTTGATTTAGGCTTAGGCAAAAATCTAACTTTTGGAAGATTTGCAATGGTTGGTATTGCGGTATTGGGTACCATTCCAATCTTTTTTAATGCTGAAATACTATCCGCAACTACTATTTCTGGAACGATGGTTATCGGACTTACACCCATTTTCTTATTCTGGAAATATGAAGTACCAAAAATTAGCTTTTACCTAAGTATTGGTTGTGGTATACTTTTTGGTTTATTATTAATATTTAAAGCTTTTCCTAATGCTTTAATTTTTACTCAAGGCCGCTATGCAGACCTACTTTGGATTAATGTTTGGGGAATTTTCAGTTGTAACCTTATATATTTCGTTCCTAGATGGATAAAAAAATAAAACATATTGGTACATTAAACGGTAAAGTATTACTTTTTGGTGGTATTTATAGCAATCTTCAAGCTTTAGAAGCCCTTAAAGCTATTGCTGAACAAAAAGGAATTGCACCAGAAAACTGTATTTGTACAGGAGACATTGTTGGCTATTGTGCGCAACCTGAAGAAACGGTTCAACTTTTAAAACTATGGAAAGCAAAAAGCATTTTAGGAAATGTAGAAATTCAATTAACAGAAGGTGAAGCAGATTGTGGATGTGATTTCACTGCAGGTTCACGTTGTGATGGCTTTTCAAAATTATGGTATCCATTTGCCCAAAGTAAGCTTAGTAAAAATGCTATAGATTATTTAGCTACTTTTCCAGATCACATCACTTTTAACTATGCAAATAAAAAAGTAACGGTTGTACATGGTGACTATTTTAATGTATCTGAATTTATCTTCAAATCTACAGATTGGTCTATCAAACAAAGAACAATAGAAGCAACCAATAGTGATGTTATTGTTGCTGGACATTGTGGTTTACCTTTTTATCAGCAAAAAAACAATAAATTATGGTTAAATCCTGGTGTAATTGGTATGCCAGCAAACGATGGAACACCACAAGTATGGTATGCAATTTTAGAAGAAGTACATGGCGAAATGAAATTTACACATCACAATCTCGACTATAATTACAAGTTAACCAACACATTAATGAGTAACGGTTTTCTACCAGAAGAATATGCCAGAACTATTGTTACTGGAATTTGGGATAACACAGAAATTTTACCTGCAATCGAAAGTGGATTACAAGGTTTTGGGATAACATTATAATGCAAAAAACAACACACATGAAATATACATTAATTATTCTTTTCACTTTTTTATCTACAGCAATGCTAGCACAAAAAAATCTTGAAGATTTATTAAAACAATATAATGACAAAGGCATTCCATACATTAGTGTAGAAGAACTCGCCATGCCAAAAACTAACGCTATATTATTAGATACTAGAGAGCCAAAAGAATATGAGGTAAGTCATTTAAAAGATGCTGTTTCTGTTGGTTATGATCATTTTGATATTGCTTCCGTAGAAAAACAATATCCTAATAAAGACGAAAAAATTGTGGTCTATTGTTCTTTAGGTATTAGAAGTGAAACCGTTGGTGAAAAACTAAAAGAAGCAGGATATACTAATGTCTACAATTTATATGGAGGTATTTTTGAATGGAAAAACAAAGATTTTAGCGTGATCGATTCCGAAGAAAAAGAAACAGAAAAGATTCACACCTTCAATAAAGAATGGAGTAAATGGCTAGAAAAAGGAGAAAAAATTTATGAAGAAACTCCTAAAAAAAAGAAGAAAAAAAACAAATCCAATTAAACCAAACGTAAAGCAACTAAATGCACAAAAATTTAATCATTACATTTACTAGAAACCCAGAATTAGGTAAGGTAAAAACACGATTAGCAAAAACGATTGGAGACCAATCTGCTTTAAACATCTACACCTTTTTATTAGAACACACCGAAAAAACCATTAGAAACATAGACAGCGACAAAGCGGTGTATTACTCGGTTAGCATTAGAGAAAAAGATATTTGGGATAACAAAATCTACCAAAAACACCAACAACAAGGAAACGATTTAGGTGTTAGAATGCAAAATGCTTTTAAGGCAGGTTTTGCTGCTGGATATAAAAAAATTGTCATTGTTGGTAGTGATTTATTCGACTTACAACCCAAACACCTAAACGAAGCTTTTAAAGCCTTAGATAAAAACGATGCAGTTATTGGTCCTGCTGAAGATGGAGGATATTATCTTTTAGGAATGAAAACAATATTACCTTCCGTTTTTGAAACAAAAGAATGGGGAACAGATACGGTTTTTAATAACACCATAAAAGATTTACAAAATTTTAAGACCTACCATCTGGAAAAGTTAAATGATATTGATACTTTTGAAGATATGGAGCATAATTCCACATTAAAAAAACTATTAATTACACATGATTAAATATATAAACGAAACCGTAGAATATCTTCAAGAAAAAGGTTTTGAAAAACCAGAAATAGGAATTATTCTTGGTACAGGACTTGGGCAACTTTTAAAGGAAATAAACATTTTAAAAGAAGTAAGCTATAATCATATTCCAAATTTTCCAACAGCTACAGTAGAGTTTCACAAAGGAAAACTTATCTATGGAGAATTAGAAGGTAAAAAAGTAATAGTAATGCAAGGCCGTTTTCATATATATGAAGGTTACTCACTACAAGATGTCACCTACCCTGTTCGTATTATGGAAAAATTAGGTATAACAACCTTATTAGTTTCTAATGCTTCTGGTGCAATAAACACCAACTTTAAAAAAGGGGAGTTGATGCTCATTGAAGACCATATAAATCTTCAAGGTAGCTCTCCTCTAGCGTTTAAAGGAGTTTCAGAACTTGGAGAACGTTTTACAGACATGAGCGCTCCTTATGATGCAAACATTAATGAAAGTTTTAAAGCTATTGCAACAGCAAATAATATAAAACTACACGAAGGTGTTTACGTTAGTGTTGTAGGTCCGCAATTAGAAACTAGAGCAGAATATAGAATGCTTAAAATTATTGGTGCAGATGCTGTTGGTATGAGTACCGTTCCAGAAATTATTGTTGCAAATCATTTAAATTTAAAAGCTGCCGCAGTCTCTGTCTTAACAGATGAATGTGATCCAGAAAACCTAAAACCAGTAAACATTGATGAAATTATTGCCATGGCTGCAAAAGCAGAACCAAACATGATTACATTATTTAAAGAATTAATAAAAAATCTATAAAAGAAATAGTCTTAGATTAAATCTTAATACTATCTAATAGCCATTAGAGGAACAAACTATTTATTTCTCTAATGGCTCTATTGATTTAAGAAATGACGTAAAAGAAAACGAAAATAAAAAAATGTTATTTTTACCTTACATTTTCGACTGAAGCATCACATGGAAAAATATATAGACATCATAAAAAATTCCTATTCTGGGTATTTTAACTACCTAAAAAATGAACTAATTTCTATTAACCATTGGGACAATTATTTTTACGGATTAATAATTATTTCTTTAGTGGTTTGGGGGTTAGAAATTGCATTTCCATGGCGAAAAAATCAATCTGTTTTTAGAAAAGATTTTTGGTTAGACACCTTTTACATGTTTTTCAATTTCTTTTTGCTAAATCTAATTGTTCTTATTGCCTTATCGAATACAGCAGCTGCTTTTTTTGATGATATTTTAGGTGCTTTTAATCTATCTATTTTTAGCTTCCAATTATTTGATGTAGATAACTTACCAAGAGCATTAGGCTTATTTATTTTCTTTTTGGTTAGTGATTTTATGCAGTGGAATACGCATCGATTACTACATCGCATACCCATGTTTTGGAACTTTCATAAAGTACACCATTCTGTAAAAGAAATGGGCTTTGCTGCACACTTACGCTACCATTGGATGGAGCCAGTACTCTATAAATCTATGCTATACATTCCGCTAGCAATTATTGGTGGTTTTGACGCACAAGATGTTGCAATCGTTCACTTTTTTGCGATTACTATTGGACATTTAAATCATGCAAATTTAGGTTGGGATTACGGTGTATTAAAATATGTTTTTAACAATCCTAAAATGCATATCTGGCACCATGTAAAAGAATTACCAGAAGGGGTTACATATGGAATTAATTACGGAATTACATTAAGTATTTGGGATTACATTTTTAAAACAAACCACATTCCTTATGATGGTAGAGATATCGAACTTGGTTTTGAAGGTGACGAAAATTTTCCAAAAAATTTTATTAGTCAAGAAATATATCCTATAAATAAAAACACTTCTAAATAACGCACCTCTTGTGTAAGGTAACTCAATAAGTTTTGACGAATAGAGAAACAAATACTATGAAATATTTTAGTCTGATTTTTTTTGCTATTCTAATCAGTTCTTGTTCCTCTACAAAACAAGTAGTAAACAACAACGAGAATGTAAAAGAAGAAACTACTACTATAAAAGCCCAAGAGGGTACACCTGAAGTTGAAGTTGAAGTTGAAGAACTTATTAAAAACGAAATACCCGAATCACCTCAACCAGCTAAATTAGAAGTAGCAAACAGTATAGAACATAATATTAAAGAAACTTTTAACCACGAAACATGGAATACATTATTACATAAAAATGTAACCGAAACTGGTAATGTAAACTACGTATCCTTTAAAAAAAACTCAACCGAATTACGTATTTACATAGATTCTTTAGCTGACAACATGCCAAATGAAGCATGGACAAAAGAAGATAAACTAGCATATTGGATAAATGCCTACAATGCTATGACCGTAGATTTAATTATTAGAAATTATCCCGTAAAGAGCATTAAAGATATTAAAGACCCGTGGGAGCAACGCTTATGGAAACTTGGCAATAAATGGTATAATCTTGATGAAATTGAGCATCAAATTTTACGAAAAATGGAAGAACCAAGAATACATTTTGCAATTGTTTGCGCATCATATTCTTGTCCGAAATTACAAAACGAAGCTTTTACTGCAAGTAAATTAGAAGCACAATTAACAGCGGCTACCAAAGGTTTTTTAGCAGATAATAATCGAAACGAGATTTCTTCAAATACTATTAAGATTTCAAAAATTTTTCAATGGTTTTCTAAAGATTTTAAACAAAACGGGAATCTTATTGATTTCTTAAACACTTATACAGAAATAAATATTTCTTCCAACGCAAAAAAGAGTTATAAAGATTACAATTGGGATTTGAATGAATAAAATTTCTATCCTCATTCCAATATTAAACGAATCAGATACTATTAAAAATCTGCTATCCCATTTATATGAAAATATTTCTCGAAAAAATAATATTGAAATACTTGTTGTGGATGGAGGAAGCACAGATGGGTCTCAAGAAATAGTTCGTAATTTTAAAACTAGCATCTCGAAAGTAGTTGAGAAGTCTTTAATAGGTAACGACTACATGCAACCGGGCATTCAAATAATTCCTTCAGAAAAAGGAAGAGCGAAACAAATGAATCTTGGTGCAAAACATGCTTCCGGAAACATTCTTTACTTTTTACATGCAGACTCTTTTCCGCCAAAAAACTTTGACCAATACATTATTAATGCTGTAAAAAACAACAACCTAGCAGGTTGTTTCAGGATGCAATTTAACAGCAATCATTGGTGGTTACGTTTGGCGAGTTGGTTTACAAAGTTTAACTGGAAAGCCTGTAGAGGAGGAGATCAAAGTCTGTTTATTACTAAGGATTTATTTAATAGTATTGGAGGTTTTAGTGAAAACTATGTTATTTATGAAGACATTATTTTAATAAACAAACTGTATGCTAAAAAGGAATTTATTGTGCTAAATAAAAAAATAAGAACCTCAGCAAGATTGTATAAAAAACATGGGGTTTGGAAATTACAATATCACTTTTTAATGATTTATATCAAAAAAGGGTTTGGTGCTTCAGCAGAAGATTTATATGCCTATTACAAAAAACATATTGCTTAAAACATTCTATTTATTCCTTCCTTTTTCATTAGGATATAAGGTATACACAGGATCACTTTGAAAATAAGCCTTAGTATCAATATTTAATGCAGAAAGCTTGCCTTTAAAGGCCACACCAGTATCTACATTCCAAACATTTACAGCATTGGTGGGAACATCTAAATTAAAATTTGTAGTTGGAGTATGTCCAATATAAATTTCGAAATAATGCTTTAACCTATTTGGATACAATAAAGAATTCTTTGTAATACTTTTATCCATAGCTAGTACCATTTCCCAAAGTGTTCTATCGGTATAAAAAGTTGCTTTATTCATCTCTCTTCCAATACCATGTGGTGAGGTAAATCCTGCGTGTAAAAACAGCCGTTGTTTATCATCCAACATACAAAGTCGCATGTTTTTAAAAAACTGGAGATGTATTTTTTTATCGGTCTCAGAGAAGGTTTTATAACTCTCTATGGTTTCTTTTCCTCCATGAATCAACCAGGTTTGATTAATACTGCCTGTTTCTAACCATTGTTCACACCAAAGATCATGGTTTCCTTTTATAAACGTACAATGATTTTGTTTTGAAAACTCTATTAGAAACTGAATCACTTGTGCTGCCTCACTCCAACCATCTACATAGTCTCCTAAAAAAATAAAAGCATCATCTGTCGTTATTTCAATACGACTCAATAGTTGTTCTAATGCTTTTAGCCCGCCATGAATATCTCCAATTGCCAGTGTTCTATAATGTTTCATTTAATAATTCTATTGTAAAATTGATAACGAACAGTAAATATTGGTATTCCTTTTTTAAAATGCAGGTAATATTACTTTAATAAATCTTTAATTTTAGGATCTTTGATTACTAAAAATACTGTCCGATACCAAAAACCAGACCTTGTGTTTCTCCTTTTGTAATTCCGAAACCATAATCTATTCTAAAAATAGCATTAAAAATACGCTTATGTATTAGTCTAAAACCAATACCAGAAAAAACTCTAATATTTTTTGACTTACTAAAATCACTTAAATCACCACCAGGATTTCGCCAAGTACCGGCATCGACGAAAGCATTTCCTTGAATTGCAAACCAATTTTTGTCTAATAGTGTTTGTCTATATTCGGTATTAACAACAATAGCACCTGTACCTCTATCAATCGTATTACCAACGCCTCTTAAATTCACATTATTATCTACAGAAAAAGGTGCAAATGGTGTTTTATCATTACTAGATAAACCAAGACGCAATCTATTTGCCCAATTTCCTTTGTTACCTATTCTTTTATAAAAATGAAAATCATTCCATCCAATTAAAAAGTTGGATACATCTTTACTTGTAGAAGTTACATATTGAAAATTAAACAAACTTTTAAATCCAGACACATATTGGTAATAATAGTCTAAATTATTATATTCATAAATCCCTTTATACAATAGCTTTTTTACGGAAAACCCCTGTGGAACCGAAGGGCTTGTTGCTCCATTTAAATACTTATATTCTTCAAGAAAATAGTTAAGACCTACTTCAAAACGATTATTAAAATTAGGTTGATAAAGTGTTAAAACCTCATAGGATTTATTTTTATACTTGTAATTTGCTGAAGTATTATTAAAAAAAACAGGTTCTTCTGTATTTAAATCTTGATGGTTAACTGCCAAACCAAAGGCTCGACTAAATAAAAAAGGAGCTCTAAGGTTTATACCATAAGAACTAAATATATCTTTTTGATAAAAACCTCCAAAAATAATGTTTTGGCCTAGAGTATTAAATTCATACAAACCAATACGATATGCAAATTCATCATCATTAGTTGTGTAGATACTTAATGATGGAATAATAGTAAAATTCTCTTCTATAGTATAAAACACATTATAACTATTATCGTGAGAATGAAAAACTTGATAATAGGCATGCGATACTGCAGGTAAACGTTTTAAGCGTTTTATATCTTCCTCTAAAATCATAGAGTCTAAAACTTTACCTGCTTGTGCTTTAGATATTTTTTTTATTAATGAAGACTTCAGTTTTTTGTTTCCTTGTACTTTCACATCTAAAACTGTTTGCTCTTGTGCTAAAGAAAAAGCCGAGAACAAAGAAAAAAAAAGTATAAATGCTATATAAGTTATTTTCATTTATTGGATTCAAAATGTGCTTTAATGATACCTTCTACTGGTTTATTTTGAGGGGTAAATTGACTATTATTTTCGCCACCTACATTTTCATGATCGTGAAACCATTTCCATAAAAAACCTCCAGCAAACCAATCTTCTTTCCAAAAAGTGTCAAACAGCGCTTTAGTAGTATTATTCTGTGCTTCAAAATTTACAGTATCCATACTTCTATCGGAATTCCAAGGTTCTTTCCCTGCAAAATCGACACTTCGGTATCCATATTCGGTAAATAATATTGGTTTATTATAAGCATCAGCAATCTCTTTAATTATTGGCTTATGTGTTTTCCAACCTTCTAAGCATTCTTCTATAGTTGGTGTTTTACTTTCACTAACAGGGAAATAAGCGTCTACTCCAATATAGTCTAATGCATTCCAGAAAGGGGTTCTTTTAAATTCGTCCCAATTGGCTGCATAAGTGAGTTTTCCTTTATATATCTTTTTAATAGCAATAATTAAAGTATTCCAATACTCAGGTCTATGATTTACAAATTGTTCTAATTCTGTGCCAATGCAAAAAATATCTGCATGGATTTCTTCCGCTAATTTGGCATATTCCAATATAAAACTAGAATACGATGTTTCAAGTTTTTGCCAATCGGCTTCGCTTTCCATTTTAATGTAACCTGTAAATTGTCCTCTTGAAACCCAAATTTGAGGCTTAATCATTATTTTTATGCCTTTAGCCTCTAAGCTTTTAGCATACTGCTCTACACCAACTCTACTTTCTCCATACCATTGCCTTTTAGTGTTGTAGACAACTTCGGGATTATTTAGATCCCTAATAAACCCAAAAGGCATTACTGCTGCATAATTGGCATGAATTTCGGCTACAGGGTTTACATGTTCTTCTGTAACAGCAGTTCTAGAAGCAACAAAACTTACGCCATTAATTTTTGTTTGCGATGTGCAGGATTGCAACGCACAGCATAGAAAAACTAAAAAAAATTTACAGTATTTCATTCTTTCAAATTATTCATGAAATATAAGAAAAAGATCCCGCTAATACAGCGGGAGAATGCATGTATTCATTATTAAACGTATTTTACAATAACGCTCTAAGTCCTAAACTAAAAGTGCTTCCTAAACCTTGAAAATTATTTCCTCTTACAATTTTACCATAAGAGGCTTCTATGTTTAATGCTTGCGTTAATTGGTATTTCCCACCAAAACCTAATTGGGTATAATTTTGTTCAAATTCATTTCCTAAATCCATTAAAAAGGCTTGTTGGGCATTTACAAATAATGTAGATTTAGAAGATGGAAAATAACTTAGAAATGCACTTACAGGCAAAAACAAACTATTATTAGCAAAACGCTCCCCCACATTAACAGCATCGCCACTTTCTAAGGCATCTGTAGTAGTTTCTCCAAAATTAAAACCAAAATCGGCTTCTGTAAATATCTGCCAGTCTCCACCACCAAAAGTCTTATCATAGAAAAATTTCGTTTCCCAAAAAGTACTTCTCTTATCTAAATATGCTGGTACATCTTTATCTTCAAAAACGGCAAAGTATACAGAACTTGTAAAAGAGAAATTAGGCACACTAGCAAAAGGTTGTACACGTATAGAAGGAGCAATAGTTGTTAAACCACTTCTAGAGTCTATTCCATTGTTTTCAAAATCAAAAACACTAAAGGCGTCCTGTCCTCCATAATTATTTGCTCTAACCTGAATAATTAAACCTACATTTATTCTAGAATTTTTACTTATTCCTGTATAAACCTCTGTGGTATTTGTGAAAAAATTTTGTCTATCAATATCAAAAGATTTTCCTGTACCATCACCTGTAGTTTTTGTTTGTGTATACAGGCTATTAAAAAACTTGATATCCCATTGTCCTTTTTTTAATAATTTAGAAGGTGTATAAGTTTGAATATTGCTTCCTTCATTTTGGTCTTCTTCTTGAGAAAAACCAGCAAAATTAATTACTAATGCGATTGCTAAGACTAGTGTTTTTTTCATTTTTATATTTTTCATTATTGTTCTTTTATTACTTCATTACTGTTTATTAATTCTCCAATCATATTCAAAGTAGGTTAACGTATAGTCTGTTGGAATTTTTTCTGTTCTTATCGTGTTTATATATTCTATTTCAGTTGTTCCGTTTTTAGTAAAATCTTCTTTATACCATTCTAAAATCTTAGAACCCTCTACTTGTTTCTTTTTAGGGTTTATTTTTATAAAATAAGTTCCATTTAAAGCTAACACTGTTTGCTTTTGCAATTGTTTTTCTAAGGTACTTGGCAGGTATGCTTTACTAATTAATGGAGGGCAACCAACTGCGCCACACACCAAAACAAAATGAAAACGAGGATCTTTAAACGGAGCTCTTAGCAGCGTGTTTTCAATGGTGTTTAGGGTTACTTTCTCTCCTGCTAAAGTGTATTTTGTTTTATCAAAAAAACCGCTATCCTCTAATGGGGATTTAGTAGGATAATTAGTTACTAACCCTTTAATAACTGATAAATTATAAGCATTTATCCAGAATGCCTGATAGTTTTTAGCGTCTTCTTTATTTATAGTAATATTTGCTGCTAGCTCTAATACTTCGTTAAGTGATTTTGTATCCTTTTTAATAGATTCGTAGTCTACTTTTCCATTTACAACATTTGCTTGCAAAAACTTATCTGCTTGTTTAAAAAAAGTTTCTAAGTTTTGTGCTTTTGCGGAAAGACTTCCTAGCAAAACAAACACAATTAGTATGGTATTTTTCATAGTATTATTTTATTTAATTCGTAGACGTCTTGCTGAAAAAATCCAGTCAAAAACAGTATTCAAAATCGTAATAACTTTTGCTTCAGTCTTAAATGTTTCTTAAAACTTTCAAAAAAAATAAAAAAAACCAACGTCTACATGCATTGAAAAACCTTACATCTCAATCCAATTTATATTAATTCTAAATATGGAATACCAATTAAGTTTTTATCTTGTATCTCGACCTAACCTTCAGTACAATTTAAAACCAACCTAAATATGGAACATGTAGTTATTATAGGAAATGGAATTTCTGGTGTAACAGTAGCTAGACACATTCGAAAAAATTCGGATAAAAAAATCACTATCATCTCTGGAGAAACTGATTATTTCTTTTCTCGTACCGCTTTAATGTACATATATATGGGACATATGAAGTTTGAGCATACACAACCTTATGAAAATTCATTTTGGAAAAAAAACAAAATAGAACTAAAAAAAGGGTTTGTAGAAACTATAGATACAGACACTAAAACCCTACAATTTACAGAAGGAGACAGCTTACAATATGACACTTTAGTACTAGCAACTGGAAGTAAACCTAATAAATTTGGTTGGCCAGGACAAGACTTAAAAGGTGTTCAAGGCTTATATAGCAAACAAGATTTAGATACTTTAGAAGAAAACGCACCAAATAACAAAGCTTGCAATCGAGCGGTAATAGTTGGTGGTGGTTTAATAGGAATTGAAATGGCAGAAATGCTAAATTCTAGAAGTATTCCAGTTACTTTTTTAGTAAGAGAAAATAGTTTTTGGAATGGCGTTTTACCTGAAGGTGAAAGCGCTATGATTAATAGACACATTAAAAACCACCATATTGATTTGCGTTTATCTACCAATTTAAAAGAGATAAAATCGGATGAAAACGGAAGAGTTAAATCTATAGTAATTGCAGAAACCGATGAGGAAATTGCTTGTAATGTGGTTGGCTTAACGGCAGGAGTTTCTCCGAATATAGCATTTTTAAAAACTTCTAATATCGAAACTGGTAGGGGTATTTTAGTAAACAGAAAACTAGAAACAAATATTCCTAATGTATATGCTATTGGAGATTGCGCAGAGCAACGTGAAGGTGGTATTGGAGAGCGAAGACCTATTGAAGCCGTTTGGTATACAGGTAGAATGATGGGAGAAGCTTTAGCACAAACTATTTGTGGAAACCCTACAGAATACAAACCAGGACATTGGTTTAACTCGGCAAAATTTTTAGATATTGAATACCAAACCTATGGTTGGGTATTTTCTAAACCTAGAGAAAATGAAGCACATTTTCATTGGAAACACGAAGACGACACCAAATGTATTACGGTTTGTTATAGCACGGTAGACAATACCTTTCTTGGTATTAATACTTTCGGAATTAGAATGCGTCATGAAGTATTTGACCGTTGGCTAACCGAAAAACGGGATATAGATTTTGTAATGCAACATCTAGCAGAAGCTAATTTTGATCCGGAATTTTATAAGCACTTTGAGAAAGAAATTCTCCTTGCTTACACAAACAAACTACAAACCGCATAATCCCTAAAAATAATGAGTAACAAGATCGATCATAGCATGTCTTTGGCAACACCAGACGCCTTAAACATAACTACAAAACAAAAATTAGCATTAGCCACTGGTCTAGTTGGTTTATGCATCCTAGTGTTAGCTTTGTTTAATATTAACTTTCCTAATCGAGCAGTATTTTTAGCGATTTCTTTAGGTTTAATTACAGGAGGTACCATTCTATATTCTAGAGAGGCATATCTTCATAAATTAGAAGGAATAAAAAATGATGGTGTTTGGTTTAAGTCTATTTCCTCTCGTGGTGTTTTAGGTTGGGCTTTAGGTGTGGTATTAACGGTATTTTATATTGTTCTGTATTTTTATCCGCAATATCTAGGCCTTGGTGTAGATGGTGCAGCAAATACTGGTTTAATTGCACTTTTCGATCCTTTAAGTAACCTTTTAAGTGGTAATAATGCTAGTCAATGGTTTGTTTACGGTACCTTATACACAGTAGCAATATTAGCTTTTGGTTACAAGTTTATGCTAAAATATAGACACAATCGCTATCAACAATTACGTACTGCATCGGTTATGTTTTTTCAAACTGCTTTTGCATTTGTAATTCCAGAATTAATGGCGCGTTTAAATTCTGATGATTTCTCCTTACCCTACAACGACCTTAAAAACATGTGGCCTTTAAACTACTATGCCTTTGATCAATGGCGAGTGGATCAATTTATAAATGCACAAACCGTTGGACTATTTTTCTTAATCTTAGGAGTAGTCATGATTTTTGTTATCTCTCCTTTTTTAACTTATAAATATGGAAAAAGATGGTATTGCTCCTGGGTTTGTGGTTGTGGAGGACTAGCAGAAACTGCTGGAGATTCTTTTAGGCAATTAAGCGACAAAGGAGTTAAAGCATGGAAATTTGAACGTTGGATGATTAATTCTGTTCTTGTATTCTCTGTGGTAACCACTGTTGCCGTAATCTCTACCTATTTAGGTTATGATTCCGAAAAATATTGGTTCACAAAAAATGTATTCTTAATTAGTATTGGAGTTTTCTTAACTGTTTTGCTTGCTGGAATTCTATATTTCAAAAGAAAAGAATTAAACAAAAGTGCGTTTAGAGGTGCTATTGGTTTTTATGTATTAACCATCGCTTTTTTAATTTTCTTTTCCTTTTTCGATTTAAGTCAGATAAAAATTAACGCTAGCTATTTTTCTTTCGGTATAAACCAAAACACCTATAACTTCGATAGCGCATTACGTACTTTTTACGGATTTGGAATTGGTTCCATATTCTCTGGAGTAATTGGTACAGGTTTTTACCCAATATTAGGAAATAGAGCTTGGTGCAGAATGGGTTGTCCAATGGCAACTATTATGGGAATTCAACAACGTTTATTCTCAAGATTTAGAATTACTACCAATGGCGGACAATGTATTTCTTGTGGTAACTGTTCTAACAGTTGTGAAATGGGAATTGACGTTCGTGCCTATGCACAAAAAGGAGAAAACATTGTAAGGTCCAGCTGTGTTGGTTGCGGGGTTTGTTCTGCGGTTTGCCCAAGAGGTGTGTTAAAATTAGAAAATGATAGTATGGATGGAAGAATTAATCCGACTGAGATATTACTAGGTAACGATGTAGATCTAATGGACTTACTAAATAAAAACTAGTTAGCTTTATTTCTTTTTAAATTTAAAATGAAAAACCTTCTATTACTTTTTATAATCCTTTTAAGTGGTAACGTTTTCGCGGAAAAAAAGTACTCGAAAACCTATTATAAAAATGGAAATTTAAAAGCAGAAGGTTGGATAGAAAACAAAGAAAAAACGCAATACTGGAAATTCTATTACCAAAACGGAAGCATTGAAAAAGAAGGTGCATTCAAAACCGATTTAGAAAATGGTTTTTGGAAATTCTATTACAAAAACAAAAATCTAGAAGCCCAAGGGCATTTCTTAAACGGAAAACGATCTGGTTTTTGGGCTTATTTTTTTCAAAACAAAAGTAAAAACAAACAAGGCTATTTTGAAAATAATTTAGAAACAGGTTTTTGGAAAACGTTTTTCTCTAATGGAAAACTGCAACAAGAAGGCAATTACAATCAAGGCATACCTAATAATTACTGGAAATTCTATTACAATAATGGTAAACTAAAAAAAGAAGGTACCTTTGCAAACGGAAAACCAATACAATACTGGAAAAATTATTTTGACAATGGCACTTTACAATCCGAAGGCCTTTTTATAAATGGAAAAGAAAATGGGTTTTGGAAATATTATTTTAATAATGGAAAAAAATCAAAATCTGGCACTTTTAAATTAGGCTTGGAAACCCAATATTGGATGTTCTATACCAAGAATGGAACTAAAGAAAAAGAAGGGCATTTTAAAAATGGAAAAAAAATAGACTGGTGGTTATTTTATGATGAAAACGAGAAAATAAATCATAAGTGCCAACTAAAAAACAACTTAAAAAACGGCTATTGCTTACTATATAATAAGGAAGAAATAATAGCAGCAAGTAAATATTCCGAAGGAAAAAAAATTAAAACGTGGACCGATATAGCAACGTTTAAAAAAGAGAATAAACTAAGTGACCTCAAATAAATGCCCAAAATAAAAGTAATAATACCTGCTTATAATGAGCAAGATTCTATAGCGAATGTGGTTCAGGACATTCCTAAAACAGTCGACGAAATTATTGTCATTAGTAACAACTCTACCGATGCCACAGAAGAAAACGCGAAAAATGCTGGAGCAATTGTTTTAACCGAAAATAAGAAAGGATATGGATATGCTTGTTTAAAAGGCATGGATTACGTTGCAAAACAAGCACACAAACCAGACATTATTGTTTTCTTAGATGGAGATTATAGCGATTTCCCACAAGAACTATCCAAGCTCATACAACCAATTATAGAAAACAATACAGACTTTGTTGTAGGTGCAAGGGTAAAAGAATTACGGGAAGTTGGTTCTATGACACCGCAACAAATTTTTGGGAATTGGTTAGCTACTTTTTTAATGAAGCTCTTTTTTGGCGCAACGTTTACAGACCTTGGTCCTTTTAGAGCTATTAAATATAATAAATTACTAGCGCTAAACATGGAAGACAAGACCTATGGCTGGACCGTAGAAATGCAATTAAAAGCATTAAAACAAAAGTTAACCTATGTAGAAATACCTGTACATTACAGAAACAGAATTGGTGTTTCTAAAGTTTCAGGAACCGTAAAAGGAAGTGTTTTTGCAGGAATTAAAATACTTGGTTGGATCTTTAAATACAGCTTTAAAAAATGATTTTAGAAACCATCATCATCATAATATACTCTACTGCTTTACTGCTAATTTTCTTTTATGCATTAGCACAATTAAACCTATTATTTAATTATATCGCTGCTCAAAAAAAAGAAGACCATTCCCCAAAATTCAATTTAAAAAGCACAAAAGAAACTCCATTTGTAACTATTCAACTTCCTGTTTATAACGAGTTATATGTTATGGAACGTTTGTTAGATAATATTGCAGAAATGGATTATCCAAAAGACAAACTAGAAATTCAGGTTTTAGATGATTCTACCGACGAAACTATAGAAACTACAGCCCAACAAATTGAGAAACTTAAAGCAAGTGGCTTAGATATAAAACACATCTGTAGAACCAATAGAAAAGGATTTAAAGCTGGAGCGCTAAAGGAAGGTTTAGAAATTGCTAAAGGAGAATTTATTGCTATTTTTGATGCCGATTTCCTTCCTAATAAAAACTGGTTAAAACAAACCATTCCACATTTTAAAGACACTCAAATTGGTGTGGTACAAACCCGTTGGGCACATATAAATAGAAACTATTCTACATTAACAAAAATTCAAGCTTTTGCATTAGATGCACATTTTACCTTAGAACAAGTTGGTAGAAACAGTAAAGGCCACTTTATTAATTTTAATGGCACAGCTGGTGTTTGGCGAAAAACCTGCATAATTGATGCTGGAAACTGGGAAGGGGATACCCTTACCGAAGATTTAGATTTAAGTTACCGAGCACAATTAAAAAACTGGAAATTCAAATATTTAGAAGATGTAGAAACTCCAGCAGAATTACCAGTGGTAATAAGTGCAGCACGATCGCAACAGTTTCGATGGAACAAAGGTGGTGCAGAAAACTTTAGAAAAATGCTATTAAATGTTCTTAAAAGCAAAAATATTTCTACCAAAACAAAAGTACACGGCATATTACATTTACTAAACTCCACCATGTTTTTAAATGTACTAATTGTTGCTATTTTAAGTATACCAATGCTTTACATAAAAAATGAATATGCACATTTAAAAAATTACTTTTATGTAATGAGTTTCTTTGTAATAAGCACACTTATTTTCTTTATATGTTATTGGTACATGTATAAAAAAACCTACGGTAATACCGTGAAAAATTTCATACAGTACATTGCTTTGTTTTTTACTTTTTTCTCTATAGCGATGGGTTTTTCTTTGCATAATTCTATTGCTGTTATAGAAGGTCATTTTGGTAAACGAAGCGATTTTGTACGTACACCAAAATTCAATATTAATAGTATAAAAGATAGTTGGAAAGGCAATAAATACTTAAAGAAAAACATTTCAGCACATGTAATTATTGAAGGTATATTAATGCTCTATTTTGCTTTTGGTATGTACAGCGCTTTTGTAGTTGGCGACCAAGGAGGAGATTTCGGGCTTTTCCCTTTTCACCTCATGCTTTTTATTGGTTTCGGATTTGTATTTTTTAAATCTCTAACCTCTAAAGCCTAATTTATTGGGCGTTACCTAAAGGTCGCGCTCTCACTACTCGCTCTCTTTGAGGAGCTCAAACAAACCGTTCCATCGCTAACGCAGCTACAGCTTACATGTTCAAAATTCACTTGTTAATAAGAACAGTATCCTAGCTTAAACTATTCCGATTTATGCACTTCCAGTTCAATTTCTATCATAAATTCTGGAACGGCTAATTCTTTAACACCAAGCCAAGAACCTGTTGGAAATTGCTTTGTATAAATAGAATTTCTATACGCTGCGTTTTCTAAAAATAAAGGCATGTTAGTAGTAAAAACATTTTCAACAATTACATCGTCAAAAGTGCAACCATAATGCTTTAAAATCTTATCTAAATCAGCATAACAGTTTTTCATTTGCTGTCCTAAATCACCAACTGCTGTAGGATTTCCTTCATCATCCATACTCACAGCTCCTGATATTTTTATTGCATTACCAATTTTTACAGCATGCGAATATCCGTATGCTTTCTCCACTTCTGGACGAAGTAAAAAATATTCAGGGATTTCTATTGCAATAGGCGCTTCTTTTTCAACCTGTACTTTAGTATCTTTCTTTACTTCATTACAACTTAGTATGGTAAAAAATAAAGAAAATACGATTAGAAATACAGACAAATAATTAATGGTTTTTTTTCTTTTGTTATACATATTAAAAAAGTTTAATTATAGTAGAAATACTACAATTGGTTATACCCATCTAAATTACAGCTTACCCGTAAAATAAATTAGCGTATAAACACCTGATTAATAATCCAATAAATAAAACCAAGAATCGCAATATAAATTGCTATATAAGTTAATTCTTAAAAAGAGATTTTAAATAAAAACGATTTTATTGCAATAATTTAAGCGCTTCTCTTTTAGACGCGTCTTCTAAACTTTTTTGGGCCCAATATGGTTCTTTTAAGCTTGCTTTTAAAGTAGCCGAAGTAACTAATCCATCGCCATTATCTTCGGTCCATTCTAATATTTTATATGGAAATTCCTTTTCCACTAGTATAGTAACCGTTCTATCAATATCTAAATATGCAACCGTGTAAGATGTAGTGTTTTCAAGTGCTTCCCTCTTAATTTTTGCTTTTTGAGCTTGCATTTTAGTATAAGTAAAACGACTATATATGGTAGATGGAATTAACATAATTTCTCCTTCTGGCAATTGTCCGTCCTGTATACGAATTCGCGTCATTAAATCTTCTTCTAACCATGCCGTTTTAAAACTTCTTTCTTCATCTCCATCTGATTCAAAATAAGAGAATTGTTTAAAGTTATACTGCATCCCTTCAAGATTTAATTGCGTAAAGGTATGTCCGCACCATTCTTGAATGCTCGTTGTTGTTTTTAAGGTTAACGGATAATTTATATAATCTACAGGAGTAAACGTAGAAGTCACAATAGAATAGTCATAAATACCAGTATTAAACTTTCGTACTTGGTTTAATTTCATCACTGTTACCTTATCATCTCCTGCATTTTGTGGTGCATCTAATTTCACTTGCTTACTTAAAGAAAATGGTTCCGTTACAAAAATCAAGACTACTTCCCCTGTACGAATTTCATTATATCTAGACTGTTTCAACACATAACTATTAAGCTCCGCTTTTCCTGCATACCAATACTTTTTAAAATTTTCTTTTTCTGAAAAGGCTTGTTTACTTGTATTTACTAAACTGTTTGTTTTTTCATTTTCAGCGGAAACTATATCTGTTTTTTTATCTGCTTCAGATTTACAAGAAACAAGAAGAAATAAAAAAACAACGCAATTAAATATATTTTTCATAGCTACTAATTTTAATTACAAAAATAACAAAGCATTATCAATTGTACTGTTAAATAAATATTTTCAATAGCGTAAGGAGCAAATAAAAACACAGACTTATTTGCACACAAACTATGTGTTATTCATTTTAAAGCATGCATTTAACATCTCCTTTAAAACGGACAAACAAATAATATTTATATTTGATTCATGCGATACCAGAACATCTTTTTAAAGTTAAAAAAACCGTACCTATTATTGGTATTATCAAGCATGCTATTTTATTTTGTTTTTGCCTATAATTTGGTAAGAACCGACTATATGAAACTACTAACTCTATACGTCGCCCTTTTTTTTCTATTTTATAAATTAGTAGAGCACAACAAAAACAAAATCAAGCTATTAACCTATATCGCTTTTCTATTTCGAGTCGTTTTTATTCTTGCCATACCCAATCTATCTCAAGATTTTTACCGTTTTATTTGGGATGGAAGGATGATTTTAGAAGGTTTTAATCCATATTTATACACACCAGAATCCTTTTTAATAAACAGTGAATTACCTATAGAACAAGCAGAAGAACTGTATGCAGGAATGGGAATGTTAAACGGAAGTCATTTTACAAACTATCCTCCTTTAAATCAACTCTGTTTTATAATTGCAGGTATTTTTACAGGAAAAAGCATTTTAGGTTCTGCAATCGTTTTAAGGCTTATAATTATTGCTGCAGATTTTGGAACCCTATATTTTGGAAAAAAACTTTTAGAAAAGCTAAAGCTTCCTGTACACCATATCTTTTGGTACATTTTAAACCCTTTTATTATTATAGAATTAACAGGAAACCTTCATTTTGAAGGCGTGATGCTCTTCTTTTTAATTTGGAGTTTATACCTACTACATATTAACAAATGGAAACAAGCTGCAGTGGTTTTTGCTTGCTCCGTTTCGATAAAGTTAATACCGTTGTTATTTTTACCATTGTTTTTTAAGTGGTTTCAAAAAACAGCTATTCCTTCGAGTATGGTAGAAAAAACTCAAAACAAGACAAGAACTTCTCTTTACTCAGGAATATCCAAATTAATTTGGTTTTATAGTATTGTTGGTTTTACAACACTTCTCTTATTTCTACCTTTTTACTCTTCCGAATTTGTAAATAATTATGCTCAAACCGTTGGGTTATGGTTTCAAAATTTCGAGTTTAATGCAAGTGTTTATTATATCGCTCGAGAAATAGGCTATTGGTTTAGAGGCTATAATGAAATTGCTATTATTGGCAAAATACTTCCTGCTTTGATACTGCTTTTTGTGTTATATCTAGCATTTTTCAAAAAAAACAAAACAACCAAACAACTAATACAATCGATGTTATTTGCTTTTGTTTTTTATTTGTTTTTAAGCACCACTATTCATCCTTGGTATATTTCGACATTATTAATACTATCGATTTTCACCAATTATAAATTTCCATTAGTTTGGAGTTTTGTTATTATACTTAGTTATTTGGCTTACATTAATATTGACAAAGCAGACAAGTCTGAAAACCTTTATATTATTGCTTTAGAATATATTATAGTTTTTACTGTATTTTTGTATGAAACATTAAAAAAGAAATCTCTTGAAAATTAATTTCAGAAAAATAGTTAGACGTTTAAAAAGAACCGTTGTTGCTTTAATAGTATTATATCTGCTCTCCTTAATTTTTCTATACTTTAAACAGGAACGTTTCTTTTTTAATCCGAAACATTTAGATAAAGATTATGTTTTTCAATTTACAGAACCTTTTGAAGAAGTTAATATTGAAGTAGAAAAAGACATTTTTTTAAACGCAGTTCTTTTTAAAGCCGAAGCATCTAAAGGGGTTATTTTATATTTTCATGGTAATGCAGGCGCGATACATGATTGGGGGAAACGAGCACATTTATTTTTAGAAAACAATTACGATGTACTTTTTGTTGATTATAGAAATTACGGAAAAAGTGATGGAAATTATAGCAATAGTGATGAGCTATTTAATGATGCGCAAAAAGTATACGACTACACTAAAATGCTTTATAGCGAAGATAAAATTACTGTTTTAGGATTCTCATTAGGTACCGGTATGGCAAGTTATGTTGCGTCAAAAAACAATCCAAAAATGCTCATACTAAATGCGCCATATTATTCTTGGAAAACTTTAATTGCAGAAGAAATTGCTCCTCCAGTCCCAAAATTTTTAATGCGATATGACATACCTTCTTACCAATTTGTTCAGGAAGTAAAATGCCCAATCCATATTTGTTATGGTACCCGAGATTTTTTAATAAACCCAGAAACAAACACCAAAAAACTAAAGGTATTAAATCCTGAAAACATTATGCTGCATCCTATTACAGATGCAGGGCATAATGGTTTACATATTACTAAAGAGTATTATGATTTATTAAAAATCATCTTGTGATTTTAATCTAAATCCTCATCAGAAATCTCTGGTTCTTGCACTGCTTCTGGATCATTATCATCAAAATCTTCATAGTCATCTTCATCATAATTCTCCATAGTTACAGCTAGTTTAGTGCTTACTTTAACAAGATACTTAGTATCTTCTGTTGTAACCTCTACGGCTTCTACAATTTCATTTTTAATATTTCTAAATGAAATAATTTGGTCTTCATCATATCCATCCGGATATTTTTCTACCAATAATGCTAAAATCTCTGGAGTTAGCTTTTTAAAATCTACAATTACTCGCTTTAGGTTGTCTTTTTTATTTGCCATTTAAAAATTTTTTTCCTTTCCGTGAACCTATCTAGATATAGACAGGAGCGAAAATCTAATCCTATAATTACTATTTTAAAGTTTAAATATATTATTTATTGTTATTAATTCTAATAACATCGTAAAAATCTTTTCGTCTATCCTTTAAATTTTTTACTGCGCCAAAAGAATGCAATTCTTTTAACAAACTTAAATCGACATCTGCTACTAAAATCATTTCGGTATTTGTTGTTGCTTCTGCTTTAATTCCATTACTTGGAAATGAAAAGTCACAAGGTGTAAATACCGCAGATTGTGCATATTGAATATCCATGTTATTTACATTAGGCAAATTACCTACACTACCTGATATAGCTACATAACACTCATTCTCTACAGCTCTTGCTTGCGCACATAAACGTACACGAGAATAGCCATTCTGTGTGTCTGTTAAAAAAGGGATAAATAATATATCCATGCCTTCATCTGCTAACAAACGAGATAGTTCTGGAAACTCAGAATCATAACAAATTAGAATGCCTATTTTACCACAATCGGTTTCAAAAGTTTGTAATTTGTGACCACGTTGCATTCCCCAAACCTTTGCTTCGTCTGGTGTTACATGAATTTTCTCGTAACGCTCTGCACTTCCATCTCTTCTACATAAATAACCAACATTATACAGTTTATCTCCTACCACTTCAGGCATACTACCAGTAATAATATTGATATTATACGATATGGAAAGCTGTTGCATTTTTTGCACAATAACTTCTGTAAACTTTGCTAATTCTCTAATAGCATCTGGCTCATGCATATGGTTAAACTCTGCCATTAATGGTGCATTAAAAAACTCTGGAAAAACAGCAAAATCAGATCGATAAGCAGCTACACTATCTATAAAATACTCTACTTGTTCCATTAAATCTTCTAAACCTTTATATGGGCGCATTTGCCATTGTATTAGGCCTAGTCTAACTACTGTTTTTACTGTACTAGCTTTTTTATTTGGTTTGGTATAATAGATATTATCCCATTCCATTAAAACCGCATATTCATTAGAAGCCGTATCTCCTTCTAGATATCCTTTTAATACACGAACAGGATGAAAGTCGTTAGAAATTTGAAAGTTTAAAACAGGATCATGAATTTCTTTACGCTTTACTTTTTCAATATATTGTTTCGGAGTTAAATGATTGTGCTTATGAAAATTTGGCATTCTTCCGCCAAAAACAATTCCTTTTAAATTTAAGTTTTCACAAACTTCTTTTCTATAATCATACAATCTTCTACCCAAACGCAAACCTCGATATTGTGGTTTAATAAACACATCAATACCATAGAGTACATCGCCTTCTGGATCGTGATTTTTAAAAGATTTCCCTCCAATAATGTCTTCGTAGGTATGTTCATCATCAATAGCATCATAATCTACGATAAGCGATAATGCACAACCTGCAATATCGCCATCTATTTTAATAACTACTTGTCCTTCTGGGAACATAGAAGTTAATTCTTCTATATGGTGTTTTTTCCAATACGAATTAAGCACTCCTCCATAGGATTCTAACGTTGCTTCTTTTAATTCTTCAAAATCGCCAACAGTTAGATATTTAAGCTCAATATTATCAATATTTTTTGGTTCCATTATTGTCCTAACAGATAAGCAAAAATTAATGGAGCAACAATAGTTGCATCACTTTCAATAATAAACTTAGGGGTGTCGATATCTAGTTTTCCCCAAGTGATTTTTTCGTTAGGAACTGCTCCAGAATACGAACCATAACTTGTTGTAGAATCACTAATTTGACAAAAATAACTCCAAAATGGTGTTTCTGGTCTTTCCATATCTTGATATAACATTGGTACAACACAAATTGGAAAATCGCCAGCAATACCTCCTCCAATTTGGAAGAAACCAATACCTTTTTGTGAATTATCTGTGTACCAATCTGCTAAAAAAGTCATGTATTCAATACCAGATTTCATAGTACTTGCTTTTAATTCTCCTTTAAGCACATAACTTGCAAAAATATTCCCCATAGTACTGTCTTCCCAACCAGGGCAAACAATAGGTAGGTTTTTTTCTGCAGCAGCATACATCCATGAATCTTTAATATCAATCTCGTAATATTGCTCTAATACTCCTGACAACAGCATTTTATACATGTATTCATGAGGTAAATAGCGTTCCCCTTTAGCTTCAGCATCTTTCCATATCTTTACAATATGTGCTTGTAAACGTCTAAACGCTTCTTCTTCTGGAATACACGTATCTGTTACTCTATTAAGCCCTTTTTCTAATAAATCCCATTCGTCTTGCGGTGTTAAATCACGATAATTAGGCACACGTTTATAGTGTGAATGTGCTACTAAGTTCATGATATCTTCTTCTAAGTTTGCACCAGTACACGAAATGATTTGTACTTTATCTTGACGAATCATTTCTGCAAAACTCTTACCAAGTTCTGCAGTACTCATTGCACCTGCAAGAGAAACTAACATTTTTGCACCACTTTCTAGTTGTGCTTCATACCCTTTTGCTGCATCTACTAAAGCTGCTGCATTAAAATGTAAATAGTGTTTTTCTATAAACTGCGAAATTGGTCCTTTAGTACTCATCTTCGTCTTGAAATTTAGTGTTGTTATTTTTATTTACGTTGGAACTGTCAAAAGTGTTATCATAATCATCTTCTGATGCTTCATTTTGAAACTTATAGCTTAGCATTTTATAGTATAATTTTGCTGCAAGAAAATCGGATGATTTATCTAATTTATTTGGGCAAAGTTCTACAATATCGAAGCCTACTACGTTTTTCTCTTCAAAAATTTGTTTTAAAAACTCTAGTGTTTCATACCATAATAAACCTCCAGGTTCTGGTGTACCAGTACTTGGCATTATGGAAGGATCGAAAGCGTCTAAATCTATGGTTATAAATACATTTTCTGTCATTTGATCTACTGCTGTATCCATCCAAGTATCATCTACAGCCATTTCATGTGCAAAATAGGTTTTATCCACATCCATAACAGATTTCTCCATGATATCCATTGAACGTATTCCAACTTGGATTAAGTTTGTATTTTGACTAGCTTCATACATAGCACAGGCGTGATTACATGTAGAGCCATCATATTCTTTACGCAAATCTGCATGCGCATCTAATTGTAAAACGGTTAAATTAGGATACATCTCATGGAAAGCACGTACTGTTCCGATAGACACCGAATGTTCCCCTCCAAAAATGGTAACAAACTTGTTCTTTTTAATATACTTTTTTGTTGCTTGGTGCACAGCATCAACCATTGTTTCAGGCGAACTGTTTTCTGTAACAGCATCTGCTAAGTATACACCTTGTTGGTACACTTCGGTTTCTGTTTCAATATCATATAGCTCCATATTTTCTGAAGCATGTAAAAATGCTTCTGGACCTTTATCTGCTCCTTTTTGCCATGTACTTGTACCATCATAAGGCACAGGTATTAACACGATTTTTGATGTTTCAAGTTTCGAAAATTCTTCCGAAATACCTGCATAAGTTTTAGTTTGCATACCCTAAAATTTTAAGTAAGTCTTCACTTTTTTGTTGTTCACTAAATAGTTTTGTAGAGATATTTCCGTCTGCATCTCTATCTATTAATATATGTTTTGGTGACGGAATTAAACAGTGTTGTAAACCACCAAATCCACCAATGGTTTCTTGGTAAGCTCCTGTGTTAAAAAAGCCTATGTATAATGGTTTATCCTTATTATATCTTGGTAAATAAATAGCATTCATATGTTGTTCACTATTGTAATAATCATCGCTATCACATGTTAAACCACCAAGTAAAACGCGTTCATAACTAGATTCCCAACGGTTTAGTGGCAACATGATAAAACGTTTATTAATTGCCCAAGTGTCTGGTAAAGTTGTAATAAAAGAGGAATTAATCATGTTCCATTTTTCACGGTCATTTTGTTGTTTTTGATATAAAACTTCATAAACAGCACCGCCACTTTCACCAACAGTAAAGCTTCCAAATTCTGTAAAAATATTAGGCACAGCAACTCCTTCTTCTTCGCAAGTAGTTTTAATTTGATTAATTATTTCATCTACCATATAGGCATAATCAAAATCGAATGCTAGGGAGTTTTTTATAGGAAATCCGCCTCCAATATTTAAGCTATCAAGCGTTGGACAAATCTTTTTTAAGCTTGTATATACTTTTAAACATTTTTGTAATTCATTCCAATAGTATGCATTATCTCTAATCCCAGTATTGATAAAAAAGTGTAACATTTTAAGGTCTACTTTTTTGTTCTCTGCAATTTGATTTTTGTAAAATGGCACAATGTTTTTATATCCAATTCCTAATCGAGAAGTATAGAACTCGAATTTTGGTTCTTCTTCGGAAGCAATACGAATTCCAACATTAAAATTACCTTCTATTTCTTCAGAAAGCAAATCAATTTCTTCGTAATTATCTATTATAGGAATGGCATTTTTATGTCCGTCATTTATCAATCTTGCAATATTTGTAACATATTGAGCTCTTTTAAAACCGTTACTAATAACAAAAGTATCGTTCGTTATTTTCCCTTCTTTTTTAAGGCTTTCTACAATATCAATATCAAAAGCAGAAGAGGTTTCAATATGGATATCATTTTGTAAAGCTTCATTTAAAACATGTTTAAAGTGCGAGCTTTTAGTACAATAGCAATAGTTATAATTCCCTTTATAATCATGTTTTTCAATAGCTTCGGCAAACCATTTTTTTGCACGCTGAATATTATTAGAAATTTGTGGTAAATAGGTAAATTTTAAAGGCGCTCCGTATTGCTCAACCAATTGCATTAGGTTAATATCATGAAAGCGTAATGTATTATCCTCAAGTTTAAATTCTTCTTGTGGAAAATCGAAAGTTTGATCGATTAGATCAATATATTTTGTGTTCATTATTATTTTTAAAAATGTTAAAATTTAAATAGGAAACAGCGCAAAAATGCTGCTTAAAACAAATAATAATGCTTCAATCAAACTTGTATTTTTAGCTCTGTAGTAGGCACAAAAGCGTATTGATGCTGGCTAGCACCTATAGAAGAATACTCGGAAGTTAGCTTTAAAATTCGGTCGCTTAATCTGTAAGCTGCTTTTGAATATGACTTCCTAATTTCCAAAAGCCCGAACATAGAAACAGAGTTCAATTTGTTCAGCTAATTATAGTACAAATGAAATACAAAAAATTGAATTACAAACTTTTTTTTTATTTTTTTTTATTTTTTTTCTATACCGATTATTATTTGTTTTAAAACTAGTAATAAAAAAAGTGCGTACTTGGTAAGTACGCACTTTTATGTAATATATAGTTAGTGGAATATTATAACATTTTCAAGGTATTTAACTCCTGCTCGGTTAGGTGTTTCCAGTGACCACGAGGAATATCTTTTTTAGTAAGATGCCCAATTGCAACACAATCTACACTTATTACATCGTACTTTAAATAATCGAAAATGGTACGAATAATAGTATTTCCTGTGTTTTTAATTTTAAGGCCTATTTCTTTTTTAGACACACCATCGATATAACTTACTTCTTCTACCTCAATTAGTTTTCCTTCTACTTTAAAGCCATCTCTAATTTTTTTAAGATCTTCTGCTCTCAAGTTTTTGTCTAATTCTATTTGAAATAAACGAGGTACGCCATTTTTAGAATTGGTAAACTTACCTGCTACTAAATCATCATTGGTAAATAACAATAACCCCTTACTGTTTCTACCTAATCTACCTATTGGCTTAATACGAGAATTAGTTGCATTTGCTACTAAATCCATAACTGTACGACCTTTTCCCTCACTTGTTGTTGTCGCAAAACCTTTTGGTTTATTTAGTAAAACATAGGCTTTCTTTTCTGGATTTATTCTTGCTCCATCGAAACGAACCTCATCTTCTAGTTTTACTTTGTAACCCATTTCTGTTACGACCTTTCCGTTTACAGAAACTAATCCTGTTGCGATGTGCATATCTGCATCTCTACGCGAACAAATACCAGAATTTGCTACGTATTTATTTAAACGTATTTGATCTGGATTAGCTGATTTTTGTGCTGGTGTTTGCTTTTTCTTTTGTGATGCTGCTTGATTTTTTATTGGAGCATTTCCTCTTGCATTGCTTTGGTTACGTGTGTTATTATTACCACGTCCTGAAGGTTTTCCTTTGCTTTTATTTTCTCTTGGCTTACTCATAATTTTCCCCCTTAGAAATGGGAATCTTTTAATTTATTATGCTGCAAAGATATAGTATATATTATGATTTACGATTGTTGAGTTACTATTTTTGATGGTAGTAATTTCTTGCGTTAACGATTGAGCAATTTGTTGGAGCTCTTTTTTTTTATTACTATTTTTTAAAACACGTATAAAACATTTATTTATTACTAATGTTTTTAAAGAAACTTATATAAAAAAGCGACTTGCGAAAGCGTGTTGCTACGTAGTTTTCACGAAGTAGCAAACGCCCAAATTTATAGTAAAACTAATTTGTTTAAAAGCAGGTTTACATCTATTAACAAAATGCTAAAAACCCCTGAAACTATAATGAATTTTAAGATATTATGTAGTATTAGATATTGTGTTTTTGTATTGGATTTAAATAGTAATACTAAAAATACCGCTAATAGAATCGTGCTTAAATAGAAGAAATAATTCATCTTACCTATTTGGTATCTATTTATTAATAAATAGGAAGGAATTAGGGTGAATGCACTTAAAAATGTGAGCATTATTTTTGAAGATTTTTCGCCATAAACTATTGGTATGGTTTTATAATTGAGGGCTAAATCTCCTTTTATGTTTTCTAAATCTTTAACTAATTCGCGCATAGAAACGATTAAAAACAGGAATGCTGCATGTACAAAAATTACGTGTTCGAAATTTTTGTAATACATAAAAATGGCGAAAAATGGCGTAATAGTTAGAATTGCGGAAGTAATATTGCCAATAATTGGTGTTTTTTTTAGTTTATGGGAATAAAACCAAATAGCGAATATATATATAGAAAAAAACAAAACGGCTTTAAACGAAACAGCACTTGCCATAATAACTGCTAGAAAATTAAGCACAAAATAAAAGGAAAGCTTGGTGTTTTGACTCACCAATTTATCTAGCATGGATTTTTGTGGCCTATTGATTAAATCTTTTTCGGAATCGTAAAAATTATTAATAATGTAACCCCCTGCTATTGTAGCGGCAGATGCTAAAACTAGCATAAGTAAGTTTACGTCTAAAACAACTTCACGAACCGTTTTATCATGCGCTAAAATGTAAACAGATGTTAGATATTGTGCTATTACTACAATGAGAACATTGTACCCTCTCACTACAGAAAACATACTGAAAAATTTTAGTAAAATATGTTTTTGTTTTCTGGAGAGCATATAGTTTTATGGAATAAGATCTTTAATACGACACTACAAAAAATTGCGCGAAACAATTTGAAGTACTAGTACCGTTATTAGAAATTATAAACTACTTCTAGTTTATACTCTTTAAGTGACTGTTTTGCTTTTTCAAAGTTTTCTGTAAACCCTAAAATATAACCTCCTCCACCAGAACCACAAAGTTTTAAGTAGTATTCATTGGTTTCAATTCCTTTTTTCCAAAGTTCGTGAAACTGGTTTGGTATCATTGGTTTAAAATTATTTAAAACCACTTTAGATAGTTGCTTGGTATTTTTAAAAAGCGATTTGATATCTCCTTTTAAAAAGTCGTCTACACAAGCATCTGTGTGTTTTATAAATTGATCTTTTAGCATACTACGAAAACCTTCTTGCTTCATGTTTTCCATAAAAATGCTCACCATTGGTGCTGTTTCTCCAGTAATGCCACTATCTAATAAAAAAACAGCTCCTTTACCATTATTGGTTTGCGAAGGAATTCCGGTTGCTTCAATATTATCTTTAGAATGTATTAAAATTGGAATACTTAAATAACTATTTAAAGGATCTAATCCTGAAGATTTACCATGAAAAAACGATTCCATTTCCGAGAAAATGGTTTTTAATTTTAATAGCTTTTCTCGTGTTAGATTTTCTAAAACTGTAATCTTGTCTTGTGCATATTTATCGTAAATAGCTGCTACTAATGCGCCTGAGCTACCAACTCCATATCCTTGTGGTATGGAAGAATCGAAATACATTCCTGCATGAACATCTGCTTCTAATGTGCTAAAATTAAAAACGACTACCTCTGAATTGATTTGCTTTAAATGCGAAACAAAATCTATTAAACTAGCATTAGATTTTACTGCTTCTGCTGAAGGGTTTTCATCCATTTTTAAAGCACCATTATAAAAACTATAAGGAATAGATAATCCTTTAGAATCTTTAATGATTCCGTATTCACCAAAGAGTAAAATTTTTGAGTAAAAAAGAGGTCCTTTCATAAATATTTTTTGTTAATATGCAGTATTTGGCAATAACTTCTATCCAATATACGCAAATTTTATGATTTTAGTTTTGCACCAAAACCAATTGTATCACAAATATAGTGACCATTTTGGCAATACGCAACTAATTCATTTTTAATAAACTCGATACATTTTGCTGCTTCATTTTCGGGATAAAGCACATGCACATTAGCTCCTGCATCTAAAGTAAAACTAATATGTAATCCGGATTGTTTTCTAAATGCCCAAATAGCATTAATAATCTCAAGGGTATTTGGTTTCATTAAAATAAAATACGGCATACTTGTCAGCATCATTGCATGTAGCGTAAGCGCTTCGCTTTCTACTATATCTATAAATGCATTTAAGTTACCAGTCTTAAAAACATCCATAAGTTTAGTCATATTTTCACTGGCTTGTTTAAAACGCTGTTTTGCAAAAGGGTGGTTATGCATTAAGTTGTGACCAACAGTACTGCTAACTTGTTTTTCTCCTTTATCTACCAATAGGATAGTGTCCTGGTAATTTTTAAAATTATCGTGAACAGTATATGGGTATTTTATAGCAAAAAGATTGGAGCTTCCTTCAATATTTTCATGTTTTCCCCAAACTATTAAATCCCCTTCTATACTTCGGCAAGCACTACCGGAACCTAAACGTGCTAAAAAGGATGCTTTTTGGTTAAAGTATTCTTGAGTAATTTTTGGGTTTATTTCTTTTTCAATACTCATAAGACATAATGCCAAAGCACTCATTCCGGAAGCAGAAGATGCAATACCAGAGCTATGCGGAAAAGTATTTTCTGTTTCAATAGTAAAATGATAGTCTTTTAAAAAAGGTAAATATGTTTGAATACGTTTGAAAAAAGTTTCTATTTTTGGTTTAAAATCTTCATTCTTTTTTCCTTCAAATACCACATCAAAAGAAAAAGAATTATCTTTTTCTTTTTTAGTAAAACTTAAACTTGTAGTTGTTTTACAAGCATCTAACGTAAAACTTACAGATGGGTTTTTTGGTATTTGGTTTTCTTTTTTTCCCCAATATTTCACTAATGCAATATTACTAGGTGAAGACCAAGTAAACTTTCCATTATGAGGTGTTGTATTATTTCTTAAAAGTATAAACGAATTGGCTTCCATTATATGCAAATTATTATGCAAATATAGTTTTTTAGATAGCATGTATGTATAGAATATATTTTAAAAAGTGTAATACTAAGTGTATTTCATCGTAAACATTTTTAAAAAAACTAAAGAAATATTTATTTTTTGTAGATTGTAACCAAATGGTTATTCTATATTAATAAGTGGATAAAAAACAGCGTATACTTTTAACAATGCTAGAACTTGTAGTAAAACAAGGGGTACATGCAACACCTATGTCTCAAGTAGCTAGAGAATCTAATGTTGCTATTGGTACTATATATTATTATTTTAAAGATAAAGAAGATATACTTTGCCACATTTATAAAATGATAAGAAAAGACTTTGGTTCTATACTTATAATAAAGTCTGAAAATACAAATCCTGAACTAATTTTTAAAAAATACTGGAAAGACTTATACCATTACTACATTAGCAACCCTGTAGCTTTTCATTTTTACGAACATGTAGCCAAACCTCCAATCATACCATTAGATTTAGTTGAAGAAACTAAAACCTACTATAGAAAACATGCTGCTTTTTTTTGGAATGGTGTAAAAAGCGGTATTTTAAAAAATATACATGTAACTTTATTAGTGCAACTTGCTTACAGTAATGTGGTTGCAGCTGTTGATTTAAAGTTAAATGGTGTTTTACCAATGACTGATGCACAAATTAATGAAGCTGCAAATGCTTCATGGGATGCTGTTAGGCATATTGAAAAGTAACCAATGGATAATACAGCGTATACGATTACCTATGTTAGCGCTTGCTGTTAGAAAAGGTTTTTATGCAACACTTATATCTCAAGTTCCTTACAGCAATGTAGTTGCAGCTGTTCGTTTAAATTTAAATGGTGTTTTACCAATGACTGATGCACAAAATAATGAAGCTGCAAATGCTTCATGGTATGCTATAAAACATTCAAAAAACACATTATTTCACTAAAGACAATAGCTTAATCATGGTATTATAATTTCTTGCTGTAGCTGCAGTTTTAAGTATTCGCTCGAAATAATTCGCATTGAATTTAGATTTCCCGTAACCTGCTTCACTATAAAAGTAAATACAGTTATTTATTATTTTAAATGTCTCTGCTTTGTATTCTTTTTTTAAAGCAAGCGTAACCAAATCTTTATTAGGTATTTCTTGAAGTAAAATAAAATAACTTTTTTGTTTTTCTATTTTCTTAAAAGGGCAATTATAAAAAATGTGTGCTAACTCTTCTTTTGTTTTTACTAAAACTGGAACCTCGAATTTAAAATGTGATCGTATTATTTCACTAATAATATTTTCAATAATTTTTGTGTTATTTTCTGAAGACTGCAAAACAATATTTCCACTTTGTATATATGTTTTTACATTTTCGAAACCGGAATTTGTTAGCAGTTCTCGTAAGGTTGCCATTGGCACTTTTTTATGACCTCCAACATTAATTCCTCTTAATAAAGCAATGTACGTTTCCATTTTATTTAGAAATATATTGTGAAGCTATAAACGCTCCTGTCCATGCATTCTGAAAATTAAAACCACCAGTTATAGCATCTACATTAATAACTTCTCCTGCAAAATAAAGATTTGCATGTAGCTTACTTTCAAAAGTCTTAAAATTAATTTCTTTTAAATCAATTCCTCCTGCGGTTACAAATTCATCTTTAAACGTACTTTTTCCATCTACCTTAAAATGCGCTTTTGTTAATTGTGCAGCAAGTGCTTCCAATTGGTTTTTATTTAAATCTGCCCATCGATTGTCATCCTGTATTACGGAAGCTAAAACTAATTGTTTCCATAAACGTTTTGGCAAATCGAACTGAGGAGCCTTTAAAACAGTTTTTTTAGCCAAAGTTAATTTCAAATCTTTTAAAGTAGCTAAACAATCTTGATAATCCATTTTGATAAAATTCACTGCAATAGTAAATTTATAATCTAATTTGGCCAGTTGTAAAGCTCCAAAAGCAGATAGTTTTAAAATAGAAGGAGCACTCATACCAACATGTGTTATTAACAAAGGCCCTTCGGAAAACAACTCGGTACCAACTACCTGAATTTCTACATTTTGAGCAACTACTCCCGGAATATCTTTTATGCGATCATCTTTTATATTAAAAGTAAACAACGAAGGTACAGGTGGAATCACGGAATGATTTAACGTTTCTAACACCTTCCACATTTTAGGACTACTTCCAGTGGCAACCAATATTTTAGGCGCTATAAATACTTCGTCTTGTGTTTTAATATTCCACAAACCTTCTTCTTTAAGAATAGATTTTACGGTTTGACTATATAACACTTCTATTTGATGCTTTTTCGTTTCGTTTAAAAAACAATCTATAATCGTTTGCGATGTATTCGACTCAGGAAACATTCTACCATCTTCTTCTATCTTTAAAGCGACTCCACGTTCTTCAAACCAAGCAATAGTATCTCCTGTCATAAATTGATGAAAAGGACCAAGTAATTCTTTCTCTCCTCTGGGATAATTTAACACCAAATCCTGTGGTATAAATTCTGCATGAGTAACATTACACCTTCCGCCTCCAGAAATTTTCACTTTCTGCAAACCTTCCTTAGCTTTTTCTAATATCGTTATTTTTAATTTTGGGTTTTGAACAGCGATATTAATAGCTGCAAAAAAGCCGGCTGCTCCACCTCCAATAATTAATACGTCTTTTTGTTTCATGTTTTTTATCTATTGTTTTTTATAGGTAACATGTAGCATCCATTTAATTATTATCTTTGATTCTCTGGTTTTAGTTATGGATGTTTCCTTATTTTTAAAAACCACGTAAATTTAGCATTAATAAATAATAACTGCTTTGAATAAACTCCTTATCCTAATAATATTTTTATACACAGGCTGTAATACCTCCGAATTTAAATCGGCAGTCGATTTATCTTCCAATTTAAACGAAGTTTCTGGAACAGAAACCACTACAAATTCCAACTTGATTTGGATGGTAAACGACAGCGGAAACAAACCAAGGCTCTTTGGATTAAATGCAAATGGCAAAATAAAAGAAGAATTAAAAATAGATGCCAAAAACCACGATTGGGAGGATCTAACTAGTGATACTGAAGGAAACATTTATATTGGTGATTTTGGAAACAATATAAGTAAGCGTAAAAATTTGGCTATTTTAAAAGTTAGTGCTTCTAGCTTAAAAAGTAAAGAAAAAGTTTCGATTGAACGTATTTCCTTTACCTATCCGGATCAAAAAAAATTTCCACCTAAAAAGAAAAAACTTTACTTTGATTGCGAAGCATTTTTTTATCATAATAACAACTTATACTTATTTACCAAAAGTCGCGTAAAAGGAGATTTTGGAAAAACAAATCTGTATAAAATTCCTGCGAATTCAGGAACGCATGAAGCACAATTTCTAGGAACCTATTCTAACTGCGACGACCTACATTGTTGGATAACTTCTGCAGATATTAGTCCGGATGGCAAGCAGGTAGTTTTACTAAATCAAAAATCTGTTTTACTTTTCACAGACTTTAAAGAAGATGATTTTTTAAATGGTACAATAAGAGAGTTTCCTTTTAATTATGAATCGCAAAAAGAAGGCATTTGTTTTAAAGACAATCAAACGGTTTATATAACAGACGAAAAAGCACATGGCGCTGGAGGAAACTTGTATGAATTTCGTTTAAAATAAACAGAAAGTATTTCTATTCTTTCCGACTAAAAAAGTTGTTTGTTATACATTAATTAAAGTTTAGTATTTTTACTTAAAATCATATTATTTTATGGATCATATTATTGCCGAAACCGAAAAACATGTTGTTCATCTTTTAAATACAAATTTAGATAATAGCTTTGTTTACCATAATTTGACGCACACACAAAATGTGGTGAAAAAAGCAACAGAACTTGCAGATATAGGCCGTTTAGATCCACAAAGTAAAAAGCTTTTAATTATTAGCGCATGGTTTCATGATGTTGGTTTTATAAAAAGCATTAACGATCACGAAACACATAGTGCAGCTCTTGCAAAAGCCTTTTTACAAAAACACAATTGTACTGTAGATGAAATTAAAACGGTAAATGACTTAATTCTAGCTACAAAAATGGGATATACACCAAAAAATGAGTTAGAAAAATTGATTCGTGATGCAGATTGTGCACATATTGGAAACAAGAATTTTAGTAATGTTACACAACTTTTAAAAAAAGAATTAGAATTAACCAACCAAAAGAAACTAACAAATACAGAATGGCTGAATGAAAACATTACGTTTCTCACCAAAGACCACAAATTTAATAGTGACTTAGCAGTTTCTCTATGGGAAAAAGGAAAAAGTAAAAATCTCGCGAAACTACTTAAAGATCAAAGCAAGCTACAATTAAACAAAGCCAAATTAAAGCAGAAAAAAGAAGAATTAAAATTCAAGAAAAATAAAATTGAAATTCCAGAACGCGGTATAGAAACCATGTTTAGAGTAACACTTAAAAACCATATTACACTAAGTGATATTGCAGATACCAAAGCGAATATTTTATTATCGGTGAATGCTATTATTGTATCTTTAGTAATGGCTAATCTTTTACCTAAATTAGACAACCCATCTAACACCTACCTTATTTACCCTACTGTAGTTTTTGTATTGTTCACTGTAACATCGATGATATTGTCTGTTATAGCTACAAGACCAAATGTAACGCGAGGAGAATTTACTAAAGAAGATGTAGCGAACAAAAAAGTAAATCTTTTATTTTTTGGTAATTTTCATAAAATGAAATTAGACGAGTTTGAATGGGCAATGGGAGAAATGATGAAAGACAAAGACTATTTATATTCTGCAATGAAAAAAGATTTATACTTTTTAGGCTTAGTATTAAATAGGAAATACAAAATACTTCGTGTCACCTATACGGTCTTCATGGTTGGCATCATTTGTAGTGTTATTGCTTTTGCAATAGCTTTTCAATATTCTGGCATTTAAGCTTTAATTTCTTTCATTAAATCATCATAGGTAAAAAAAGCCTTATCGGTTTTATTTTTATGATATAACACACTCACTCGTATAGCTTTTAAACCTGTTACAGCTTGTAAATCTTGCAACTCCAAAATCTCTACATCAGTATCTAAATAATGCTTGGCTTGTAAAAATTTAATATAACGCAAGTACTCTACTTCATCTTGTTTTTGCGAATACACAATCGTTATTTTTCCTTTTTGGGTAATACGTTCTTCTGTTCCTTTAATATAGGCTTTATCTACACGTTTTTTTACAATTTCATATCTGGCATTATAAGTACCATCTACGTCAAATTGCTTTTCGTCCATTCTAAAACTTATAGATAAAGGCTGGTTAAAAACAAGTATCATGGAAGCCACATCTAATTGTACAGGAAATTTATTTCGCATTTGGTAATATGCATTTTCCATTTCGCACATAACCTGTACTTGCCATAATCTTAAATTATATAAATAAATAGGATTAAAGCTATCCTCTTTAGTTATAGACTCGCCAATATACATGTTATGTTCTACACCATCTGTTTTAAAACGCTCAAAATAATGTGGGTACATTTTTTGTGCTTTCACCTGCTTTTTATCTAAAAGCGAGGCCATGCTTTTATTTATTTTAGACACGGTATCGTCATACTGTTTTCTGTGCTTATAAACTACTTTCACAGTACTATCAATCGTTTTATAATAGTTCTCGACTTTAGATTTTAATGCTTTTACAGAAACCAAATGCTCTAAAACAGGCTCTATATCTTGACTAAAAAAAGAAGCAATATGTTGTTCACTATCTACTTGAAAATGTTCTTTTAAATCGGTTAAATATTCTCTTATTTGAAATATAAACTGATCATAAATAGGAAGTTTCTCTATCTCGGAAGCACTTTTTAAAATAGCTTCTACATTTTTTAATTGTAATATTAAATCTTGTTGTGTTGCCCAATTTCTAGCTTCCGAAGATCCTTTAATATCAATTTGCCCATAAAGCGGATACACATTATCAAAAACTATTTTATTAAAGTTTGGTTCTTCCCCTTTTAATTGGGCATTAATAAAATTTCTAGCTTCTTTTATAAATCGCCAATTTACACTGGAATGAATAGAAGTACATTCTTGTTGTATAACAGCTTCAATTAAATTCTCTTCTTCATTTTTAGAACGTTCGACAGCAGAGACGATAAAAGGCATAATATCTGTAAGCTTATTTGCATTAATGCTGTTAAGTACTTTTGGTTTTTCTGAAACGATTTCAAGAATCCCCATAACCTCATCATCTGTAGCAATAGGTGCAAAAATAGCACTCTGTATTCCTTGTTTATGAAGAATATTTATATGTGGAATCTTCCCTTCTGTTTTTTCAAACATTAGGTTTACATCGGAAACGGAAAAAAACTTTTTTTCATTTAAAAGTCTATTATATGTCCAATTACATAAAGCATCAGAGCATATAGAAGTATCTAAATCATGTAATAAAAAACTACTCATTCCTGCTCCGTACACACGTTCAAAAGTTTGGTCCTCTTTATTATAAATTGAAAAACCTACCCGTATATCTTTTAAACCTAATAACGAGCGAAAAATTTCATGAAATCCTTCCATAAAAGTTTCATCTTTTCGCTTGTTCTCTCCTATTAATTTAGATTTAATATTGGAAATAGATTGATCATTGGTAACATCAAACATATTAGAAATCACAAAACCTTTAAAAGAATAACTATTTGGAGGAAACTTTGCTTTCCATAAATCTATATTTTCAAAATTATCTAATAACTCATTATAATCTTCCTGTGTTATTTTTGGTGCATTTTCATTAGGAATAATCTCTACAAAATCGGCATTATATAATATTTTATAATATCGGATAATTCCTTTTTCGTCTGGTATTTCGTAATAAAAAGGTCTTTTAAAGTCTAACGAATATCCATAATAAAAGTTTAAAATAATTGTACAATAAATAATATACCTATCATCTTCAGGCATATTTTGTATTTTCAAATCAAAATTTTCTCCTGCTGTTTTAATAATAGATTTAAAGCGTTCCGAGGAATTAAAAACTACATCTTCAAAAGGTATAGAAGCCGTTTTAATTTCATTTTTTGTTAAAACTGCACTAAAAGAATCTTGTAATATGATTTGAATTTCATTTTTGTATTTTTCTAGTAATTTAATATCAGTAAATCCTTCACGAAGTATAGGGTAAGGAGCCGCTGTTTTTAAAACTCGTTGTGCTTTTCTAGAAATAAACGCATCAGAATTAGTAACTAACTCCTCATAATGCTCTAATAACTTATTAAAGCTAATCTGCAAACACATTGGTGATTCGGACTGGTTAAACACTTCCATGATTATTAAATTTATAGTATAAAAATACAAATATATATTTTAGTCGTTTTAAATCTAATATCCTTAACAGTTCAATTATTTTTTCTCTACATTTTAGTTGTATGTCCTAGCCCAACAAAATCAAGTTTTTAAACAAAAAAAAAAGTCTCTTCGAATTAGTATTCAAAAGAGACTTTTCTGGGTTTTATATTTAAATAATTAATCGATATACGTCCAATTAAAACCATCACTAATTACTATTATAGTTCTTAAATTATTTTCGTACATATAAACTTGCGAACTTCCAATTGTGGATCCTTTAGGAAATAATAAACCTGAAGTAGTTGTTAACTGTGCAGTATTTACATTATTAATATTTCTAATAACATAAACTCTCCCTGGAAAACTAATGGGATTTGGAAGCCTAAATTCCTGATCTGTAGCTTGCGGATCTACAGACAAATAAACACCATCATTAATATCTGTAGCTGTCCCGCTACCCGTTAAAGTAAGGTGTTTTACAGAAAGGTTTCCATTAATATCTAAAGTGCTTTTAGGATCTATAGTACCAACTCCTACTTGAGCAAAAACAGTAATATTTAAAAAGAAAAAACAATATAAAAACAAAATATTCTTCATCATTTTACATTTTAATTTATTAATATTTTATACTCCCAAGCTCCTAATGGCATAACTTCTTCATCGATTTCAATGGCTGAATTTGTCATATAATCTAAATACTTTCCTTTTATAGGTAGACTTACTTTTAATTCTTGATTAGAAAGGTTTGCTAAATAAATAACGGTACTTCCGTTTTTACTTCTTTTAAATGCTAAAATATTTTTATTCGGAACAGCTATTTTTTCATAAGAAGCAGCATTTTTACCTCCATTTAGTGCAGTACTTGTACTTTTAAGTTTCCCCAGTTTTTCTAACAACTTCCATGTATTTCCTTTCGTATGCGGGAAACTATCTTTTTCAAAAAACAATAACCTGTGGTCTAAATCATATTCTTGACCAGAATAAATTAATGGCATTCCAGGCATTACATAACTTAAAGCAGTCATTGTTTCAGAAGCATTTCCCATACGTTCCTTAATGGTGCCATTCCAAGAGTTTTCATCGTGATTGGTTACAAAATTCATTAATATATCATCTGCTAGGTAGGTTTCATTTCTCTTCTTCATATAATCTGAAAAAGCGGTTGCATTTTCTTCCCCTTTAGCGATATGATTCATAACATGGTGTCCATCCCAACCATACGCCATATCAAACAAACCGTCTTTCAATAATTCTGGTTCCCAAGCTTCTGCTAGCATAAAAATATCTTTTTTAGCACGTAATTCTGGAATAGCTTGTTCCCAAAAATTAGTTGGTACCGATCCTGCTACGTCACATCTAAAACCATCAACACCTTCATCTGTTAACCAATAGCTCATATCTGCAATCATTTCTTTACGCATTTCTTGATTATCGTAATTTAAATCGGCAACATCTGTCCAATCGGTATCTTCAGGATGTACAACCGCTCCTTTCTCGTTTTGTGTATAATACTCCGGATTGCTTTTTAACCAGGTATGATCCCAACCTGTATGATTTGGCACCCAGTCTAAAATGACATAAATCCCATTGTCATGAGCAGTATTTACTAAATCTCTAAAATTTTCAATAGTCCCAAATTCTGGATTAATTTTAGTAAAATCGGAAACCGCATAGTAACTTCCTAAATATTTATCTTGTTCTGCTTCTGGAAAATCGGTTGCAAACTTACTGTCCTCTCCTCCTGTTGCTTTTCTTTTGGTTTCTGAAATAGGAAACACTGGCATTAACCAAATCACTTTTACACCTAATTGTTTTAACTGCGGAATGTCTTTTGTAAATTGCTCAAAAGTTCCTTCTGGGGAATATTGTCTAATATTCGCTTCATAAATGACAGCCGTTTCTAAGTCGGAAGCCGAAATAGGTTCTATGCTTATTTTTTCTTCTGAAGCTGTTGCAACTTCTACTTGTTTCTTCTCTTCTTTACATGCTAAAATGCTAAGAAACACTAAGGATAAGATTATTTTTTTCATGCGTATATTTAGTTTAATTCTTCTAATAATAAAATATTTGACTCTACTTCTATTTTGATGTTTCCGTTTACTACTTCTACTGTTTTTCCGGAATAAAAATCTTTCACTGTATCTCCATCGTTAAAAACAGAAGACACGTTAATGGTGTGTTTTCCTTTAGGAATATCGATACCAACAATGACGTCATCTTTAAAATACCCTTTAGTATAGCTTCTACTAAAAAAGTAAGGTGCATTGCTAATCCTAGTATGCTTTCCTGCTCCAATAGAAGGATGATTGCGTCTAAACTGACCCAATTTTTGCCAATGGCTTAGTACATCTTGTTTTTGAGAAAGTTCTTCCCAATTCATGAAACTTCTTAAAGTAGCGTCCCCAACGGTTCCATCTATGGTTAAATCTCTTGCAGATTCATCTCCATAATATACTTGTGAAGCTCCAGGAGATAACAATAATCGCGTAGCAGTTTCGTAGGTTTTCTCTCTATTTTTATCGAAAGGCTGTCCGTCGTCATGAGACGTTAAATAGTTTAATACACCATAATCTTTAAGGTTGGTATGCAAAAGACTATCGTATTTTTTGAATTGTTCTTCATAGGTTTGCTGTGCAGCATTCCATTTAAATTCAAAATTGATTAGACTATTAAAAGCAGCATCAAAATAGTTGACTTTTTTATCTCCAAAATCGAAAGCTGTTCCTGCTGAAATTCCGTAATTATATACTTCTCCAACCAAGTAAAACGCATTATCGTCTAGAACTTTGTTTGGGTTTTGCTGCTTAAATTCCGCGAAAGCGTTATCACTAACAGCTTTAAACTCTTGCCAAACAAAAGCTTCGGTATGTTTTACGGTATCTACTCGGTAACCATCAATACCAAAATCTGTAATGTAATCGCTTAACCATTTCATGATATAAAAACGAGGAGCACGCGGATAACCTGTAGCTTTAAAAAAGGCATCTAATTCTGCAACCTCTTCGTCATAACGACCTTCTGCTTTCCATTTTTCCACCAATTGTGGTGGTAATTCTACAGCTTCGTTACTTTCGGTTTTAATGTCTGGAAGGTTTTTTACCAAAGTACACGTTACGGTGTTTTCGTAATTATCGTAACTACATTGTGGGCCTGTTCTTACCCAATCGCTTGGCCAAACAGGATCTTGCTCTGTAACTGGACCAGTGTGATTTATTACAGCATCTAACAAGATGCGAATACCTTTTTTATGTGCTGCATCAACCAATTTTTTTAAATCCGCTTTGGTTCCTAAATTAGCATCAATGTTGGTCCAATCTTTTGTCCAATACCCATGAAAACCATAGGTTACACCAGTTCCTTCGTCTGTTCCACCATGAATTTGCTCCACGATTGGCGACATCCAAATGGCATTGATTCCTAAGTTTGTAAAATAACCTTCTTCAATTTTTTGGATAATCCCTTTTAAATCGCCACCTTCAAAACCTCGTAAAACAGCAGTTTCTTGGGTTCTTCCATAGTTTACATCATTGGTTTTGTCTCCATTATTAAAACGATCTGTCAATAAAAAATAGATGTTTGCAGCATCCCAAACAAAAGGGGTTCTAGCCGCTTCTTTTTTCTGATCTTCAGCGATATCTTGATTTACTTTTTTTTCGGTTTTACAACTAAAAGCGAGCAAAGTTAATGCAATTAAAAGTATGTTATTTTTCATGTTATACTTAGTATGTTATTTGTGTTTTATGGCTACTTGAAGTGTTCCACTTTAGATTAAAACGCAACGTTTTTGAGTTTGCATCGTAATGGAAATCTAATTTCTTACCATTGCATTTTATACGTTTTGGTGCTTTAGGAAAATGGTGAATTACTACATCTATATTTTTAGTAGTTGTAACGTATTTAGCACCTGTTTCTGCTTCAAACTGCAATTCTAAAAGCTTTGAAGTGGTTTCTGCTTCAAACTCTAAAATCTCATATTGACCGTTTTCAAAAGCGTTTTTTGTTTTACCATCGTCATTATACATTTTACGTTCACTTTTAGCTATAGAAGCATCGTAATAATAATGCAATTCGAAGGTGTTTCCATTATATTCTGCAGTGCTTTGCATGGCTTTAGCCGTTGGAATAAATGCGCCACCACGAACATAGGTTGGAATGTAATTTTCTTGCGTTTTTACAGGAAGTGATTGTCCGCCTTCTACTTTTTTATTGGTATAAAAATCAAACCAATTACTGTTTTCAGGAAAGTACACCTCAGCTTCTGTTTGCTTAGCATTCACAATAGGCGTGATTAAAAAGTCATTTCCCCAAAGGTATGTTGAAGCCATAGTTTGCAACTTCACATTGTCTTCTTCTTCAAAAAACAAGGCTCGCATTAAAGGCGCACCAGTTTGGTTATTTTCAAATACCAAATTGTAATTATAAGGGAGTAATTGGTAACGTAATTCGATAGACTCTTTAGCTAAGGCTTTTGCTTTATCGCTTCTAAAAACAGGTTCTGCAGGCACTTCTTCTTGTGCATGTGGTCTGTAAATAGGTTGAAACACACCATACTGTAACCATCGAGCATACAACTCATCATCTAAATTATTACCAGCAAAACCACCTAAATCACTATGCATATAAGCTAATCCTTGCATTCCCATTTGTAATGCAATTTCTGGTTGAGATTGTAATCCTCCCCAAGTTCTGTTGACATCCCCAGACCAAGGTATCATACCAAATCTTTGCGATCCAGAACTTCCTGCACGCATTAAAATAAATGGTCTTGTATTTGGAAAATTTTGGATGTACATATCTTGTACTAATTCCGCCCAATGGTGACCATAAATATTATGTACCTCATCTGCTGTTCCTGTGGCGTGTATTAGATTTTTAGGATGTACTTCTGGTTCTCCTAAATCTCCCCAAACTCCTGAAACCCCTAAATCGGCTAAGTCTTTATAAATATTTTGAAACCATTGTTTTCCTTTTGGATTGAAAATATCTATCAATCCTGTGTTACCAAAATAGAAATCGTAAGTAAACGGATTCCCTAATGAATCTTTAGCCAAAACATCTGCTTTTACCGCTTCGTCCCAACGGTTTGATGTGGTTAATACAAACGGTTCTGTTACTAAAACGGTTTTAACATTATTATCTTTTAAACCTTTTAGCATTTGTTTTGGGTTTGGAAAAGAATCACGATCAAAAGCAAGGTTTCCCATAGTACCTTGAATGGTTTGTCCGAACCAAAAAATATCGATAATAATAGCATCTAATGGAATATTCTCTTCTCTAAATTTTTCTACTGTAGCAGTTACTTCTTCTTGCGAATGATAACCAAATCGGCTAGAAAAATTACCTAAAGCCCAACGTGGTGGCATGGGTTGTGTACCAGTTAGTTTGGTGTAGTTCTTCGTTACATCTAACCAAGAATCACCAACTACAATTTGATAGGTTTTTCTTCCAGAAATGGTTTCGTATGTTAGTGTGTTATCTGCTTTACTATCTAAATCTAAAAAGCCAATTGGTGCATTGTCAAAATGAATTAAATACTTTTTGGAAGACACCACAATAGGCATGGTATAGTTCATTAACTCACTTCGGTCTTCATAACCATAATGTGCTTTATTGTACAATTCTAAACGATTGCCTCTTCGGTTCATACCTAAAGCTCTTGCTCCTGCACCATACAATACTTCCTCAGGTTTTAGATTAAAACTGATGGTTTCAAAATTGTCTGTTTTTTGAAAACTATTTTTTACAGAAGTCACTTCTTTTCCATCTTTCCAATACGAAATATGAAAAGGAGACTTGGTGATTTTTACTGTTAATTTTTCAGATTGAAAAGTAATTTCATTTTCTGTTTCATTAAAAGAAACTTTAGAAAAAGTATTGTTTAAAATAACTGCATGCGACTTTTTATGAAGCGCTGTTTCACCCGTTGGTAAAAATGTAGTTTCGATAATTTCAGGATGGTAAAAATGCATGGAATAGCTTCCATCTGAAACCTGAACATTTAGCTGATTGTCTTTAAATGTAACGGATTTAAATTCTCTTTTCTGAATAGCATCTGCAAACAACCACGTAATGGCTTCAGCAAAATTAGTACTCCAAAGTGCTTCGTTATGTTTACCTTCAGGGACGACTTTAGACTGTATGTTTTTTTTAGGAAACCCGTTGTTTTCTAGTATAGAAATGATACTATTCATATCTGTAACGGTTTGGCTAATCTCGTTATAACCTGCGTTTTCACCTTCTTTTCCTCCAGCTAAAAAGTACATTTTAGTATCCTTGATATTAGCATGAGATTTTGTAAAAGGATGCACTTCTGGAGCAAACCAAAATGCAGGAGAATACACACCAACTTTACCAAAAACTGTTGGATGTTTTAAAGCTGCATAATGCGAAATCAAACCTCCCATAGAACTACCAAAAATGGCTGTATTGTTTCTATCTTTTTTGGTGTTATAATTAGTATCTATGTAGGGTTTTAATGTATTGACAATAAAATTGACGTATGCGTCACCTTCGCCACCTCCATATTTAGCATTGGTCCATGGAGAATATTCATCTAAACGTTTAGATTCGCCATTATCGACACCAACAACGATAAGTTTTAAGTTCTCTTTAAATAGTTTGTCTAGGGTTTCGTCTACATTCCATTCGCCATAACCCGAAGTACTAGCATCAAAAATATTTTGACCATCATGCATATAAACCACAGGATAATCTTGCTTTGAAGTCTGATAATCTGGTGGTAAATACACCCAAACACGACGTTTTCTGTTAAGTTGTGGTATATGAAATGTTTCAGAAATAATGGAAACATTTTTTGAAGCAGTAGAGACATCTTTATTATCAAACATATGGCTCCAACCAGCTATTTTCACATGTATTGTATCGTTTGGTTTTTCAAATTTATGAATACGATTATCTATAGTTTCACCTGTATTGGTACTTTCTGAAGTCTCCCAATTCCCTAAGGTAAACTTGAATAAAATGCGTTGTTCTGTTTTAGGAAGTGTTATTTGGTGCTGACCATTTACAAATTGTAATTGGTAGTCTTTGTGTCCGCCAGACCAACCTTCAAAATCTCCTGAAACAAATATAGAAGCATCTTGTGGAGTGTCTTTTGGAAGTGCTTCAACAATGATGGTTACCTGAGAATAGGTGACTTGAAATAATAAAAAGAATAGTATGTATAATAAATTTCTCATGTTTAATCTTTAAAAGTATATTACGTATCCAGTGCGGAATGACAAATAATTATATTTTTGTGGTTAGCAACAAACTTCCTCTTTCGTTTAAGATAATTTCATCTTCCCAAACAAAAGTTTCATTCGTTACTATATTTTTTAATGTTTTACCTTGTAAACCAACTTCTTCAAAACGTTTTAAATCTAAACTAATTGGTTCATTATTTTTATTAATAATATGTACAACAGTTTCGCCTTCAATAACTCTAAATAAGAAATACGTTCCCATAAAAGGTGCAAAATGAATGGTTTTTCCATTATGGATGGCATCACTTGATTTTCTGTAATTCAATACATTTTTAAGGAATAGCTGCATGTCTTTTTGTGCATCTGTTAAACCTTCACCTGAAAATGCATTAACAGTATCTCCTTGCCAACCTCCTGGGAAATCGGTACGGATTAAACCATGGTCACCAGGTTTTTCAAAATCGTTCATTAAGATTTCTGTTCCGTAATACAATTGCGGAATTCTAGGTAAGGTTAATAGATAACTTAGGGCCATTTTGGTATTAGGTACATCACCTTTTAATTGTGTAAAAATGCGACTCATATCATGATTGTCTGGAAAAATCATAATGTCTTTTGGTGATGCATAGGCAAAATCGTTAGCTAAACCTTCGTATATTTTCACCAATCCTGTATCCCATTGTTCGTCTTCATTTAAAGCATCCACCGTATTTTTTTGCATGGCAAAATCCATGGTCGATCTTAAATTAGAATCGTAACCATCTTTATTGTCATGTCCTTCTTGCCAATAGGCAATTAACAACGGATTGGTACTCCATTCTTCACCAACAATACTGAAGTTAGGATACTCATTCATGATGGCTCCTGCCCAATTAGACATAAATGTTTTATCAGGATACGGATAGGTATCTTGACGAATTCCGCTAAGGTTTAATGTTTCCACCCACCAAATACTATTTTGTATAATATAATTAGCCATAAACGGATTACGCTGATTTAAATCTGGCATTGTTGGTACAAACCAACCTTCTGCCATTTCTTTTTTATCGCGTTTAGAAGCATACGAATCTTGGTTACTCGTACGTCTGTGATTAGAATTATTTAATGGTTTGTTATTCTCAAAACTATCTTGTTGGTTCACCCAATCTTTAAATGGTAAATCTTGCATCCACCAGTGTGCACTTCCGCAATGATTAGCCACTTGATCCATAATTAAACCGATACCTTTTTCTTTCGCTTTTGCAGCTAATTCTTGGTATTCTTCTAAGCTTCCGTAACGTGGATCTACTTGGTAAAAATCGGTCATGGCGTAACCATGATACGACGACCTTGACATGTCGTTAGTCAATAAAGGACACGACCAAATTTGAGTAAACCCCATATCTTCTATATAATCTAAATGCTGAATAACACCTTGTAAATCACCACCATGACGCGCATAATCATCTTCTCTGTTGATGGTTTTTTCCTTTAAACTTTCGTTTATATCATTAGAAGTATCACCATTTGCAAAACGATCTGGAGTGATTAGATAAATAGCATCTGTACTATCAAAACCTTGATAATCGGAAGCCTCTTTTACACGCGCTTTTACTTCGTAGGTTTGAACAAGGTCTTTTTCTTCATTAAATTTAAAATGAATATTGAATTGTCCTGCTTTAGCACTTTCTGAAATATGTAGATCTAAAAACAGATAATTAGGACTATCTGCTTTATGCACTTTTTCAATAGAAACTCCTGCATAATTTATACTAGGTGTTGCTTCCGAAATATTAGCATGCTTCACCAATAATTGTACTTGTGTATTATTAAAACCTGTCCACCAATGTGGTGGTTCGATGCGTTCGATATCGTTTATAACTTCGGTTACAACTTCAGAAGGTATTGCTTTTTTGGTTTCCTTTTTACAAGAAAAACTAACACTAATTAAAACGATTAATGATATGTGTATTAATTTTTTCATTCTAATTAGTGTGCTTAATTTAAATTTTTACCAAATTATTTGGTGAAACAGTTATTGGATTATCATTTACAAGAATGTTTAAATCTGTATTTCCTTCTAACTCGAAAGTAGTTTCTGCTTGCGATACATTTACTTTTAAAATTTGATCTCTAAAGTTTACTTTAAATGAATACGCTTCCCATTCTTTAGGAATACGAGGTTCAAAATGTAGCATATCCTTTTTAACACGCATACCACCAAAACCTTCCACAATACTCATCCAGGTTCCAGCCATACTTGTAATATGTAGACCTTCTTCAACTTCTTTATTATAGTCATCTAAATCCAAACGAGAAGTACGCAAATAAAATGTATACGCTTGGTCCATTTGATCTAATTTAGCTGCTTGAATACTATGCACACAAGGTGAAAGTGAACTTTCATGCACAGTAAATGGTTCGTAAAAATCGAAATGACGTTTTAATTCTTCGGTAGAAAATTGATCTTCAAAAAAGTACAATCCTTGTAAGGTATCTGCTTGTTTGATGTAAGGCGAACGCAAAATACGATCCCAACTCCACTTTTGGTTTATTGGTCTATCGGCTTTTGGTAAATCTGCTACAGTAATTAATTCTTTATCTAAAAAACCATCTTGTTGTAAGTACACTTGATGTTTTTCCGAATATGGAAAAAACATATTATCTGCTACTTTTTTCCAAGCATGAAGCTCCTGATCTGTAATTTTTGTTTTACCAGAAATACGTAAATAATCGTCGTGATGACCTTCTTTTACTTTCTCGATATTTTCTAATGCGTAATCAATGCACCATTTAGCTAAATAGTTGGTGTAAAAATTATTATTGATGTTGTTTTCATATTCGTTAGGACCAGTAACACCTAAAATAACATACTTGTTTTTATCTGTAGAAAAAGTGGCACGTTGTTGCCAAAATCTAGCAATTCCGATAAGGACTTCTAACCCCATTTCTGGAATATAACTGTAATCTCCTGTGTAGCGATAGTAGTTAAAAATAGCGAAAGCTATGGCTCCATTTCTATGAATTTCTTCGAAAGTAATTTCCCATTCGTTATGGCATTCTTCCCCATTCATGGTTACCATTGGATATAATGCCGCTCCATTTTTGAAGCCTAATTTTTGAGCATTTTCTATCGCTTTTTCTAAATGGTTATAACGGTATTCTAACAAACTTCTTGCAACTTTCTGGTCTTTAGTTGCCATATAAAAAGGGATGCAATATGCTTCGGTATCCCAATAGGTACTTCCTCCATATTTTTCTCCAGTAAATCCTTTTGGACCAATATTTAAAGTCGAGTCTTTTCCTAAATAGGTTTGGTTTAATTGAAAAATATTAAAACGAATACCTTGTTGTGCTTTTACATCACCATCGATGGTAATATCTGACATTTCCCAGATTTTAGACCAAGCTTCTTTTTGATTATTTAAAAGGGCACTGAATCCTAAATTGGAAGCAGTATCTAGAGCTTTTTTAGCAGCTATCACTAATTGATTTTTATTGTGATTTCTATCTACTGTATAACCACCAAATTTTTGAATGCTAGCAGTTTGGTCTGTATTTACAGAAACGACATATGTGAGTGCTATAGAATTTTCTTGTTTATCTATTTCTGGAACCTGCTCTTGTTTTGTATTATTTACAAAAACCGAAGACTGCATAAATGTACAGGTATGGAAAGCCGTTTTCATAGTTTTTGCTTCAATAAACGCTTGCTCGTTTTCTGTACTTACGTTTAAAGTATCCCAAAATTGGTCGTCCCAATTGGTATCTTCATTAGTAATTCCGGCATCTAAATACGGTTGAAATCTAATGGTAGCTTCTCCGTTTAAAGGTGTTACTTGGTAATTAATCGCTCCAATTTCGTCTAAATCTAAACTTAAAAAACGAAGCACTTTTACTTCTACTTCTAATTTATTTTGAAGGATTGCAGTAAACGATCTAGATAACCAACCTTCTTTCATGTTAAGCTCTCTTTTAAAATTAGAAACTGAAACACAAGTATTTAAATCTAGTTGTTCGCCATTAATTTCGACATGAATACCAATCCAATTTGGTGCATTTAAAACTTTTGCAAAATACTCTGGATAGCCATTTTTCCACCAACCAACTCTGGTTTTGTCCGGATAATAAACACCTGCAATGTAGCTTCCTTGAAAGGTTGGACCTGAATAATGCTCTTCAAAATTAGCACGTTGTCCCATAGCTCCATTACCTATGCTGAATAAACTTTCAGATGATTTAACGCGATCTGCATCAAAACCTTCTTCAATTATAGACCAATTGTCTGGTTGTATATAATCTTGATTCATTTTATTTTGTTTGAGAATCAAGAATCAAGAATATAGACCACTTACTTTTTGACTACTTCTTTACTTCTTGATTATTTATTTTTTATGGAAAGGATGAAAACAGAAATTGCAATTCTCCTTTCTATTATTTTATCTATTTATTAATTCTTGGATGAAGCTATTTTCAATTTCGGTGAAATCTGAAAAAATATAATCTGCTTCATGCAATACTTCTTTTTTCCCAATACCAATGGATATCATATTTGCTGTATTTGCAGCTTGTACACCTGCTACAGAATCTTCGAATACGATACAGTTTTCTGGTTTTATATTTAAATGTTTTGCAGCAATTAAAAACACTTCAGGGTCTGGTTTTGCGTTGCTAACATCATTTCCATCTACAATAGCATTAAACTTTGAAAGTAAATTCACTTTTTCTAAAATTGGCCTTGCATTTTTACTGGCAGAGCCTAACGAAATTGGTTGTTCTTTTTGTATTAAATAATTTAAAATTTTTGGAACATCTGGTAGAATTTCTTTGTCGTCCATTTTAGCGATATAGCTTAAATATTCTTCATTTTTCTTCAACATTAAAGCTTTGAATTGGGTTTCAGAAATAGTTTTATTTCCCCATGCTAATATTTTTTCTAATGATTTTACACGACTAACTCCTTTAAGTTGTTCATTTTGTTCGTGTGTAAAATCTATATCTATACTTTTAGCTAGCTCTTTCCATGCTAAAAAGTGATATTTTGCGGTATCTACAATAACACCGTCTAAATCGAATATAAATCCTTTTTTATTCATTTTTAAATTTCTTCTGCTTGATATGTAATTGCATTTTTATTTGTGATTAACAAGTTGCAAAGCCCTGCAATTATTAGACTTATTCCTGCAACCGTCATGGCATTAATTGCCTCTTCTCCTAATAATCCGGAAACAAAATTAATTCCGCCTAAGGCTGCAATAATTTGTGGGATAACAATAAACATGTTAAAGATTCCCATAATAACACCCATTTTCTTTGGATCTACCGAACTAGATAACATAGCATAAGGCATAGAAAGAATACTTCCCCAAGCAAAGCCAATTAATACAAAACACCATTTTAAATTTTCTGGTGAAGTGTAGCTCATTAATAAGAAACCTAAACCTCCTAATATTAAAGAGCCTAAATGTACTAGCTTTCGGTTTATGCGTTTTTTGGAAGTATAAAAGGTTAATAAAAGTGCGAAGGCCATGGAAGACAATCCATAGACTCCCATAGCAGAACCTACAGCGTTTGAAGATTCTTGAAATGCTGTATTTGCGACTTTAAAAGCTTCAGCTTGAACAGCATTTGCCATGTTATATGCACTTTCAACTGGAGCTGGCGTATTAAATACATGCTCGGTAAGTGCTGGATTTGCCATACTCCACATCGTAAAAAATGCAAACCAAGAAAAGAATTGAATCACACCTAACTTTTTCATGGTTAGTGGCATGTTTCCAATATTATTTAAAATATCTGGAATGAATTGATTTTTCTTCGCTTTTTCTTTTTCGAATTCTTCCATGTCTTCTGGAGGATACTCGGTAGTAGTAAAAACGGTATATAAAATACTTACTAAAAACACAAAAGCTCCTATAGCAAAGGCTACTTTTACAGACATTGGGACCACACCTGAAGCAGCTTCATTACTAACTCCTAATTGAGAAACAAGCCAAGGCAAGTTACTAGCAACCCAAGTACCAATTCCTATAATAAGGGTTTGCATAACAAATCCGTAAGAACGTTGTGATTCTGGAAGTTTATCAGCAACTAAGGCTCGAAATGGCTCCATAGAAATATTTATGGATGCATCGAGAATCCATAAAAACCCTGCTGCTACCCATAGTGCTGGAGAATGTGGTACGAAAAACAATGCAATAGAACTTAAAATAGCTCCTATTAAAAAATAAGGTCTTCGTCTTCCCCATTTGGCACTCCAAGTTCTATCACTTAGATACCCAATAATTGGTTGTACTAATAAACCGGTTAGAGGTGCTGCAATCCATAATAATGGAATGGCATCTTTTTCTGCTCCTAATGTTTGAAAAATTCGAGACATAAAGCCTCCTTGTAGTGCAAATCCGAATTGAATTCCTAAAAAACCGAAACTCATGTTCCAGATTTCCCAAAAACCTAATGCGCGCTTTTTCATTAATAGTATATTTTAAAATGAATACTATTCTGATAAGCTATTTACTTATCAAAACTTATTGGTGAGAAATGAAAATATAAGTTTTGATTTGGGTGTAAAGATATAAAAGTTTTTAAATATTTTGTATTCTTTTTTTATTTGGTAGATTTTCTTTCTATTAATTCTGTTTCAATTACTACCGTTTCATAGACATCTTCTTCATCTTCTCTTTCTAAATTATTAATCAATAATTCGGCGGCTTTTTCGCCTATTTTTTTACCATGCTGACTTACGGTTGTTAAAGCTGGCACAGCGTGTTTAGACAATACTCCATCTGTAAAACCTACAATTTGTATATCCTCTGGTATTTTAAAACCTAACTTTCTTGCTACTTTCATTGCAGTAATGGCATACAACTCATTTACAGCAAAAACACCATCGATATTTTTATTGTTTTTAAATAAATTTTCTATTTCTATTTCTAAAGAATCTAGGTGGTCTTCGGATAATAATTGATCATGTACTTTTAATATTAAACTAGATTCTGGACTCATTTTATGGTCTTCTAGTGCTTCTAAATAGCCTTGTGTTCTTAATTTTCCTACACTTACATAATCCTTAGTAGTAACAATCGCTATGTTTTTACAACCACATTGAATTAGCTTATTTACTGCAAGCTTTGCACCTTCGGCATCATCTACTATCACTTTATCACATTTTATATCGTTAACCACACGATCAAACATTACAATTGGCATACCTTGATTAATGGTTTCTGTAAAATGATGATAATCTTGCTGTTGTTGCGTTTCTTTGGCTATAGATAATATAAAGCCATCAATACTACCATTGGCTAACATTTCCATATTAATAACCTCTTTAGCAAAAGACTCGTTAGACAAACCTACAATTACATTATAACCTCTTTTATTAGCTACTGCTTCAATACCACTAATCACCTTGGAGAAAAAATGATGCACAATTTCTGGAATAATTATACCAATAGTTTTAGTTTTTCTATTCTTTAAACTAAGTGCTATATTATTAGGTCTGTAATTATATAATTTTGCAAATGCTTGCACTTTTTGACGTGTATCTTCACTAATTTCAATGCTATTTCTTAATGCTTTAGATACTGTCGAAATAGATACATCTAATTCTCTTGCTATCTGTTTTAAGGTGACTTTTCGTTTCATAGAATTTATTAATTGCTCAAAAAAGGGAATATTTAATTACCAATGTAATAATTTTTACTTGTTTTTTATACAAAACCCTCATATTTTAAAAAGTTTTCAACACGAAAACGTTTGCGCTAGTCTTTTCTTTTTTCGATGTTAAATCTTTACATAAAATTTACATAGTTTTAACATCGAGAAGTGAAAATATAACAATTAAATTAATAACTAATTAAAATATTTTATGAAAACAAAACTAAATAGTTTATTGTTTTTTCTACTAATTTTCCCTTTGTGCATGGTAGCACAAAACACAGTAAAAGGAACAGTAACTGAACAATCTTCCTCTTTACCACTTCCTAGTGTGAATGTGATTATAAAAAACACATCTAAAGGAACTGCAACAGATTTTGATGGATTATATGAAGTTAATGTTAATAACGGAGACGTTTTAGTATTTTCTTACATTGGGTTTATTTCGCAAGAGATTGTTTATAACGGACAACAAACCATAAATATTAACTTAATTGAAGATACTTCAAGTTTAGATGAAGTTGTAGTTATTGGTTATGGTACTGTAAAAAAAGAAGACTTAACTGGTACTACAGATTTAGTAACAAGTGATGACTTTAACAAAGGCCCTATTGTATCTGCGCAATCCCTTATTAGTGGTAAAGTAGCAGGTGTAAATGTAACTTCTGGAAGTGGAGCTCCTGGTGATGGACAAAACATTACTATTCGTGGAATAGGATCTTTATCTTTAACTTCAGAACCTTTATATGTTATAGATGGTGTGCCAATAGACAACTCTGGTGTTGGTGGATCTAGAAACCCATTAAACTTTATTAACCCAAATGATATTGAAACTTTTGTAGTTTTAAAGGATGCATCATCTGCAGCTATTTATGGTTCTAGAGCAGCTAATGGTGTGATACTTATTACCACAAAAAAAGGAAAAGACAGAGACTTTAAATATAATTTTAGTGCCCAAACAACGGTATATAATCCTGTTGATGACATTGATGTTCTTTCTGCTTCAGAATTTAACGGGTTAATTAATGAGATAGGAAGTCCAACTCAAATTGGGTTACTAGGAAACGCGAATACGGATTGGCAAGATGAAATTTACACAACCGCATTCGGTCAAGACTATAACTTTAATGCATTAGGAAGCGCTTTTGGAATTCCAATGAGAGCTTCAATTGGGCATTCGGATCATGATGGTATACTAAAAGGAGATAACATCCAACGTACAACTGGATCGATTAGTTTAACTCCTTCTTTATTAGATGACCATTTAAAAGTACAGTTAAATGCTAGGGCAGTTTATACCGAAAACACTTTTGCTAATAGAGATGCTATTGGAAGTGCTATTGGTTTCGACCCTACTCAATCTATTTATGATTCAAGTTCTCAATATGCAGGTTACTTTGCATGGTTAGATAATGGTACTGGTAATCAAAATAACTTAGCTCCAACAAATCCTGTTGCATTATTAAACTTAGTAGACGATACATCTGAAGTTAGACGTTTTGTTGGAAATGCAAAATTTGACTATAAGATTCATGGTTTCGAAGACTTAACAGCTACTGTTAATTTAGGATATGATACTTCTAATAGTCATGGTAGAAAAATAACTTCAGAGTTTATTCCAACTTCCGACGCAACTTTTAATGGAGCTAGAACAAGTTATATTCAAAATTCATTTAATAAACTTTTAGATGCTTACTTAACGTACAATAAATCTTTTAAAGAAATACATAATTTAACTGTTGCTGCAGGACATGTTTTCCAATCTTTTGAATATGACAATTACAGTTACGATAGCGAAAACGAAGAAGATGGTGTACAATTCGAATTTGAAGACCCATCTAAAAATGTATTATTATCGTACTTTGGAAGATTAAATTACGATTATGATGGAAAATACTATGTAACTGCTTCGTTAAGAGCAGATGCTTCTTCTAAATTAAACCCAGATGATCAGTGGGGGTACTTTCCTTCTGCAGCTGTAGCTTGGAGTATTCATAAAGAAGATTTCATGGAAAATTCATTTTTTAACGAATTAAAACTTCGTGTTGGTTATGGTGAGATTGGAAATATAAATGGTTTAGGAGATTACGGTTTCTTAACGAGATATTTAGGAAGTACAGATACTGCTAATTATCAATTTGGAAGTACTTTCTACCAAACCTACAGACCAGAACCTATCAATAAAGACTTACGTTGGGAAGTAGGTAAAACCTTTAACTTAGGTTTAGATTATGCTTTTGTTAATAGACGTATTTCTGGTTCTATTAATGCATATAGAAAAGAAACAGAAGATCTAATTGCTAGTTCTTTAGTAGATCCTTTTACCAATTTTGGTAACCGAATAGATGCCAACATTGGTAATATGGTAAATAAAGGTTTAGAATTTAATTTAAATGTAATACCTTTTAGAACAGATGATTTTGAGTGGTCTATTAACTACAACATATCTTTAAATGATAATGAAATCACGAAACTTTCTGTAGACCAACTAACTGGAGACATCACTACAGGAGTAGGAAATAAAGTTCAGGTGCAAAGAGTAGGTGAAACTGCTAACAGTTTTTACGTATATGAACAAGTATATGACGAAAATGGAACGCCATTAGAAGGTGTATTTGTTGATAGAAATGGAGATGACGTGATTAATGATGAAGATAGGTATATTAAAGAAGATCCTTTTGGAGATATTTTAATGGGATTAAACACCAATGTAAGCTACAAAAACTGGGATTTATCTATACAATCTAGAGCTAGTCTTGGAAACTACATGTACAATGATGTAGCTGCTAACAGAGGGGTTTTAGCGAATGCTACAAATAACAACATATTATCTAACATACACTCCGATTATTATAATACTGGTTTTACTATAATAGATGGAGACACTGCTTTAAGTGATCATTTTGTAGAAGAAGCGTCTTTCTTTAAATTAGATAATATAACACTTGGTTATACTTTAAACAAAATAAAAAATACCACTTTAAGATTATATGGATCTGTGCAAAACGTTTTTACAATAACAGATTACGACGGTTTAGATCCTGAAATAAATTTAGGTATAGATAATAATTTTTACCCAAGACCAAGATCTTTTGTAATGGGTGTAAACATTGATTTTTAATAAAAAAGAAAAATGAAAAATTTAATTAAACAAATATTCTTCGTAACCATACTATCTACATTATTTGTAGGGTGTCACGACGAATTAGATCAGTCACCGACGGATCCAGACAGTTTTACAGAAGAGGATGTATTTGCAAATGCTACTGAAGCTAAAGGAGCATTAGCTAAACTTTACGCTAGTTTAGCGCTTACAGGTCAAGATGGACCTGCTGGTCAAGCAGATATTTCAGATATTGATGAAGGATTTTCTCAATACTCAAGAATGCTTTTTAACCTTAATGAATTAACTACAGATCATGCTGTTGTTGGTTGGGGAGATGCAGGATTACAAGATCTACATGGACAATATTGGTCTGGAAGTAATGACTTTACAGAAGCGATGTATTATAGACTAGCACAAGAAGTTTCTTTTTGTAATTCATTTATTGCCAATGCTAGTGTATTATCTGATGAAGAAGTAACTTCTTTTATTGCAGAAGCACGCTTTTTAAGAGCATTCGCTTACTACAACTTAATAGATTTATATGGAAATGTACCTTTAGTAACAGAAGTAACTACAGATTTACCTTTACAAGCATCAAGAGCAGAATTATTTGATTTTGTAGAAACCGAATTATTAGAAATACAAGACAACTTAAAAACTAGTGGTTCTAATGAATACGGTAGAGTAGACCAAGTTGCTGCTTGGGCATTATTATCTAAACTTTATTTAAATGCTGAAGTTTGGACAGGAACTGCACGTTACACAGATTGTGTTACTTATTCTAACAACGTGATTAATTCTTCGTATAGAATAAACACCAATGATGCTAATGGAAACGGAACAGCTTATGATGAATTATTCCTTGCTGATAATGATACTAACGGAGCACAAAACGAATTTATTTTTACATTAAACTTTGATGGTTTAAGATCACAAACATATGGTGGATCTACTTTTTTAGTACATGCAGCAATAGGAGGATCTATGGATGCAACAGAATTTGGTGTTAATGGAGGCTGGGGAGGTCTTAGAACTACTAAAAATTTAGTAGAAAAGTTTCCAGTATTAAGTCTTGCAGACTTAAATACCGCTTTAGGTACGCAATCCGACTGGGGAATTGTTGGAGATGGAACACCTAATGGTTGGGGTGGCCCAGATACAGAAATGTACCAAACTGGCACGAATCAATTTGCTCTATATGCAGAGTTAACAGATGGTTTCTTAAAATTTAGATTTAACGAAGATTGGGGAAATAATTATGGGGATAATGGAGCAGATGGTTCTTTAGAATCTGGTGGCGAAAATATTGCAGTTACTGCAGGAACTTATTTAATCACTTTAGACTTAGATGCTTTAACATACTCTATTACTTCATTTACTCCTACTAGTGATCAACGCGCTATGTTTTATGCAGATGGTCAAAATTTAGAAATAACAGATATTTCAGAATTTACAGAAGGATATGCAGTAACAAAATTTAAAAACATAGATAGTAATGGAAATCAAGGTGCAGATTCTGCAGGCGATTTTGTAGACACCGATTTACCTTTAATTCGTCTAGCTGAAATTTATTTTAACTATGCCGAAGCTTCGCTTAGAGGTGGTGGTGGTGATTTAAACTTAGCCTCAAATAAAATAAATGAATTATTAGAAAGAGCTACAGGCGGAACAAACGCAAACATTTCGAGTAGCGATATTACATTAGATTATTTATTAGATGAAAGATCTAAAGAGTTATACTGGGAAGGACAAAGACGTACCGATTTAATTCGTTACGATTACTTTACAACAGACACTTATGTATGGCCATTTAAAGGAAACGACCCTTCAGGAACTTCTGTTTCTAGCTATAGAAACTTATTTCCTTTACCTACAAGTATTATAACAGTTAACCCAAACCTTTCTCAAAATGAAGGGTATTAATAACTATTAAAATGAAAAACATAATATATAAATCAATTCTTTCCTTATTTATTACTACACTATTTGTAAGTTGTGATGATAATGAATTAACAGAATTAAACAGTAACGGAATCCCTGAAATATCACTTTCTGATAATACTGTCATTTTAACCGAAGCTAATGCAGACCAAGATGCACTTACTATAACTTGGACAGAACCAGATTATGGTTTTGATGCTGCACCAGAAGCTTACAAAATATTAATCGACACAGTAGATGGTGATTTTACTTCTCCACAAAGTGCAACGGCAAGTATGTCTTTAAAAACATTTACTGCGCAACAATTAAATACCCTTTTAACAGCTCTAGAATTACCTCCTAACGAAGAATCTCAAGTTCAGATAAAAGTGGAAGTTGTTCTAAGTTCTATAAATAGTATTTTCTCTGAAGCAGTTAATTTAACAGTAACACCATACCCTGCTTTATCAGACATTAGTTCTCCTTGGGGAATTGTTGGAAGTGCAACTCCTAATTCTTGGGATGGTCCAGATGTGCCTTTTTACAAAACAGAAAATGATAATGTTTTTGCTGCATATGTATATTTATTAGACGGTGAAATCAAATTTAGAGAGAACAATGATTGGGCTGTTAATTATGGAGATACAGGAGTCGATGGTACCTTAGAAGGTGGAGGAGATAATATTGCAGTAACTGCTGGAACCTATTATATAACCATGAATTTAAACACACTTACTTATACCATGACCGATGCTTCAAGCGAAGACATTTGGGGGTTAGTAGGTAGCTCAACACCAAATGGCTGGGATGGTACAGATTGGCCACTTTATCCTGCTGGAAATGATATTTATATAACGTACGTAACATTACTAGATGGAGAACTAAAATTTAGACTTAATAATGATTGGGGTGTAAATTATGGAGATACTGGAGTCGATGGTACTCTAGATTCTGGAGGAGATAATATAGTGGTAACTGCAGGAAGCTATAAAATTACCATGGACTTGTTTAATCAAACCTACACAATAGAGTTAAATTAATACCATTAAATTCTTTTGTAGAATTAGTCAATATTAAGAAAACAAAAGCCTATTTAATGTAAAATATAAATAGGCTTTTTTCTTAATAAAAAACAACGTCATTTTATTGCAACTTTTAATTTTTTGAAAAAATGAAAAAAATAATTTATTTAATAATGCTGCTAGGTGTATTTAACACTTATGCACAAATATCCTGGCAAGGAGGGAACAATCCCGAAGAAACAGATGCCGCCACTATACTTTTTGATAAAACAGGAACAGGTTTAGAATCTTATTCTGGAACCATCTATGCACACACAGGAGTAACTATAGACGATAGTTCAGATTGGCAAAACGTTATTGGTAGTTGGGGAAATAATACAACACAACCTGCTTTAACTCTAGTTTCTGGAAACATATATAAACTAGACTTAACTTCAACAATTAGAAATTTCTATAACTATACTGGTGCTGGAACAGTAACTGCTATTAATATTGTACTTAGAAGTGCGGATGGCACACAACAAACTACAGATTTACAAATAGCTGTCGGTTCTTTTCAAGTTACTATGATAAACCCTAGTGATAGCAATAGCACTATAGCTGTAAATTCAGGAGCTGGCACACAAATTCTAGCACAAAACACTAATGGGAATGCGTCATACGAATTAAAAGCAAATGGAGCTACCATAAATACAACAACTACTTCATTTTACAGTTATTTTATATCTGGTATTACGGAGAACCTTAATTGTGAACTAATTGTAACACAAGGCAGTGCTTCCGTATCTAAATATTTTAACATATTAGTAAATAACACCCAAAGTCAAACACTACCAAGTGGTTTAGAAAATGGAATAAATTACACAAGTAATACTTCAGCAACACTTGTTTTAGAAGCTCCTAACAAAGATTTTGTATACGTAGCAGGAAGCTTTAATAACTGGAATCCTGATGCTAATTATGCCATGAAAAAAGATACTGCTTCCGATAAATTCTGGTTAGAAATTACAGGTTTAACAAGTAACCAGATTGAAACGTATCAATATTGGGTAGTAGACCAAACTCCTATTACTAATTCCCCTGCAATGGTAAAAACCGCAGACCCGTTTTCAACCTTAGTATTATCCCCTTTTGATGATCCTTGGATTTCTTCAACAACGTATCCAAATTTACCTGTTTATCCATCTGGACAAGAACGGGAAGTAACAGTTTTACAGACTGGGCAAGTAGATTATCCTTGGGTAGTTACAGATTTTGAAAAACCTAAAAAAGAAGATTTAGTAATCTACGAAGTATTAATTAGAGATTTTGATGAAGACATGAATTATCAAGACCTAATTGACAAAATAGATTATTTTAAAAACTTAAATGTAAACGCAATTGAGTTGATGCCTATCATGGAGTACGAAGGAAATGAAAGCTGGGGATACAACACTTCTTTTCACATGGCGTTAGATAAATTTTATGGTACAGAAAATAAACTTAAAGAGTTTATAGACTTATGTCACCAAAATGGTATCGCTGTAATTTTGGATGTAGCACTAAATCATGCATTTGGTAGAAACCCAATGAATAGAATGTGGATGGAGGATGCAGATGGCGATGGTTGGGGAGAACCAAGTAGCGAAAACCCATATTTTAATCAAGTAGCACAACATAGTTATAGTGTTGGTTCCGATTTTAATCACCAATCTACTCTAACACAATATTATGTAGAACGAGTGGTTAAACATTGGATCGAAGAATTTAAAATTGATGGTTTCCGTTGGGATTTAACTAAAGGATTTACTCAAAATGCCGAAGGAAGTGAAACGAATACCAATGCTTATCAAGCAGATCGTGTTGCTATTTTAAAAGAGTATGCAGATTACTCTTGGTCTTTAGATGAAACACATTATGTTATTTTTGAACATTTAGGTTTTGGAGGAAGCGCACAAGAAGAAACAGAGTGGGCGAACTACAGACTTAATGAAAGCGTATCAAAAGGTATTATGCTTTGGGGGAAATTAACAAATCCTTATAACCAATTAACAATGGGTTATAACTCTGATAATAACTTTGACGGAATGGGCCATGTTAGTAGAGGCTTTAATGCTCCTAGATTAGTTGGTTATGCAGAGAGTCATGACGAAGAACGCTTAATGTACAAAAACGTACAATATGGTAATGCTTCTAATACTTCGCACGATGTAACAGATTTAAATACTGCAATCTCAAGAATGTCTGCTTTAGGTGCTGTAAGTTTAACCATTCCTGGCCCTAAAATGATTTGGCATTTTGGGGAGTTAGCTATGGAAAACTCCATATTCACTTGTAATAATGGAACCGTGAATGATCCAGATTGTAAATTAGACACAAAACCTCAACCACAATGGGTAAACAACTGGGATACGGATCCTATTAGAAGTCAAGTGTACAACGATTGGTCTAGAATAAATGCATTAAAAATAAATGAGCCGGTTTTTGAAGGTGATTATACAATTACTTCAGGAAATTTAACGCCACGTATTGATATTTTTGATACTTCTATTCCAACTACACAATTAAGAAACGTTATTGTTTTAGCAAACTTTGATGTAGTTGCCCAAACTGTTAATACTAGCTTCCCTTCTAGTGGAACTTGGTACGATTTAATGGATGAAACTGGTAACACTACAATTGAATCAACTGTTGCAACCATTAATATACCAGCAGGACAATTTAGAATTTTTGGTAACCATGCTTCTACTTTAAGTATTGATGACTTGGAAAATGTTTCCGATTTAAAGCTACACCCAAACCCAACAAAAAATTCATTTAAATTAAATAAAGAGGTTACAGATGTTCAAATATTTGATATTTCAGGAAAACTAGTAAAAGAATACAAAGGCGATTTTTCTAAAAACGCATCTTTTAATATATCCGAAATATCAAAAGGCATGTATCTAGTTAAAGTTAAAAACATGTTAGAACAAATAAGCACCACTAAACTAATTAAATTTTAATCCCTAAATAAAATTTAATTTTATATTCTAACATAAAAGCGCAACCAGTTTTCTGGATTGCGCTTTTTTTATTAAAGAACTAAAGTCTATAGGTTTACTGCAATTGTTTTTGTACGAAAACTTGTTTTATCTTTACTTTTAATTCTTTCCAATAATAACTTGGCAGCCTCTTTACCAATCTCTTTAGCGTTTTGATTTATTACAATAAGAGATGCATCATATTTTAATTGCATTTCATTACAAAACCCAGCTATAGATATATTACTGTCCTCTTTTTGCAACTTATTAGTTAACAGAATAGCATGTAAAACACTTTTTTCATTTAAACCAAAAACCCCATCAACACTAGTATCTTTTTTTAATAATTCTTTTAGCTTCTGCTTCAACCCTTTAGATCTTTCATCGGTAATAACCGTACATTTTACAATGGACTTATGTTTTTCTATTGCAGCTTCAAATCCTTTTTGTCTTAAATTTAAATGATGTAGATTATTCATTTTTGAAGTGATAACTATATGCTTACAACCTCTATTTTTTATAAGAAATTCTGTTGCATCAAAAGCAGCTTGAAAATCATCAGTTATTACTTTATCACATTCCAACTCATCACATATCCTATCAAACATAACTATAGATGTTCCATTATCTAACAATGTTTTAATATGTTGGTATTTCTTTTTTTGTTCCGCTTCTTTAGAAATACAAATAATTAATCCATCAACAAAACCACTGGACATAACCGATATATTTTTGGTTTCCTTTTCTATTAGATCATTAGAGATCGATGTAATTAGTTTATATCCATTATCATCTAAATACGTTTCTACTCCAACTAAAACCTTTGCATAAAACGGATTTAAAATATTTGGTATAATTAAACCTATCGTACTTGTCGTTCCTTTTCTAAAACTAGATGCAAAACTATTTGGAGTATAATTATTTGCTTTTGCGTATTCTAAAACTCTCTTTTTTGTTTGAACACCAATTTCTGGACTATCGGAAAGTGCTTTAGATACTGTAGAAACCGAAATCTCTAAAGCTTGAGCAATAGAAGCTAATGTTGTTCTGTTTGTTTGCATTTTACTTAGGTTTTAATACTTAAAAAATTCTTTTTAACTAATACTGTCCAATTTTAGTTAGTAAAAATACTTCTTTTATTTCTTTTTATAACAGTATAGCTTTTTCAAAAAGAAAAAACCAAACAGCAAATTATATAAAAAAAGCCTCTCTGTTTAGAGAAGCTTTTTATTTGTACAGGCGGAGAGACTCGAACTCTCACACCTCGCGGCACTAGATCCTAAGTCTAGCGTGTCTACCAATTCCACCACGCCTGCAACTTTTCCGATAATTTCGGATTGCAAATATAAACAATACTTTGAATATTCATAACATCTAAATAAAGAAAATTATCTCCCTTTTTGTACTTTTACAAAAACCGTTAATTTATTATGCAAAATATTAAAAAATATATCGATCAAAATAAAGATAGATTTCTAAACGAATTAATAGAACTGCTTAAAATACCGTCTATTAGTGCTGATTCCGCTTATAAAAAAGACGTACTTAAAACAGCCGACGAAATTAAATCAAGTCTTGAAAAAGCAGGTTGTGAAAACGTAGAAATTTGTCAAACCAAAGGATATCCTATCGTATTTGGCGAAAAAATTATGGACAAAAACCTGCCTACAGTTCTAGTTTATGGCCATTATGATGTGCAACCACCAGACCCAATTAACCTATGGGATTCTCCTCCATTTGAACCTGTGATTAAAAAAACAGAACTACATCCTGAAGGTGCTATCTTTGCTCGTGGTGCTTGCGATGACAAAGGACAAATGTATATGCACGTTAAAGCCATGGAGCTTATGACGCAAACCAACCAATTACCTTGCAACGTAAAATTCATGATTGAAGGAGAAGAAGAAGTTGGTAGTGCAAGTTTAGCCGATTTTGTAAAAGAAAACCACGAAAAATTAAGTAACGACGTTATTTTAATTTCCGATACAGGAATGATTGCAAAAGAGGTTCCTTCTATAACTACCGGATTACGTGGGTTAAGCTATGTAGAAGTTGAAGTTACAGGACCTAATAGAGACTTACACTCTGGTTTATATGGTGGTGCAGTTGCAAACCCAATAAACATATTAACTAAAATGATTGCTTCCTTACACGATAAAAACAATCACATTACTATTCCTGGTTTTTACGATAAGGTTGAAGAACTCAGTAAAGAAGAAAGAGCAGAAATGGCAAAAGCACCATTCTCTTTAGAAAACTATAAAAAAGCTTTAGATATTGATGCTGTATATGGCGAAGATGGCTACACTACCAACGAAAGAAACTCCATAAGACCAACCCTAGACGTAAACGGAATTTGGGGAGGTTACACTGGCGAAGGCGCAAAAACAGTAATTGCAAGCCAGGCATTTGCTAAAATATCGATGCGTTTAGTACCTAATCAAGATTGGGAAGAAATCACCCAACTCTTTAAAAATCACTTTGAAAGCATTGCTCCTAAAGGCGTTAAAGTAAAAGTAACACCACATCATGGTGGTCAAGGCTACGTGACACCAATAGACAGCATTGGCTACAAAGCTGCAAGTAAAGCCTATGCAGATACTTTTGGAAAAACGCCTATACCACAACGTAGTGGAGGAAGTATTCCTATTGTTTCCCTTTTTGAAAAAGAATTAAAAAGCAAGACTATTTTAATGGGATTTGGTTTAGATAGCGACGCAATTCACTCGCCAAACGAACATTTTGGTGTTTGGAATTATTTTAAAGGCATTGAAACAATTCCTCTTTTTTACAAATATTTCACAGAATTATACAAGTAATATTTGGGTGTTACCACCTTTTACTTTTAAGTAAGTAAAAGGTGGTCGCGCTTTTCATTATATCTTTTTTTACCATATATGGTAGCAAAAAAAGGATGCCATTACAATCGCTAACACGAGCCAATTAAACATTTATATGAAAAACAATCACATAAATCATTTATTAGAGCTCACCTTTGCAACTTTTCTTATAAGTACTTCTGGTGTTTTAGGCAAATACATCGATATGCCTAGCGAAATACTAGTTTGGTGGCGTAGTGCATTAGCACTAGTTATCCTTTTTGCTTATTGTAAATACAAAAAGCTAAACCTTCATATAAACTCTAAAAAAGACACATTGCCTTTTTTTATAAGCGCTTTTTTTATGGGTGCACATTGGATCACCTATTTTTATGCCCTCAAATTATCTAATGTAGCTCTAGGAATGCTTTCCCTTTACACATTCCCTATACTTATTGCTCTATTAGAACCTTTATTTATTAAAGTAAAATTCGACCCAGTACATATCGCTTTAGGAATACTCGTGTTATTAGGGATTTATTTTCTAGCACCAAATTTTAATTTACAAAACACGCAGGTTAAAGGTATTTTATTTGGTCTACTTTCTGCTTTTTGCTATGCAATTAGAATACTAATATTAAAGCAACATATTTCTAAATATAATGGCACCGTTTTAATGTTGTATCAATTACTCATATTAACAATTATTATGTCGCCAATCTTATTTTTTATGGACACTGATAATATAAAAACAGAATATCCTTATGTTATTTTACTAGCTCTAGTAACTACAGCAATAGGACACACCTTATTTATTAAAACTTTAAAATATTTTAGCGTAAGTACAGCAAGTATAATTAGTAGTATACAACCTGTTTTCGGAATACTTCTAGCCTTCTTGTTTTTAAACGAAACACCTACACTTAACACCTACATTGGTGGCACTTTAATTATTACTACTGTTATTATAGAAAGTGCTCGTTCAAAACAAAAAAAACGTGTTTAATCTTTTATTATTTTAGAAAGCTGCAACTTATTATTTGTTTTTATTTTCAAGAAATAAACACCATTAGATAATGCACTTAGGTTTAGCGTTGTTTTAATTTTAATAGCACTTTCTTGCAGTATTAGTTTTCCATTAATATCATATAATTCAATTTCTAATCCTTCAAAAGAACCAATGTTTTCAATAACTAGATTCGTCTTAACGGGATTAGGATAAAATGCAATTTCCGTATTCTTAAATGTCTCTAAACTTAAAGAATTAAAATCAAAAGAATTACTTGTTTCTATACAAGAACCCAAAGTAATTTCTACGGCATAACTTCCATTCATTACTGGTGTAAAACTTTGGTTTGTTTCTCCTAAAATAGCAGTACCTGTGTCTATATTTATCCATTGATAAGAAGCGCCATTTTGTAAAGCAGTTAATACATTTCCACTTTGGCTTACCGAATTAGTTACATTTACTAATCCTGCTTTAGTTACCATGTACCCCATAATTAACTTAGACAACGCATGATAATACGGGAAATTTAAGGTATTATACGTGTCACCTGAACTATGATAATATGGTGTTTCATCATCGGTTTCCCATGATTCACCAACTAAAACAGCAGAATAACCTTGGTTCCAAAATCTAGAATGATCACTTGCTGAAGTTCCTGGATTTACAACATTAACTTGTAAAGAGAAACCATATTCTGGAGTATTTAAAATAGAAATAAGATCATCTTTCATTTCTAAAGAGTTAGCAACATCTCTAACATCTATATCAAAATTATTGTCATTATTTCCATCATATCCCATCATATCAATATTTAAAACGCCTAGAATATTGTCGTTGTTAGCGGCAGCTTGATTTGCGTAATATCCTGCTCCTACAAGACCTATTTCTTCTTCATCCCAAAGTGCATAAACAATCGTATTATCTAAACATTGTGTCGATAATATTCTTGCAATTTCTAATACTGTTGCAGTTCCAGATGCATTATCATCGGCACAATAAGCAGCAACCGAATCGTAATGTGCACAAATAATATAAATGTTATCTGGATTTGTTTTTCCTAGTTGTGTTGCTATAATATTTCTCCTTCCTGCTTCTCCATTTATAAACTGATTAACAACATTTAAATGATCTAACTTATCTAATTTTTGAAATAGATAATCTGCAGCAAGTTCATTGTTCGATTGTACTCTGCTAGATATAGTAACTTCATTACCATTTACTATGGTGGTTTGTTCTCCAGAAAACTCCCTTAAAGTGAGTTGTAAAGAATCTAAATCCATTTGATTAATTACCTCTGTAATTGTTTGACCATATACAAAAGAGCTAAAACACAATAAACAAACAAGAATAAAGTATGCCTTTTTCATAGAATAAATTGCAATAATTTCACGTGTAAAGGTAATGCAATAATTATTATTTCGACTCTACACTTGTAGAATCAAATTATATTCTCTACATTTGTAGAGAACATTCTAAACATGTAGAGATGCAATTATCAAAAACAGAAGAGGATTTAATGAATTACCTCTGGAAGCTTGAGAAAGCTTTTATGAAAGATTTGCTAGAAGCTTATCCAGATCCTAAACCAGCAAACACCACAGTTGCAACACTATTAAAACGTATGACAGATAAAGGGTTTATTGATTATACTCTTTTTGGAAATTCACGAGAATATTTTCCGCTAGTAAAGAAAAAAGACTATTTCTCTAAACATGTAAACGGATTAATAAAGAACTTTTTTAACGATAGCAGTTCGCAATTCGCATCGTTTTTCACTAAAGAAACCAATCTATCTAAAAAAGAATTAGAAGATTTAAGAAGCATTATAGATCAAGAAATAAAAAACAAATAGTCATGGAAATCGTACTATTAAAATCCAGTATATGTTTGCTTGCTTTTATTGCTTTCTATAAAGTATTTTTAGAAAGAACAAGTAACCATCAATTTAAGCGTATTTACCTATTAGGTGTTGTATTGGTTTCAATTACCATTCCTTTTATAACTTTTGTAGAATATATAGAACCTCAAAATGCATTAACCAATATTTCAGAAGTAACAGGTTTTTCTGAAAGCCAAAACCCAATCCTAAAAGAGCCAACAAACTATTTACCAATAGTGTTATGGAGCATTTACGGATTAGGAGTTTTATTATTTTTAATACGATTTGTGTACAACTTATCGCAAATAGCCTTAAAAATAAGGAGAAATCCGAAGCAAAAAACAAACAATTTTACACGTGTTTTATTGAAAGATTTAATAATACCACATACCTTTTTTAGTTACATTTTTTTTAATAAAACCAAATTTGAAAATAACGAAATACCAAAAGAAGTTTTACTTCATGAGCAAACACACGCCAAACAAAAACACAGTTTAGACATACTGTTTATAGAGGTCTTACAAATACTATTTTGGTTTCACCCTTTGGTCTATTTAATAAAGAAAGACATCAAACTAAACCATGAATTTTTAGCAGACCAAGCAGTTATTAACAAAGGCATAGAAAGCACTAATTATCAAAAAATATTGCTATCGTTCTCATCAAACCAGCAAACATTAACCTTAGAACACGCTATCAATTATTCATCCATCAAAAAACGATTTACAGTTATGAAAACACAAACATCCAAACAAACCTTTTGGCTTCGTAGTTTATTACTACTGCCATTATTAGCAATCTTAATTTTCAGCTTTAGCACAAAAAAACAGATAGAGAAAGAAGCGGAAACAAAATCACAAATATCCAACGAGGCAATTAATAATTCAGAAAACTTAGAAATACGAATTACTAAAGACTTAAAAATTTCTGTAAATGACAGAGTTACATCTATTGAGAATTTACAAAACATGCTTAATGAGTTCCATAATCATTTAACTTTTAATGAAAAGCAAAATTTAGTTCTCGTTGAAATTAAATTAGAAGATAATATTGAAATGGGATTTTTTACCGATGTAAAAGAACAGTTAAGAGCTTCTGGGTATTTAAAACTAAATATCACACCTAGACATCCTTCAACCCAAAAGCAAGATAAAGCAACACCTAAACAACTTGCAGAATACAACAAACTTGCAAAAAAATACAACAATCAACCAGAAGGCAAAAGATTTATCGAACGTAAAGACGTTGAAAAATTAGAATATATATATAGTTTAATGACTGAAAAGCAAAAGACAGAAGCTGAACCTTTTCCAAACTTTCCTTCTCCACCTCCAGTACCTAAAGTAAAAAAAGGAGAAGTAAGTAACATTCCACCTCCACCACCTCCAATTCCAGGTGATGCAACGGAAGAAGAAAGAGCGGAATACGAGAAAATTTATGAAGAGTACAATCGGAAATACGAGATTAAAAATGGTCACGTTTCTGAAAGAATGGTTTCTCCTCCACCTCCACCTCCACCTCCAATTCCTGGTAATGCAACAGAAGAAGAAAGAGCAGAATACGAGAGAATTCATGAAGAGTACAATCAGAAATACGAGGTTAAAAATGGTCACGTTTCTGAAAGCATGATTCCACCACCTCCACCTCCAAAACCCCCTCTAGATCATGCTATAGAAATGGCAAAAAAAGATGCCAATTTTTATTTTGAAGGAAAAAAAATTACTTCCGACGAAGCTATTGCGATATTGAAAAAGGACACCGACTTAAGCATCTCTACACAAACAAAAGGTTTACAAAAACCAATGGTAAACATTACAACACAACCTGTTATTACAGATGCTAACGGAAAAGTAATTACTAAAATAGAAACATTACAAGACGTAAAATCAAATCCTAAAAAAGACAGAAATGGCTATGTCGATATACATGGCACCACTTATTTCTATACTGTTAAAAACGAGAAAACAACATACTTTAATAGATATGGGAAAAAAGTAAACGAAAAAGGAGAACTTATTAATTAGTTGCCAACAATATTCATTAAAATCTGTGTGCGATTCGTGTTTGGTGTAATTTTCATCAAAATAAAATATTATGGCTAGACAAAGTATCTCATTTACAAAACCAAATGATGAATGGCTTAAAAATCAAGTTAACAATAAAGAATACTCAAGTAAAAGTGAATTAGTCAACGATTTAAATAGACAAGCTAAAAGCCAACAAGTTCAAATTGATTGGATTAAGGCTAAACTCGTAAGAGCTGAAAATAGCGGATTTACTTCGGATAGTAAAGCCCAAATTCTTAAACAATCCAAGGACTTAATCAATGGCTGAGTTTAGAATAAGTAATACTGCAAAAGAGGACTTAATCAGAATTCATCATTACGGAGTTAAAAAAATTGGAATTACTCAAGCGGATAAATACTTTGACTCTTTTTTGAGTATTTTGGGATAATTGCTCAAAGACCTTTTTCATTTGAATCGGTTGATTTTCTAGAAAGGATATAGACGTTGTGTGTATGTGTGGATCTGATAGTATCTTCTATAAAATAAATGAAGATACCGTAGATATAATGACAATTGTTGGAAAACAAAATTTAGATAATACCCTATAAAAAACACAGTTGCTAACACTGTGTTTTTTTATTGCTTGGTTCTAGCTTACTTAGATACTTAAGAGCGTTCTTAACGTATTTCTTATAACTAGGCCTTATATGTTTTAAAAACATGTAGGGTCTTTTTTTTAAACTCAAACTGTAACAAAAAGCACCTTTTAGCGTTCTAATAACCTAGTCATCAATCAAAATCAATCACATCATGTTAAAACATTTCTTTATTATCTGCTCTGGAGCAGATACCAATATTATAAAAGATTGCTCGAATGGAGAGCAAAACAAATATGCAGGAATTGGAGCAACCGTTTTTTTTACTGCAGTTATGGCTTTTATAGCTTCTAGTTATGCGCTATTTACAGTTTTCGACTCTATATATTCTGCGCTATTTTTTGGTTTAATTTGGGGTTTACTTATTTTTAATTTAGATCGTTTTATTGTGTCTACCATAAAAAAAAGAGACCGTTTTATGGATGAATTTATTCAAGCTTCCCCAAGAATTCTACTAGCAATTATTATAGCAATAGTAATTTCTAAACCTTTAGAATTAAAGATTTTTGAAAAGGAAATCAACCAAGTACTTTTAGAACAAAAAAACGAATTAACACTAGCTAACCAAGATCAAATTGCTTTACAATTTACTCCAGAAATAGCAACTTTAGAAAATAACATTACAGCTTTACAAAGCGAAATAGACACCAAAGAAATCGAAGTAAATGCATTATATGCTGTTTTTATTAACGAAGCCGAAGGAACTGCAGGAACCAAACTTTTGGGGAAAGGTCCTGTGTATAAAGAAAAACGTGACAAACACGATGCTGCTTTGGCAGAATTACAAGAATTAAAAACCACAAACAAAGAGAAAATTGCAACTTCTGAAGCACAAATAACGCAGCTAAAAACAGATTACGAAACACAAGTCGCGACTACACAACCAATTATTGATGGTTTTGATGGTTTAATGGCTAGAGTAAATGCCTTAAACACATTGCCTTGGCTACCAAGTTTATTTATATTTCTACTATTTTTAGCTATTGAAACTTCTCCAATTATCGCTAAACTACTTTCTCCAAAAGGAGAATACGATTTTAAATTTGAAAATCAAGAACATAAGATTAGAACCTGGACAACACAACAAGTAAGTCAAGAAAAAATGATGCTTCAAGCAGATAATGCTATAAACGATAAAGTATATAAGGACATTACAGAAGAGGAAGAATTATACACGTACAAAAAGAAAATGGCTCGCGAACTAATGAAAAAACAACAAGAAGCTTTTTATACAAAGCAAACAAAGATTTTATAGCTTGTGTTTTTTATAATGCGCTTTCACATCTTTGGGTTTATAAACTATAGTTGTAGAAATCGGGTGTTTGTCTAATAGACTTTCTGGTCTAATTGGTCTTGGTGAAAAATTGCCACCACAATTAGGACATATTTTTTTAAAAACCTCTTCTGCACATGCTTTACAATACGTACACTCAAAAGTACAAATCATTGCATCTTCGGCATTATGAGGTAATGCTTTGTTACAATGTTCGCAAGTTGGTCTTATTTCTAACATGTGTATTTTTTAGAATAAAGTTGCGTTAAGGATAGAAACGACATCCTTTTTTTCGTTAGTTATCGAGTTTTGTGAAGCATGAACAAAATATATCGAGAACAAGTAAAAAAGATAAAGTGGATAGCCTGACCTTTAGGTAACGCCATTATATATATACTAAATTTTCTTTACATATTCTGTAATAATAACGATTTGAGTTGGGCCAACTTTACCTTCAATATAAGTTTCGTTTTCGCGATCTAAACGAATATTCCTAACTGCTGTACCCTGTTTTGCAACCATACTAGATCCTTTTACTTTAAGATCTTTTATTAAAACAACAGAATCTCCTGTTTCAAGAATTACACCGTTTACATCTCTGTGTATTAGTTTTCCTTCTTCGTCTTCACCTTCTCCTGTTGCTTTTGCAAACTCTAAAACATCTTCCTCAAGATACATCATATCTAACAAATCTTGTGGCCAACCTTCTTTTCGTAAACGCGATAACATTCGCCATGCTGCAACTTGTACTGCTTGGTGTTCGCTCCACATACTATCGTTTAAACAACGCCAATGATTTGGATCTGTTGTGTCTGGGTTTTCTATTTGACCTTCGCAAATTTTACAAATAGTTAATGTGTCTTTTATGCTTTGGTCTTTTTTTGGCGCTAAAGTATATAATTGTAAATGTTCTTCGTTTTTACATAATTCACACTTACCATCTGCTCTTTTACTCAATTCTCTTTCTAAACTCATAAGTATATTTTAAAAAACAAATGTACATTTATTATAACAGTACAACAAGAAGATGTATACTATCTCTTGTTGAATAATAGAAGAGGCTTATGCGACTTTATTAGAGATTAAAGTATTAGATAATTTATCCTTACCAAAACCAATAATAGATAGTTTTTTGTTTTTTGAAAGTGCTTCGTTGTGTAATTGCGCAATGGCAACTACGCCTTGATTATCAATATTAGTTACCCCTTGCAAGTTTAATATAACATCGTCTTTATGGTTAAAAACGTCTTTTAATTCACTTTTAAAAATTGGGATATTCATTTTTATAAGGTTTCCTTTTACCTTATATATATTGTTGGTATTTGTAATAATAAGTTTCATGGCTTTTTTATTTAATAATAGAATTGGTGCTATAATCGACTATGCATTATTAATTAGGCTGCATCTATAGTTGTAACATGATCGAATATTTCTTTGCTTCCTACACCTGTAATAAAAAAAGGCTTATGAGCTTTTAAAGATTGTTTGTAGATATCCTCGAAGGCAGAAACACCTTCTCGATCAATACTCTTAAGTTCGTTGATATTAATAACTAACTCATTAGTAGTATTAAAAATATTTTTGAAATAAATTTGAAATTTTTTTACGCTTTTTTTATCAAGTACTCCTGTAACTTTAAACGTATTTAGTGAATTTGTGATTTCTAGTGCCATCTTTTTTTAATTAAATTATAAAATGTTAAGCGCTATTAATCGATGTAAATATGTAATTTATTATTAGTTACACCTAAAATGTTCGATGAAATGCGGTATAAATTGTTGAACACAAAAAATCGTAATCTTATTCATGCATTATATTAAGGAATCGCGAAGTTTTTTAGATAACCCTTTAACTACCATATCATAGGAGTGATCCACGAGTTGGATTACAAATGGAGTTTGCAGTTCGTTTTGGTGTAATTGTATGGTATTCCAGTGTTTTTTGCTCATGTGGTAACCTGGTTCTATACTTTGGTATTCTGCACGAAGTTCTTGCGCATAATCGGGATCACACTTTAAATTTACAGATGGAGTTCCTGCTTCCCAACCTTTTAATGAAGTTAAGACAAACATTTTATCTAGTACTTTAAACACTAATGTTGTTTCATCGAAAGGAAAATGTTCTGTAACTCCTTTTTTACGCAAACAATATTCACGAAGCTGTTCTATATGCATGCTTATTCTTCAATTTTCTTTACTGGACTTTCTTCTAATTTTAAAGCAGAATAGTCTAGTTTCCAACCAATGGTTTCAACAATACTTTCCATTAAAGAAATGGTTTGTAATGCTTCTTTTTTTGCCGCTAGCATTAAACCACTTTCTGGGACTTTATCTAAAATATGTTGTTTGGCTTCTTGGTTTAATTCGGTTAAATCGGAAGCTTCAAATTTATTAAAGTAACCATCTTTTTTATCGTAATAATTTAAATTGGTTTCTACAGACAGGACTTCTGGTTGCGGAAAATGCGCTAAAATAATTTTCTTATTTTCGTTATCTGCTTCTAGTTGTATTTTACTTAAATCGTAACCAACATATGCTTTGGCATTAATAACCACTAATGCTTTTTTTCTACTATTGACCATCTTTAAGAAACGTTCTTTTACATCTTCATAGTGGTAAATTTCTGCAAAATCACCTTCAACAGTAATAAATTTACATACGGTTTTTACTTTATCTAACAACAGTAGAGATTGTGAGTTTACCAGTTGTTTATTTTTAAATGATTTAAAATAAGTAACAACTCCTAAACTTGCTAATATTCCTATAATAATTCCTAAAAAGGCTTCCATTAATTTAATTGGTTTTATTCTTTAACAAGCAATTTATGTACCAAAAATCACTCGTTTAAAAGTGCATACAAAATTGGTTTACTTGGTGAAGCATCATTTTCAAAAGGTGCTATTTGTAAATTTAAAAAATAGGTGCCATCGGTTACATTATTTGGCACAAAAATAAGCTCTGTTATGGTTGCTTTTAATCTTAATTTTCCTTTTGTATTCCAAAAAGCATTATGTGCTAAAAGCTTACCATCATCTTTTTCCTTATCTATACTTGGTAAATCTATAAGTAAATGTTCTACTCCTTTTTCTCTTAAATATATTGCAGCATCTTCTAACAAATAAGGTGGATTAGTATGCGAATATTGTGCAGACAACTTCTCTTTAGTATTAGATAAAGTTCGTATTACTACAGCTTTTCTTTTTTTGTTTCCCAAGGCAAATTGGATTTGTTTTTTTGAAATTACAAAATCCTCTCCAAGTTTTTCAGGAGCAACGGTTATTACTTCGGCTAAAAAGAAAAACTTTTTTAAATTCGTATTTACAGAGTGTACTTTTTCTACAATATGACCAACACATTCGGTATGTGTACCATGTGCATGTGGATTAAAACATATATTATTAAAATTAATACTTGCACCTTCTTTTACACTTGCTATCCAACCATTATCTTGAACTGGCTCTATAGTTGGTTCATCTAAATACCAAGCATTTACATTGTTTTTAGATGCTATTAGTGGAATAGAAATGTCTAATGGTTTCGAAAAATCTATCTTATATTTTTTTGAATTGGTTTCTATAGTTGCTATCATACCCAAATATACTAAATCATAAAGAGTTCGGAAGCAATTCCATCGACTAAAAATTTACCTTTTTGAGTTGTTTTTAGGAAAGATTCTTCGACAAGCTCGGAAGGATCGCTTGTAATATTTACTAATCCTTCGGCAATATATTTTTGTGAAGTTTGCAACAAATGCTTTTTATATTCTGTTCCAAAATCGTTTTCTACCTTTTGTAAAGAAACGCCCCAAATGGTTCGTAATCTGGTCATAACGTATTCGTTGTATCGGTCTGAAACACTTAATTCCTCTATGGTATTTGGAAGCATATTATTTTGAATTGCTTCTATGTATTTGCTATTATTTGAAACATTCCAACTACGTTGTGTTTGGTGAAATGAATGTGCCGAAGGACCAATACCTAAGTATTTTTTTCCTTCCCAATAACTTGTATTGTGTTTTGAAAAATAGTTAGGTTTCCCAAAATTAGAAATTTCATAATGTATAAAACCTTGCTTTTGAGTTTCTGCCACCAAACAATTAAAATGCTGTAATGCTAAGTCTTCATCCATTGGTGGATAATTCCCTTTTTTAATAAAAGTAGCTAATGCTGTTTTAGGTTCTACCGTTAAAGCGTAGCTTGAAATGTGATTTATTCCAAACTGAAATGCTTTATTTAAGTTTTTTTGCCACTTATCTATTGACATATTTGGAATTCCATAAATCAAGTCAATTGTAATATTATCGTAATATTGCGTTGCATATTTTAAACACTTTTCTGCTTCTTCTGCATTATGTGCTCTATTCATGCTTATTAAGTCATCTTGAAAAAAAGATTGTACACCAATACTCAATCTATTGATTGGTGTTTTAGAGAGTTGGATAATTCTTTCTTTGGTTAAATCGTCTGGATTTGCTTCTAATGTTATTTCTGGATCTTTGGAAACCTTAAAATTTTTATAAATAGATGTTATTAATAAAAGAAGTTCCTCATTGGTAAGTAATGACGGTGTTCCTCCTCCAAAATAAATAGTTTCTACTACTTGATTTTCTAGTTCATTTTTACGAAGCTGTAACTCTGTAATTAGTGTTTGAATGAGTTCGTCTTTCTTCTTCATAGAAGTAGAAAAATGAAAGTCGCAATAATGACATGCTTGCTTGCAAAATGGTATGTGAATGTAGATGCCGCTCATTTTAGTATTTAGTAGCAGTTATTATATTTAATTAGCATTCTAGAAATAAAAACAAATTAATCTAACGCTTGTAACAGTTTATGGTTAATTTACAATACTATACTTGTAACGATTACTGGCTACTTAATTCGATCTTCATTCTGTTTTACAAAACTGTCCCAGCCAGAATAACTTTTACCGACAGTAATTTTCCCTGAATTATAAAAATGGCAAACCGCTGCTGCCAATCCATCTGTTGCATCTAAGTTTTTAGGTAAAGTTTTTAATCCCAACATACTTTGCAACATTTTAGCTACTTGTTCTTTACTCGCATTACCATTTCCTGTTACTGCCATTTTTATCTTTTTTGGCAAGTACTCTGTAATAGGTATTTCTCGCGAAAGTCCAGCTGCCATTGCAACCCCTTGTGCTCTACCAAGCTTAAGCATACTTTGTACATTCTTACCAAAAAAAGGTGCTTCGATAGCTATTTCGTCTGGATGGTGAGTATCTATTAGCTCGATGGTACGTTCAAAAATAAGTTTCAGTTTTAGATAATGGTCTTTGTATTTTTTTAAATCTAATTCATTTAACTGCAAGAATTCCATTTTTTTATTTCTGACTCTTATAAGGCCGAAACCCATAATTGTAGTTCCTGGATCAATTCCTAAAATAATTCTATCTTCACTCATTATTCACAATAATAACAACCACTTAATGAAATAGAAATACCAACTGTTGCAGTTAAGAGGTTTCCGTTAAAAGTTCCAAATCCGTCAACGACATTATCATAATCGCCACTAAATGCATAAATGTATGATGTGTCTAAGAAAACAGACAATCCTTGTGAAATTCCATAATGAAACTCTAAACCAGCCATGGCATTAAGAAAAGATTCTTTGTTATTGGTATACTCTGCTAAAGGTTTTACAAAAGTAAACCCTGGTCCTGCATGCGCCATTATAGCATAATTTTGAGGCAAACGAATTAAACTTCCTAGGTCGTAAACCACTTGTGCATTTATTCTAGAATAATTAACTTTAAAATCGGGAGAGTTACTAGCATTAGATAATCGATTATAACCAAAATCTAATTTAGCCCCCAAATTTCTACTAAACATACGTTGCAAACCAATGTGTACTGTTGGAAAATTTATAGGTTTTGCTTCGAAAGTCGAAACAAATGCGGTTTGGCTAGGGCTATTAATTCCTACTGCAAATTGTGCTTTCCAAGTGCTGGTTTCACTTTGTGAAAAACCCGAAAAGCAAAAGAAACTTAAAAGCAATACGAATATGAAGGTCTTAAATGTTTTATTTGGTATTATCATAAAGCAATATTGTGTTAATTTGTGCATTTTAGCACAAAATGTATAAGGCACTACCATACAAAACTAAACAATTCTTTTTTGTACTTATTAAATTAAGTATTGTAATTGGTGCTTTTTATTTTATTTACAACAAACTAACGACAAACAACAATTTAGATTTTAGTGAATTTGTTTCTTTTTTAAACAAAAACAACATTTTTTCATTAAAAACCATCTTAATTTTACTGTTTTTAAGCATTTTAAATTGGATTTTAGAAAGTGTAAAATGGCAAATCTTAGTGAACTCTATAAAAAAAACATCTTTTTATGAAGCCTTAAAACAAAGCTTAGGTGCTTTAACAGCATCCATCTTTACACCAAATAGAATTGGTGATTATGGAGCAAAAGCTTTATATTTTACTTCTCTATATAGAAAACGAATTGTGCTTTTAAATCTTATTGGCAACTTAACACAAATGACCATCACTGTGCTTTTTGGTGCTTTTGGCTTGTACTTTTTTGTAACAGAATACCAAATAGAGCTTAACCTTTTAAGAATATCTAGATTTCTCATTATTATTGTTATAGCTTTTGGCTTTACTATTATTGGAGTAAAACAAAAACGCTTTAAAATAAAAGGGTTCGCTATTGAAAAAGTTATAAATTTCATTAAAAACCTAGCATTAAAAACAATAGTCTATAGTTTTATATTGTCACTTTTAAGATACTTAGTTTTTTCGTTTCAATTTTACTTTTTACTTCGTGTTTTTGGTGTTGAAACATCCTATTTTCATGCTATGGTTGCTATAACAAGTATGTATTTAATCGCTTCTGTAATTCCGTCAATATTTATTTTTGACATCCTCATTAAAGGAAGTGTCGCTGTTTATATTTTCACAACTGTTGGCGTAAACGAATTTACCATATTAAGTATTGTACTGCTTATGTGGATTTTAAATTTCGTATTACCAAGCATACTTGGGAGCTTTTATGTGCTTACCTTTAAACTTCCAAAAAACAAAACCACATGATCCTTTTACTTTTTATTGGCATCACACTCGTTTACATATTTTTAATAGGAATTTTGGCCTTTGGTTTTGACAAAGTAAAGCGCTTTGCCATGGAAGACTTGGAAGCTAAGACTAGCTTTTCTGTGGTTATTCCGTTTAGGAATGAAGCTGAAAATTTGCCTTCACTTTTAAAATCGTTGGAAGCTTTACAATACCCAAAACATTTGTATGAAATTATTTTGGTTAATGATGCATCGGAAGATAATTCGGTAACTATTATTGAAAAGGTACTCGACACCAATTTACGTAAAGATAAATTCACTAGAAATCCTATAAAAATTATTAATAATTTACGGGAAAGTGATTCGCCAAAAAAAGACGCCATAACATCTGCAATACAAATTGCAAAATACGATTGGATAATTACTACAGATGCCGATTGTATTTTACCAAAGTTTTGGCTAGATACCTTTGATGCTTTTATTCAAAAAAGGGACGCCGATTTTATAGTAGCTCCAGTTACGTATAGCAAGGCAAAAACTTTTCTAGACCGCTTTCAATTACTAGATTTTTTAAGCCTTCAAGGTGCAACTATTGGTGGTTTTGGAATACAGAAACCTTTTTTATGTAACGGCGCAAATTTAGGATATAGAAAAGATTTTTTTAAAACGGTTCAAGGATTTCATGGCAATACCAATATTGCAAGTGGCGACGATATTTTCCTTCTTGAAAAAGCATTAAAACAGGATGCAAAAAAAGTGCATTATTTAAAATCGGAACATGTAATTGTAACCACAGAAGCTGTTAAAAACTTTAAAGATTTGGTATCTCAACGTGTACGTTGGGCTTCTAAATCTGCTAGCTATAAAAATAACTTTGCAAAAGTTGTTGGTCTCTTGGTTTTACTAATGAATGCCTCCCTTATTTGTCTATTAACTTTATGTATAACAGGCATATTTAATGTTAAAGTATTATTGTATTTATTTTTAATAAAATGCAGTATCGACTTTTTATTACTCTTTAAAACACTTCGTTTTTATAAACAAAAAACCTTTTTACCTTCTTTTATTTTTAGTTGTTTTCTGTATCCTTTTTTTAGTGTTTACGTCGTTTTTGTTTCGGTTTTTTCTAATTACAAATGGAAAGGTAGAGCCTTTAAAAAATAAGATTTGTACCGTATATATTTTGTAGATTTACCATGATAAATGAAACCATATGCGTTTAGATAAAACATCGAATCCTGCTTTTACAAATTTCTTTTGGAACGACAGAAAATCTTCCTCAGCAAAAATGACAGTTTCTGGTATATTTATGAAATCGCTTTTTTGTATTGCAATTATTGCTGCAATAACGGTATTTATTTGGAAACTATATAGTTCGGGCTGGGATATCGAATGGTTTCTTTATGGCGGAATTATTGCATCTATAATTATAAGTATCACTATCTCTTACAAACACGGTTGGGCACCTTTTCTTGTGCCTTTATACGCTATAGCTAAAGGTTGTTTTCTAGGTGGAATAAGTAGTTTTGCACATGCTAAATTTCCTAATATGCCTTACCAAGCAATTGGTGTTACTATTATAACTTTTTTCACGATACTTTTTCTATATCAAACTAGAATTATTACAGTTACTCAAAAACTAAAAAGTATTATTATTACTGCTGCATCAAGTATCTTTTTAGTGTATATTATTTCGTGGGTTTTAAGCTTTTTTGGAATTCAATCTTTTATTTGGGGAACTTCATTAATTGCAATTGCATTTAATGTGATTGCTGCTTTTGTTGCATCATTAACGCTGCTTTTAGATTTTCAATATATTGAACGACAAAAAAACAAAGCGCCTAAAAGTAAAGAATGGCTTGCTACTTGGGGTCTTTTAGTATCTTTAGTCTGGTTGTATGTCGAGATTTTGAGACTAATGAAAAAATTAGCTATTCGGTATTAGTACTCGGCAACTACAGACAAGAAGGTAGAATTTAAAAAAAACTAATCTACCTGAATTTGAATTGGCAAAGTAAACTGTGTTTTTACTTGTTGACCACGTTTAATTGCTGGATATATTTCTGGTAAAAAATCTAAGCTCTCATATAATAAATCTTCAATATTTGGTATTTCAACTAAAGTTATAGAATCGATTTTTGCATCCATAAGATGCAGTTCTCCAGTTTCAGAAATTTGAAAATGCACTAAAATGGTATCTTGAATGTCTTGAGTAACGACTATTTTTTGTGAAGTTAAATTCTTGTAAATAGCTGCTGTTAGCGTATTTTGAAAACAGACTTTCTTACTTTCTTGATTGGAAGAAGTAGAACAAGTTTTAAAAGTTGGGTAAACATCAACATCCCTCCAATTAAACGTTTGTAATTCTTCTTCAAGAATAGCTTCGGAAGATGTTTTCTTCACATTAAAATAGTTACAGGAAGTAACTACTAAGAATAATAAAAAAAGCAGGATTCTTTGCATATATTAAAGAAAACCGAAAAATACAATTTATTATTGAATGTTGTTATTTCTTAACCACAAACATACTAGAATGCGTTTTAGAGCCTTGTTTTATTTTTAAAACATAAACACCATCTTCTAGCTTTTCTACATTAATAGTTTTAATAAGCTGATTTTTTATATGGTAGTTTTTATCATCATAAAAACGTACGCCATTTAAGTTAAAGATTTCAAAATCATAATTTCCTTCGATTGCTGTTTTAAACTCTATGTTTAAATTAACAGATGCCGGATTGGGGTAAACAACAATATTCTCTTCTAAATTAAAAGAATCACAACAAACTTCTTCTTGTACTTTTTTAGAATTTCGATACCCTAATTTAATGTTTTTTGTAAGTGTTCTACCTTCGCTTAAAACTTTAAACTCTAGAGTATCAAAAGGTTTGTGGGAAGCAATTATTTTTTTTGCTTCTGCCATTTTATTTACTTCTATGTTATTAATAGATAAGACAACATCTTCAATTAATAATTTGTTTACATCTGCAGCAGTATTTTCTAATACATTTAAAATAATAACACCTTTTTCTGTTTCTCTACCACAAGGGCCTCCAAACTGCACACCTAAATAAGCCTTTTCGTAAACAACTTTATCTATAGTACATGTTTTTTTACAATCTTTTTCTGACTGTGAAAATATTGGTGTTACGCAAAAAAAGAATCCAAATAAGAATAGTAAACTGTTTTTCATATTGCTAAGTAAATAAAAAAAGTTTTCTTATAAATAAAAAACTCCAAATTATTAAGATTTGCTAATTAAATGCAAAAAAACAGGTTTAAATGCCGCTCAATCCATCTAATTGTTTGCGAAGCATTAGAAATACCTCCTAAAAATTTAAAACCGAAGATTAATCTTCGGTTTTAAATTTAAGAAACAAAAATCTTTTAAAAGTGTTTTATCCTTTAATTTGAAACTGTATTGGAAATCCGTAAGGTACTGTAACCGCTTTACCAAGATGCATTCCTGGTTTCATTTTAGGTAATAGATTTACTATACGTATCGCTTCTTTTTCTAATGCTGCATGTGGAGCTCTTGATTTAACATCAATAATATTTCCATTTTCATTTACTTTAAACTGCACACTTATTCTGTGTTTACCTGGTGCTAAACCTAAACTTTCTGCTAAGTCTACATTAAATTTTTTACCAACAAATTCACCAACTTTTGTTGCCATACATTTTTTTCTTTCCTCATTATTTACCGCATCTTCACAACCTGGAAAAACAGGAACTTGTTCGATTGCTGTGAAAGAAACTTCTTCACTACTAAAACTTGATGCTGTAAAGCTACCAGAACTTGTTTGTCCATTATCTTCTAGGTTTGCTTTAAACGCATCTATAATATATTCTGCTAACTCTATTCGATCTTGCTTTGAAAAATTGCTGTTTTCTGTTAGTAGTTGGTTTCTAAACTTATTAACAATAGCTTCTAATTCTTGATCGGGTTCTTGTACTTGTGTTTCGTTAGAACATGAAGAATAGGTTAGCATTACAGCCATAATTGGTACTAATAATGCATACTTGAATAATTGTACTTTTTTTGATTTTGATTTGTTTAACATAACGATTCGTTTTTTGATTAATGATTGTTTATAAAATGGATTGATGAATGATATTCGCTTTGTTTGAAAAACTTTAGCTAATAAATTGTGATAATAACTTGTTTTATCTTGATGCTTTATGGCTTCTATATCTGCCAGATACTCATGTAGATCTGCTATTCTGTTTTGATAAATATAAATGAATGGGTTGAACCAAAAAACAATACGGAGGATTTCAAAAAGAAGCAAATCGATGGAGTGCTTTTGTTTTACATGTGCCATTTCATGTTTTAAAATAGCATCTTTATCTTCTGGTTTTATAAGTTCCCCTAGAAATATATAATTGAAAAATGAAAATGCAGAACTACTCTTTTTTAACTTTACTAGTATGATCTTTCCAAAGACCTCCTTTGGGTTGTTATGAATAAGTAATAGCACATTTATTATTTTATAAACAAATAAGATAGAAGCTATAAAAACACCTAAATAAAGGAATATTTGCCATGTAAATATTGTATTTGTAACAACAGGACCATTATCTATTACAACATCATTTAGCATTATTGTTTCTGGATTCCCTAAAATTATTTCTGGAAGTGTAATTATAAATTCTTGTGGTATTACATTTTTAAAACTATCAATTTTTATAAAAGGAATAATAAAGGACACTATGGTAGTTGCCAAGAGGTAAACCCTATTCCAATTAAAAAAGGTTTCTTTTTTTAAAAACAGATCGTAAGCGATTAAAAAGAAACACTGAAATGCTATAGTTTGTATAATATAATGTAGCATATTACTCTTTTTTATTTATTTCCTTTAAAACAGATTCTAATTCGTTTAAACTGATATCATTTTTTTTCATAAAAAAAGAAACCATACTCTTAAACGAACCTTGAAAATAATTATCTACCAATTTATTTATAGATTGATTACTGTAATCTTGTTGTTGCACTAATGGAAAGTATATATGACCTTTTCCTTTTTTTTCATAATCAACAAAACCTTTACTTTCTAAAATTCTAACTATTGTAGATACAGTATTATATGCAGGTTTGGGGTTTGGTAATTGTTCAATTATAGCTTTAACATTTGCTTTTTCAAGCTGCCAAAGTACTTGCATAATATCTTCTTCTGCTTTTGTGAGTTGTTTCATTATTCTTTGATTTAATGCAACTAAAAACTTAGTTTAACATGACAAATATAACTAAAAATTTAGTTTGAACTAATTTTTTAGTTATAAATTGTAACATTATGAAGTAAATTGCGTCTTATAATAAAAAATACATGGACATTTTTTTAGCCTTTTTGGGCTTCTTATTTATAATTATTGGCGTCATTGGTAGTTTTCTACCTGTGCTTCCAGGACCTCCAATGAGTTGGATTGGTTTATTTTTATTGTACCTTACTAAAGCAGTGCCAAATGATACTTGGTTTTTGGCTATTACATTAATTGTAGCACTAATTGTTTTTGCGCTAGATTATATAATACCTGTACTTGGCACCAAAAAATTTGGTGGCAGTAAAATGGGTATGATAGGCACTACTGTTGGTCTATTAATTTCCATATTTTTTCCAGTTTTTGGTTTGTTAGGAATTATTATTTGGCCTTTTATTGGCGCATTGACTGGTGAATTAATTAATAAAGCAGATTCTAAAACTGCTGTAAAAGCAGCTTTTGGTTCCTTTTTAGGGTTTTTAACTGGTACCTTTTTAAAGTTTATTGTAGCTGTAGTTTATCTCGGTTTTTTTATTCTAACTTTTTGGGAATACAAAACGGCTATTTTTAATTTTTAAGACTAAAAAATCGAAAAAGCCTTATAATTTCAAATAAATGAAACCACAAGGCTTAATACATGCTATAATCAACATAATTTTATCTGAGGGGATTAACTAATTATGCGTTGTTGATAATATAAAGATAGGTATAATCTATAAAACTCGCTTACGGTTTTTCCGTAAAACAATTACGGTAAAACCATACTAATCAGTATTTTAGACGCTTTTAAGCGTTAAAAAAAAATACAAAAAGTTTATAAATTAACATTTCAAAAGGTAAATCTTACAAATTTTATAAAAAACCTTTCTTTCTAGCTTCAATTAGTAAAGTCTCATCTTGACTATCTGTAATATAAAACACTTCTTTTAAATTTTTTTTTCTTTTTTCAACCGAGCTTGTAGAAATACCTAAATGCTTGGTTAAACTTTTTGTTTTAATTCCTTGTGATAAAAGGTATAAAATTTTTCTATCTATATCGTCTATTTCAATTTCAGAGTCTAGCGTAGTTTGAAGATATTTAGTAACTGTTGTACTATAAAATGGGGGATTATTAATAACAGCTTGAAATGCACTTGCTAGTTCTCTTGAAGTTAAATCGCTTTTAATAACAAAACCTTCTGGCTTTATTTCTTTAATGATATTATGTATTCTATATGGTTCATTAAACATGGTAAGAATAACAATTTTAGCATTTGGAAGAATAGTTCTAGCGTATTTAGAGAGATCTTCTCCAGAAGTTATAGACCCATCTGCCGATGGTGGCAAACTAATATCCATAAATAAAACAGTATAAGGATTCTCTTCTTCTCTGGATTTTTGCATTAAAGTAATAGATTGATCGCAAGTATTTGCAATATCTATTTGTAATTCTTGGGTTTCTTTTTTTGTAGCTAATAATGTGTTTTGATAACCTTCTATAATTATAGGGTGATCATCTGTCATTAGAATTCTAATTTTTTCGTGCATTATGTTAGGGCGTTTTTACTTGGTAGGAATAGCAATGGTAATACTAGTTCCTACATTTTTTTGTGACTTAATATCTAATTTTCCTTGAATTTCTTTTACTCTAGATGTAATATTTTTAATACCAATTCCTTTTTTGGATTTACTTACTTCAAAACCAGTTCCATCATCTCTTATCGTGATACAAATTACATTATTTTTTATAGTAAAGCTAATTTCTACTTTGGAAGCATTAGCATGCTTGTATATATTTTGAAGAGATTCTTGTAAAATTCTATATATATGAATTTTAGTTTTATTTGTTACATTATCCCAGTGTATAGCATCATCATTAGTTAGTGTATAATCTAATTTGTATGCTTTTGTTTGTGTTTCTAAAAGTGTTTCAATAATGTCTTTAAATCCAGATCCAGAAACAAAATCGGTATTTAACTCATGAGATACTTTTCTAATTTCTTGTTCAATGGCCTGTAATTCATCAATATAGTTTTCTCTAGATTTAATAGCTTCTTCCGTAGTACTCATATTCAAACTATCTAAACTCAACCTAGTTCCAAAAAGTCTTCCTAAAATACCATCATGAAGTTCTTCCGAAATTCTTCTTTTTTCGGTACTTCTTGCTTCATCAATTTTATCTTGTTGAGAAAGCATGAGGTTATAAATCTCTTCATTGGTTTCTTGTTGTTGTTGCACAAACTTTAATTCTTTATTTTTTGCGCGCTGGGTAATGATAACGTATAGTAAAGTAAGTGTAACTAACAAACCAATAGATATTAATAAAAGTAAGAATCTTTCTTTTGAAACTTGTTCTTTTTCTGCTTTTATTTGGTCGGTTTCATAGTCTATTCTAGCAAATTTATTTCTTATAGAACGTTCTGCTTTTTGCAAACTATCACTAAGTTTTATATATGTTTTTAAACTTTTTTGCGCCTTTTCTCCCGTATCAATCTTCGCTTTTAGTAAAAGAGATTCTAGAATGGTTTCATTTGCTACTAATTCTTTACCTATTTTATATGCGTTATTTACATAATATCTAGCACTATCTAGATTTTCTATTTGCAAATAGAACTCCGCCAAATCCATACTAATAGATAACTGTCCGACATCATCATCTTCTTTTTTACTTATTTGAAAAGCGTCATTAAAAAGCTTTTTTATTTCTAATTTATTTGCTGTATTATTTTTAAGTTTTGCATATGCCAATCCTGATAAAATTATAGAATAAGAAGATGGGTCATAGTCTAAAACAGATTCTTCTTTATATAGTTTTTCATAAAGTCTTTCTGCTGTAACATAGTCCCCTTTTCTTCTATACAAGGCAGCTATATTTATATTAGAAAACAATTTGTTTTCATAAGAATCCTCCATTTTATCACAAATAACGAGAGTCTTATCATAATACTCTAATGCTTTTTCATACTGTTCTAATTCTGCTGAAACTACAGCAATTAGACTATTTGCGTTCCATAATGTTTCTAGATTTCCATCAGTTTCTGGTAACTGCTCTAGTAAAGAAATAGATTTAATAGCATTATTTTCGCAGCCAACATAATCTCTTTCTATTTCCTGAATAACGGCCATATTAGATAAGACCTCCCCTTCATGTTGCGCATCTTTTAAAAAATGGTAAAATTTGGAGGATTTATAATAATAGAAATAAGCGCTATCGTGCTTCTCTAAAAGATGATAATAAAAACCTAAATAATAATTCGAATGCGCAATTGAGGTAGTGTCTTTTATTCTTTCTGATACTTTTAAATTATTAAAACTTATAGATTTATAAGTGTCAAAATCTCCAGACTGTAAATATAACATCGATAAGTTACGGCTGCTTTTTAATACAATTGTATCTAGGTTCGTAAGTTTAGATAAAGCTACCGCCTCTTTTGCATAATTAATTTTATCCTCAAAAGAATACTCTTGCTGGTTAGATAAATCTTTTAAATTTTGTATTTCTTTTATTTGACTTTCTAATCCATCCTTATTTTGAGCAAGACAGACATTATAAATCAAAAATGTTATAAAAAAATAATACTGTATTTTCAAGTCTACATAATTTTTGGCTGCCTTTCAAATGTATAACTTTTTATGAAACTCTTAGCATATAGTTACTATAAACTAGCATACCCTTTGCGTATTTACAAAGGGTATAATAGTTAAAAAATAAATAAATTTATGCGTTAGGAACTTTTATTTTAAGTTTTTCCTTTTTAAAAGTAACTTTTACTATTGTTTCTTTGTTTTTCTCTTTTTCTTGAGAAGGTTTGTCTTGTGGAGTTAAAGATGCGAAGATTGCACATACTACTGCTACTAATAATGTAATTTTTAGGGATTTCATTTTATTTGATTTTATGGTTTATAATATTTTATATATACGTATATAAAGCAAATGCCTCTATATAATTGAAATTAAAATTTCTGTAAAAAACACAAAGTAGACATCAGGTCTATTTTGTATTTATTGAGGGAATAAATAAAATGGATTAAAAACCTTAATAAGCTGAAATATAATTTATTGGGACTTAATTAAGAACGGCTAATATATAGCAATCTAAAATTAAGAAAACAAAAAACACGTTTAAATGCTTATTTCATCGTTCAAATGTATCGTTTTTATTTTAATTGTACAAAAAAAGCTTATAAAACAAAAAAGCTTCACAATTTTCTATAAAGAAAAAAGGAAAGCTTTCCATCGGTTTAACTACTTAAACCATTGATAGACTTTAACATCTATCAAACAACACAACTAAATTTTATTGCCAAAAAAAGCTTCTCCTAAGAGAAGCTTTAGCAATTTTTGCGGTCTGGACGGGACTCGAACCCGCGACCCCCTGCGTGACAGGCAGGTATTCTAACCAACTGAACTACCAAACCGTTGCTTAATTGCGATTGCAAATATACATTGCTTATTTAATATCCCAAATGTTTTTTTAAGTTTTTTTTAAAAAAAATTACTTAAACAAAATTTCTGCGCTCTACCATATAGGTTGTCAGTATATTATCGAAATTTTTATTTATATCAGCCTCGACGTATTTTATTCTGTATTGCCCACATTTTAATCGTAATTCTTCAAAATATGTTGAAACTGCTTTTTCATAATTCTCTTTTACGGTTTCAGAATACAAATTAATATACTCTCCAGTTTCTACATCTATAAACCGTTTTGGTTTATTATCAAAATCGAAGGTTAATTCTTTGCTTTTATCGAATACATGAAATAGCACTACTTCATGTTTATTATGTTTTAAATGTCGTAGTGCTTCAAATAGTTTAACTTCATCTTCGCTAGTTTGAAACATATCTGTAAACAGAAATATCAATGATCGTCTATGAATTTTTTCAGCAATAAGGTGTAAATAATTATAGGTTTCTGTTTTTCTATTTAACGTTTTAGCAACTACTGTGTCACTTAATTGATGGAGCAACATTTGGTGATGGCGTTCGCTTCCTTTTTCTGGTGCATAAAAATTGTAAGCATCACTATAGATGCTTAACCCTACGGCATCGCGTTGTTTTTTTAACATGTGCATTAAAGACGCAGCGGCTAATGCAGAAAAAGCAACTTTATTTAAATGATCTATTGAGAAATTTTGCATCTCTGGATAATGCATCGAGCTACTATTATCTACAATAATATGACAGCGTAAATTGGTTTCGTCATCGTATCGTTTGGTGTATAATTTGTCTGTTTTCGCAAATAATTTCCAATCTATATGCCTGGTGCTTTCACCTGGATTGTAAATTTTATGTTCTGCAAATTCTGCCGAAAAACCATGAAACGGACTTTTATGCATCCCAGAAATAAAACCTTCTACTACTTGCTTAGCAAGTAATTCTAGGTTTTTAAAACCTCCCGTTTTGTTTAGTTCGTCTCTTAAATTCATAAGTCTATCTGTCGCTCGCTACATCTTCCCAAAAGGGGAAATTATATTAATTAATATGTTTTTTTAAGCGCGTTATGGATGGTAGAAAAATCTTTTCTTGTCTTTAAAAGCAAAAATCAGTCCATTCGAATCCGCTCAGGGTAAACCCTAGTCTGGTTTTGTTTTGTTTTGCTTTATTTTTGAAAAGCAAAAAAACGCACAAATTATAACAGCTCTAAACTAAAAAAGGTTTGCCATTACAGCAAACCTTTTATCTTTTCTTTTACGTTTTATTTTATAAAAGCTTGTCTATTGCTTCCGAATACACAGCTTTAGGAGACACTCCTACTTGACGACCTACAACTTCACCGTTTTGAAAAACTAAAACTGTTGGTATGTTACGTACGCCATATTTTGCTGCAAATTCTTGGTTTGCATCTACATCTACCTTACCAACTACTGCTTTACCTTCGTATTCTGTACTAATTTCATCAATGATTGGTCCAACCATTCTACATGGTCCACACCAAGCTGCCCAAAAGTCAACCATTACTGGTTTGTCACTTTTTAATACTGTTTCTTCAAAGTTTGCATCTGTGATTTCTAATGCCATAATTTTATGTTTTAATTGAATTTTACTTCTTGTTAATATGCAATATTAGTCAAAAATTTTGCCAAAGCTTACAAACTAACAATTTGTTCTGTTTATTAGTCTATTGTTTTAGTCTATATTACTTTTTATTTGGGCGCATAAACCAGGCTTTCCTCTATATCTTTTTTGCTTTTCTTGGCAAAAAAGGATGCCGTATCAATCCTTTGCGCACCAAACAATAATAAGCATCTTAACAACCCTAATTTAGCTTATAAAAAACCTGATTATTGTCTAATTCGCCCAATAATTCTTGGCTTACTTTTATTTTTTGTTTTCTACTTATCATTGGTAGTTTTATTTGTTCAGCATTATCATAAACTACAAAATTTAAAGCTTGATTTCCTGGATGCATATTAAATAATTGCTTCAAAAATTGAATTTTTTCTGTTTCAATCTCTTTAATATTTAACTGTATAGATAATTTTTTAGCGTAGGTATCCATAACATCATGTAGCAATTGAAAACTATTAAATTGCATTCTAGGATCACTCTTTTTTCCGGTATCTTTATTCACCCAACCTTCACGAATAAAAATCTTGGTGTACACAAAATTGTTTTTCATTAAAAAATGTCTAAATTTTAAATATTCTTCGCCAAATATTCGAAATTCAAAACTATCGGTATAGTCTTCCATAGTAAACATTGCCCAACCTTTACCTTGTTTACTTACTCGATGTTGCACATCTGTTACTACACCTCCAAATGTAAGCTCTCTATTTACATAGGTGTTTAAATCATTAAACAAAGCTAAATTGGCGTTGCAAAACGTTTTCATTTCGGTTTTAAAATCGTCTAAAGGATGACCAGAAATATAAACACCAACCACTTCTCTTTCTTGTGCAAGTTTTTCCATGGTTCCCCATTCTTCACAAGGAGGAACAACTGGTTCTGCTATTTGCACATCACTAGCAGCACCAAACAAACTTACTTGTGCAGAATTTTCATTTTCTTGGTGTTTTGCACCATATTTTACTGCTTTCTCTAAAAAGGTTACGCCGTCGCCTTCATCATGAAAATATTGTGCTCTGTGAGTATCACCAAAGCCATCAAATCCACCTGCAAGTGCAAGATTTTCGAAGGCTCTTTTATTTGCTGCTCGCAAATCAATTCGTTTTGCTAAATCGAAAATAGATTTATAAGGTGCATCTTTTCTGTGTTCTATAATGGTTTTTACTGCTCCGTGTCCTACTCCTTTAATAGCTCCCATACCAAAACGCACTGCATAATCCTGATTAACAGAAAACTTGTAATAACTTTCATTTACATCTGGGCCTAGAACTTTTAGTTTCATTCGCTTACATTCATCCATAAAGAAGGTAACCGATTTTATATCGTTCATGTTATTAGAAAGAACAGCTGCCATATATTCGGCAGGGTAATGCGCTTTTAAATATGCGGTTTGGTAAGCAATCCAAGCATAGCATGTAGAATGTGATTTATTAAAAGCATAACTCGCAAAGGCTTCCCAGTCTTTCCATACTTTTTCTAAAACTTTAGCATCATGCCCTTTTGCACTTGCTTGTTCTATAAATTTCGGTTTCATTTTATCTAGAACCGCAATTTGCTTTTTACCCATTGCCTTACGCAGTACATCGGCTTCCCCCTTAGTAAAATCTGCAAGCTTTTGCGAAAGCAACATTACTTGCTCTTGATATACTGTAATTCCGTAGGTTTCTTTTAGGTATTCTTCCATTGCTGGAAGGTCATATTCTATTTCTTCGTCACCATGTTTTCTTCTAACAAAACTTGGAATATACTCCATAGGTCCTGGACGATAGAGTGCATTCATGGCAATTAAATCTTCAAAAACGGTAGGTTTTAAATCTTTAAGGTGTTTTTGCATTCCTGGAGATTCATATTGAAAGACTCCTACAGTTTCCCCTCTTTGGAAAAGCTCGTAGGTTTTTTCATCGTCTAGCGGAAAACTATCTGGATCTAAAAGAATATCATGCTTTGCCTTTACAATTTTTACAGTATCTTTTATAAGCGTTAAGGTCTTTAATCCTAAGAAATCCATTTTTAATAATCCAGCATCTTCTACAACTGAGTTATCAAATTGGGTAACATATAAACCAGAATCTTTTGCTACAGAAACGGGAACGAATTTGGTAATATCATCTGGAGTAATAATGACACCACAGGCGTGAATTCCTGTATTACGAACAGAACCTTCTAATGTTCTTGCTAAATTTACAGTTTCTGCTGGTAAATCTTCACCATCTGAAATATTTAAAAGTTCATTAACTTTTTCTAAATCTTCTGCTCTAAACTTTTTACTTAATTCTTTTTCGTCTAAACCAAAAATCTTGTTCAGTTTCGACATGTTTGGAATTAGCTTAGCAATTCTATCTGCATCAAATAACGGTAAATCAAGAACACGTGCAGTATCACGAATAGATGACTTTGCAGCCATGGTACCATAGGTGATAATTTGTGCTACTTGATTGCTTCCATATTTATCGATTACATATTCCATGACGCGACCACGGCCTTCATCATCAAAATCGATATCAATATCTGGCATACTCACACGATCCGGATTTAAAAAACGCTCAAAAAGCAGATTGTATTTTAAAGGATCGATATTGGTAATCTTTAAACAATATGCTGCTACAGAACCTGCTGCCGAACCTCGACCAGGACCAACAGATACATCCATATTTCGAGCTTCACGAATGAAATCTTCTACAATAAGGAAATAACCAGGATATCCTGTTTTTTCAATAACGCTTAGCTCAAAATCTAAACGCTCTACTACTTCTTCCGATAGTTCTTCTCCATAACGTTCTTTGGCTCCTTCGTAAACTAAATGCCTAAGAAATTTATTTTCCCCACGTTTTCCATTATCTTTTTTGTCTTCTTCGAAAACAAATTCTTCTGGTATATCAAATGCTGGTAACAATACATCACGAGCCAATTGAAAAGGTTCTATTTTATCTACAACTTCTTGAATATTGGAAATAGCTTCAGGAACATCTTTGAACAAGGCTTTCATTTCGTCTGGAGACTTAAAATAGTACTCCTGATTTGGCAAACCATATCGGTAACCCCTACCTCTTCCTATTGGAGTCGCTTGTTTTTCTCCATCTTTTACACATAATAAAATATCGTGCGCGTTTGCATCTTTTTTCTTGCAGTAATAAGTATTATTCGTCGCTACCAACTTAATATTGTGTCTTTTAGACAACTCTATTAACACAGGATTTACACGGTTTTCATCTTCTTGATTATGTCGCATAAGCTCCACATACAAGTCATCACCAAATTGTTCTTTCCACCATAAAAGCGATTCTTCTGCTTGGTTTTCTCCTACATTTAAAACCTTACTTGGTACTTCACCATAAAGGTTTCCTGTTAAACAAATTAGGTCTTCTTTATATTCTTGAATTAGTTTTTTATCGATTCTAGGCAAATAATAAAAGCCATTAACAAAAGCATGTGAAGATAATTTAGCCAAATTATGGTAGCCGTTTTTATTCTTCGCTATTAGTACAATTTGATAGCCATTATCTTTTCTTGTTTTATCTAAATGGTTTTCGCACACAAAAAACTCGCAACCAATAATTGGTTTCATTTCGTTTAATGAGGCTGTGTCGCCTCGCTCTAAAGCTTCTTCATTCTTAGCTTTTACACTTTTATTATGATTATTTACTGCTTTTACAAAATGAAAAGCTCCCATCATATTGGCATGATCTGTAAGCGCCACTGCAGTCATATTGTATTCTGCTGCAGATGCTACTAAATTTGGGACACTAATTGTAGATTGTAATACCGAAAATTGGGAATGATTATGTAAATGCACAAAATCTACAGCCTCAAGACTTTCAATATTTTCCTTTATTTCTTGCGAAGAAATATCACTAGCTTGTGCTTTTTGTAATCGTTCATTAATCTTAGCGCTTTCGCTTTTAAGATTAATATGTTTTAAACCAATTAAAGCAATGGTTTGTGGATTCTCTTGTGTAAATTTTTGAAAATAATCCTCCGGAACATCTAACTGTTCATGTGTATATTCTTCTCTACGAATTAACTCGAAAAAACAACGCGTAGTTGCCTCAACATCTGCAGTTGCATTATGCGCTTCTCCAAAAGGAGCATCAAATAAAAACTGATGTAACTCGGTTAAGGTTGGCAGTTTAAATTTACCATATCTACCACCAGGAAGCTGACATAAACTAGCAGTATGTTCGGTACAAGTATCTAAAACAGGAAGTTCTTGTAATGGATTTGCTACGTCTCCACGAACAAATTCGGCTCCCATAATATTCAGGTCAAACTTTACATTCTGTCCAACTACAAACTTGGTTTTACCTAAAGCTTCATTAAATTTCTCTAGCACCTCAGCTAAAGGCACACCTTGTTCTTGGGCTAATTCTGTTGAAATACCATGAATTTTCTCTGCATCATAAGGTATATTAAACCCTTCTGGCTGCACTAAATAATCTTGACTTTCGATACAGTTCCCCATAGCATCGTGTAATTGCCATGCTATTTGTATACATCGAGGCCAATTATCGGTATCGGTAATTGGAGCATCCCAACGTTTTGGCAAACCGGTAGTTTCTGTATCAAAAATTAAGTACATAAAGGTGTTTTCTTAAGAATAAAAGAGAACGATAAAATTAAGAAAAAATGGCCTTTATATATGGGAAAGTTATAAACAGTTTTAAACAAAAAAAGCACAACCTATTGGTTGTGCTTTTTCATTTATATGTATTATACTTTTAAGACACTAATTCCTCTTGTACTTTAACTGTATTTATTGCAGATTGTATAGCATCTTTTTGCTTATTCAATAAAGTATCAATAGATGGTGGAAATACCATATCTGAATTAATGATTTCATTATATTCATCTAAACTTGCTTTTTCTCCACGTAAGGCTTCTTCTAAAATTGCTTCTTCATTGTTTGAAGTCAATGTAGCCTTTAAAGTCATCCAGTTTCTATGCATCGTTCCTTTAAAACTACCTGAGTTTTCTGGAACTTCTCCATAAAGCTGAATTTCGGTTCTTAATTCTTTAGCAAAATCACTTCGCTCGGAAGCTCTTCGCTTGAAGAACATTTTTAAATTAGCGTCCTCTACATTATCAATAGCATTTAAATACCCTTTTTCGGCATCATAATTTTTTACTAATAACTCATTTAATTGGTTTGAAATTTTTTCTGTGAACTTCATTATATCTTTTACATTTTAAATTCCAATAGCTTTATTTATAGATGCGTATTGTTTCACATCTGCAATAACAACATAACACAAACTAACACTTATGTCAAGTGGTTTAACAGTGTTTATGAGAAATTTAAGAGTATTTAACAAAAAAAAGAGCAACCAATTGGCTACTCTTTTTTTGTTTTCGATCTTTTGATTACTAGAATACACTGCTGCTTCCAGGCCTGGAATATACTCTTCAAAAGAAACTACTGTTAAATCTAAATTAGTAACCGAAGCTCAAGTGATCGAGACGTTCATTGTTTATTACATAACAATCATCTCAACATTCGGTATCTAAAAATGAAGTAATGAAACAAGTTTAACATTCTACAGGAACTATTACTACTTTTAGACAGTCCAAACCATAAATAATATCTAGTAGTGCATTACTAGCATCTCCACAATTTTCTATTTGTTGTCCTAATGTATTTAGCAAATTATATAGTAAGAATATCCATTTTAAAGAACTTCATTAAACCTATCCACGAATAGAAATACTATTCTTAGTTACAATCTAAACCATCAATTAAAACTTGTAAATCACCAGTAGTATCTCCACAACTTTCAATCTGCTGCTCTAATGTTAATTTATATTCATTACATACATCAGGATACGCTGTGCTTGATGCATCTGTATTGTCATAAACAACTAAAGCTGCATCCGTATTAGCAGTAGCAACATCACAAGGAAGAACACAATCTAGACCATCAATAATATTTTGTAATGTATTTGTATCATCACCACAACTAGTAATTTGTTGCATTAATGCTGCCTTATATGCATTACAAGCAGGCGGAAAACTAGAACTCATATTATCTACAGCTTCGTAAACCGCTAAAGCAGCTGTTGTAGCAGTAACAGCTTCATCACAAGAAACTATAGTACCTGCATTAAGACCTCCTGATAAAACAACCCTATAAAAAACACCTTGACTAAAATTAACCTTTTGTAATCCATCTTCAGTAAAAGCATTAAACCAGAATGTTCCAGTTACTGCATTACTACCATCTACAGTATCAAAACTTTCTATAACAATTTGTCCATCGGCTGGGTAAATTTGAACACTTGGGTCTGGCGCATATTTTGTTGAAAAAACTACACCTTGAGCATTTACATATCTTGCTTCACTAATATTATTTTCTCCTAACACGTAAGTATCTCGATTATCATTATCTGGCAATAACCATATGGATTCTGAGCCTCTTCGACCACGAACTACAATTGCACCAAAATCAATATCAGCTTCAAAAGCTTCAGCTCGCCATGAACTCCCATCCTTTTCTGCTTGAATAGCGGGTGTATTAAACTGTATATCTTCACCACAACTTAATACTAAGAAAGCTGAAAAAATAAACACAAATATCTTTTTCATAATTTTTATATAATTTGAGAGCCTAAAAATAGCATAAAAAAATGATTAATAATAAAAGTTGAATATAAATAATTTATAGTATCTTTGCACACTTATTAATAACCAGAGGTCGAGAACCTCAATGAATTAATTATTATGCCTGTAAAAATTAGATTACAAAGACACGGTAAAAAAGGAAAACCTTATTACTGGATCGTAGCAGCAGATGCTCGCGCGAAAAGAGATGGTAAATACCTAGAAAAATTAGGTGCTTACAATCCAAACACTAACCCAGCAACCATTGAATTAAATGTTGATGGAGCTGTAACATGGTTAGAAAATGGTGCACAACCAACAGATACAGCAAAAGCTATTTTATCTTACAAAGGTGTTTTGTTAAAAAAACATTTAAAAGGTGGAGTAACTAAAGGTGCTTTAACAGAAGAACAAGCAGAAGCTAAATTTACTGCTTGGTTAGAAGAAAAAGCAAGTAAAATTGGAAACAAAACAGATGGTTTAGCTAAAGCGGAAGCAGAAGCAAAAGCAAAAGCTTTTGAAGCTGAAAAAGCAGCAAACGAAGCTAGAATTGCAGCTGCAGCTCCAGTTGTAGAAGAAACTACAGAAGATGCTCCTGCAGAAGAAGCATCTAACGAAGAAGAATAAAAAATATTTTTTTATACTTTTAAACTCCAATACTACTTGTATTGGAGTTTTTTTATGAAATAATATTATAAAAATCCGTTGCAAAGCAGAAACTTAGTATAACTATAGAGATATTCCTGTTATCTCACAAAAAATAGATTTTTCGATGAAAAAAGAAGATTGTTTTTATTTAGGAAAGATTGTTAAAAAATACAGTTTTAAAGGAGAGGTTCTAGTAAAACTAGATACAGACGAACCAGAAATATATGATGGTTTAGAGTCCGTTTTTGTAGATTTAAGAGGCAATCTTGTTCCTTTTTTTATTGAAAAAGCTCAGTTACACAAATCGGAACTATTACGTATTAAGTTTGAAGATGTAGATACAGATGAAGATGCGGATGCCATTTTAAAAAATGAGCTATATCTACCTTTAGAATTTTTGCCAAAACTGGAAGATGATAAATTTTACTTTCACGAAATCACTGGCTTTACCGTAAAAGATGTAAACTTTGGAGACGTAGGAATTATCACAGGAGTTAACGATACAACTGCACAAGCTCTTTTTGAAATAGACCGAGACGGTATTGAAATATTAATACCAATGAACGATCACTTTATTAAAAAAGTAGATAAAGAAAATAAAGTTATTCTTGTGGATACTCCAGAAGGATTGATTGACTTATATTTAGAGGAATAAGTAAATCCTTATTAAATAGGAAAGACTCTTACTCTTATGAACAAACCATTTAAATTCAAAGAATTTCAGGTACGTCAAGACCAATGTGCTATGAAAGTTGGCACAGATGCAGTTATACTTGGCGCTTGGACTTCTGTAAAACAAAACCCTTTTGCAACGCTAGATATTGGTGCAGGAACTGGTATTTTATCCCTTATGTTAGCCCAACGATCTTCAGCAGAAGTGATAGATGCTATGGAAATTGATGAAAATGCTTATGAGCAATGTGTAGATAATTTTGAAAATGCGCCTTGGGCAGACAGACTTTTTTGCTATCACGCAGCTTTAGAAGAGTTCAAAGAAGAAATAGAAGACAAATACGATTTAATTATATCGAATCCTCCTTTTTATTCGGAAGACTTTAAAACGGCAAATACATCACGCGATTTAGCAAGGTTTCAAGATGCGATGCCTTTTTCGCATTTAATAGAAAGTGTTGCATCTTTACTAGTAGAAGATGGCATTTTCTCAGTAGTTATTCCGTTTAAAGAAGAAACTAATCTCATAGACTTAGCATCAAAAGTAAAGTTATTTCCTAATAGAATTTTGCATGTTAAAGGAAGTCCATCTTCAGAAATAAAAAGAAGTCTTTTAGAATTTTCCTTCCGCGAAAGCGAAATACAAAAAGAGGAACTAATTATAGAAACTGCAAGACACCAATACACAGAAGACTACATAAATTTAACGAAAGATTTTTATCTTAAAATGTGATATTTAAATTTGACAATGAAAACGATTTCGTTACTTTTGTTAAACGTATAAAATAACGCCTTCTATTTTAATGAATTCGTAAAAAATAGAAGCATTAAATATCATAATTAGAATGAAAGCCGATTTATTCGAAGCACCAGATTATTATAACCTTGATGAATTACTAACCGAAGAACACAAATTGGTTCGTGATGCAGCAAGAGAATGGGTGAAACGTGATGTTTCTCCTATTATTGAAGACTATGCACAAAAAGCAGAATTCCCAACACAAATTGTAAAGGGTTTGGCTGAAATTGGCGCTTTTGGACCATACATTCCAGAAGAATATGGAGGAGCTGGATTAGACCAAATTTCTTATGGTTTAATCATGCAAGAAATTGAACGTGGAGACTCTGGAGTTCGAAGTACAGCCTCTGTACAATCGTCTTTAGTAATGTACCCAATTTGGAAATACGGAAACGAAGAACAACGCAACAAATACTTACCTAAATTAGCCTCTGGCGAATGGATAGGTTCTTTTGGGCTTACAGAACCAGATCATGGAAGTAACCCTGGAGGAATGGTTACCAATTTTAAAGATATGGGAGACCATTACCTTTTAAATGGTGCAAAAATGTGGATTTCTAATGCACCTTTTTGCAATATCGCTGTGGTTTGGGCAAAAAATGAAGAAGGAAGAATTCATGGTCTCGTTGTTGAACGTGGCATGAAAGGATTTACTACTCCAGAAACACACAATAAATGGTCCCTTAGAGCATCTGCTACTGGTGAGCTAATTTTTGATAATGTGAAAGTGCCAAAAGAAAACTTATTACCAAATAAATCAGGTCTTGGTGCTCCTTTAGGATGTTTAGATTCTGCTCGTTTTGGTATTGCTTGGGGAGCAATTGGAGCTGCAATGGATTGCTACGATACGGCATTACGTTACAGTAAAGAACGTATGCAATTTGGAAAACCTATAGGGCAATTTCAATTACAACAAAAGAAATTAGCTGAGATGATTACAGAAATCACCAAAGCACAATTATTAGCTTGGCGACTTGGTGTGATGCGTGAAAACGGTACAGCTACCTCAGCGCAAATTTCGATGGCAAAAAGAAACAATGTAGAAATGGCAATTAATATTGCTCGTGAAGCTAGGCAAATGCTTGGGGGAATGGGAATTTCTGGAGAATATTCTATAATGAGACATTCTATGAACCTAGAAAGTGTAATTACTTATGAAGGTACTCACGATATTCACTTATTGATTACAGGACTAGACATTACAGGATTAAATGCTTTTAAATAAGCCACTTAACAATATTTTATAATCTTAAATATTATGTCATTTTGAGCGTAGTTGAAAATCTTCTTCAGATTCTTCATTACACTCAGAATGACATTTTTTAGTTACATTTACTATATGTTTTCAGCAAAAAAACGATTAGATAAAGCGTATAATGAAGCAAAAATTTTAGATTTTGATAACGATTCAAAATTTATTCTTTTTAGTGATTGCCATCGTGGAGATAATAGTTTTGCTGATGATTTTGCAAACAATAGAAATATTTATTTTCACGCATTGAAGCATTATTATGCAGAAGGATATAGCTATGCTGAAATTGGAGATGGAGATGAACTATGGGAAAACTTATCGTTCACACCAATCTTAGAAGCTCATAAAAATGTATATCTACTCATGAAACTATTTCATGAGCAAAACAGATTACATATGATTTGGGGAAATCATGATATGGTGTATCGTGATCCGGAATATGTAAAAAGAAATTTATCGACTTATTTTGACCCTAAAATTGGTGAAGATGTAGAGCTTTTTAAAGATATTAAATACTATGAAGGTATTATATTAAAACATACAAAAACGCAACAAGAAGTTTTTTTAACGCATGGACATCAAGCAGATTGGTGGAATTATACCTTTTGGAAATGGAGTCGTTTTTTAGTTAGAGCACTTTGGAAACCTTTAAATGTCATGGGAATTGCAGACCCTACAAGTCCTGCAAAAAACTATAAAGAGCTTATTAAAGTAGAACGCAGAACAAAAAAATGGATTACCGATAACAACAACTTAATTACTATAGTTGGACATACACACAGGCCTCGTTTTCCAGAACCTGGAGATATTGCCTTTTTTAATGATGGAAGCTGTGTACACCCAAGAAGTATTACAGGAATTGAAATTGAAAATGGCGAAATCGCATTAATAAAATGGCAAATTGCTACAACAGAAGATGGTACACTAAAAATTGTACGTGTATTATTAGAAGGACCAAAAAAGCTAATAGACTATAAAACGAATTGAATTATTTGGGCGTTACCTTTAAAAAAAGGTCAGGCTTTTCATTATATCTTTTTTACCTTATACGTTTCACTGCGTGCAACTAGATAAAAAAGGATGCCATTTCAATCCTTAACGCAACCCTTAACTTTCAGGAGCAAGTTCTACTTCAAGACCTTCCATTGCTGGAGTCATTTGAATCTGGCAACCTAATCTAGAGTTCTCTTTAACATCGAATGCTTCACTTAACATGGCCTCTTCATCATCTTGCATTTCTGGTAATTCTGTATTGCTTAACACATAACATTGACAGGAAGCACACATTGCCATGCCTCCACATATTCCAATGGTTCCTTCTGGAGCAAGTTCGTAAGAACGAACTACTTCCATTAGATTCATAGCCATATCTGTTGGAGCTACAATAGCATGTGTTACACCATCTCTATCTGTTATTTTTATATTTATGTCTTGTTCCATCTTTAGTTTCCGCGGAAGCGGGAATCTTTTTAATTTTTAGACGAGACTCTCTGAGTTTATTAAAACTGCTTAGTGAGACTACATACTTATTCTATTTTTTTTACTACTGCTTTTGGCGCTTCTTTTCTTGTTCCATCAAATCCATTTACTCCACTAACGGTTGTGTATTTTAGTACAAATCGTTTACCAGGATTTATAATTTGGTAGGCAGATTGGCACATAAGTGTCGCTTCATGAAATCCGCAAAGAATTAATTTTAATTTCCCAGGATAGGTATTTACATCTCCAATAGCATAAATTCCAGGTATATTAGTTTGATAGTCTAATGCGTTATTTACTTTAATGGCATTTTTTTCTATTTCTAATCCCCAATTTGCAATTGGTCCTAACTTTGGTGAAAGTCCGAAAAGCGGAATAAAATGATCACATTCTAACTCGAACTCTTTTTCTATGTGTTCTGCTTGTTTTACAACAATTCCTTTTAATTTTTTATCTCCTAAAATACCAACAACTTCTGCAGGAGTAATTAGGTTTATTTTACCTGCTGTTTTAAGTTCTTGTACTTTTTCTACAGAATCTAAATGACCTCGAAATTCATTTCTTCTATGTATTAAAGTTACCGAACTTGCAATATCACTTAAAAAGATACTCCAATCTAAGGCAGAATCTCCTCCACCCGCAATAACCACTTTTTTATCGCGATAAAATTCTGGTTCTTTTATCATATACTCAACACCTTTATCTTCAAAGTCTGCGATGTTATGGATTAAAGGTTTTCTAGGCTCAAAACTTCCTAATCCACCAGCAATTGCAACTACTGGGGCTTGGTGTTTTGTACCTTTATTGGTAGTTACAATAAAGGTGCCATCTTCTTGTTTGTCTATGGTTTCTGCACGTTCGCCTAGTGTAAATCCTGGTTCGAATTGTTTGCATTGCTCCATTAACTTATGTGTTAAATCTCCAGCAAGAATTTCTGGATATGCAGGAATATCGTAAATAGGTTTTTTAGGGTATAACTCCGAACACTGTCCACCTTGTTGTGGTAATGCATCTATTAAATGGCATTTCAATTTTAATAATCCTGCTTCAAAAACGGCAAACAATCCTGTTGGCCCTGCTCCTATTATTAGTATATCTGTTTTAATCATTTCATTCCTGCGAAGGCTAGAATTTTAAGTAATACTACCTCCATTTTTTAGTATAAAACCTACAAGATTAGAAAAACGATGTAGGTTAAGTTTCACTCTATTTTATCTGTCAAAATTATGCAATAGGATTACAAAATTTTATGACTTTTATCAGTTTGCGTGAAGGATGGAACGGCTTGTTTGAGCTCCTCGCAGAGAGCGAGTAGTGAAAGCCTGACCCTTGTGGTCACGCCCAACTAAGCTTCGATATTAATAACCTGCTCTATTTGTGGTGCATACTTTTTTATAGTCATTTCTACACCCGACTTAAGTGTCATTTGATTGACACTACAACCTACGCAAGCACCTTGTAATTGTACTTTTACCAGTTTGTCATCTTCGATGGATAGTAATGAAATGTCGCCGCCATCACTTTGTAAAAACGGACGGATTTCATCTAAGGCTTTCTCTATATTTAATCTTAGTTCTTCTGTAGTCATTTATTATTTTTTAACTGCTGAACAGCCAGCCATTGTTGTTATTTTAACTGCTTCGGTTGGAGGCAAATCGTCATTTCTACGCACTACTTCTTGCACTACATTTTGTGTTATTTTTTCGAATGCTTGCTCTAAACTAGTTGCAGTTTGTAATGCTGCTGGACGACCAACATCTCCTGCTTCACGAATACTTTGCACTAGAGGTAATTCTCCTAAAAATGGTACTTGTAAATCTTCGGCAAGATTTTTTGCTCCTTGTTTACCAAATATATAATATTTATTTTCTGGTAATTCAGCTGGTGTAAAATACGCCATATTTTCTATGATTCCTAAAACAGGGACATTAATGCTTTCTTGTTGAAACATTGCCACTCCTTTTTTAGCATCTGCTAAAGCTACATTTTGTGGGGTACTAACTACAACTGCTCCTGTAATTGGTAGCGACTGCATAATGCTTAAATGTATATCTCCTGTTCCTGGAGGTAAGTCTAAAAGCAGAAAATCTAATTCTCCCCAAGCGGCATCAAAAATCATTTGATTTAATGCTTTTGCAGCCATTGGACCACGCCAAACTACTGCTTGGTCTGGTTTGGTAAAAAAGCCAATAGACAAAACTTTTACGCCGTAATTTTCTACAGGTTTCATCTTAGATTTCCCTTCTACAGTAACTGCTAGAGGTTTTTCGTTTACTACATCAAACATAATTGGAATAGATGGACCGTAGATATCTGCGTCTAATATTCCTACTTTAAAGCCCATTTTAGCAAGGGTTACTGCTAAATTTGCTGTAACTGTAGATTTACCAACTCCCCCTTTTCCTGAGGCTACTGCAACTATATTTTGAATACCAGGAATGGATTTTCCTTTGATTACATTAGGAGCAGATTTTGTTGGTGCTTCCACTTTTACATTTACTTTTATTTTTGCTTTTTCATACACTAATTTATGAATGGTTTGCAGTATTTCAACTTCTGTCTTCTTTTTTGCTTGTAAGCTTGGGTTTGTTATTGTAATATCTACAACAACCTCATCACCAAAAGTAATTACGTTAGTTACTGCACCACTTTCTACCATATTTTGTCCTTCCCCAGGAGCCGAAATGGTTTCTAATGCTTTTAATATGTCTTGTTTGTTGAGTTTCATGTTTTATATCTATTGAAAATATAGTCTGAAAACACAGGCTAAACTTTCAAATTCTATTAAGATTAATTCTAAACAGCAAATATAATTAATAATGCTGTAAGTGAGAAGATTGAAGCTGTAAGTTTTTTATAGTATTATTGATGAAAATTATAGTTTCTAAGAGGTGATTATTTGTGCGTTTTGTTGCAATTAGGAAATAACAAGGTATTTTAGGACTAAAAATTTACAAATCAAAGTTCCTTTACAGGGTCCCAAAAAAGTGTTTCAAAGTTTTGAATTTGGTTTTCAACAACTACAACACCTTCGTTTTCTAATAACTGCTGCATGAGGTTAGTACCATCAAAGTGCATTTTACCAGTAAGCAATCCTTTTCGATTAACAACTCTATGTGCTGGAACGTCTTTACTGGTAGATCCATTCATAGCATAACCAACCATTCTTGCGCTTTTTGCTGCGCCTAAATATTTGGCAATTGCTCCATAACTTGTAACACGACCATATGGTATTAAGCGAGCAACTTCATAAACCTTATCGAAAAAATTGAGCGTTTTTTGTTGCATTATATATCTTTAAGAATATGAAATAACGTAATAATAGAAATTATTCCTGTTACTGTACCAATAAGATAATTCATACTTTTTTGCGAAGTAAGTGTTTTACTCTTTATTTTATCGAAAAAGAAAATATAAAAATAGAATGCTACAAAACTTCCAGATGTAGCCCCAGCAACATAAGAAAATATACTGGTTTTCTCAAAATCCATCCACCCAAAAGAAGCTAAAGTAATACTCATATAGGCATAATAGGGAATAGGGAATACGTTTAAAGCAGATAGTAGTATTCCTTGAAAAAACCTGCTTTTTTTACTTTTCACTTTTAATTCGGCTTTTGGCTTGGCTTCCTTTTTTGCTACTAATAAAAAATAAATAGTAATCAATACAAACAAAACAAAAGCAACACGTTGTAAAACATCTACAACATCTTGATGATTGCTTAAATATCTTGCAAAAAGAGTCCCTATATAGGTTTGAAAAACAATAATTACACATGCACCTATAGAAAAAGTAATCCCTCTAGAATACCCATCTTTTAGGCTAATTTTAGCAGCTGTCATGTTTAGTAATCCTGGTGGAATTACACCAACCAAAGCCACAAGTAATCCTAAAATAAAGGTAATGGTTATATTCAAAACTATTTTATTTTAAAGCGAATATACGTAATTGCTTTGTCTTCTTTAAGATATTGACTTTCATAAAAGGTTTGAATACTAGTTACTTCTTCAGGACTTCCTTCTTGCTTATAGACATTATGATTTGCATATAACACTTCATGACCTTCACCATGCAATAACCCTAGAGTATACCCGTGCATAAATTCACTATCTGTTTTGAGGTTCATGACTCCATCTGCTTTCAAAATGTTTTTATAACGTTTCAAAAATGTAGAATTCGTCATTCGATGCTTGGTACGTTTATATTTTATTTGCGGATCGGGAAAAGTAATCCAGATTTCGTCAACTTCATTTTCTGCAAAAACATGTTCTACCAATTCAATTTGTGTACGTATAAAAGCTACGTTTGGTATCTTTTCTTCGATTGCAGTTTTTGCTCCTCTCCAAAAACGCGCTCCTTTTATATCAATACCAATAAAATTCTTATTTGGATATTTTTTTGCTAGAGCAACACTATACTCACCTTTACCACAACCTAGTTCTAAAACTAGTGGATTGTTATTTTTAAAAAACGAAGAACACCAATTCCCTTTTAATTCATATTCTGCATCAACTAACGCTTCTCTAGTTGGTTCGAAAACGTTTTTAAAAGTTTCGTTTTCTTTAAAGCGTTTTAATTTATTTTTACTTCCCACAATTATTTAATGTTTTGGCAAAATTAAGGAAATATAACGAGTCATGATTATGCTTATCTTTGTTTTTTATGAAAGATAAAAAACGCATATTAGTTGCACCTTTAAATTGGGGACTTGGTCATGCAACGCGCTGCATACCAATTATTCGTGCGCTATTGAAAAATAATTTTGAAGTTATTCTAGCTAGCGATGGTGTCGCTTTGCAGTTACTAAAAAAAGAATTTCCAAATCTGGAAAGTCTTGAATTACCATCTTACAATATTGAATATGCCAAAAATGCTAAACTATTTAAGTGGAAACTATTAAAAGATTCCCCAAAAGTTTTAAAAGCTATTAAAGCAGAAAAAAAAGCGATCAAAACAATTATTGATACATATCGTATTAATGGCGTTATTAGTGACAACAGGCTTGGCTTACACAATAAAAAAGTGCCTTGTGTTTTTATTAGTCATCAATTACAGGTTTTAAGTGGAAGCACAACGTGGATGAGCACTAAAATGCATCAAAAAATAATGAAGCAATTTGATATTTGTTGGGTTCCAGATAATTTAGGAGACCCCAATTTAAGTGGCAAACTTAGTCATGTTTATATTCCTGAATTGCCAACAAAGTATATAGGTCCTTTAAGTCGATTTCAAAAAAAAGAAATAAAAACTACAATCGATTTATTAGTCTTATTATCTGGTCCAGAACCACAACGAACCTTATTAGAAGAAAAACTTATGGAGGAGTTAAATGGGTTTAAAGGAACTATTGTTTTTGTAAAAGGGGTTATTGAAAAAGTACAATCAAAAACACAAAAAAACCATATGACTATTTATAATTTTATGACAAGTGATTTGTTAGAACAAACTATAAATGAAAGTGCATTGGTGTTATCGCGTTCGGGGTATACCACAATAATGGATTTAGCAAAGTTAGAAAAGAAAGCTTTTTTTATACCAACACCAGGACAATTTGAACAAGAATATTTAGCAAAAAGATTAGATGATTTAGGCATTGTACCAAGTTGCAAACAAGATAAATTTACATTGAAAAAGTTAGAAAATATAAATACTAGTTCTGGATTAAAGCATTTTGATTATGAAATAAACTACAAACGACTATTCGAACTTTTCTAGGGTAAAAGAAAACTCGCTACCAACTTCAAATTCACTTTCTATATAAATTTTCTCGTCATGGGCTTCAATAATATGCTTAACAATAGCCAAGCCTAAACCAGAGCCTCCTTCTTTACGGGAACCACTTTTATCTACTCTATAAAAACGTTCAAATAATCTTGGTATATGCTTTTTTTCAATGCCTTCTCCATTATCCGTTACTCGAACAATAACTTTATTTTTTATAAGGTTTTCTATACTAACCTCCGTTGTTCCTTGCTGTCTTCCGTATTTAATAGAGTTAACAACAAGATTCGTTAGTACTTGCTGTATACGTTCCTTATCAGCATTTACCATTATGGGTTCTTTGTAATCGATATCGAAAGTTAGTGTAATATTTTTTTTTGTTGCTTTCATTTCAAAGAGTTCAAAAACACTTTGCACGAGTTCAACTATATCAAAAGCCTCTATATTTAAACTTAAATCCCCTATTTCTAATTTGGTAATCATATCTAAATCTCTCACAATATAAATTAGTCTTTCTACACCTTTATTTGCATTACTTAAATATTTATCTCGTACATTTTTATCTTTTACAGCGCCGTCTAATAAAGTAAGAATATAGCCTTGTACTGTAAATAATGGGGTTTTAAGTTCGTGCGACACATTTCCTAGAAATTCTTTTCTGTATTCCTCACGTACTTTAAGCATTTCTATTTCTAGCTTACGATCTTTAGCATACTTATCTATTTCCTTAGTAAGTGTTGCCATGTCTGTAGTAATTCTTTCTTTTTTTAAAGTAGAAGATTCTAATAGTGTAAGCTCGTCGTATACTTTTTTAACACGTTTGTATATAAACTGTTCTACACGATATTGAATAATTATAAAAGAAGAGAGATAACAAGCTAATGCTATATATATAATTTGAACCCAATCTAAAGTATAAAATTTATATAAAAAAACACCCATTAAGAGCGTTAAAAAACAAGTGATATACAATGCTGTTTTAAAAGCAAACTTGTATGTTTTTTTTAATTTTCTTTGCATTATTCTACAAACTTATATCCTACCCCTTTAACGGTTTTAAAATAATCATCGCCAATTTTCTCTCTAAGCTTTCTAATGTGCACATCTATGGTTCTTCCTCCAACAACAACTTCGTTTCCCCAAACTTTATCTAGAATATCTTCGCGTTTAAAAACTTTGCCAGGCTTAGATGCTAGTAAAGATAATAATTCAAATTCTTTTCTTGGCAAAATGATTTCCTTTCCTTTAAGCTCAATTTTATATTCGTCTCTATTAATAACAAGATTTCCAATTTTAACAATGTTTTCACTAGCATCTTCATCTTTAAAACGTCTTAATAATGCTTTAACTTTGCTAACCAGAACTTTTGGCTTTATTGGTTTTGTTATATAATCATCGGCTCCAGCATCAAACCCTGCAACTTGTGAATAATCTTCTCCTCTTGCAGTTAAAAAAGTTATAATGGTATTATTTAAACTTTCTATTTTTCTAATTTGTTCACATGCTTCAATACCATCCATTTCTGGCATCATTACATCTAAAATAATTAGTTGTGGTTTTTCTTTCTTAGCCTTTTTAACTGCTTGTAAACCGTTCTCTGCTGTTATAACTTGATACCCTTCAGAGGTTAAGTTATAGCGCACTATTTCTAGTATGTCTGGTTCATCATCAACCAATAATATTTTAATGTCTTTCTTCTTCATTTATTTAAAGTAAAGTTAATGTAAAGATAAAATTAATCATAAAGATGCACATCTTTTTATAGACAAATAACAATATAGTAACATAAGGCATTACTTAACTTGTTTAAATTCTTTAAAATAGATATCTTATATTATAAATCTAGTACCTAAGCACATAGCTAATGTTATATTAGTGTGAATAATTGATTTTTCATATAGTTAAAGTCATTTTTCTAATTATATTTGTACTCTACAATTTATAAAAAAACACAATTATGAAAAAAATTTACTTTTTATTATTAACAGTATTAATGACCTCTGCCTCTTTTGCACAGGTAATTATTACAGAAATTGCTGATCCTAATAACAATTCAGATGCACGTTATATTGAATTACACAACTTAGGTGCTTCGACTGTAGACTTTACAGAAGGTAACGGGTGGCAAATTGACAAATATACAAATGCAAGTGGTGCTGTTTCGGTTTCTTTAGACTTAACAGGATCAATTCCTGCTGGCGGATTCTATATTATAGCATATGACAATGCAGCTGGAACTTTTGCCACTGTTTATGGAATGACTGCTCACCAACTAGATAGTGTAAATAATGGTGTTGCTGGAAGTAATGGTGATGACGATTTAGTTTTAATTGATGGAACAGATACTATTGTTGATTTCTGGGGAGTTTATGATACAATGACAGCTACAAACACAGACAACTCTGGTACTTGTTCAGAGTATGAAGACGGTAGAGCAGAAAGACTTACTACAGTAACAATGGGATCAACAACTTTTAATGAAGCAGAATGGAATGTTTGGGCTGACTCTGATGTAACAGGTTGTACATCGCATGTAAATGCGCCAAGAACAGCTCCTGGTGATTTTGATCCAGGCGCATGGGGTACACCTACATGTGGTTTTAGTTTCACCAACTCTTCTGCAATTTGTGATGCTATTACTAATGGTGCTGACACATATACTGCTACTATTGATTTTTTTGGTGGTGGAAATTCTTCATTTACAGTAGTTGCTAGTGCTGGTTCTATTGATTTAAGCGCAGGAGATCCTGCAATAGACGAAACTGGAACAATTACTATTACAGGACTTACTGAAGGGGTTGACGTTACAATTACTGCTAACGACACAAGCCTTTGTAATGTAATGAGTACAATTACTGCTGCAACATGTGTACCTTCTAATGTATTACCTATTTCTGATGACTTCACTTATGTTGATGGTAGTCTTGTTCCAAACGGATTTTGGTTAAACAATGGAGGTACTGCAGGGGATTTCTTAGTATCTTCTGGACAAGCTGTAGTAGAACACGGAGCACCTAGCGAAGATGTAATTATACCTTTTACACCAGTTTCTGGAAAAATCTATTATGGTTTAGATTTTACTGTAGAGGACCCTGGCGCACCAATTACTGGTTCTGATTTTGAATACTTTGCTCATTTTAAAGACTCTGGATTTGGTTTTAAAGCTCGTCTTGATATCGTTGAAGCTGCTTCTGGTGGTGATTTCACTGTTGGTATTTCTACAGGAACAAGCACAGCGGAAGCTACTTGGGCTGCAGATCTTTCTTTTGGAACTACTTATCGTGCAATAGTAATGTATGATCAGGATGCTAATATAGCGCAATTATGGATAGATGCTACAGCTATGGGAGACACTTCTATAGTAGGTGGAGATGATGCTGACCCAGGAAGCGTAATGGAAGCTTTTCAACTTAGACAATCGGATTCATCAACAAATGAAACTGTTCTTGTTGATAATTTAGTGATTTCTCAAAACTTTGCAGATACTACTTTATCTACAAAAGATTATAACAACAATACTTTTGCTGTATACCCTAACCCTGTTACTAATGGGTTCGTAAATATTTCTAGCACATCTAACGAAGTGATTTCTGTTTCAGTTTTTGATATTCTTGGAAAACAAGTAATCAACCAAACAGTAAACAACAACGTTTTAAACGTTGCTACTTTAACAAGTGGTATTTACATTTTAAAATTATCTCAAAACGGAAATGTGACTACAAAAAAATTAGTTATAAAATAACTCCAATATTAAGTTATTGTTAAAAAGGCTGGTGATTTTTTACCAGTCTTTTTTTTGTAATATATTTATCGGAATAAAAAAAAACAGTATTTCCAATAAACTAATTGGTATAATATTTGCATTAAATAAACCCTAAAAAAAAATTAAATTATGAAAAAAATCTACTTATTATTTTTATTTACAATTATTAGCACAGTATCTTTTGCACAAATTCTTTCTGAAACTTTTGATACTTATACGGATGGAACAGGTATACAAGGAATTGATGCTTCTGGAACAATTATGAATGTTGGGGACTATCCTGCAGGTGTTAGCAACTGGACTATTGATGGTTCTCAAGGTGCATTTACAGCAGCTACAGATTGGGCAAAAGTAAGTAATGGCCAATTTGAATTTAGAGATGTAGATGGGGAAGTTGCTTTAAATTTCACTACTATTGATATTACAAACTTAGCTAATGTATACTTCACTATTGATATTTTAGGACAAGGTAACTTTGAAACCGCAGATTATGTGGATGTTTATTATGCTATTGATGGTGGTGCCTTTACACGAATCCCAAACTGGAATAACTTAGGAGATCCTATACACACAATCATAGGAGAAATAAGTACTGGAGTAGAATTTACTTCAACAACTATTAACCAAAATATTGGAACGGGTAGCTCTTTAACAATTAAAGTAACCGCAATGAATAATGCTGGTACAGAATATTTAAGATTAGATAATGTTAATATTTATGGAGAAACTCTTTCTGTAGACCAAAATGAAGTTGCAGCGTTTTCTATTTATCCAAATCCTGTAGCAAATGGAATTGTAACCATTAAAACAAGTAACAACGAAGCCGTACAAGTTTCTGTTTTTGATGTTTTAGGAAAACAAGTATTATCTCAAAATGTTACTAACCAGACTTTAGACGTTTCTAATTTAAACGCTGGAATGTACATTTTAAAATTAGTTCAAAACGGAAATAGTACTACTAAAAAATTAGTAATTAACTAATTCCCTTTTATAACATATAAAAAGCGTTACTCTATAGAGTAACGCTTTTTTATTTTACCTACTTTTGTCATCATAAGCTATGATACACACTAAAGACATATTTAGTATTAAAAACCAAACAGAATTTGACACTGTAGCATTACAGGTTTTTAAATTTCAGTTTGAAAATAATGCGGTATATCGTTCTTTTTGTGATTTATTATACATCCACCCAAGTGATATAAAACGTATAGAAGATATTCCGTTTTTGCCAATTTCGTTTTTTAAAAGTCATGAAATTTTAAGTGCTTCGGAAGAAATTGAACAAACATTTTCCAGTAGTGGCACCACCGGAAGCATTACCAGTAAACATCAAGTAACTAATGTTTCTGTTTACGAAGAAAGCTTCAGAAGCGGTTTTAAACACTTTTATGGCAATATAGAAGACTATACCATTTTAGCTTTATTACCTAATTATTTAGAACGTGAAGGGTCTTCATTAGTATATATGGTTAATGATTTGATTAAAAAATCTAAGAAACCACAAAGCGGGTTTTATTTAGATAATCTTTCCGAATTAAAAAGCAAATTACAAACCTTAGATGTACAAGGTGAAAAAGTATTACTTATTGGAGTTTCTTTTGCTTTATTAGATTTGATAGAAAACCACTCTTTTCAATTACAAAACACCATTATCATGGAAACTGGTGGTATGAAGGGAAGGCGAAAAGAACTAATTCGAGAAGAATTACACGACATTTTAAAACAAGGGTTTGGCGTACAAAACATACATAGCGAGTATGGTATGACCGAATTATTAAGCCAAGCCTATTCTACAGGAAATGGTGTTTTTAATTGCCCAAACTGGATGCAAGTCTTAACTCGTGACACAGAAGATGCTTTAACCATACAAAATCCTGGAAAAACTGGAGGGTTAAACATAATAGATTTGGCAAATGTAAATTCCTGCGCTTTTATTGCAACGCAAGATTTAGGAAAAGTTAATAAGGATGGCTCTTTTGAAATTATAGGAAGATTCGATAATAGCGATATACGTGGTTGTAACCTCATGGTCTTATAACTATTACTGTAATTATAGATTGTTTTTACCGACTTATATAAAAACAATTTATGAAAGCACTACCCTTTTTATTGTTTCTAGTACTAGGAACTATTCAAGCACAAAAAATAGATTATAATACGAAAAACGGAACTGCTGTAAAAGGTTATGATGTCGTTGCATATTTTAATAATACCGCTATAGAAGGAAACAAAAAATACATTACACAATATGATGGTGTTACTTATTTATTCGCTTCTAGCTTACATTTGAAAATGTTTATTGATAATCCAGAAAAATACATTCCACAATATGGAGGTTATTGCGCTTATGCAATTGGTGCGAAATCTAAAAAAGTATCTATAGATCCTGAAACGTATGAAATACGCGATGGTAAGCTATATCTTTTTTATAATTCATGGGGAACAAACACTCTAGACCTTTGGTTAGCAGAAGAACCAACTAAGCTCCAACAGAAAGCAGATAAGAATTGGGAGAAAATAAAATAGTATAGCTGTAAGTATTTAAAAAAAATTCCGACTAAAAAAGTGCTAGAAAAAGAAAAATTAATTTTTTAGTTAATTGGTTAGTTTTAAAGCCTGATTATTTTCATAATCAGGCTTTTTTTATTTTAAACCGCTTTAATAATATACGTATTACGTTTTCCCTTGTTAATAACTACGTAAGTATCGTTTATTAAATCTAGACTTGTTATTTTATAATCTTCTTTTACTTTTTCTTTATTTACAGAAACGGAGTTTTCTTTTAAAGCTCTTCTAGCTTCACCATTAGATGCTAAAAAATTAGTTTGTGCAGCAAGTGCTGCAATCATGTCTAATCCTGATTCAATCTCTTGCTTTGAAACCTCAGCTTGTGGCACTCCTTCAAAAACATCTAAAAACGTACTTTCGTTCAATGTATTTATATCTTCTTTAAAAGATTTACTAAATAAAATATTAGAAGCTTTTTCAGCATTTTCAAAATCAGATTTAGAATGTACTAAAGTGGTCACCTCTTCAGCTAAACGCTTTTGTAATAAACGAAGATGAGGCATTTCTTTGTGTTCAACAATTAAAGCATCCATAGTAGTTTTATCTAAAAAAGTAAATATTTTAATATACTTTTCGGCATCTTCATCACTTGTATTTAGCCAAAATTGGTAAAATTTGTATACCGAAGTTTTATCTGCATCTAACCAAATATTTCCACCTTCGCTTTTTCCAAATTTAGAACCATCTGCTTTGGTTATTAAAGGACAAGTCATGGCGTAAGCTTTCGCTTCTTCACCAACATGCATACGTCTTACTAATTCTGTACCAGTAGTAATGTTCCCCCATTGATCACTTCCTCCCATTTGCAGCACGCAATTATATTGCTTGTATAAATGGTAAAAATCATACCCTTGAATTAATTGGTAAGTAAACTCTGTAAAAGACATACCAACGTTTCCTTCGTCACCAGACAAACGTTTTTTTACCGAATCTTTTGCCATCATGTAGTTTACTGTAATTCGTTTACCAACATCACGAGCAAAATCTATAAAACTAAAGGTTTTCATCCAATCGTAGTTATTTACTAAAATTGGAGCATTTTTTTCTTCTGAAGAAAAATTAAGAAAACGAGATAAAACACGCTTAATTCCCGCAACATTATGGTTTAAAGTAGCTTCATCTAGCAAATTACGTTCGTCACTTTTACCAGAAGGATCCCCAATCATTCCTGTTGCTCCACCTACCAAAGCAATTGGTTTGTGTCCAGCTTTCTCTAAATGCATTAATAAAATAATAGGAACCAAACTACCAATATGAAGAGAATCGGATGTTGGATCAAAACCAACATAAGCCGTTGTCATCTCTTTATTTAATTGCTCTTCTGTTCCAGGCATGATATCATGTACCATTCCTCTCCACGTTAATTCTTCTACTAAATTATAGTTCATTTCTTGTTTATTATTCTAAAGTCCAGCAAAGATATGTTTATCCGTTAAAAGAGAAAAGCTAATTACAAAATTACTATTTTAGCTTTATGATTTTAGTTACAGGAGGAACAGGCTTAGTTGGCTCGCATTTACTATATGAATTGGTTAAAAATAACCAAAATGTTCGTGCTATTTATAGAAATGAAGAGAAGTTAGAAAGTGTAAAAAAAGTATTTTCTTATTTTACCGAAGATTCTACCTCTGCTTTTAATAAAATTGACTGGATAGAGGCAGATATTTTAAATATTCCTGCTTTAACGGAAGCTTTTAAAGGCATAACTCATGTATATCATTGTGCTGCACTTATTTCTTTTGATCTCAAGGATTATTACGATTTACGAAAAACAAACATAGAAGGCACAGCTAACATTGTTAATTTATCTATAGCAAATACCATTAAAAAGTTATGTTATATAAGTTCTATTGCTACTTTAGGAAACAAGGAAGATAATAGTTTAATTGATGAAGATACTTTTTGGAACCCAGAAACAGACAATAGTGTTTACGGTATAACAAAATATGGTGCAGAAATGGAAGTTTGGCGTGGTACGCAAGAAGGTTTAGATGCTGTAATTGTAAATCCAGGAATTATTTTAGGTGCTGGTTTCTGGAACTCTGGTAGTGGTTTATTATTTAAAAAAGTGCAAAACACAATACCATATTCTGCTACTGGAACTTCTGGATATGTAGACGTTAAAGATGTTGTACAATGTATGTTACAACTAATGAAAAGTGATATACGCAACCAACGTTTTATAGTAGTTTCTGAAAATTTAAGCTTCAAAGATTTCATTGAAATTGCTGCAAAATATTTACAGGTAAAAGCACCTAAAAAACAAGTAACTCCATTTCTACTTCAAATTGGTTGGCGAGCAGATTGGTTAAAAAGTTTTTTAACTGGAAAGCCAAGAAGTTTAACAAAACAGACTGCTGCAACTGCCTTAACACATGCAAACTATAATAACCAGAAAATTATTGAAGCATTAGATTATGCGTTTATACCAATAGAAAAAAGTATAAAAAAGGTTTCCGAACAGTTTTTAAAAGAACAATAATTTAATTCGACTTTACAGGAGTAAATCTGTTTTTCTTATTTAATGCAGTTTCTAAAGGTGCCTCCATTAAATTATTATTTTTTAATTTAGATTGTTTTATAGAATCGTTTATTTTCTTTTGTTCGCTTTCTATTTTATCTAGAGCAGTGTACTCGGCTTTTAACTTCGTTAAACTATCTCTAACTTGCTTGTATATAACCTCGTAATCTTCTGTATGATAGGTGTAATAATAATTACTATTAGCAAACTGAGCACTATCTATATTATGTTTTTTAAAAATAAGCTCTTGTAATTTAACACCATTATTTTCAAGTATTTTTTTATTAACTCCTTTAGCAGAGCTATACATAGACATGTCTATAATAACAGAAACCATTTTATCTTTAGAAATAAGATTATCTGGTTTATTCGGTTTGTTTTGGTTGTAACATGAAACCAATAATAACACAAGACATGTAAATAAAATATTTTTCATTATCTATTAAATGTTAGTTGTTTAGCTGCTTTAACATCATAAAACTTAAAGTTCTTATATGCCAAAATACCATTAACAAATGTATGAGTAATTCTAGATTTAAAAGTTGTACCTTCAAAAGGAGACCAACCACATTTGTATAAAATATTATCTTTTTTAACTGTCCAAGGACTACTTAAATCTACCATTACTAAATCTGCAAAATAACCTTCTTTTATATAGCCTCTTTTCTCTACTTGAAATAATATAGCAGGATTATGGCACATTTTTTCCACAAGTTTCTCTAAGGTAATTTTACCTTTATGATGCATTTCTAGCATTGCAGGAAGGGCATGCTGTACCAAAGGTCCTCCAGAAGGTGCTTTGGTATATACATTATTTTTTTCTTCTAACGTATGTGGTGCATGATCTGTAGCTATAACGTCTATTCTATCGTCTAACAAAGCTTTCCATAAGCCATCTTTATCTTTTTGTGTTTTCACTGCAGGATTCCACTTTATAAAAGTTCCTTTTGTGTCATAATCTTGGTTAGTAAACCATAAATGATGCACACAAACCTCTGCAGTAATTTTCTTGTCTTTTAAAGGTAATTTATTGGTAAACAAATTTGTTTCTTTTGCAGTAGAAAGATGAAAAACATGCAGTCTAGCACCTGTTTTTTTTGCGAGCTCTATGGCTTTAGATGAAGAAATATAACATGCATCTTCGCTTCTAATATCTGGATGATGCTTTATTGGTATATCTTCACCAAACTGTTCTTTATATGCTGCAAGATTACTTTTTATAGTTCCTTCGTCTTCACAATGCACAGCGATAAGCAGTTTTGTACTAGAAAATATTTTTTCTAAAACTTCTGGGTTATCTACCAGCATATTTCCTGTAGAAGAACCTAAAAAGAGTTTTAAAGCCGCCACTTCTTTTGGGTCTACTTTTAAAATTTCATCTAGATTATCATTTGTACCACCAAACATAAAAGAATAATTAGCAGACGAAGTTTTTGATGCTATTTCAAATTTTTCATTAAGCTTTTCTATGGTTGTAGTTTGCGGATTGGTATTTGGCATTTCAATAAAAGAAGTTATACCACCTGCTATCGCTGCTCTAGATTCTGTTTCAATATTTGCTTTATGTGTTAGACCAGGTTCTCTAAAATGTACTTGATCATCTATAACCCCTGGAAGTAAGTAATTCCCTTCTGCATCAAAAATATGGATATCGGCAGATTTGGCACTTATAGATTCACTAATTTCCTTAATATACTCCCCTTCAATAAGAATATCTCCATGAAATATACTTCCTTCATTTACAATTTTTGCGTTCTTAATAAGTGTTTGTTTGTGTTGCATGTGCTTTATTTTATTTTACAAAAAGACTTTTAAATTTCATAGAGATTACACCAAAAATAGCTTCAGAAATTATACCTGAACTTAATTTAGATTCCCCTTTTGTTCTATCTGTAAAAATAACTGGAATTTCTATTATATTAAATTTTCTACAATATGCTTTAAATTTCATTTCTATTTGAAAGGCATATCCTGTAAATTTTATTTTATTTAAATCTAAGCTTTCTAATACTTCTCTTTTGTAACAAATAAACCCAGCTGTTGTATCATGAATTTTCATTCTTGTAATAAAACGCACATATTTTGAAGCTAAGTAAGATAATAAAACTCTACTCATTGGCCAATTTACAACATTTACACCTTTTACATAACGAGAACCGATGGCTACATCTGCTCCATCCACATGACAGGTATTATACAAACGAATTAAATCTTTTGGGTTATGCGAAAAATCTGCATCCATTTCAAAAATGTAACGATAGTCCTTTGCTAAGCTCCATTTAAAACCATGTATGTAGGCGGTACCTAATCCCGATTTTTCTTTCCGTACTTCAAGAAATAATCGCTCTTTAAATTGCTCTTGTAATTCTTTAACTTTAAGTGCAGTTAAGTCTGGAGAACTATCATCTACTACCAAAACATCAAAGTTTTTTTCCAAAGAAAATACAGCCTTAATAATAGCCTCAATATTTTCTATTTCATTATATGTTGGTATTATGACAATCGTATCTTGCATAAAAAGCATTAAATTTTAGCAAATGTAAGCTATTTAAAAGTTATTTATTTTTAAATTTTCCTTAAAAAATGGAAGGCAAATAAAATTATTTATAATAATTTTACCAGATGCTTCGTGAAATAATATCTAATGAAATTTTTACAGTATTACTAGTTATTTGTCTGGTTTTAGTTGCCACGGTAAAAGTACTATTTACAAAACGCTTTAACGATTTTATTTATGTATTAGGTAATTTTAGATATTTAAAAATATATTCTAGAGATTCTAAAATCATAGATAGCTTTAATGTATTACTGTTTATAAACTTATTACTTTCAACTTCTATTTTTAGTGTTTTTTTGTATGAAAATTTTGTAGCAGAGATACATGATATTTACTCTTTTTTAATTAAAGTTTTTATTGTCATTGCAATAATTATACTAGCAAAAACATCTCTAGAGCGATTATTAGGTAGCTTATTTGACATAAGTAATACTTTAGATTTTTATGTGTTTCAAAAAACGAGCTATAAAATTTTTTTTGGTCTAGTACTAATACCTGTTAATTTTATTCTGTTGTTTAGCACTTCTCCTTCTCCAATTATACTTCAAATTCTCGTAATTGTTTTTGTTTTAATTAATTGCATAAGCATCGTTGCCACCTATAAGACCTATCAAAATTTAATAAAATCCAATTTGTTTTATTTTATTTTGTATCTTTGCGCACTTGAAATTTCGCCTTATCTAGTATTATTTAAGTTATTTAAAGATTACAGTTAAGGCATTAAAGTTAGCTATTATATGAAAGTCAAAACCATTTTAGTATCTCAACCAGAACCTAAAATAGAAAATTCGCCTTATTTTGATTTGCAAGAAAAGCAAAAAGTGAAGATAGACTTTAGACCTTTTATTCACGTTGAAGGGGTTCCTGCAAAAGAAATAAGACTACAAAAAATAGATTTAAGTCATTATACTGCTATTATTTTAACGAGTAGAAACGCAGTAGATCACTTTTTTAGAGTTGCAGAAGAAATGCGCTTTAAAGTGCCTGATAGCATGAAATATTTTTGCCAGTCTGAAGCTGTAGCTTACTACTTACAAAAATATGTTGTTTATAGAAAACGTAAAATTTATGTTGGTAAGAGAACTTTTTCTGAGTTATCTCCTACCATAAAAAAATATAAAGACGAAACGTTCTTATTACCAACTACAGACAAACTAAAACCGGAAGTACCAACCATATTAAATAATTTAGCTGTAAACTGGAAACAGGCTGTTTTTTACAAAACAGTAATTAGTGATTTATCAGACTTAGAAGATGTGTTTTATGACATCTTAGTGTTTTTTAGCCCTTCTGGAATAGATTCTTTATTTAAAAATTTCCCAGACTTTAAACAAAACGACACTAGAATAGCCGTTTTTGGCAACACTACCATCAAAGCTGTAGAAGCACATGGACTTCGTGTAGATATTGCTGCACCAACGCCAGAAACACCTTCTATGACAATGGCTTTAGAAAAGTACATTAAGAAAACAAACAAAGGAAAGTAGTTTATTCAAAAACTAACCAAAAAAGGCGCAACATATGTTGCGCCTTTTTTGGTTAGTTAATTGTATTCTTTTATTGAATTATTAATTTTTTAGTTACCGATTTCCCTTCCGCTAATATTCTTGTTAAATACACACCAGGAACCATTGCACTAATATTTAATGTGTTTTCTCCAAACTGCATTTGTTTATTTAACACTAACTTTCCTGTTATATCGTAAACTTGAATATAAGATTCTTGCACATTAGATGCAACAAACAATGTGTTTTTAGCTGGATTAGGATAGATATCAAAAGTTAAATCCTTTGCAGTATCCACAGAAAGAGTAGGGCAACCAGAGGCATCATTTACAAATGTACTGGCCCCATCTTTTTGCCAAGGCAATGTTGTTAAATAACTAGCAGTACAATCGTCTACAAAAATATTGACAAGACTTGTATTAAAACGCGAATCAAAAGCTGTAACGCTAGCATTATTTCCGTTACGCATATCTAAGGAAGTTAAACTAGTTTGTCTTGCATCTAATACTGTTAACCCTGTATTACCAGACAAATCTAAAGTTCCAACAGGTGATCCAGGAATAAGCAATTCGCTTAAACTTACATTTGCACCAGTAACTAAAGTCCCTAAAGCAGTACAAGCTTCTGTATTTAATGAAACTAAACTTGAATTAGCAGATACATCTAAACTAGTTACTGCTGCATTATATGTAATAACCAAACCCGAAATACTTGTTAATGCTTCAATACCAGTAAAATCGTCAATAGCATTATAAGGGGCACTATTTCCTAAATTTAATACTCCTGTAACCGCAGCTGCTTCACTATCTAAAATAAAACCATCTAATGGCCCATTAATAGAAGTAAATGTGATTAAAAATTGTTCAAAATCTGCATTAGGAACAGCTGTCGATTGTGCTAGAATTTTAATTTGCATGGCTATAGCAAGAGCCATAAAAAGTAATGTTTTTTTCATAATTAATAGCTTTATAATTTATAGTCATAAAGTTAAGTTATAAATAAATACCTACAAGACTTTTTAACAAATAAAAATGTAGTTCATCAAAAATTTACTTCATGTTTGGTGCACCATCTAATATTTCTTGATTTGCATATGCTTCAAACTGTTTAAAATTAGCTCTAAAAGACGCGGAAAGTTTATAAGCAGTTTCATAGTAACCTTCGTCATTATTCCATGTTTTTCTTGGGTTTAAGACTTCTGTTGGCACTCCTGGAACAACTCTTGGTTGCGCCAAACCAAATACAGAATGTGTATGGAAATTTTCATGATTTTCTGCACCTAAATCATTATTAATAGCTGCACTTATCATTGCTCTAGTATATTTCAACTTCATTCTAGAACCAACTCCATAAGGACCGCCTGTCCAACCTGTATTTATCAACCAAACATTAACTCCTGTTTCTTTCATTTTCGCACTCAACATCTCAGCATATTTTGTTGGATGTAATGGCATAAAAGGCGCTCCAAAACAAGCTGAAAAACTAGGTACTGGCTCTGTAATTCCTGCTTCTGTACCTGCCACCTTAGCTGTATATCCTGAAATAAAATGATATGCTGCTTGACCTGGTGTTAATTTAGATATTGGAGGTAAAACGCCAAATGCATCTGCTGTTAAAAAGAATATATTTTTTGGATTTTTTCCTATGGAAGGCCTTTGTATGTTTTCTATATGATAAATTGGATAGCTAACTCGGGTATTTTGAGTAATAGAAGTATCTTTAAAATCAACTTCCCCTTGCGCATCCATTTTTACATTTTCTAAAATGGCTCCTTTTTTAATTGCTGCGTAAATTTCTGGTTCTTGTTCTTGAGATAAGTTGATTACTTTTGCATAACATCCTCCTTCAAAATTAAAAACCGTGTTTTCTGCAGTCCAACCATGTTCGTCATCCCCAATTAAACTTCTATCTGGATCTGTAGACAAAGTCGTTTTTCCGGTTCCAGAAAGTCCAAAGAAAATCGCCGTATCTCCTTTCTTACCTACATTTGCACTACAATGCATTGGTAAAGTGTTTTTAAACACAGGAAGTATAAAGTTTAATGCAGAAAAAATCCCTTTTTTTATCTCTCCTGTATAACCAGTTCCTCCAATTAATGCAATTTTTCTAGTAAAATCTAGTATTGCAAAATTATGTTGGCGCGTGCCATCAACTTCTGGATCTGCCATAAAACCTGGAGCATTTACAATAGTCCATTCTGGAGAGAAGTCTTTTAATTCTTCTTCAGTAGGACGTAAAAACATGTTATAAGCAAACATATTACTCCAAGGGCATTCATTAATTACTCTAATATTTAATTTATAATCCGTATCAGCACAGGCATAACTATCTCTTACAAAAACTTCTTTTTCAGATAAATAATTTACAACCTTATTGTATAGTTTCTCAAACTTATCCCCATCAAAAGGGATATTAATATTTCCCCACCAAACTCTATCTTTAGTTATATCATCTTTAACAATAAACCTGTCCTTTGGCGACCTACCTGTAAACTCTCCAGTATTAACTGCTAATGCACCAGACGATGCAGTAACACCTTGTTTTTTATCTACAGTAACTGCATGAAGTTCTTCTGGTGAAAGTTGATAATTAATTTTTGCATTTTTGATTCCATATTGTTCTAACGAAATCGTTTTCGTTAATTGAGTATGATTAACCATATTTTAATTGTGTTGTTTAAGCTGCAAAATTAAAACTTTATTTTAAAGTAGCCATCTAAAACCTTAAATATCCTATTTTAATTTTAAAAAGTTTATCAACATGATTATCCAAGCGGTAATTAATAAAACACCTCCTAAAGGAGTAAACATAGCTATCTTGTTAAAATTTATACTAGTTAATGCATTTGTTGATAAACCATAAATAGAGCCAGAAAATAACAAAACACCGACTACTATAAAAGCATAAATTGTTTTTTTAGATTTCTCAGAAATTACAGATTGACTTCCCAAAATTAAAAGCAAAAATGCATGATACATTTGGTATCGCACACCAGTTTCAAAAGATTGTAAAGCGCTTTCAGAAATAATTGTTTTTAATCCATGAGCAGCAAAAGCACCAAGCACTATTGCTATTACACCAAAAATTGCTCCGGTTATTAATAATTTTTTATCCATATATTTAAGCTTTTCATATATTTTACCCTTACTATTTATTACATTCGTAATTACAAAATTACTCAACAATTCTCATTATGCGAAAGATTTTAGTCATAGGTTCTGGAAAATCCTCATCATACCTTATTAAATACTTATTAGACAAATCGAAAACAGAAGATTTACTAATTATAGTCGGCGACATCAATTTTACTCATGCTAAAAAACTAATTGGAAATCATGAAAATGCACAAGCAATTCTATTAGACGTTTTTGATAAACATTCCCGTCAAGAAGCAATACAAAATGCAGATATTGTGGTGTCTATGCTTCCTGCTAGATATCATATAGAAGTAGCAAAAGACTGTATTACTTTTAATAAAAATATGGTAACCGCATCCTATATCAGTCCAGAAATGCAAATGCTAGATAAGGCAGCAAAAGACAAAGGACTCGTTTTTATGAATGAAATTGGTGTAGACCCTGGAATAGACCATATGAGTGCAATGCAAGTTATCGATAAGATTAGAGAAAAAGGTGGAGAAATCATCTTATTCGAATCTTTTACAGGAGGACTTGTTGCTCCAGAAAGTGACAACAACTTATGGAACTATAAATTTACTTGGAACCCAAGAAATGTAGTTTTAGCAGGGCAAGGAGGCGCTGGAAAATTTTTACAAGAAGACACCTACAAATACATCCCCTACAATCGACTTTTTAGACGTACCGAATTTTTAGAAGTAGATGGCTATGGGAGATTTGAAGGTTATGCAAATAGAGACTCCCTAAAATACCAAAGTGTTTATGGTCTAGATACCATTAAAACACTATACAGAGGTACCATTAGACGCGTAGGTTTTTCTAGAGCTTGGAATGTTTTTGTGCAACTCGGTATGACAGACGATAGCTACAGCATAGACGATAGCGAAAACATGAGTTATCGTGATTTTGTAAACGCATTTTTACCATATAGCCCAACAGATTCTGTAGAACTTAAGTTTAGACATGCTCTTAAAATAGACCAAGACGATATCGTTTGGGATAAATTTTTAGAACTAGACATTTTTAGTAAAACAAAAATGGTAGAATTAAAAAATGCAACTCCAGCACAAATTTTACAAAAGATTTTAATGGACAGTTGGACATTAGATCCAGAAGATAAAGACATGATTGTTATGTACCATAAATTTGGCTACGAATTAGATGGAAAAAAACATCAAATTGATGCAACCATGGTAACCATTGGCGAAGACCAAACCTATACTGCAATGGCAAAAACAGTAGGTTTACCGGTTGCAATAGCAACACTAGCCATTTTAAACGAAAAAATAACAACCCCTGGTGTACAAATGCCAATAAACAAAGAAGTGTACACGCCAATTTTAAAAGAGTTAGAAGACTACGGAATTAACTTTAACGAAAAAGAAGTGCCATATCTTGGCTACAACCCGTTACACGTTTAAAAGTATTATAGCGTTTCCTAACTTCTCCTTTTAAGGCCAAGTTAGGTCAGGCTTTCACTACTCGCTCTCTGCGAGGAGCTCAAACAAACCGTTCAATCCTTAACGCAGTATATAGTTTCAATTTAAAATCAATTTACTATTTTTAGGTTTTAAATAGAAACCTTAATACATGAAAACCATAAACAATAACATATTAATAGATGGTATAGATAAAAAAATACTACGCGCTTTAATGGAGGACGCAAGAACACCCATTCTTGAAATTGCTAGAGGTGTTGGTATTTCTGGAGCAGCAATACACCAAAGACTACGAAAACTGGAAAAATCTGGATTAATTGCAGGTTCTAAATTTGTTGTAAACCCTAAAGTATTAGGCTATACAACGATGGCTTATATTGGTATTTATCTAGATAAAGCCATGAGTAATCCAGAAGCTGTAAAACAATTAAAACGTATTCCCGAAGTTTTAGAATGCCATTACACTACAGGTAATTGGAGTATCTTTATTAAAATACTTTGTAAAGACAATGAACATCTTATGCAGGTTTTAAATAAAGACATTCAATCTATTTCTGGAGTTTCTAGAACAGAAACTTTTATTTCATTAGACCAGCAAATAGAACGACAAATTAAAATATAAAAAAAGCTCCTAAATTACTTTAGGAGCTTTTTAGTGATATTATTAATTAACTATTCCTTAATAATACGTATTGTTTTGGTTACATTATCTACAGTTACTTTTACAAAATAAGCACCAGATTGTAAACTAGACATGTCTAATACACTGTTCATTGTATTTGGTTTTTCAAGTATTACTTCTTGACCTAACATGTTATAAACAGACAACCCGTTAATGCTATTTTGCGCTTTAATAGTTAAACTACTAGTTACTGGATTAGGATAATACGTAAACAAATTTTTAGTGTCCACATCTGAAATGGATAGAGTTCCATTTACAGAGATTTCAAATTCACCTTCAACTCTTCTAGATGTTCCAGATGCTACTCCATCACTCCACACTCTAACATAATAAGTTCCTGCGGCTAGGGTACCTAATGCTAAAGATTCTCCCGATGCATTACCTGAAGAACAAGCAATACTGTTTACATCTAAGAAGTCGCAAATTGGTGCAGGATAAACCGCTACACTAGCTTCAGTAGAATTACCTAAAACGGATGTTAAAACGGTTAAACCATTATATGTACCATCTAAAGTAAAAGCATACCAAACATCTGCATGAAATTCATAACTGTTACAAACGGTGTCGTCATCCTCTCCTGTAGTTTGGTCTGATGCACCTGCAGTTGTACCTGTTATTGCAGCCGCATTAATAACTAAAGTTTCTGGATTAGAGCAGTCATCGTTAGCAGGTATAGAAATAGTGTTGTCGATACAAGTTATCGTCATCGTAAAGTCTCCATTTTCGGTATAAGTCCCATCACTTGTTGCATATCCTTCCACTAAAATATAATATGTTGTATTAGCTGTTGCTGTAAAAACTCCTTCAGATTGTACACCACAAAAATCGTCTACAAACATTACTTGTGTTGACGCTGAGCAGTCTGAATACACTCTTAAAGCGGTATCATATAACGACCCACAAAGACTAACGGTTACATCTTGATCTACTATACCAGCTGTAAAAGCATACCACACATCTGTACTTGCATTTCCTGCAGTATCTGTTGCATTACTTGTAGAACCTGTTACCGTTTCTCCACATGTTACATCTATAGCTCCCGTACATTCATCATTACTAGGCAATAAAGGACAAGTATCCGATATTGTTCCCAAATCTACATCGCAGGCAGCATCACTACCATGCTGTAGCGTAAAACTTACTGGTATTCCTGTAGGGTAAGGCCCGAAACTCATTGCGCCAGTTGCTGTAATTGCTGTACTAGTCGTTCCGTCAAATACTGCTGTACTTCCATTACCTAAAGCGGTAACATTCACTTCAACAAAAAACTCATTTGTAACACAATCTTCACTTAAAAAAACAGCCGTTGCTTCTCCAGCTGCACAAGTATCTATAATATCTACTTTAATATTATGAAACCCAAAGTCATTTAAATCATCCGAATCCGTAGGTAGAATATTAAAACTTGAAATATCTGTTGCATTTACCGTATTGGTAATAACGATAGCTCCAGTTCCTAACGCATAAGATGTTGGACTAGAAATCTCCGCATCATCTTGATTTGTAATCGCTATTGTACCTGCCTCAAAGGTATCATAATCCATTCCTTTAAATGTAAAATTGGTATCAAAACCATTTCTAGTGATAGATAAAATATAAGGATCTAAAGGGTTTGTCGCACTATGATAAAACACTAAATCTCCACCTCCTAAATCATCCAATGCTTCATTTCCAGAATGTGCAACGGTTAACACATAAGTGTCTCCATCTTTTACTATTGTTTCTGTAATACTCGTTCCATTATCTACTGCGTCATCTATGGTAAAAATAATTTCATCACAGGTATCTACTATTTCTCCTAAATCTAAATCACAACTACTATCAGAACCATGTTGTAAGGTAAAAGCAACTGGTGTTCCTGCAGGATAGGGTCCATAACTAGATGCTCCAGTTTCAGTAATAGGATAGGTGGTTGTTCCATCGAAAAGCATTGGGGCTCCACTTCCTAAATCTGTTACAACTAAACTTACCGTAAAATCTTCTAAAGTACAATCCTGACTTAATAAACTAATTTCTGCAGCAGGCCCCATACAAGGTGGCGGACAGGTATCGGAAATAGATCCTAAATCTACATCACATCCTGTATCACTACCATGTTGTAAGGTGAAGTTAATTGGTGTTCCCGTTGGGTAAGGCCCAAAACTCATTACTCCTGTTGCTGTAACAGCCGTTGTTGTTGTACCATCAAAAATGGATGGGGTCCCTCCTCCTAAATCTGTCACATTTACTTCCGCCATAAATGTTCCTGCGCCACAATCTTGACTCACAAAAGATGCTGTAGCTGCTGGTGATACACAAGGGGTGGTCATAGTAACATCAATATTATGAAACCCAAAATCGTTTAAATCATCGATATCTGTAGGAATTATATTAAAACTAGAGATATTTACAGCATTGGAAGCGTTTGTAATAGTTATGGCTCCTCCTCCAAATGGATAATTTGTAGGACTAGATATTTCTGCATTATCTTGATTGGTTACCGATATGGTTCCTGCTTCAAATGTGTCATAGTCTAATCCATTTAACGTGAAATTTGTTGGAATACCATTTCTGGTTATAGATAACACATGTGGCGTAAGCGGATCTATTGCACTGAGATAAAAGATAAGATCTCCTCCTCCTAAATCATCGAGTTCCTCATTTCCGGAATGCGCAATAGTTAACACATACGTATCCCCTCCGTTTACAATAGTTTCTGTAATAGTTACTCCATTATCTGTTGCAGTATCAATAGTAAAGTTTAAGTTTTGAGCGATACTGGTATAACTCATTAGGATTGCTAGACATACAAACAGCATGTTTAACAACCTTCTTTTTTTTAAAATGTAATTTTTTGTCATGACTAATAGCTTTATAGTTAAGATAACAAGGTACTATTAAAAATAATAGCACCTTGATTTTGTATTGAAAGTTTAACTTCTAGAAGGAAAAGTACCAACTAAAGCAATAATATAATTAACACTTTGAAAAGGCTGCATATTACTAACATCTTGGCCACCTCCTGTAGCCCCAACAGCTACAGAATCTGATGCCATTGCTACATTTTTTCCTGTAGAGTATACACCACCTTCTGCAGGATACGCACCATCAGGACTAGCAGTTCCTTCACCACGCGTAATAGGATTAGCAGCCTGTATGTGTGCAGCATGAGTATGTGAAGGCAATTGGTTTGCATTTAACTTATAAGAAGCTAAACCTCCTTTTTGCCCTAAACTTACTGATGGTAAGCCAGGTCCATTACCAGCGTGAACTGGCACTCTACCTCTTAGGTCTGGCAATCCAAAAGTCGTTCTACCATCACCGCCATAAGTTGTTCCTAATAAAGAAAACAAAGCTGTGTTTTGAGAAATATCTAATAGTTGGCCGTTACATAACGCCCATCCTCTTGGTGCAAAATTTCCACCAAACATAATAATTTGTGCAATAAATGGATCCATAATTTTAAAAATTTAATTGATTAATAGATACCAAATATACTGACTACCAATCGGTTACAGTCAAGAAGATATACTCGATATGAAAACCGAGTAAAAACACCTGTTTTTTTATTTTTATATGTTATAATAAAAATAACTCGTAGATTTAAAGTCTATTAATCAATTAAACCTTAAATTATGAGTACAAATTCAATACCAGTTCAAACAGCTATTGATAGGGTAGCTAAATGGCAATCAGAAAATAGTGATAAAAATGTAAATGGTGATTTAATTCACGCAAAAGCATTTTTAATATCTGCAGAGGATCTTATATCCTGTTTAATAGAAATGAATGTATTAGTAGACACATCTTGTATTAACACTAATCTTGTAGGTGCTGCTAGTGTAAGAGCTTATATGGCTATTGACAGACCTGATGGCACTATAGCAAGTGCAGATACAGAAAGATTAGTATTAGTATCTACAGTAAAAGAAGTAGAAAATAATAAAATAATTCATAGAGATATTATAGAAGGATACACCCTTAAAAACCCACCTCCTTATAAATTAGTTGGCACTGGAACTTTTGATTTCACAAAACCTTGTCCAAATAATTGTGATACAGAAAGCCCTTTATATAATCCGTAAAAAAGATGAATGAAGTTAATAGATAGTGTTTTTCAAAACCTTAGTACATTATTACTTTTTATTAACGCAATACTATACACGTATAGTGCAATAAAAGATAAAAAAAATAAAGCGCTTAAATATTTTGCTATTTATTTATCACTTACATTTATTGTATTAACTTTAAGTATAATTATAGTTGAATTTTATAGAGAGCTAAATATTAAACAAGACAATCTTTTTTTGTCTCATTTTTATTTTATTTTTCAGTTTGTTTTTTTGTCTCTTTTTTATAAAATAAATTTTTCAAGAAAACAGAAAATATGGGTGAATCTAATTTTCGTAATAGTTGCTTTAGTTTTAGGTATTCAATATTCTAATAACCTATCATTATTTAATCAATTCAACTTGTTAGAAATTCTTATAACCTCATTTCCTTTGGTAGTATATTCTATTATTCACCTATATAATTCCTTAGGAAAAAAAGGGAAATACATGTATATAAATGCTGCTGTATTAATTTATTTATCGGTAAGTACGCTCATTTTTATTTTAGGAAACCTAATAATTTCTGCAGTTGCTAAATCGGTATCTACTGATGTATGGTTGCTAAACAAAGTGTTTTATGGAGGTTATTTGGCTCTAATATTAATTGAATGGAGAAAGAGTTTATGGAGAACGAAAAATTAATAATACAAGCCTTAGTGTATGGAATTATATTCTTGGTTTTAATAACCACAGGATTAATCTTGTTTTTTCATTACTCGAGACAAAAAATAGTACAAAAAGAGCTTGAAAAAGCGGCTTTAAAACTAGAGAATCAACAAAAAATATTACAAACATCTATAGCTATTCAAGAAACCGAACGTAAACGTATAGCGCAAGATTTACATGATGCTATTAGCTCGAAGCTTAATATTGTTAGTTTATCTACCAATGTACTTTTAACCGACAAATCTATTAATGAAAAACAAAGAGCTTCGTTAAATCAAATACTTGAAATTACTTCAACAACACTAGAAAGTTCTAGGAAAATTGCGCATGACTTAATGCCTCCAATTTTAGATGAATTTGGACTTAAAGTTGCTTTAGAAGAATTATTTGATGACTTTTCAGTAAATACAAGCTTAGAAATAGAGCATAATATTGAAAATTTAAGTAAATTATCAAGAACCAATCAATTACACGTATTTAGAATTATTCAAGAATTAATGAATAATTCTATAAGGCATGGAAAAGCTAATGAATTAGCTATATATATGGAGGAAAATCTAACAGGTTTTAAATTAAGATACCAAGACAATGGTACTGGTTTTAATGTTAAAGAAGTTTCTAAAAAAAACGGAATCGGTTTACAAAATATAAATAGTCGTGTTAAAATTTTAAATGGAACTCTAAAAATGGAAAGCACAAAAAATAATGGAAGCCTTTTTATTATAAAATGCAAATATCATGAGTAAAATAAAGATCGCATTAGCTGATGATGAACTTTTATTCCTACAAGGGTTAAAAGCTATTTTAGGTAACGAAGAAAATATTAATATTCTTTTTGATGCAGAAGATGGTGAAGATCTAGTACAGCAATTACGTGAAACAAAAAACCTACCAGACATTGTTATAACCGATCTTAAAATGCCTAATTTAAATGGTGTTGAAGTCACCAAAATTATTCATAAAGAATTTCCAAACATAAAAGTAATTGCACTTACTAGTTACTTTAGTAAACCTTTTATTTTAAACATGATTTCTATAGGAGCTGTAGCTTATTTAGCAAAAAACAGCACTCCTGCTTTAATGATAAAAACCATTCAAGAAGTCTACGAAAAAGGCTTTTACTATGATGAGCAAGTAATGAAATTTGTTCATCATAGTATTACTAACCCGAAGGATAAAAACACAAAATCCACATTTGATAGTAGTTATTTCACCAAACGTGAAATTGAAGTTTTAGATCTAATCTGTAAACAATTTACAACAAATGATATTGGAGAAAAACTTTTTATCAGTCCAAGAACAGTAGAAGGGCACCGTAATAATTTACTACTAAAAACCGAATCTAAAAATGTAGCAGGATTGGTTATTTATGCATTAAAAAACAAACTAGTATCTTTAGACAACAACAGTTTTTAAATAAAAAAAGCTCCTACAGAAGGAGCTTTTAATTTATGTTTACTGTTATTAGTCTCGACCACCAAAAACTTGAAGTGCCCAATACAACAAAGATGCTAATGCACCAATAGCTGCGACTAAATAGGTTCTAGCAGCCCATTTTAAAGCATCCTCAGAACCAGCATACTCTTCTTGCGTAACCATATTTTTATTCTTTAGCCAAGCTAATGCTCTATTACTCGCATCATACTCTACAGGTAAAGTAATAAAGCTAAACAATGTAGCAAAACCCATAAATACTAAACCAGCAATAGCAACCCAATACCCCATTCCTACACCTGCTGCTGCACCAAGTACTAAACCTCCTATAACTAGCCATTGCGACATACCAGAGGTTACACTAACTATTGGTACCAAAGCAGAACGCATGCCTAAAGCACTATACGCTTGTGCATGTTGTACAGCATGACCTACCTCATGAGCAGAGACAGCAGCAGCAGCAGCATTTGCGTGATTATAAACTACTTCACTTAGATTTACTGTTTTATTTTTTGGATTATAGTGATCTGTTAATTGTCCTGCGGTTGAAATAACCTCAACATCTGTAATACCATGATCTGCAAGCATTTTCTCGGCAATTTCTTTACCTGTCATTCCATTTCGTAAATGAACTTGCGAGTATTTCTTAAACTTTTTCTTTAATTGATTACTTACTAACCAACTTACTAGCGATATTGCTCCTATTAATATATAATATCCAATCATTCTTTTTGTTTTTATTTTTTTTAAATATACTATAAGTATAGCAAAAAGCAAGCCAATTTATTTGTGAGAAAATTTGTCAGTATACCTGTTTTATTAAGTGGGCTTTTTGAATACCACCAATAGGATATGAAATCACAGGTATAGCATCTTTGCCTTCGGTACCTGAGCTTGTTTTTTGTTTGGTATTGCTAAATGTAATTTCAAAATCCATACTATCTTTATAAAAACGCTCTGTAGTTGTTATAATGTTATTTTGTACTTCAAACATAAAATACAAGGTGTTATCTAACAGCTTTGCATCTAATAGAATGCCATTATTTTCATCTACAATATACTCGCCTTTAGCAGAATTTTTTTCTATCAAATTATATTTGCGTTCCTGACGTTTTCCATCAAAAACATAGACTAACATATATTCATACTTACCAATAGAATCGGTTTTATTTAAATGAAACTCCATACCAATAATCTGTTTTCCATTCGCATTATTTATCTGTAAGTCGCCTTTATAAATGCCGTAAAAATCTTGCGGAAATTGTAAGGAGTCGTTTTGCGCTTTCACGGAAAAGTTAAGTACTGCGATAAGGATACAGAAAAAATATTTCATGTTTAATTTTTTATTAAAAATAAGAAATATAATCTTCTTCTTTTTGATTCCCCACCTAAACAAAGTCTATTTTACTTTTAAAGAACAATAAAAAGACACCAATTTACTCTTCCAAATGTAGCACTTGGATCACGTAATCATGCTCAAAAATAACAACTAAAGTTTCTTTTTTTGTCTCAAAAAAACTTGGTGGTTTACCTAACGAATACACCAAGTGATCTCTTCCGGTTAGTGTTGAAGGCTCTCCCTTTCCTAATAGTTCTACAACCGCATCTTTTGATTTTCCAATTAATACATTGCTTTCTTTAATATCCTTAGACATTTTATATCGTGAAAGCGGATTTGTATGCCATGAAACAGCATCAAATTGTTTCTCATTTAGTTGAATTACAAAATAGCTAATAACAGTTGCCAAAACAAAAACACCAACTATTATTTTGATTTTTTTTATCATCTTAAGACTCCCCTTTCTTGGGAATTAGCCAACTATGTTGACTATTTTACCTGGAACTACAATTACTTTTTTAGGAGTTCGGCCATCTAATTGTGCCATCGTTTTTTCATGAGACATAACTGCTTTTTCAATTTCATCTTTACTCAAATCCATTGGCAACTCTAATGTAAAACGCATTTTACCATTAAATGAAATAGGGTAATTTTTAGAGCTTTCCACCAAATGACTTGCTTCAAACTTAGGAAAATCTGCTGTAGATATAGATCCTACATTTCCTAATTGGCTATATAATTCTTCTGCAATATGTGGTGCATAAGGAGAAATTAAAACCAATAAAGGTTCTAGCACTTCTTTACTTGTACATTTTTGAGCAGTAAACTCATTAACTGCAATCATAAAGGTAGAAACCGAAGTATTAAAAGAAAAATTCTCGATATCCTCTTCTACTTTCTTTATGGTTTTATGTAATGTTTTAAGGTTGTCTTTTGTTGGTGCAACATTAGTAACGTTTAAACCCTTTTCACCAATATACAATTTCCATAGTTTTTTAAGAAAACCATGCACTCCTGTAATACCAGCAGTATTCCAAGGTTTTGCTTGCTCTAAAGGACCAAGAAACATTTCGTATAAACGAAGACTATCGGCTCCATATTGCTCGCAAATTGCGTCAGGGTTTACCACATTATATTTGGATTTAGACATCTTTTCTACTTCGCGTCCTACTTTATACACGCCATCTTCTAAAAGGAATTCTGCATCTTTAAAATCTTCTCCAAATTCACCATCCTTTTTTAACCCTACAATATCTAACTCATCGGAAGCATTCACGTATTGTACCTTTACATGAATAGGAAACACCTTTTTATCTTCAATTAAACCTTTAGAAAAATATGTATTTGTTCCGTCTTCACGATATACAAACGCACTTGTCCCCAAAATCATCCCTTGGTTAATTAACTTTTTAAACGGTTCTTCTACACCTACAAACCCTCTATCTTTTAAAAACTTCACCCAAAATCTAGAGTATAATAAATGTCCTGTTGCATGCTCGCTCCCTCCAATATACAAGTCTACATTTTCCCAGTAGTTAAGTGCATCTTTGCTTGCAAAGTCTTCACCTCTTTTGGCTTTTTCTTCCATGTAACTAAAAAAGTACCATGAGCTCCCTGCCCAACCAGGCATGGTATTTAGTTCTAAAGGATGTATCGTTATATTGTCAATCTTATCGTTATTAACAACTGTGTTTGTATTGGTATCCCAAGCCCAAACATTTGCACGACCTAAAGGTGGCTCTCCTGTTTCGGTTGGTAAATATTTTTCAACATCTGGTAATGTAATTGGTAAATGTTCTTTGCCAATCATTTGTGGCATTCCATTAACATAATACACAGGAAACGGTTCTCCCCAATATCGTTGTCTGCTAAAAACCGCATCGCGAAGCCTGTAGTTTGTTTTCCCTTTACCTTGACCTAATTTCTCTAATTCGTAAATTGCTAATTTGGTAGCTTTCTTATAGTTTAAACCATTAAGAAAATTGGAGTTCGCAATTTTCACATTATCTTTAGATGCATATGCTTCTTCAGAAATATCAACACCTTCAAAAATATTTGGAATGCTAATATTAAAATGTTTTGCAAAATCGTAATCCCTTTGATCTCCACATGGTACAGACATAACTGCTCCTGTTCCGTAACCTGCCAACACGTAATCTCCAATCCAGATAGGAATTGGTTCTTTACTAAAAGGGTGTTCAGCATAAGCCCCTGTAAATGCACCAGAAATGGTTTTTACATCTGCCATACGATCGCGTTCACTACGTTTTGCTGTTGCTAGAATATAAGCGTCAACTTCGGCTTTTTGTTCTGGAGTTGTAATTTTTTGTACTAAATCGTGTTCTGGTGCAAGAGTCATAAAACTAACACCAAAAATAGTATCTGGTCTTGTTGTAAAAACATCAATAACTTGTTCTAGATCTTTTACATTAAAAGTAACAGATGCACCAACCGATTTTCCAATCCAGTTACGTTGACTTTCTTTAAGAGAATCTGTCCAATCTATAGTATTTAAACCTTGTAACAAACGCTCTGCATAGGCAGAAATTCGCATGGACCATTGTGTCATTTTTTTACGCACAACAGGGTGACCACCACGTTCGGAAACGCCATTTACAATTTCATCGTTTGCTAAAACTGTTCCTAAAGCGGGACACCAGTTTACTTCTGTTTCGGCTAAATAGGTTAGTCTGTATTTTAGTAAAATTTCTTCTTTTTCTTTTTCTGAAAAAAGATTCCATTCTGCGGCAGTAAATTCTTCTACACTATCATCGCAAACGGCATCTACAGCAGCATTTCCTTCGGCTTGAAAAACTTTTACTAATTCGGTTATAGGAAAAGCTTTATCCCCATGTTTACAGTACCAAGATTCAAAAAGCTGAATAAATATCCATTGTGTCCATTTGTAATATTCAGGGCTAGAAGTACGTACTTCACGAGACCAATCGAATGAAAAACCAATTTGATCTAATTGTCTTCTATAGGTTTTTATATTGGTTTCTGTAGTAACTGCAGGATGCTGACCAGTTTGAATAGCATACTGTTCTGCAGGTAAACCAAAACTATCATAACCTTGTGGATGTAAGACATTAAAGCCTTTATGACGTTTATAACGCGCATAAATATCACTTGCTATATAACCTAATGGATGACCAACATGTAATCCCGCTCCAGATGGATAAGGAAACATATCCAAAACATAATATTTTGGTTTATCACTAGTATTTGAGGCTTTAAACGTTTGGTTTTCTGCCCAATATTTTTGCCATTTGGCTTCAATCGTGTTGAAATGGTATTGCATTTTATATTTCTTTATTAACCTATTTAAGTACTAATTACTGCGACCGAACACAGTATATTATATACTTAATAAGGCGCAAATTTACGGTTTATTATAAGATTGTAAAAGGAAGAACTATCAAAATACTGGTTGCATGATTTTTCCAGAGTATAATACCCAAATCATAGATAAAATTGCGAATACATTCATAGCTAATCCGAATAATTTCATCTGTGAGAGGGAATATGGTTTTTCTTTAAAAAAAAGAAACGTATCTAAAATTAGCCATAAGGAAAAAACCGCTAAAAAGCCAGCGAGTACATAATCTTGAAACCAATACGAAAGAATAAAAGTTTCTAAAAATAACAGAAACAGCATGATTAGTTTTGTGCTTTTACGACCAATAACTGTGGCCGTAGTTTTTTTACCAGCTTTCAAATCTGGCTCAATATCCATGATTTCTCCTGCAATATGTGCTTGAAAGGCAAATAAGGTTAAATATAGAACAGTTTGCCAAGGCAAATCTTGTAAATCATTAAGTTGTACACTAAAAAAAGCCGTAAAAACATAACCCATTTGTATACAAATTTCAAAAGGAGGACGTTCTTTAATTCGGAAAGGCTTAAAATTATAAACGATGTTTATTACTATCATAAACAGTAATAATAGTAACATTTTAAATCCGGAAACTAATGTAAAATAAATAATAAAAGGAGTAACAATCAACACTACCTTTTTAACTATTGTAGATAGCTGCATTTTTGTGGATCGTGCTCCAAAAAGAAAGTTTCCTTTTCTTTCATTTATTTCATCTGAAAGATAATCGTTATAATCATTCAACCCATAAACTAAATAATTTAAAGGAAAAGTAACGAATAGTAAACCAATCCAGAAATTAGTATCGTACAAAAAACCCGATTCCAAACTAAAAGGAACTAAATAAATCCAGATTGTTGGAAACCATAAACCTGGACGAGAAATTTTTAAATCGTGAATCAAATACGTGTAAATTATGAAATTACTAGTACCTCAAAGTTAAAGGTATTGCAACACTATTAAAAGTTTAAACGTTATAAACACTAAGTAAACATTTTCTTTATTATTTTTACAACATTAACAAACCCTTTTTATGAGCGCATCTTTTGAAAAATACCAGAAACGTAAATTAATATCCTCTTACTTTTCGGTAGTATTAAGTATTGCTTTAGTCTTGTTTCTATTAGGCTTATTAGGTATGCTGATACTTAATGCAAAAAAAGTTTCCGATCACTTTAAAGAGCAAGTAGTGGTAACTATCTATTTAAAAGATAATGCAAAAGACGTTGAAACAAAACAATTAGAAAAGAGTTTAGCTTTGGCAGATTACGTAAAATCTACCAATTATGTTACCAAAGAACAAGCTGCAGCAGCAATGAAGGCCGAAAACGGAGAAGATTTTATGGAGTTTTTAGGATACAATCCGCTACAAAATTCTATTGATGTGCACTTAAAAGCAGATTATGTCACCTCTGAACATTTAGAAGAAATCGCAAAAGAAGCATTAAATAAAAATTTTGTAGACGAAGTTCGTTATGATAATGACTTAGTAACATTAATGAATAACAACGTAAAAAAAATTAGCTTTTGGGTTTTAATTCTTAGTGGAATTTTCACTCTAATTGCGGTATTACTTATTAATAGCTCCATACGTTTGGCTGTTTATGCCAAACGATTTACTATTAAAACCATGCAAATGGTTGGTGCGACAAAACGATTTATCCGTAAACCTTTTGTATTTAAAAGTGTACAATTAGGGATTATTGGAGCCATTATAGCCATGTTAGGAATGGCAGTTGTATTGTATTATTTAAACCTTACTTTTCCAGAACTGGACTTATTGAGAAACCCAGTTTTAGTAGCTGTTTTATTTATTGGCATTTTCCTTTTAGGAATTATAATTACTTGGATTTCAACATTTTTTGCAACGCAACGTTTCCTAAACTTAAAAACAGACCAGCTATATTAATTAGCAATAAACGGATTTTTTTTTCGTTGGTTTTAAACAACCAATACCTAAAAACCATGAGAAAATTAATTCCTTTTATACTTTTCATTTTTCTATGTACTTCTTGTGTCGTTCAAAATACAACACCAGAAAACACTGTGAAACTTAATATTACTGTTACCAAAATCACAGAAGGAGGCGTTAAAGATATTGTCTTTCACGATAGTGGTTCGGATTACTACTATATAAATCGTGGTTTAGAAAACGGATTAAATTTAGATTCTCTTAACGCTAAAGTTTTAAATAAAACCGTTACTTTGCATCTAGCAAAATTAATTGGAGGAGTTACTTCAGAGCATATATCGCAATTGGCACTAGGTGACGAAATTATTTATACAGAATTCAAATAAAATGGGAGAACAAAAACGAAAAGAACAAACACAAAGCGAATTTATTTTTGGAAAGAAAAACTATAAATTCATGTTTATTGGTTTAGCTTGTATCGCTTTAGGTTTTATACTAATGTCTGGAGGAGGAAGCGATGATCCTGCTGTTTTTAATCCTGAAATATTTAGCTGGAGAAGAATTAGATTAGCACCAACTTTAGTGCTTATTGGGTTTGGAATTCAGATTTACGCGATTCTTTTAAATCCGAATAAAAAATAAAATTTCCTCTAAAACGCATTAAATTACAAGCATAAAATAACATTTGGTAATAGTATTTTAATACTTTTGCCAACATGAATGTTATAGACTCCATCATTTTAGGAATAATACAAGGATTAACAGAATTCCTCCCTGTATCTTCAAGTGGCCATTTAGAGCTTGGTAAAGCTATTCTAGGCGACAACTCTGTTCCAGAAGAAAGCTTACTTTTTACTGTTGTTTTACACTTTGCAACCGCTTTAAGCACCATTGTTGTTTTTAGAAAAGACATCCTTAGCTTACTTAAAGGAGTCTTTAAATTTCAGTGGAACGAAGATTTACAGTTTGTATCTAAAATTGCGCTTTCCATGCTTCCTGCAGTGATAGTTGGTTTGTTTTTTGAAGAACAGTTAGAAGCCTTATTTGGAGGCAACATACTATTAGTTGGTTGCATGTTACTAGTTACAGCTATTCTATTATTTTTAGCAGATAAAGCCAAAGACACAGACAAAAAAGTATCTTTTAAAAACGCATTTATTATTGGTGTTTCGCAAGCCATTGCAATGCTTCCTGGAATTTCGCGTTCGGGAGCTACTATTTCTACTTCGGTTTTATTAGGAAACGATAAAACGAAGGCTGCACGTTTTTCGTTTTTAATGGTGATTCCTTTAATCTTCGGAAAGATTGCAAAAGATATTTTAAGTGGCGATTTAACTTACGACGCTCAAAACTTCACTTCCCTTTCTATAGGATTTGTTGCTGCTTTTGTAGCTGGACTTTTTGCTTGTACTTGTATGATTTCATTGGTAAAGAAAAGCAAACTTTCTTATTTTGCTTACTATTGTGCTATTGTTGGTTTAATAGCTATAATTTATTCCGCTTTAAGCTAAAATGTTAACCGAAGAAGACTACAAAACAGGACAGGTTTTATTAATAGACAAACCATTAAACTGGACCTCTTTTCAGGTGGTAAATAAGCTACGTTGGGAAATTCGACAAATGTTTAATATAAAAAAAATAAAGGTTGGCCATGCTGGAACTTTAGACCCTTTAGCTACAGGCTTATTAATTATTTGTACTGGTAAAATGACCAAGCAAATAAACACCTTTCAAGGGCAAATTAAAGAATATACTGGAACTATTGTATTAGGTAGCACAACACCTTCGTACGATTTAGAGTCGGAAATAAACAAAACTTTTTCTACAGACCATATTACAAATGAATTGGTGGAAGAAACGACCAAACAATTTATTGGTGAGATAGATCAATTTCCTCCTATTTTTTCTGCTTTAAAAAAAGATGGAAAACGTTTATATGAATATGCAAGAGCAGGTGAAGAAGTAGAAATAAAATCTAGAAGAATTACTATTGAAGCTTTTGAAATTGTACGTTTTGAAAATAACGAGGTCGATTTTAGAGTAGTTTGTAGTAAAGGCACTTATATTCGTTCTTTAGCGCATGACTTTGGAAAAGCATTACAATCTGGAGGGCACCTTTCGGTTTTAAGACGCACAAAAATTGGCGATTATCATATAAATAACGCGACTAGCATTGAAGCTTTTATAGAAGCATTAGATGCTTAAAAATCTTTTTTGGCTTTTTTAACGTATCTTTAAGTGTTGCTCACAATCTTAATACGTTATTAACTTACATGCTATTTAACAATAAACATAAAGCTATTTGCATTACGTTTCTAATTACAGGAACGATAGTTTTGAGCATGTTTAACTTTCATATTTTAAAAGATCAAGAAGAAATTATCGAAACTTTCTACGAAATTGAACCTGCAAATGAAATCATAAAAGAACAACGAACTGCACAAGAAAAAGTTACCAAAGCCGAAACAAATAAAGCATATAATCAAAATCAAGAAAGTAAACATTTTGCTTATGCGCAAAAAAGAATTGCTCCACCTAAAGATTATGTAAGACCAGAATTAAGTAATTCGGATTATGGTTTTTCTAATAAAAATAAGCATTTAAAAAAAGAATCAAGAATTGAAAAAGAAGAATTTAATTCCTTTAGCAAAGCAAACGATGTTTTAAAAAAACAACGAAAAGAAAGTAATAATGCGAAAAGCTCGGTTGGTTATTCTTTAGTAAACAGAAAACATAAATATTTACCAACACCAATATATTTGTGTGAAGCAAGTGGAAAAATAGTAGTAAATATTACCGTTAATACTTCTGGAAAAGTTACTGAAGCATCTTATAATAACGCTTCTAATTCTTCAAATAATTGTTTAATAGAACACGCTATTGAATATGCTAAAAAAGCAAAATTTAATAGTATTACAACCCAAGAATCCCAAATAGGTACTATTACTTTTTATTTTGAAGGGAAATAAGAAAGACAAATTACTCCCTTAAACACAGCTTCCTTTATTTAAAGAAAGCTATTATTAGTTTTGTAACAGTTTTAACAAATCATCTACAGCATTTTGACCTTTATCTTTATTGTACCAACGTTGTAAATCTTCTTTAAACTCTGGAGTTAACTTACCATGTTCTTCTTTATAATCATTTACAAGTTGTGTTGCAGCGCTAGGTCTTGGCCCAAATGTATTAACTACTTCTCCAGAAACGTCATCTACCATAATTAGTTTAGGTATAGATTTTCCTCCATTGGTTAAAAAATTATTCATTAGCGCTTCGTTTTCATCACGTAATACAACTTGAAGCTTAATATTATCATTAAGCTCTGCAACCTTTTGCATTGCTGGCATTACATGTGCAGCATCACCACACCAACTTTCGGTAAGCACTAACCAAGTCACTTTTTTATCTAATTTTTCTATTTGTTCTTTAACAGCTTCCTTAACTTTTAAGGTTTTATCCCAACGTTTCATACGTCTTGCATTAAGCATTGTGTATTCTACAAGGTTTTCAGATTTATCTGTTCCAGTAGTATCTTTATTTTCGGCTAATTCTTTTACTAAAGTTACATATTCTGGATATGTAATACTTTTATCTAAACTCTCTTTAATTATATTTTGCATATACTTTATTTCTAACAGTAAAAATAATTTTATATCTATTTTTAATTTATGACTTTTATCATATCTATGTCTATCTTTATAACAAAAACTTACAGGTACTAATAAATTGAAATTATGAAAAAGCATAAATGTGGATGGTGTGTTGGAGATGAATTATATGAAGCATATCATGACCAAGAATGGGGAGTTCCTGTTTTTGATGATGAAACTCTTTTTGAATTCTTAGTTTTAGAAACCTTTCAAGCTGGTTTAAGTTGGATTACAATTTTAAGAAAACGCAATAACTTTTTTGATGCTTTTGATCAATTTGATTATAAAAAAATAGCAAAATACAAACAAGACAAAATAGATTCCCTATTAGAAAACGCAGGAATTATTAGAAATAGATTGAAGATAAAAGCGACAATTACCAATGCGCAAGCATTTATGGAAATTCAAGAAGAGTTTGAGAGTTTCTCCAAATACATATGGGCTTTTGTAGATGAAAAACCATTAAAAAATAAAGTCGAAAATTATAAAGATGCTCCTGCAAATACAGCAATTAGCGATGCTTTGAGTAAAGATTTAAAAAAACGAGGTTTTAAATTTGTTGGTTCCACCGTTATGTACGCCTTTATGCAAGCAACAGGAATGGTAAATGATCATGAAGTTGGTTGTTTTAGATATGAAGAAGTATAATTAAATGCACGACACTTGACAAAAATTAACATTACATACACACTTATACTAGCAATATTGTTTCACTGTAGTTTATTTTCACAAGCTAAAAATGAAGTAGAAATACGTGTTACTGCAGCCCAATTTCCGGATATTGCATTAACCTATTTAAATGGCCTTCCTGAAAACACAAAACCAATAAAACTATTTAAAGAAACAAATAATGAAAAAAGTAGTTTTGAAGCTAAATTTAAGCTTCGCAAAAAGCACTATAGTATTGAATTTAATAAAGAAGGTATACTAGAAGACATTGAGATTTATATTAAAAAGCGCCATATTAATAAACAAACATTTCATAAAATCGATTCGTATTTAACTAAAAACTACAGTAAATATCGTTTTATTAAAATTCAGAAACAATACAGAAACACCACTAATACAAATACATTTTCGGTTTTAAACGAGGCTATCAAGAATACAGATGTGTCTAATATTTTTTATGAAACAATTACAGAAATCACAATTGAAGGAAAAAGAGAAATCCTAGAAATCACTTTTACTAAAGATGGTGTATTTTCAACTTCACAACCTGTAAATTTAGAATCTTACGAACATGTATTATATTAAAAAACTAATATATATAGGTTTGTTTTTTTGTGCTTCAAAAAGTATTGCACAAGAATCTTTTGAGTCTTTAAGTGAATCTGCATTTTCTGTAAATCATAAATTTTCATCTGTTTACAAAGCAAATTTTGCAATAAAATCTAGGGCATATATTTATCAAAATGATAACTTAAGATATAAACAAAGACAAGTAGATATCGTTCACTTCTCTACATATTCTTTAAACCACAATAATAGTTTGAGTTTAGGTATTCAATATAGAAATAGAGATCTATTTGAAGACAAAAGCAATGAACTAAGACTTACACAACAATACAATTTCACTAAAAAAAGATTAAGCAAGCGTTTTGGACATCGATTTAGAGTAGAACAACGGTTTTTAGAAGCTATTACTGTACATCGAATACGTTATCGTTTTGCATTAGACTTTCCGTTAAAAGGAGACCAACTAGATATTAATGAAGCATATTTTATATCTTCTATGGAATTATTAAATAGCATGAATGCATTATCTGCACCCGAAATAGACCATAGAACAACAGTACAAATAGGCTGGTTACTTAGTGAAAAAATAAACTTACAAGCAGGATTAGAATATAGATTTGAAGCCTTTAATATAATTACAGAACAAAAGCTTTTTATATTAACATCTGCTATTTTAAAAATTTAAGAAAAGCATCTCTAGTTATCTCTTCTGCACCAAGGCTTTCAAGATGTTTGGTGTATACTTGGCAATCTATAAGTTTGTAATTGGTATTTTGTATAAAGCTTATAAAAGCAACTTTACTCGCATTACTTACTTTAGTAAACATACTTTCTCCACAAAAAACACCATTATTTAAGTCTAAACCATATAATCCAGCAACAAGTATATCCTTTTGCCAAACCTCAACAGATTTTGCATAACCTAATTGATGTAATTTCAAGTATGCTTGCACCATAGTATCAGTAATCCATGTACCAGATTGTCCTTCTCGCTTTGCTATTGCACATGCCTTAATAACCCCTAAAAAATCTTGATTTATAGTAACCGTAAAATCTGCTTTTCTAAGTACTTGTTTCATACTTTTTGAAACCTTCAATTTTCCTGGAAACAATACAAATCTAGGATCAGGAGACCACCATAAAATTGGATCATTTTCATTAAACCAAGGAAAAACCCCCTTTTTATAAGCAAGTAAGAGCCTTTCAGGACTTAAATCGCCACCAATAGCAAGCAAACCATCTTTATCTGCATCTTCTACATTTGGAAATATTATATTTTGATCTAATAGATACATCTGGTAAAAATAAAAAAACCTCGATACCAATATGGTAATCGAGGTTTTTTTTATGAAATTTTCGCTTTTGCGGAAATTAAAAAAGATATTTAGAACGGTAAATCGTCATGATCTTCTTCTTTTACATCTGTTGCTGGCTCAAAAGCTTCTGCTGGTGGTACTGGTGGCATATCTCCAGATGCACTTCCTGCTTGTAAAGCTTCAATTCTCCATCCTTGTACCGAATTAAAATATTTAGTTTCTCCTTGTGGATTAACCCATTCTCTTCCTCTTAAATTGATATTTACTTTTACAGCTTGTCCTTCTTTATAGTTATTTAAAAGGTCTGTTTTATCTTGCACAAACTCTACTAGTATATGTTGCGGATATTGCTCTTCTGTTGTAACTACTAATTCTCTTTTTCTAAACCCATTACTTCCAAAAGTTTGAGTTTCTCCAATCATTTTTACTTTTCCTTGTACTTCCATTTTCTATATAATTATTAAATATTCGTCTGATTTGATATCGCAAATTTACGATAATAACATTTTCCAAGCACTTTCTAAATCATTAAAACTTAAAAAATCTTTTGCTTTTTTGTGTTTTATTTCGGTGGATAAAGAACTTAAATTATGTTCGTTTTTAAAAGCCTTAATGCTTTTTTCTTCTGGCAAGTTTTCAACATTAGCCAACATACCTAAATCGTTTCCTGTTAAGATAGCACTATTTTTTATTTCTTCGGGCAAACTATCTACACCGATTCCTAATGTAGAAAGCGGCTTTGGTATTTCGAAAAAACCTTCTTTTGCACGACTATAATAACTTCCTCCTGCCCTAGCTACTAGATCTAGTAACTCTTGATTAATAGATTGGTCTTGGTTTAAAACGCCTTCTTCAATATGTAGTTTTACAACTTCGCAAACCACTAAATTTCCCGCTCCTCCTTCTGTTCCTAGTTTTACTACTTGATTCACCTTGCATTCTAATTGAATAGGTGATTCTGCTACTCGAAAAGGTTTTACAATATCGGATGATAACATCGTTAAACCAGCTTTTTCAAACTCGTTTACACCTTCGGGATATTCTGTACTACTTAAAGACATTTGGTGCACTAAATTATAATTTACCACATTAATTACTACCTCTTTTACAGCTTCCACATTTTCAAGCGTATGCTTTATAGTGTTATCTCGTACACGACGAGCTGGAGAAAATATTAAAATTGGCGGATTGGCACTAAATACATTAAAAAAACTAAATGGCGACAAATTAGGATTCCCATTTGCATCTATAGTACTAGCAAAAGCAATAGGTCTTGGTGCGACTGCGCTTAATAAATACCCATGTAATTTTGGTGTTGTAAGCTCTTGTGGTGTAAATGATAGCATGTACAAAATAATTTATTCAAAAATAAACCTTTTAACGCGCAACAAAAAACGATTTCCAAAAAGCTAGCACAATATTATTAACAGATTTGCATTGTATACTTAAAACAAATAGTTTATTGGTTTTTATACTTGCTCTTTTTTACTTTCTGTTCGTAAAAAATTTTAACTATAGTTACTACTATTCTAAAAATGGTTGCCTGCATAAAATAAAAAATATCTAATCCTAAATTACCAAAAACTACTAGCTTTAAGTATATTACAAGCTCTAAATATAATGTATGGTTTTTTCAAAAAACAGAAATCTTATTCGATGGATTATAGTAATAGCCTCTTTTGCTATTATTTCGTTAATTTTATGGAATACCTATGTTTTCTTTCAAAAGTTTAAAGCAGAAGAACGCATTAAAATGGAAAACTGGTCTTTTGCGCAAAATGAGTTCTTAAAGGTAGTAAGCGAACTCTCTACAGACGAAAATGCTTCTTCAAATTTAGATTTAACTTTAAAAATACTTAGTAGTAATAATACAACACCAATGCTTGTTGTAGATAAAGATTCTTCGCTGGTTACTTTTAATAATATTGGTGAAGAAACAAAAAAGGATTCTCTTTTTGCAGTTAAAAATACAAAGATATTAATTAAACAATTTAGTAGTGAAAACGTACCTGTAAGCGTAAACTACGACGGTCAAGTTCTTTATTATGGTAATTCGCCGCTATTAAACAAACTAAAATATTATCCGCTAGCACTATTGTTAATCATTATTTTATTTGCTGCTGTAGTTTACTTTTTCTATAGAAGTAATAAAACTGCTATAGAAAACAAATTATGGTCTGGTATGGCAAAAGAAACTGCGCATCAAATTGGCACACCTTTGTCTTCTTTAATTGGCTGGGCAGAGATATTAAAAACAGAAAATGTAAACCCAGATTATATTAAAGAAATTGAAAAAGATATTAGTAGATTACAAACCATTACAGAACGTTTTAGTAAGATAGGCTCTTTACCAAAATTAGAAAAAACAGATATCGTCGAAGAAACCTTAGTTACTTATGATTATCTTAAAACCAGACTCTCTAAACTAATTGATTTTGAGATCATTGCGCCAGAAAACAAAATTTTTGTAAATTTAAACAAACAGTTATATAGTTGGACTATCGAGAACCTTGTAAAAAATGGTATTGATGCTATGAAAGGAAAAGGGACTCTTAAAATTGAAATCAAACAATTAGAAAACAACATAAGTATTAACATTTCAGATTCTGGAAAAGGTTTATCAAAAAAACAATTTAAAGCTATTTTCGAACCTGGTTTTACTACAAAAAAGAGAGGTTGGGGTTTAGGGCTATCGCTTGCAAAACGTATTATTGAAGAATTTCATGATGGAAAAATTAAAGTATTACATTCTGAAATTAATAAAGGCACTACCATGCAGATTGCATTAAAAAGCATTTAATTATGGACAAAAAATGGATTACAATAAAAGAAGTGACCTTAAATAATAATTGTCCAGAATGCTATAACACAAATGGATTACAATTAACGTTTAAACAAAAATTTATAGAGAACTCTCTTTACAGATCGATAACCAACGAAACTACGCAAGCAATATATTGTAAAACTTGTAATACTGCTATTTTTCCTGTAATGTGGACCGAAGACATAGAGCGTGTATTTGCCTATCAACAAAAAGCATTTACACCTAAAAAAGCTTCCATAAAACTAAAAAAGAAAGCTTGGCTATTTATTACGCTATTTAGCGTTTTAATTCTTTGTGGAATTTTACTTGCAATTCTTTATAAATAAGACTGAATAGCTTTTGCTATTTCTTGAAACTCTTGAGTATTTAATTTTGTTTTCTGCATAAAACTTGCATCTTTCATTGTATTTAACGGAATTAAATGTACATGTACATGCGGCACCTCTAATCCTATAACAGAAACACCAACACGATTACAAACAATTGCTTTTTCTATAGCAATAGCTACTTTTCGTGAAAACTGCATCAAACCAATATAGGTTTCTTCGTCTAGATCAAAGATTTTATCTACTTCCTTTTTAGGTATACAAAGCGTGTGTCCTTTAGCATTTGGATTTACATCTAAAAATGCTAAAAACGCATCGGTTTCTGCAACTTTATAACAAGGTATTTCGCCTTTAACAATTTTCGTGAATATAGAAGCCATAAGATAAAAAGGTTTATTTGTAAATATAAAAATTCCTATTTATAACCGAATCGTTTTACGTTAAAAATAGGAATGAAAATTATTGTACCTTAATAAGGTTGCTGTAATGGCAAGAATAAATTATCTAGAAATCTCTACAATATCAAACTTAATAATACCACTTGGCACTTGTATTTCGGCAACATCACCAACACTTTTACCTAATAAACCTTTACCTATTGGTGAATTAACAGATATTTTACCTGTAGCCAAATCTGCTTCACCATCCGCCACCAAAGTATATAACATTTCCATGCCGTTGGTTTGGTTTTTTATTTTCACTTTAGAAAGTACTAAAATTTTAGAGTTATCCATTTGACTTTCGTCGATAACGCGAGCACCTGCTAGTTGATCTTCTAATTTAGAAATACGCATTTCAAGCATTCCTTGTGCTTCTTTAGCAGCATCGTATTCGGCGTTCTCACTTAAATCTCCTTTATCTCTTGCTTCTGCAATTGCCTTAGAGGCTTTTACGCGTTCTATGTCTTTAAGCTGTTTAAGCTCTTCTCTTAATTTTTTTAAGCCTTCTGCTGTATAATAAGATACTTTACTCATAACTTTATCGTTTATATAAAAGATGCTGAAACCTCCTTAGACAAATGCTCTGAGTAAGAGTTCAGCATAAAAAAATCTCGCATACACGAGATTGTATAACAAAAATACAAAATTTTTATATACTTAGTAAAAAATCTAAACAAAAGTACTTTATCTCAAGGTTTTATTTATGAACAAATGTTCCTTTAGTAAAAGTATTAAACACAGCATTGAAAGTACATTTTTTGTACATTGCCAAACAAAAAAAAGAATGAAAAAGTTATTTCTAATAACTATAAGTAGCTTTATAATGCTAGCTTGTAGTAAAAATGATAATAGTAACGACAACGAATTTCTAACCGATATAAATTTTGACACAGGAACGACTATAAACACAAGTTTTCCGCAGTACAATGATTTACTATTTCCTGGAAACCATGTGGTTTTATATACCTATGGTTTAAGTGGTATTGTAGTGTATTACTCAGGAAGCTCCTATATCGCTTTTGAGTTAAGTGATCCTAATCACTATTATCAAAACTGCTCTGCTTTAACTGTAGATGGTGTTATAGCAACCTGTAGTTGTGATGATGACAATTCTTATGATATATTAACAGGGCAACCTAATGGAACTACCACAGGACCCTATGGGTTAAAACCTTATTTTGTGGAAGTAAGCGGAAGCATCATCAGAGTATACAACAACTAAAGCGCAGAAATTCAACACTATAGAATTAAAATAATTTTGTTTTATAGAAAATATTCTATATATTTTTCATATCTTAGTAGTGGGAATAAATTTTTAATGTATTAATTGATTAAAAAAAAAGCCATTCTATTTTTTAGAATGGCTTTTACTTTAAGGTATAAACTATGTGAATCTCTACTTTAAAATAACACGAGTTAAATTAAAATTTTAATGTAGCTCCTACTAAGAAATTTCTAGTTGCTTGGGGAAAATACCCAGCGCCTTCAATAGTTGTAGTTTCATCAGGTACAGACCATGTATCATCATAGGTATAATAATAACCGTTTGAAATATACTCTTCATTAAAAATGTTATTCACTAATGCAGTAAATGTAATAGACTTTACAAATGCATTGGTTTCTAATTCATAAGAAACATTAAAATCATTTACAAAATAACTATCTAATTTAGATGCTTCACTATCTGTGTTTCCCATATATTGCTCTCCTACATGTTTAGTTAGCAGTGCTAAATCTAGGCCTTTAACTGGATTAAAAACTAAGGCATTAGACAACACAAACTCTGGTGAAAAAGAAATATTTGTTTTACCTAAATCTGTTAAAGCGCCATCTCTATTTACAACAGTACTTTTATTTTTGTTAGAACTAACAGTTATAGCAGGTTGTATGGTTAACCATTTTAAAGGTTTTACTGCTGCTTCTACTTCTAAACCTAATCGATAACTTTCACCACTATTAGTTCGTACTGGATTACCTACATTGTCTCTTTCTCCGGTAAGCACTAATTGTTCATTATACAACATGAAGTACAAATTGGTATTAATACTAAATATTTCTGATTGATGTCTGTAACCTAATTCAAAATCATTTAATTGTTCTGGGTTAACAGTTTCATTGTTTTCAAAATCATCTCTATTTGGTTCTCTATTCGCTCTTGCATAAGAGAAGTATACGTTATCGTTAGTATTTAATGCATAGGTAATTCCTACTTTAGGATTGAAAAAACTATAATTTTCATCAATTAATAATGGAACTCTATCGGAGGTTAAACCTGTTGTTTTATAATCTACAAATCGCAATTGCAAATCTCCAAAAAGGGAAATTTTTTCATTTAATTTAACGGTTGCTTTAGTAAAAAAACTGGCATCTTTTTTCTTTCCATTTCCGTCGTAATAGGTATCGTTTATTTCACTAGAGCTTGCATTTCTTGCCCAAATAATTTCGCCATAATGATCTCCATCATAAGCACTATAACTTCCGCCAAAAAGCATATCTAACTTATTTTTCTTAAAATTTGCATTGGCATTTACTACATAAAAATCGTTATCTAACCAACGTCTTCGTATTAAATCTGTCGTATTAATGGTTTCGCCTCCTAGAGTTACTTCATCTAAATCATAATCGGCAAAATCTTCATCTTCTTTATACTGCTCAAAGTATCCTTTACCATGCGTATAATTTAAACTTAAATTTGTTGACCAATAATTATTTATACGTTCTGTGTAATGTAACTGATAATGGTCTTGCTTGTAGTTATCTTCTTCATTTTCGTGAAAACGTGTATTGCCATTTTCATCGGTGTATATTCCTGCAACATTGAATGTTCTGTCGTCTTTTAAAACATCTAAATCTTCCAAACCATACCATGATTGATACGTTACTTCGTGACCACTAAATGTAATTGCTTTAATTAAGCGATTATCGTCAACATAAGCACCTTGTAAGAAATAGGATTTAAGATCTGAAGTAGCTCTATCTATATAACCATCTGATTTTATTTGCGATAAGCGACCTGCAATTTCAAAATGATTATTTAATTTCCCTGTACTAAACTTCACGTTGTGTTTCCTGGTATTGTAACTACCAAAAGAATTAGAAATTTCGCCATTAGCAACTTCGGAAACAGCATCTGTTAACACATTAATACTTGCTCCAAAAGCACCAGAGCCATTGGTAGATGTACCAACACCACGTTGTAGCTGCAAACTTTCTACCGAGGAAGCAAAATCTCCTAGATTTACCCAAAAAGTCCCTAACGATTCTGCATCGTTATAAGGTATACCATTAAGTGTAATATTAGTAGATTGTGCATTAATACCACGAACACGAATATACGTGTAACCAACTCCTGCTCCAGCATCTGTTGTGGTAACTACAGATGGTAAAAAATTAAGTAACACAGGAATATCTTGCCCTAAATTTCGCTTAGCAAGGTCTTCTTTACTAACATTTGTATGTGTAATTGGAGAAGTAGCATTTACACGAACGGCTTTTACTAGAACTTCATCTAGCTGCTCTGTTTTAGTAGAGTCTTGTTTTTTTTCTTGTGCATTAGCACGGACTGTTAACACTAAAAGTGTTAAAAAAAGAAATAGGTTTTTCATTACGATTATGTTTTATAATCGAATAAAAAGAGGTAATTATTCTTTTGTTATTAATTGATTTTGTTTGAGCGTATAAACGAATACGATATTAAAATGTTTCTTTTATTTTAAATCATTACATGCATAATTGTATACATAGTCAAATTTAGAATTAAAATTAACATGGTTAACTTTATCATACTCGCTAAAATATCTTTAAGACATTTTCTTAACGCTCGCATTCCTAAACAGCATTACCTGTTCTAGGTTCAATGGGTATGATCTCAGCCAAAAAGATTTTTGAATTTTGAATTTTTGAATTCAACAATCTCCAATCCTTTAAGCACCCCTTTTTTGAGAACGATGCAAATGTAATGACGAATTATGAATTAATAAAGACTTCTTGTTACAATTTTATAAAAAAAAGAAAGTATTTAATCTAGGTTTGGTTTTTTTCTGTTTGCTTTCTTTTCAGAATTTACGCGTTTAGATTTTAAGCGTTTTATTTTTACTGCTTTAGGGATCTTAGTTGGTTTTCTTCTTTTAGGAACCACTAATCCTTCTTTAATTATTTGAAGGAATCTTTTTATGGCTATTTGTTTGTTTTTATGCTGACTTCTACTTTCTCCACATTGAAAAAGAAGTACATTTTCTTTTGTAAGTCTAGCATGTAGTTTTATTTTTAAACGTTGCTTTTGGTCTTCATTTAATACCTGAGAATCCTCTAAATTAAATGTAAGTTCTATTTTTGAAGAGACTTTATTTACATGTTGTCCTCCAGCACCAGAGCTCCGTATTGCTTTAAACCTTAATTCGTGTATTAACTGTTGTTCATGAAACATTAGTCGTTTATTTGATGTGCCGCTTTTAACAAGTCTGTTACAGTTTTTACTGGATTAAAAGTAATTAGTGGTACTTCTACAAAAATGGTATTCCAATATGCCATAGCGCCATTCCAAAGTCCAGGAAGCTCTAAAGCTTTTAAGTCTTTTCCTGTTTTGGTTTTCATAGTAATAAAACCTGTTTTGGGGTCTACAAATTTATTCAAATCAAATTTTTCGCCTTTATAGTTTTTAATACCACAAACAAGGTCTACAGGATTAAAATGGGTTGCATTTTTTAATATTCTTTTTTGTGTTTTATTCTTTTTATCAATTTGTGCAGACTCTACAATTTGAAGGGAGATATTGCCACTTTCATCTTTGATCCAAAATGGTCCTCCTCCTGGTTCTCCTTCATTTTTCACCATACCACAAATTCGAATTGGACGATTTAATTTTTCCTTTAGATATTCAATTTGATAGGTTTCAGAATATTTTTCAAACTCTATATTAATTACAACATGTAGTTTATTCTTTAAAAATTCTGCTATACTAATTAGTTCTTTTTCCGAAAGGGTATTGCATTCTAATTTTTCTAAATAAGCAAATGCTTGTTCTTGTAATTCTATTAATAAACCACCAAGCATTTTCTTATATTCTGCGACTTCATTTTCATATTTAGAAACTACTATATTATCTATATTTTTAATAAAAATAACATCGGCATCTAGTTTATTTAAGTTATTTAAAAGTGCGCCATGACCAGAAGGTCTAAACAGCAAATCGCCATTATCTTCTCTAAAAGCATCATTTTTTGGTGTTACAGCAACGGTGTCTGTAGATTGGCATTGGTATGAAAATGATATATTAAATTTAGTCTTCGTTTTTGCTTTTACAATTTCTTCTACTCGTTTAAACTCAGCATCAAAAATATTTTTATGTTTTTCCGAAATGGTAAAATGTAAGTCTGCTTCATTATTTGAAGAAGCATAAAGTGCGGATTCAAATAAATGTTCTTCAAAAGCTGTAGATACATGATCTTTATATTGATGAAAAGGTAGTAATCCTTTTGGATAAAAACCATAATTAAGCTTTTCTGGTTCTAACATGGTTTTAATAAATTCTAACTTTTTTTCATCTTGCGTAAGGGAGTTAAAATTTGAGATAAGCGATTTAACTTTGTCAAGAACTTGTCCGTAAAAAGGAAACTTTTCTACACCTACCAAAAACAAAGATAACTCTGTAGCTTTATTTCTATTAATGTATGAATTAACACTTTCTTTATTTACATCATATTCTTTTATAAATTGAAACAAGAATTTAAACATTCTTGTTGCAGCTCCAGAAGCAGGAACAAATTTAAGAATAGATTTCTGGTTTCGTTTATCTTCGAAAAATTGAATTGCTTTCTTTTTTTCTGTTTCCGATAATTTTAAAATACCATTACCAATATTTGCAGCATCTTTTAAATTTACAAATGGAATTCCATTTTTAAAAAGTTGTATTTGAGCATTAACTTTTTCTAAAGTAAGGTTTTTAGATGCTATTTGTAGTTTATCTTTTTCTGTAAATTTCACTTCTTTCTATTTAATAATTCATCAATATGTTTTACTGCCATATCTAAACGAGTTTTCTTATCTCCTTTTAGCAAAACATAGGGTCTATTATATTTTATTAATGTTTCTTGAAATGCATTGAACATACTTAAACGTTCTTCTGGTTTATCTCTTAAATCATCTGCTTCCCAAGGAGTGTCAATATACGTTAAAAAGTATAAATCATATTTATTTTCTAGTGCATATTTTTCAAGAATAGGATCACAAATCCCTGAATAATAAGTTTCTGAATACACTTTAGTTTCCAGTAAATCGGTATCGCAAATTAATACAGAATCTGTTTTTTTAGCTAAAGCATTTTCTAATTTAATTTGCCCAATAGCAATTGGCAGCAAATCTTTAGGCTCGCAAGTTTTACGTTCATTATTCCATTTATCTTGCAGGTATTCTCTAGCATATTCGGGTGTCCAGACCGAATTGTAATATCTTGCTAATTGTCTTGAAAGTGTTGTTTTTCCAGTCGATTCCGGTCCAAACAAAACTACTTTTATACAGTTACTTGCTTCTTGTATAAGCTTTTCTTCCATGCTAAATATCCTAAAATTGCTATAATTGTAAATCCAAAATACTGAAAACTGGTAAAGGTAAATCCTTTATAAAAATACAAAGGAATAGAAATAATATCGCCAATAATCCAGTAGATCCAGTTTTCTATTTTACGTTTTGCCATAAGCCACATTCCTACAAAAAACACAGCTGTTGTAACGGTATCTATGTATGCTACCCAACCATTCCATTTATCAAACGTTTTATAAATAATAAATACAAAAACTAATGTTGCGAAAAAGATAGCTACACTTATTTTTTTTTCTTTATTGGTCGTTCTAGAAATTGGAGTAACATGACTAGCATCTACTTTTCGCGTCCAAATATACCAACCATATACACTCATAATAAAGTAATATGCATTAATCATCATGTCGCCTAAAAGTTGCCATTTTAATAATAAATACACGAATATACAGGTGCTTACCATTCCTGTTGGAAATACTAAAATATTGTTTTTTCTAGAAAACCAAACCGATAGAAATCCAAAAACAACTGCAACAATTTCTAATACAATATCTAGTGTTTGGTAATCGGCATACTGCCCAAAAAGGAAATCAAAAATGTGGTTCATAATCACTTCTATTGGTTTTAACTACCTTCATGGTTAGTACCGAAATATCTACTTCTTGAAAAGAACGTTTTATCTCTTGTGTTAAGAAAGGCATCAAGGTATCGTAATCTCCAAAAATTTGTGTGCTTAACGGATTTTCTAAAACCTTAAATTCAGAATCTCGTAAAGCTTTAATAAATTGAATTACATGTTTTTCATAATCATCCTGTAAAGGAGAAAGAGTAAGATCTACAGATATTTCCATATGTTTTTTATTTTTTTAATTGATTAAAGAAGGATTCATCTTCTTCAAAAGCTGTACCAATAACTACCAAATCGGCTCCTGCTTGGTATGCTGCATCTAATTGTTCTTTACTACGTATTCCTCCTCCAACAATTATTGGAATTCCCAATTCTTCTTTTACTGCGCTAATAATAGAAGAAGGAATCGCTTTTTTAGCGCCACTTCCTGCTTCCAAATAAATAAGTCGCATACCAAGTAGCTCGCCTGCTTTTGCTGTATCTACAATAGCTTGTTCATTATTAATTGGCATTGGTGCTGTTTGCGTAACTCGCTGTACAGCTGTTTCTTTTCCGTTTTCTATTAGCAAATAACCTGTTGGTATTACTTCTAAATTGGTATTTCTTAATTTAGAAACTGAGGCTATATGTTTTCCTATTAAATATTCCGGATTTCTTCCAGACAACAAAGACAAGTACAATATAGCATTAGCTTCATTGGTAATTTGCGATATATCTCCAGGGAATAAAACGATTGGTAAATTGCTATGCTTTTTTAATGCTATAACAAGGTTTTCGGTTGCAAATTCTTCCACAGTACTACCTCCAACAAAAATATGTGTCGCAATCGAATTGTTTAATTTTTGCATAAAACCATCTAAGCTTTCTGGTTTTGCTTTATCTGGATCCATTAAAACAGCTAGCAGTTTTTCACGCTTCTCAACAGCAGATAATATGTTTGGGTATAACTTCATTTAGGCAGGCAATACATAAGCACAAGTAAAACCTTCAAACTCAAAAAAAGTAGTTTGGTATCTGTGTTTTGTTTCTTCATAATCAATCCAAGCAATTGTGGCAGCTTCTTCTACAGTAAATGGAATTACTAGAGTATGCTTCAAAAAACTTAAACCTGGAGTAGCAAACAATTTATATAAAGATTCTTTTATACACCAAATAACAGTTAGTTTATTAATGTAATTATCTGCCTTCTTATCTAAATAAATGTTTTCATAATCTAAAAACTTATGCGCGATAACTCCAATTTTCTCGCGTTGTTTTTCAATATCAATACCAACAACAGCATCACTTACTACAACTGCCGAAAACGTAAAAGAATGCGTTATAGAAATATGCTTACCATCTTTTAAATGCGGCTTACCATTTTCGTCATACATTAAATCTTGATCGGTATAACCAAAAGCTGCAAGTAAATGGCGAACACTTAGAAAACCGCGTCTATGCAGTTCACTTTTCATACTCAAAACGCGTTTCATATTCTCTGGTTTTAAAGTAATAGGATCCAGCAAATCTGTATAAGATTCTGTAATCTTCCAGATTTTAACAGTAGTTTGTGAGTTTGGTGTAAGAGTTTTATAAATAGGCATTTAATATTCTAAAAGTTATTAGTTATCTTTGCATCGCCTTAGGCGAATTTGGCATTTAATGATATAGCGAATTTAGTTATTTAAGCCATAAACCCAAAGGCAAGTACAATTTTAAAACAAGATAAAAAATAATATGAGTACAAAAACTGTTGCTTACGTACCTAATAAGGTAAAAGATATGTCGCTTGCGGCTTGGGGAAGAAAAGAAATTAATTTAGCCGAAGCAGAGATGCCAGGCTTAATGAGTTTACGTGAAGAATATAAAAACGAGCAACCTTTAAAAGGTGCACGTATTGCAGGATGTTTACACATGACGATTCAAACTGCTGTTTTAATTGAAACTTTACAAGCTTTAGGAGCAGAAGTTACTTGGAGTTCTTGTAACATTTTCTCTACACAAGATCAAGCTGCTGCTGCTATTGCAGATGCAGGAACTGCTGTGTATGCATGGAAAGACATGACAGAAGAAGAGTTTGATTGGTGTATCGAACAAACCCTTTTCTTTGGGGAAGACAGGAAACCATTAAACATGATTTTAGATGATGGTGGTGATTTAACCAATATGGTTTTAGATAAATACCCAGAATTAGCTGCTGGAATTAACGGTTTATCGGAAGAAACAACAACAGGAGTTCACAGACTTTACGAAAGAGTAAAGAACGGAACATTACCTATGCCAGCAATTAATGTTAACGATTCGGTTACAAAATCGAAGTTCGATAACAAATATGGTTGTAAAGAATCTGCAGTAGACGCTATTCGTCGTGCAACAGATATTATGTTAGCTGGAAAACGTGTAACCGTTTGTGGTTATGGTGATGTTGGTAAAGGTACAGCTGCTTCATTTAAAGGTGCTGGGTCTATTGTTACCGTAACAGAAATCGATCCTATTTGCGCATTACAAGCTGCAATGGATGGTTTTGAAGTAAAAAAACTAGAAACAGTTGTTGGAAATAGCGACATCGTGATTACAACAACTGGAAATAAAGATATTGTACGTTCAGAGCACTTTGAAGCTATGAAAGACAAAACAATTGTTTGTAACATTGGGCATTTTGATAACGAAATCCAAATGGGTTGGTTAAACGAAACACATGGAGCAACAAAAGACACGATCAAGCCTCAAGTAGATAAATATACAGTAAACGGAAAAGAAATTATTATTCTTGCCGAAGGTCGTTTAGTAAACTTAGGTTGTGCAACAGGACATCCAAGTTTTGTAATGTCTAACTCGTTTACAAACCAAACGTTAGCACAAATTGAACTTTGGAATAACAAAGAAGCTTACGGAAACGATGTATATATGCTACCAAAAGCTTTAGATGAAAAAGTAGCAAAATTACACCTAGCAAAAATTGGTGTAGAGCTTACAGAACTTAAACCTTATCAAGCAGAATATATTGGTGTAACGGTTGAAGGCCCATACAAACCAGAACATTACAGATATTAATCTGTTATTTCCGCGAAAGTGGGAATCTCATTAATTGAAACTAAATTATATTTAAATCCCAAGCATTCATGTTTGGGATTTTTTTATTGTCACTTCGAGTGTCCCGATTTTTATTGGGATGTATCGAGAAGTTGGGCAATCTGTTTTTGGTAGAAAAAACCAAAAACAACCAGGCTTTACACTATATCTTTTTTTTCGTACCTCAAAAAAGGATGCCGTTGCAATCCTTATTGCGGACTACCCTTACACAGCCATTGCTAGAAGTAACAAAGTACAATCTGTTGGTTTCATTTTTCGTTTTTAAATAAGTACCTTCACACTTTAAATATAAAAAACATGAGTTTAAAAAAGGCAACACTAGTACTTAACACCTTAGAATCGCATATAGAAAACCATAATATTTCTAACACTAAAGTATCTAAAAGCGATATTGCCTGGCATATAGACCACAGCCTTAAAGTAATTAATAGCGTTGTTATTTCACTACAAAAATCAGATCCAAATACCTTTAAAAACAATTTTAGCTTTTTAGGGAAAATATTTTTTACACTTGGTTTTTTTCCTAGAGGAAAAGCAAAAGCGCCAAAATATGTAAAACCACCAGAAGTCATCTTAAAAGAAGATCTTTTAACTCAAGTACAACAAGCCAAAACGAATATACAAACAATAGCTAATTTAAACGAGAATGCTTATTTCAAGCATCCACTATTTGGACATATTAATAAAAAAAGAGTTACTAAGTTTTTAGTGCTACATACCACACATCATTTAAAAATTATAGAGGATATATTGACAAAATAGTAATATTACAAAATACACTTTGCTTATTTTAATACTATAATAAAACTCGTCTTCCTTTTACGATATAAAAGGAAAAGGAACGATTATAAACAAAAAAATGCCTTTCTGTTTCCAGAAAAGCATTTTTAAAAACTAAAACAAAAATTACTGTGCACTCCAACCTCCATCTAATACAAAGGAAGAACCAGTCATGGTTGTAGCGCTGTCTTTTGCTAGAAGTATTGCCATATCTGCAATAGCTTCTAGAGGAACAAATTGTTTTACCGCTTGTTTTTTAAGCATTACTTTTTCTACAACCTCATCTTCGGTCATGTTATGCGCTTTCGCTTGATCTTTTATTTGCCCTACCACTAATGGTGTTTTTACATAACCAGGACAAATAGCGTTACAGGTTATATTAAATGGAGCACCTTCTAAGGCCAATACTTTGGTCATACCAATAACACCATGTTTTGCGGTTACGTAAGCCGATTTAAATTCGGAGGCACGAATACCGTGCACAGAAGACACATTAATAATTCTTCCAAAATTTTGTTTTTTCATCTGTTTCCAAACCGCTTTAGAAGCATAAAAAACAGCATTCATATTAATCGCTATAATATTTTCATATTTGTTATTTGGAAAATCTTCAATGGGAGACACATATTGAATTCCTGCATTATTGACCAGCACATGTAATTCTCCAAATGTTTTTATGGTTTCTGCTATTAAATCTTCAATAGCTTCCGATTGCAATAAATTAGCGTTAGAAAAGGCTACTTTCACTTTATACTTATCGCCTACTTCATTAGCAATTTCAGCTCCATTAGGCTCTAACCCATGAAACATAATATGGTAACCTTCTTTAGCAAATTGTTTCGCAATTCCTAAACCAATTCCGCTAGTACTTCCAGTAATGAGAACGGTTTTATTCATTTTTTAAAAATTTTTGAAGTGTTGTGTTAAAAATATCAGGCTGATCTATAACAACGCCATGTCTAGAATTATTAATTACAACTAAAGAAGCATTTTGTAATTTATTTACATACTTTTCTTTAAAAGAAACTGGCGTATAATCCATGTCAGAAGCAACGACTAACGTTCTAATCGTAATATTTTTTATTCTATCACCTAACCCCCAATCCATTAAGGTTACAAAAGTTTTATAGTACGCATTGTAATCATTTTTTTTGCATCGTTCTTCAAACTTGTTTCGCATATCTATTTGATGTGCTTCTGGAAACATATTAAACGAGATTTCTTTGGCTAATAGCGCTATTCCTTTTGTCTCCAGAAATGCTGTTCTATTTTTTAAAAGGTCTTCTCCTATTTTACCCATGTCATTAAAATCTGGGCCACTATTTACGATTACTAGATTTTCTATGTACTCTGGAAGTTTGGAAGCCATTTCAAAAGCCACAGCTCCACCCATAGAAAAACCAACAACAGTTGCTTTTTTTATATGTAGCCGATCTAAAAACTGCTTTACATCTTCTGTCATTAAAGCTACACTATAAGCGTCTAATGGTTTTGTAGAATCACCATGACCTCTTAAGTCTACAGTAATAACACGATGTGTTTTAGAAAAGAAAGGGACTTGGGCGTCCCAATCTTTTTTTGTGGATCCTAAACCATGAAGAAATAGAATAACGTTTCCTTTTCCAGTATCTTCATAGTCAAGTTCTATATCATTAACTTGTATTTTTGACATGGTTTGGAAGCTTAATTAATAGTTTCAGGTTTCTTTTTAAAGAAGTTTATTTTGTATTTTAATTCGAAAGAAACAAGTGTTTCAATTACAGGAGAAGCTACAAACTCTCTATTTTTAGCGTTAAATAAGTTTGTTATACTTAAACCTAAAGATAGATTATCATTAAAGTTATAACCTGCATTTGCATCTACAGAGAAACCACCTAATTGCCCATAGTTCCATGTTCTTCCTACTTGTGCATTCTCAACTATTTCATTAACACCATCTCCATCTTGATCTTGTGTTTCTGCAGCTACGTTTATACCAGAGAAGAAATCGTATTTTTCAACAAATCTTCCAAAAAGGGCTCCATAAAATTTACCTTTGCCATAATGAAGACCGACACTAAATTTATGATTAGGAGTATTGATTGGTAATTCACTTTCTAATACTTGACCATCTAAATTTCCATCATTATCTAAATCATCTTTATCTAGGCTTCTATCAAAATAAGAATAGTTTAAAGAAGTTCTAAAGTTATCATTAAAGTAATAGTTTAATCCTATATCTAATCCATAGGTATCTACATGACCAAAGTTTAAATAGGTTAAAATGAACGAACCATCTGAACCTTCAACAACATCTCCAATTGGTTGGTCTCCAATATGTGTTACGTTATTTCCATTTGCTGCATCTGCAATATTACGCAATGGACTAATAAAGTTATCGGATTGGTTATAATAAGCGTTAGTATCTATAAATAATTTATCTGATAATTTTCCTTTATACCCTATTTCGTAAGAATTAATTGTTTCTACTTCTAGCCTTTCTATTTTAGTACCATCTGTAAGTGTAAATCCTTCTCCATTTCCTAACACTAAACCTCCAAATAAGTTTCCTTTAAGATTTAAAATAGATGGAACAGCGATTCCTTTTCCGTAGGTAATTCTAAAAGTTCCGCTTTTTACTTTTTTAGTAATTGCAGCTTTAGGTATAAAATTAGAACCATATAATTCATGATTATCTATTCTTCCTCCCAACAAAAAGCCCCATCCAGAATCTGGTAATTTATACTCTAATTGTGTATAAATACCTGTTTGATCTAAATTTATCCCGTCTTCATCTAAAAGGTATGTACCATCAGAATCTGCCATATCTAATTGGTATTGCGCTCCTAATGTTAGATAAAATTTGTTCCAATTATTATTGTATTGCGCTTCTGCATTAAAACGTCTAGACGCATCTTTAAAAAGGGCACCACGCTGTAATGCTAAACCATCTCCTTGATTAGGCCCCGTTTGAAACCATTGTTCTGTAAGCGAACGATCTAGAGCCTCAGCTTCTGTAAAACCATTTTCAATAAAAGAAACATAATTTTGTGTACGTTGGTTTATTGCATAAGTATCGTCTGTTTTACTCCACGTATAGTAGGTATTAGCAAAAAAGTTTTTGGACACGAATTTTAACTGCGCAACATCTATACTCCAATCTTTAATTTGATTACGTCCTGCATTTGTGATACCTAAATTATTACTATTACTATGCCCATAATATCCTGAAAGTTCCGAGCTTTTAGTTGGTTTATAAAATAATGAAGCTCCATATTTTTGACTATCAAAATCACGATCTAGATTCAACTCTTTATACGCAGTTGTTCCTACATATACGCTATCGGAATAGTTAAACTCTTTTCCTTGAGATCTTTCAAAGTGGAATTTATAAGCAAATTTATCATTAAGTACCTGTGCATGTCTTAATCGCATAGTAACTACATTTTGATTCCCAGCACCTACTGCAAAAGTAGTACCTTCTGAACCTCTTGGGTTTTTAGTAATCGTACTTACTAATCCGTTATGCGCATTTGGCCCATATAATGTTCCGTTAGGTCCTAATAATATTTCAACACGTGATATATCGTCTTTGGTTACCGTAGAAAAAGATCCCATTGGCAATCCTGTTGCTATTAATGTAGATAATCTATCGTCTGTTACTTGTAAATTTTTAGAGTTAAACGCAGAGTTAAAACCTCTAATATTAATTCCTGTTCCTAAAACACCACTTCTTACAAAATCTACCCCTTTTTGCCTTGCTGCCAATTCACCAATATTAAAACTAGGAAATTCTTCAATATCTTTTGCAGTAATAACATTTACTGTAGCTGGTACATCTGTAATTTTTTGTGGTTTTTTACCTGCAGTTATAATAACTTCATCTAAAACGCTATTAGATTCGTTTAATGTCGCATTTAATTTTGTTGTGCTATTAGCCGTAACTGAAACACTTTGCGTTGCCGTTTGAAAACCAATATAAGAGATAGACACATCATGAGTACCTTCGGTTACATTTTCAATGGTAAAATTTCCATCAAAATCTGTTACACCACCCTTGTCTATACTTTGAATGTACACAGCCGCTCCAGCTAAAGGCATACCACTAGCATCTGTAATTGTTCCTGCTACGCTTCCAGTATCTTGCGCATTAATAACCAAAGAACTAATTATGGTTAGTAAGAAAAGTAGTTTTTTCATAATTAAGAATATTGTTTTAAGTTAGATTATGATGGCAATCTATTGTGAAAAAGAAAATAAACAAACTACAAAAACACAAATGACAAGTGTGACTTTTAAATTAAAAATACGATTAAATCCAATATAATTTTTAAAGAAAAGGACTATTGCGGCTTAAAACTAGATGTGTGACTTTAGTTTTAAAAAAGCCTCAGGTAGATTGTTTGAGAGTGTATCTATAACCTTTATCATGAGTTGTTTTTGATTTTTTGTTGGCTTAATTCCTTTAAGTGGTGCTTTAATTTCATCTAACAAACGAGAAGAATTTATTTTTCCTTCCATGTACCTAGAAAGCGATATACTCCATGAAATATTAGGAACATAATTACTTTGTTTTTGTCGCTCGCTTTCTTTTTCTATAAGATTAAATTTAGTAGAAAGCTTAAGTACTTCTTCATACTTTTCTTGTATTACCAAAACATTTATATACGATGTAAAGAAGTGATGCCAACGATGTTTAATCACCTCTTTTTTATATTTCATTAAAAACGTTTTAGCTGTAGCTTCGGCAAGTTTATTGTTTTTAAGCTCCGACAAAACACGAATTTGATACGAACAATAACCTATCTTTTGATGATAATTATGTGTTTCTTTATACAATTCTTGATAGGTTTTTAATAAGGCAAATGCTTTTTTTGGACTATTATTTCGCAATAGTATAGCCGATAAATTATTTAAATACATGAGCGTATCATTGTTATTTTGCCTAATAGACAAATAACCATAGAATTCGGCTTCCTTAAATTCATCTTGCTTAGAGTGCAACAAAACGCGACTCGCGTAATAATTAGAAAGTATGCGCCTAGAGTACATTTCACCTTGACTAAAATAATAATCAATCTGGTCAAAAATACTTTTTAACTTATTATTTTCGTTATAATTCGTGTAAATAAAAGCAAGTAAAACAAAGGCTTGGTACCTATTTTTACCGTCCATATTTTTATTATTAAACACATCCAGCAACCACGTTTCTAAATGCTTGGTCTCGTTATTATTTAACGTATATTGATTGGTAATTTCTGTTGTGGCAGTATATAGTTTTTCGTTAATCTCTTTAACTTCCATATAATTCACTTTATATGTCTCTATAAAATCTGCAATTATTTGATGGTCTTTATAGCGCATTCGCACCAATAAATATGATTTATATTCTTTGGCTAAATCGTATAAATTTTGAAAATTAAATTCAATATTCTTATAAGAAGAAATGTAATGAAGAAATTCTTTTTCTTCGCTAGATGCAATAGCATCCGTTAGTATTTTTTGTTTAAGAGACATTAGCCACCCAATGGTTGCATCGACATCGATACTTGCTAATTTTTTTTCAACCCAATCTTTAAGGTAGGAGTATTTTCGTTTATTAATAGAAGTATCAAACGCAATAAACTCTTCTTGAGATAACGCATTAGTTATTAATAACTGAATTATTTGAAGTTTTTCAGGATCCGTAAATTGATACCTATTTTGAAGGTACTTCGCTTCATTTGGCAGAATGGTTTTACTAAATTCAGTGAACTTCTTAAGCTTTGTTTTCATCATATACCAAATGAAATTTATATATTAAATACGGATTCCTTTTTAATTAGCAATAAATTGATCAAAAAGCTTATTAACTTCGGCTGCTTTTTCAAATTGCACAAAATGACCAGCATCTTCAACAAATGACACGTTTACGTTTTCTATTTTTTCGGAAGCTATTTTACCAACATCCGCTATAGTTAGTGTAGGATTTAAATAGCGATTAGGGATAAGCATATCTTTATTTCCAAAAACAACTAATGTCTTTTGCTTTATATGTTCTAAATCGTTAAAAACAGGATCATTAAGCATGCCTGAAATGCTATTAACAATTGCAGTACAATGTGCATTAAAATCGGAAGCCAATTTAATTCGTTTTCGATCTTCAATCATCTTTGAAGTATCTTCTGGTAACGCATAAAAGTTTAAGGCATAGTTTTTTTCAATTTGTGCATCTGTAGTGTTTTTTACCATATCAACTGTAAAAAAGCTTTTTAGCATATTTGCTCCAGCTTCCGAAAACTGTTCTAAACCAGCAGGAGCAACAAGAATTAATTTTTGAACATCTGTTTTATAAGTTGTAGCTAACTTAACACTTGCTTGTCCTCCCATAGAATGCCCAATAAGAATTACATTTTTTAATTCTAATTCATCAATAAATTGGTGTAAAATTTCAGCGAAATAACTCGGTGTATAAGTTGCTTCTGGTTTTGCCGATTTACCATAACCCGGCAAATCTAAAGCAATACATGTGTATTTTTCTTTTAGCGAAGCAATGTTTTTAGACCATGCGTCCGAATTACTACTCAATCCATGCACAAACAAAACTGTTTTTTCTCCATTACCTTCTTTAATATAGCTTATTTCGGTACTGTCTATCAGTACTGTATGCGATTTAAAATCATATTGAGAAATTATTTCTTTCATAAGTTTGTCTGATTTTTGCGAGAATATAGTTGTGATAAATAAAGTAAAAACAAAGAATAACATCAATTTTTTCATGATTGTGATTTAACGGTATTAAAATATTTAAATAATTTTTTTCTAGACACCTTCCCTATACTTGTTAAGGGTATCTCTTCTAGAATAAAGAGGTACTTAGGATGTTTAAAAGCCACTAGGTTTGCTTTTAAACTTTCTCTAATCTCCATAACAGAAAGCTGTTTGTTTGCTGTAGTTACAAACGCTATGCCACACTCTCCCCACTTCGCATCTCTAACACTTAAGACCACGGCTTTTTTTATATCTTTTATACGCTCTAATTGCACCTCTATTTCTTGTGGATAAATATTTTCACCTCCAGAAATATACATGTCATTTTTACGTCCTTTCATATATAAAAAACCCTCCGCATCACTATACGCAAAATCTCCTGTAAACAACCAGCCTTTTTTAATTTTACTATTTGTTTTTACCGAATTATTCCAATAGCCAGGAGTTACAATATTGCCTTTTATACAAAGTTCTCCTACCTCATTTGCTTTGACTTTGTTCCCGTTTTTATCTACGATTTTTAAATCTAAATAAAAATTTGGCTTCCCAATCGAGTTTGGCTTAAGTTCTGCCATTTCATGATGTAGAGATGTTATACTGGGCCCAGCTTCTGTTAAACCATAACCAGGTCTGATATGAATGTTTTTTTTTGTTTTCCAAAAACGCACTAGCTCTGAAGCCACTTTCTCTCCACCAGAAATAATATATCGTAATTTCTTTAGATTGACATCTTTAAAAACGGATGTTTTCTGCATCATTAATAACATCGTAGGTAAGGCCATAAATAAAGTGGTTTTATTAAGCTCTAAAAGGCACAGTATTTTTTCGGCATCAAACTTTTCAAGCATTCCAATATGTGCACCTTTGTGTAATAAAGGCGTAATAAAAACATTCCAACCAGATGTGTGATATGGAGGCAAGGTATTTAATGTAGAATCTCTAAACGTTATACCTAATTGCATAGAGGTGTTTAGGCTATTCCAGAAAAGCATTTTATTAGTATAAATAACACCTTTTGGATCTCCAGTAGTTCCTGAAGTATAAAAAATAAATAAAGGATTATCTTCTTTTATTGAATATGTTTTTTCTTGGGTATTATCTAAGGTATTAACTGTAGCTTGAAAATACGATTCTAATTTATTAAAAGGTATATTTTTAATATTTTGAATTGGTAATTGCGCTGCTTTATCTTGATGATTATCATTATAAATAAATAAACTTGGTGTACAGTCTACAATTAACTTTGCTATTTGATTAATTGGTTGGCGATAATTTAAAGGAACTAGTATAACTCCCATACGTTGACAAGCTACAAAAAGCACAATATACTCTAGGCTGTGCTCGGCTAAAACAGCTATTCTATCTCCTTCTTCTAAATCTAATTCTATTAATTTATTAATTAACCTATTGGCATACCTATGCAAATCCTTATACGAGTAACTTTTATTTGCATCGTAGGATGTTATAGCAATTTTTTCTGGGGTATAATCGGCCCATTTGGCTGTCCAATCTAATGTGTCCACTTTTTATTTTTTAAATCTAATTTATAAAATATATAACCTACTAATACAGAAACTACAATACCAATTGCAGCAGAAACACCTGGGTTATTTACCGGCTCTTGCATGTATGGAGTAATTCTTCCGTAGTAAATACCAAAATGAACAACAATTGCTGTTATACTAGCAATAAAAACAGATCTAGTAGAAACGTTATTTAAAAATGTTCCAAAAAGAACTGGAACAAATGCAGCAGCAAAGTATGCATACACACCATTTTGAGCAAAAATTGCCACACTTACATTTGGGTTTTTAATTTGTTGCCAACTAAGCAAAAAGCTTACAACACCAAGAACAATAATAACTACTTTATTAATAGAAATTGTTTTATCTGTAAACCTATTTTTAAACAAAGGGTTAATAATATCTGAAGTAATTGTTATAGATAAAGATTGTATTAAACTTTCTAAAGTAGATAGTCCTGCAGAAATTAAACCTACAACAATAACTAGCCCAACACCTATGGAAAACTTGGTAACTACATAGGTTGGTATAATTTCGTCCATTCTAAGTTTTTCTCCATTAACCATAAAATCTGGAAAACTAATTCTTGCATACAAACCTACCACAACCACTAAAAAGAAAACAATCATAAAAGCAATACCACTAAACAAATAGCTATTAATCTTACTAGCGTCTTTTAATAATAAAGATTTTGTTATGATGTGTGGCTGACAAACAACAGCAACCCCTATAACGATTTGCGTTGCAATGATTTCAAAATAATCTCGAAAAAGAAAACTGGAAGCGTTTGTTGGTTTTGTTAAATTTGGATCAATAGTATCTAATTTGTTAAAAAATCCAGTAATACCATCCGAGAAATATTCAGAACCAGAACTAATCAAAATAATCGCAACTATAAACATAATTATTGCCTGTATGGTATTGGTGTATACCATAGAATTAGCTCCACCATACATCATATACCCAAAAACAAACACGGTAATACCTAAAAGAACATAAAAAGGATCTGCATTTAATGATTTGGAAATAACCTGAGTAAGCCCAACATTAATAAGAACAATAAAAGTAATAAGTAAGAGCGCAATAATGCCAAAGAAAAATGCATAGTTTTTACTTTTATAACGTTTACCAATCCATTGTGCCATCGTTGTAGCTTTTACTGCATTACCTTGTTTAACAAATCCTTTTGTAAACACAATTAGAGAAACAAAAGCAGCAATTGGTAGTACTACTGCAAAAGAAATCACACCAGAAAGACCATAGAGCGCTATAAATCCTGGATTAATAATAAAAGTAGCAGCACTTGTCATTGAAGCTGCCAAAGATAGACCAACAACCCAAGAAGGGAAGCCAATATTACCTACAGCATAATCTTTAATACTTGTATTTTTCCTTGCACCTCGTACAACGAAAAACAATATTACAGCAGCATACACTGCTAATAAAATCCACATATAGGTCACTAACTTATCTGATGCTATCATTTATATTTTTGTCTTTAAAAACAAATAACAAACTTTATATTATTTTGATTTTAAATATTTATCTTAATAAAGGTATGACTTTTACAAATTAAAACACAAAAACAATCAAACACATTGTTTTATTAGTAAAAACAGATTATGTGACTTTTACATCAACAACTATTATTACAGGAATATTATTCGTAATCCATTTTATCTTTTTTAATTATAGCGCATAAAAAAACACCTTTACTTAAAAAGTAAAGGTGTTTTAGTGTGTTTATAAAATAAAATTCCTAAGCCTCAAAAGGCTCAATAGAAACATAAGATCTGTTATCTTTTTTCTTTGTGAATTTTACTAAACCATCAACTTTAGCATGTAAAGTATGATCTTTTCCTTGGTATACATTTTCACCAACGTGGTGTGTATTACCTCTTTGTCTTAATATGATATTTCCAGCAATAGCAGCTTGTCCACCAAATATCTTAACACCTAAGCGTTTTGATTCTGATTCTCTACCATTCTTCGAACTACCAACTCCTTTTTTATGAGCCATTGTCTTAAGGTTTTATTTGTTATACTTAAAGTAGTTAGCGATTAAGCTTTACCACCATCTAATTCATCTTGCCATTTCTTTAACTCATCCCACTTACCATCAGCAGCCATTTGAGCTTGCGCTGGCCAAGTATCTGTTACGTGGTTACCACGAACACCTGCAATGATTTCAGAAATTTTTGCTGCATCCGTTTTAGCTAATTCAGCAAAAGTTGCAATTCCTGCTTCTACTAAAGTAGATGCAATTTTTGGTCCAATACCTTCAACTTTCTTTAAATCATCAGCTTTACCTGTTGCTTTTTTAGCAGCTGGTTTTGCTTTAACTTCTGTTTTTGGAGCAGCTTTTTTAGCTGGAGCAGCTTTTTCAGCCTTAGCTGGTTTAGCTCCTGAAGCTACAATGCTTTCAATTACGATTTCAGATAAAGCTTGTCTGTGTCCATTTTTAACACGGTAACCTTTTCTTCTTTTCTTTTTGAAAACAATAACTTTATCACCTTGAAGGTGCTTTAAGACTTTTGCACTTACTTGTGCTCCGCCTATAGCTGGGGCGCCTACAGTTACATTGCTACCATCTGCAATTAAAAGAACATTGTCGAAAGATATACTCTTTCCTTCTTCTGTTGCTAAACGGTTAACAAAAACTTTTTGGTCTTTTTCAACTTTAAATTGATGCCCTGCTATCTCTACAATTGCGTACATAGCGTAACGTTTTTATTAATTAATTTATATAAAATAATCTCATTTTCCTTAGAAAACGGATGCAAATATACTTCTAATTTATTAAACCACAAACGTTTTATTAGTTTTGAATGATATAATTTTAATTTTCTGAATTTGTTAACAAATACCATTTCGTGATTGATTACTTTTGAATACCTGTAACTTTTAATTAAAGATACAGACAAACTATTAAATCTTTAAACAAACACACAATGAAAAAACGCATTTTGGCTTTAACTTCTTTATGCATCGCTGGTTTTACAGCAACTGCTCAAGAAGTTAAGTATGAAGAGTACGATTTAGATAACGGCATGCATGTTATCTTACACAAAGACAACTCTGCACCTGTAGTAACAACTTCTGTAATGTATCATGTTGGAGCAAAAGACGAAAATCCTGAAAGAACTGGTTTTGCTCACTTTTTCGAACACCTTTTATTTGAAGGAACAGAAAACATTGCACGTGGAGAATGGTTTACTATTGTTAGCTCTAACGGAGGAAGCAACAATGCCAACACCACTGACGACAGAACATACTACTACGAAGTGTTCCCTTCAAACAGTGTAGAGACTGGCTTATGGATGGAATCGGAAAGATTAATGCACCCTATTATTAATCAAATTGGAGTAGATACACAAAACGAAGTAGTTAAAGAAGAAAAACGTTTACGAGTAGACAATTCACCTTATGGTAAGTTTTTTGAAAACGTTAAGAAAAACATGTTTAAAAAGCATCCTTATCGTTGGACAACCATAGGAGAAATGGCTCATTTAGACGCTGCAACTTTAGAAGAATTTCAAGCATTTAACAAAAAATTCTATGTACCAAATAACGCTGTTTTAGTGGTCGCAGGAGATATAGACGTTCCTTCGGTAAAAAAAATGATCCAAGACTATTTTGGACCAATTCCTAGAGGTGAAGAAATTATTAGAAACTTTCCAAAAGAAGACCCAATTACAGCTCCAATTACAGCTACTGCTTACGATAGCAATATTCAAATCCCTGCTATTGTAGCTGCTTACAGAACTCCTTCTATGAAAGAAAGAGATGCCTATGTTTTAGATATGCTTTCTAGCTATTTAAGTGACGGGAAATCTTCAAAACTTTACAAAAAACTAGTTGACGAAAAGAAAATGGCTTTACAAGTTGGCGCATTTAATAGTAGTCAAGAAGATTATGGTACGTATATTTTATACGGATTACCTTTAGGTGATGTAAAACTTGAAGACGTTTTAAAAGAAATTGATGAAGAGATTTTAAAAGTACAAAATGAGTTAATCTCAGAAAGAGATCACCAAAAACTTCAAAACAAATTTGAGAATCAATTTGTAAATTCTAATTCTAGCGTAGAAGGTATTGCAGGTTCTTTAGCAACATATTACATGCTATACGGTGACACCTCTTTAATCAATAAAGAAATCGACATCTACAGATCTATTACGAGAGAAGATATTCAAGCGGTTGCTAAAAAATACTTAAATGCAAATCAGCGATTAGTAATGGAATACTTACCAAAAGAAAAAGATCAATAAAATAAAAACATATAAAATGAAGACTAAAATACTTACCATATTAACATTGTTTTTAATGTCTCTTGGCGCAGAAGCACAAGTAGACAGATCTAAACAACCAAAAGCAGGTCCTGCTCCTAAAATTGCATTAGAAGTTCCTGGAGAATTCGAGCTACCAAACGGATTAAAAGTCTTAGTAGTAGAAAACCATAAATTACCTCGTGTTTCTTACAGTTTAACCATAGACAACAAACCCGTAAAAGAAGGAGATATTGCAGGAGTTTCTGGATTACTAGGAAGCATGCTTGGAAATGGAACTACAACAATCACTAAAGATGCATTTAATGAAGAAATAGACTTTTTAGGTGCAAGAATGAGCTTTAGATACAATGGAGGTTACGCTAGTTCTCTATCTAAATATTCGGATAGAATTTTAAAACTAATGGCAGATGCTGTTAAAAACCCTTTACTAACAGAAGAAGAGTTTCAAAAGGAAAAAGAAAAAGCTATTGAAGGTTTAAAGTCTAATAAAAAAAGTGTAGATGCAGTAGCTTCAAGAGTAGGAAGCGCATTAGCTTATGGAACACATCATCCTTATGGAGAATTTGTAACCGAAGAAACTATCAGTAAAGCAACACTTAATGATGTTAAAACTTTTTATGACAGATATTACACGCCTTCTAATGCATATTTAGTTGTTGTTGGCGATGTAGATTACACAACCATAGAAAGGCAAATCAAAAACTACTTCTCTTCTTGGGAAAGCAATTTAAATGTAGTTTCGACAGTTCCAGAAGCAATGCCAAATGTTAAGTATACACAAATTAGTTTTGTAGATATGCCAAATGCCGTTCAATCTAACATTTCTTTAACTAGCAATGTAGATTTAAAAATGAACGACCCAGATTATCATGCACTTTTAATTGCAAACAAAATCTTAGGTGGTGGATTTAATAGTTACTTAAACATGAATCTTCGTGAGGCTCATGGTTATACTTATGGAGCTCGATCTAGTATTGGAGCAGATAAATACGCATCTCGTTTTAAAGCTGGAGCAGCAGTAAGAAATGCGGTAACAGATAGTGCCGTTGTTGAAACTTTAAAAGAAATAAAAAGAATTAAAGAAGAACCTGTTTCTGCACAAGCACTAGAAAACGCAAAAGCAAAATATCTAGGAGACTTCGTTTTAGCCCTAGAAAACCCTCAAAACATTGCTCGCTATGCATTAAACATTAAGACAAACGACCTACCTAAAGACTTCTACACAACGTATTTATCAAAAATAAAAGCTGTAACTATTGAAGACGTAACTAGAGTCGCAAATAAATATTTTGGTACAGATAGCGCAAGAATTGTTGTGGTTGGAAAAGGTAGCGAAGTATTAGAGAATTTAGAAAAAATCACCTTTAACGGAAACAATGTACCAATTAAATATTATGATGCTTACGCCAATCCTGTAGAAAAACCAAACTACAACATAGAAATGCCTAGTGACATAGATGCAAATACGGTATTAAACAAATATATTAATGCTATTGGAGGAAAAGCAAATCTAGATAAAGTAAATTCTGTTTTTATTACTGCTGAAGCGGAATTACAACCAGGAATGATGATGAACCTTGAGCTGAAAAAAACGGCTAAAAACCAATTTGCTCAAGAAGTAATAGCAATGGGACAATCTATGATGAAAACCGTTATTGATGGAGAAACTGGATACTCTATTATGCAAGGACAACGTACCGATATGAATGCTGATGACGTTAAAAAAACTCAAGTAGAAGGATCTCCTTTTCCTGAAGTAAACTATTTAAATGGTGGCGTTACTTTAGAAAAAATAGAAGATGTAGATGGTGAAAAAGCATACAGAATTAAAATCTCTGAAGAGCAAACAAACTTTTATAGCGTAGAAACTGGATTAAAAATAAAAGAAGAAAAAGCTACTCCTATGGGAGCTTCTTCAATAACTTTTACAGAATACCAAGAGGTATCTGGAGTAAAGTTTCCTTTTAAAATGAATCAAACTATGGGACCTCGTAAATTTGATTTTATTGTAAAAGAAATTAAAGTTAACGAAGGTGTTACTGATGCTGATTTTGACTAGTCAAAATCTTTAAACAAAATAAAACCGAAGGTAACGCTTCGGTTTTTTTATGCTCTTTTTTGAGATAAATAAACACCAATTAATATAACACCAGAAGCAAAAGCTTGCAACAAACTAAACCCTTCTCCGTCTAAAATCCCCCAACCTAATGCCACAATTGGCATTACATACGTTACCGATGAAGCAAAGACAGGAGTAGACATTTGTACTAATTTATTAAAAAGTACTTTAGCTAAAGCTGTACCAAAAAAAGACAATAAAGAAACATACCATATAGACATGCCAAGTTCTGGCTTACTAAACGTCTCTTTGGTGAAAAACCCGGTACACAACAAAACCAATATTGCTGGAATAAAAATAACTACATAATTTCCTGTTGCAATAGCTAAAGGTTTAACCTCTTGCAAATACTTTTTAATAACATTTACATTTACGGCATACATTAAAGTGGAAGCAATAACAAATCCCGCATACATATAGTTTTGATGCGGATTCAATGCTGCTCCTTGTAAAATTAAAATTGCAGTACCTATAAAACCTATAACAACACCTAAAACTTGTTTTCTTGTAGAAGCTATTTTAAACACTGCAAAACCAAATAAAATAGTATTTAAAGGAACTAGTGAATTTAAAACAGAAACAACAGCACTATCGATTTCCGTTTCGGCAATAGCAAAGAAAAAAGCAGGAATAAAAGAACCAAAAAAACCTGAAATAGCAATCCATTTCCAATCTTTCTTTTTTATAGTTTTCACTGTTTTATACCCTGCTATAAACAAAAACAACCCAGTTATTATTGTTCTTAAAGCACCTAATTGATATGGATTTAAACCTATAAGCGCTTTTTTAATAAGTATAAATGAAGTTCCCCAAATTAGAGATAAAACAATAAGATAAACCCATTTTTTATTATTCTGAAACATGCATTACTTTTTAATAGCACAAAAGTGATACTTTTTAACACAATTTACAGCAAATAATTATTAGATTTGTAAACATTAGGATAACAAAAACTTATACAATGAAACAAATAAAAAAAATATTAGTTATTGCCGTAATTGCAATAATTACTTTTAGCTGTAAAAAAGAGACTAAAGCAGAAGTAGTAACGGTTGAAACAGAAACTGCGGTTAAAACTACAAAAGCAGCCTTAGACCCAAATGCAACATATGCAAAAGCTGAATTCACCATTGAAGGTATGACTTGTGCCATTGGTTGTGCAAGAACTATTGAAAAGAAATTAGCTAAAATGGAAGGCGTAAAATCTGCAAAAGTAGATTACGACAAAAAACTAGCAATGGTGGAGTACGATAATGCTAAAGTAACTACAACTTCTCTAGAGGAAACGGTATCTAAAGTTGGTGACACTTACACTGTTAAAGAAATGAAAACTGTAGAATCGTTTACTGCTAAAAAGGCATGTAGTGCAGATTGCAAAAAAGCATGTTGTGCTAAAGAAGGCGTGTCTTCAGATAAGAAAATGGCTTGTGCTGCAGATTGCAAAGAAGCATGTTGTGCCGATAAGACTAAAGCTTAAAACAATAAATAAATTGTTTTAAAAAAAAAAGCTTCTCATTGAGAAGCTTTTTTTTATTTCCAGGTAACAGTTTCCATGATTCGTTGTATATCTTTTTGTAGATAATTTGCAGCTGGAAGTATAGAGTCAAAATTTGGTTTTGTATAAAAATATAAGGAGCCTGTTAAAAAATGATCTGTACTATCTGTTACATAAAATTGGGATTGCGATGCAGCATTACCACCTACTTCATAAAACATTCCGTAAACTTTACGATCTTTATTTTCATAAGGTCTTTCTGCAATTTCATCTGCCTTTTGCGTGTGTTCTTGCGTAAAATTTTGGGCGTCTCGCAAATAAGAAACTAATTTTTCTTCGCTTTTGTTTATTGCTTTGTATGTTAAATAAATAGTTCCTTTTAAAGCTGGATATTCTAAATTAACACCATAACTATCAACACCACTTAGTTTCCTAGTCTTAACCTTTGTTGCCAATTCGTTTTTTTCAAAAGCAAACGGCATATTAAAGCTTGTTTCTTTATACTTAGGCTCGGGATATTCCAAACGTAGTTTTGCTGCTGGCTTAGGCGTTGTTTCTTTTCCGCAGGAAATTATTAAGAAACATAGCATAAAAGAGAAACGTATTAATATGCTATAATTTTTTATGTTATATTTCATAAAGTATTCTGTTTGCAATATCAGTTTACAATTTTAATCGAGATATTAAGGTAGGGTAACTTTTACACGAATTATTCGTTTTTTATCTAATGCTTCTATAGTAAAAACGTAGTCTTCAAAAACTATTTTACTATTCGTTTTCGGGAAACTTTTAGAGGTTTCCAATATAAAACCCGCAATAGTTTCGGCCTCTCCTTTATTGTTTTCAAATATATCTTGTTCTTCTAGTTTTATAATTTTATAAAAGTCTTTTAAGGCTGTTTTACCTTCAAGAACATAGTTTTTATCATCCAGTTTAGAATAGATTAATCCTTCGTCATCAAACTCATCACTAATATCTCCTACAATTTCTTCAATAATATCTTCTAAAGAAATCAGCCCAGAGGTTCCTCCATATTCATCAACAACAACTGCTAAATGCACTTTCTTTTCTTGAAACTCTGCCATTAAATCATCCAGTTTTTTATTTTCTGGCACAAAAAACGGCTCCCGAAGTAAGCTTTTCCAGTCCATCTGCTTTCTATCGATATAAGGCAGCAAATCTTTAACGTATAAAACACCAATTACAGTATCTATATTATCTTTATAAACTGGAATTCTAGAATAGCCATTTTTAATAATCTCTGGAATTATTTCTGCATACTTTTGCTCAACATTTAATGCAAAAATATCTATTCGCGGTCGCATAACTTGCTTGGTATCAGTATTCCCAAAAGAAACAATACCTTGCAGTATTTTTTGCTCTTCTTTAGTTGTGTCTTCATCACTAGCAAGTTCTAATGCTTGTGAAAGCTGATCGACACTAAGGTTCGATTTTTGTTTACCAAATTTATTATTTATAGCAAGGGTTATGCTTCGCATTGGCAAACTAATAGGAGAAAAAATTACATCTAAAAAACGTAGTGGATAAGCCATAAATGTGGCAAACTTCAATTTATTTCTAATTGCATATACTTTGGGTAAAATTTCACCAAATAGTAATATTAAAAAGGTAACTAAAACAACTTCTAAAATAAATTTTATAATAGAAGAGCTAATACTTTCAAACATAAAATTCCCTAAATATGCAAACAGAATTACAATTGCTATATTTATAAAATTGTTTGCTACTAGTATGGTTGCAAGTAGTTTTTTTGGTCTTTCTAATAAATAGGAAATAATTTCCGTAGGTTTTGTATTTTGTTCTAAACCTTCTTCGATATCAGCGTCTGTTAATGAAAAAAAGGCTACTTCAGCACCAGAAATTAGTGCAGAACAAAGCAATAGTACAAATAAGAGCACAAAACCAATTACAATTGAAAAATCAATTGCTAAACTTATTAATAAAAAACTCGAGGGCTCGGGATCCAAGGATTATAATTTTAATTAAACTTTAAAAAGGAAGGTCATCATTATCATCTTCTATAACTGGAGCGCTTGCTTTTGGTTGTGAAGCTTGCGGCTTAGGTTGTTGTTGTTGTGCAGTATTATTTGCATTTCCGCTTTCATTTTTAGTTGTTAAAAAGGTAAAATCATTACATTGAATTTCAGTAGAGAAACGATCATTTCCACTTTCATCCTGCCATTTTCTGGTTTTAATTCTTCCTTCTATATATACTTTATCGCCTTTACTTAAATATTTTTCGCAAATTTCTGCTCCTTTATTACGTACAACTATATTATGCCATTCGGTATTTGTAACGCGTTCGTTAGTTTGTTTATTCGTATAGGTTTCATTCGTTGCAATAGGAAAACGACCTACACAACCACCTCCTTCAAAATAATGCATTTTTACTTCATCTCCTAAATGCCCAATTAGCATTACCTTATTTAGTGTACCTGACATAATATCTTTTTTTTACAATGAATTCTTCTTTAATTTTTAATTTAAAAACGAAAAAAGAGGAATAGACAAAATTACGCTTTTGCAATTGATAAACTTAAAATTAGTAAAAAAAAATGAAACTTCCATACCAAGCTTAATATACCTAAAAAACTATAAATTATACTAGCTCCTTATTTAACTATAAAAGACTAATCATAAACTCTAAAGCTTTAAAAATTAAAAGCATCTATAAAATTAGAAACTAAAATAGGAACTGGATATTTTTTTATTTCATTTATCGAAATACCCTTTAAAGCTAGTCGGTCTATCTCAATAATCCAGAATTTAGTATATAAATGTTGATGCGATAATTTATGAATAATTTCTTCTTCATTATATAAGGACAAATTAAATATAGTATCTCTTGTTAAATCATGATTTTTTAATTGTGCAGTCATAGAATTAAAAGTCATACTTTGTTCACTTTCAATTAAAGGGAACTGAAAGAGGTTTTGCCAAATACCTTTACCTTCTCTTTTTTCTAAAATGGTATCCCCTTCTCTAGAAACAAAAACTAAAAAATTAAAATGTTTCTTTTTGGGTTTTAGGCTTTTCTTTTTTACCGGTAACGCTGTAATTAGGTTTTTCTGCAAAGCAACACAACTGTTTTGCAATGGACAAATAGTACAATCTGGATTTTTGGGTTTACATTGTCTAGCACCAAATTCCATAATAGCTTGGTTAAATGTAGCAGGATCTTCCTTATTTATTAATTTTTGTGCTAATATTTTAAATTCTTTTTGACCCTGAGTACTATTTATAGGAGTGGAAATACCAAAATATCTAGAAAATGCTCTATATACATTACCATCTACCACAGCACAAACCTCATTAAAGCAAATAGAAGCAATGGCACTAGCAGTATAATCACCAACGCCTTTAAGTTTTATTAAATCTTTATAATTATCTGGAAATTTACCATTAAGCGCATTAACTATATGTTTAGCCGTTGCATGTAAATTTCTAGCTCTAGAGTAGTAGCCTAAACCTTGCCACAATTTTAAAACCTCTTCCTCTTCTGCCTCTGCAAGTCTAAAAATGGTTGGAAAATTAGTAACAAAAGCTTCATAATATGGTAACCCTTGGTCTACTTTTGTTTGTTGTAAAATAATTTCAGACAGCCATATAAAGTAAGGATTGGTAGTTCTTCGCCATGGCAAATCCCTCTTATTTACTGAATACCAGCGTGTTAAAGTTTTATTTATTATCATTTAATATATATAGTAACTGCAAAAATAAACGTTTATTAGGTTAAATTTTAGTGAATTAGGTTTGAAATATTGAAATTTAAATTCCTATATTTGCATCCCTTAATAACTGATTACAATAATTAAAAATAATAGAAAATGACTAAGGCTGATTTAGTAGCAAAAATTTCTGAGAAATTAGGAATTGAAAAAGGAGATGTTCAAGCAACTGTTGAAACCTTTATGGATGAAGTAAAAACATCTTTAGAAGGAGGAGACAATGTATACTTAAGAGGTTTTGGAAGCTTTATAATTAAAACTAGAGCTGAAAAAACTGGTAGAAACATTTCTAAGAATACAACAATAAAAATACCTGCTCATAATATTCCAGCATTTAAACCTGCTAAAGTATTTGTAGAAGGAGTAAAAACAAATGTAGACGTTAAGTAAGACGCTAAAATAATATTAATTTAAAAAACAATCAACTTATGCCAAGTGGTAAAAAACGCAAAAGACACAAGGTTGCTACGCATAAGCGTAAAAAAAGAAGACGCGCTAATCGTCACAAAAAGAAGAAATAGATTAAAAAAGTAGTTAATAGCTACTTTTTTAGTTTATAGCAAACGTTCTTTGAAATGAGTTCTACAAAAACACGTATTACCTTGCGTAGTTTGAACTCCACGGATTTAAAAAATCCTGTGATTTCTAATCATAGTTATTATTAACTATGATTAGAATAAATAATGTATAATCCATCTGTACAATTTAGTTACTGGTCAATAGTTACAAGTTATTAGTTGAAAGCTTTAATGCTTTTTACTTTCTTAACGCTTTAACTCTTCAACCTAGTAACTTTAAAGTATGGATAAAAATTAACAAAATGGATAAAGAATTGATCATTAGATCTAGTTCCAACCACGTTGATTTTGCCTTATTAAAAGATGGAAAACTTATTGAATTACAAAAAGATGAAGATGGTAACAACTTTTCTGTTGGCGATGTGTTTATTGCCAAAATACGAAAAGCTGTTCCTGGTCTAAATGCTGCATTTGTTAATGTAGGCTATGAAAAAGATGCATTTTTGCATTATCATGATTTAGGACCAAAACTACCTTCCCTTTTAAAATTCACAAAAAGTGTAAGCACAGGTAAACTAAATGATTTTTCATTAAAGAATTTCCCATTTGAAAAAGATATTGATAAAAACGGAAGCATTGCTAACGTTATAAAATCAAATCAATCGTTACTAGTACAAATAGTAAAAGAACCAATATCTACAAAAGGCCCTAGAATAAGCTCTGAGCTTTCTATTGCTGGTAGATATATTGTTTTAGTACCATTTTCTGATCGAATTTCTATTTCTCAAAAAATAGAAAGCAAAGAAGAAAAAGAAAGACTAAAACGTTTGGTTAAAAGCATTACTCCAAAAGGTTTTGGTGTAATTATTCGTACAGTAGCAGAAGGCAAAAAAGTAGCTGAACTAGATAAAGATTTACAAAATTTGTTAGGTCGTTGGACCGCAATGTGTAAAAAGCTACATAAAGCACACCATCCAAGTAAAGTATTAGGCGAGATGAATAAAGCTTCCTCTATTTTACGAGACATTTTTAATGATTCCTTTACAGGAATTCATGTCGATGATGAAGCGCTTTACATTCAAATTAAAGAATATGTGCAACAAATTGCACCTAAAAAAGAATCGATAGTTAAATTGTATCAGTCTAACGTTCCAATATTTGAAAAATTTGGAATAGAAAGACAAATTAAAACCTCTTTTGGAAAAACAGTTTCCATGGCAAAAGGAGCATATTTGGTAATAGAACATACCGAAGCGCTTCATGTTGTAGATGTAAATAGCGGAAACCGTTCTAACAAATCCAACTCGCAAGAGGATACAGCACTTGAAGTTAATTTAATTGCTGCAACAGAAATGGCCAGACAATTGCGTTTACGTGATATGGGTGGAATTATTGTTGTAGATTTTATTGACTTAAATACTGCTGAACATAGAAAAAAGCTTTTTAATCATCTACGTGATGAAATGAAAGATGATAGAGCTAAACATAAAATACTACCTCCAAGTAAATTTGGATTGATACAAATTACTAGACAAAGAGTAAGACCAGAAATGAACATTAAAACCAGAGAAGAAAACCCTAATGGTTTAAATGGTTCTGAAGTTGAAGCTCCAATAAATATTGTTCCAAAGATTAAACATGATATGGAACAGATATTTAAAAAAGACTACAAAAAGGTGACCCTAAACACACATCCTTTTATAGCAGCCTTTTTAACTAAAGGTTTTCCATCGATACGTTCAAAATGGTTTTTTGAACATAAGAAATGGGTGAAAATTTTACCAAGAGATGCTTACACGTATTTAGAATATCATTTTTTCGACAAAGATGATAACCAAATTAAATAACTTAAAAAGCCTTACTTTAAAAAAGTAAGGCTTTTTTGTTTTTATACCTAATTAGAACTGTTCCAATAAAAAACCACCTCAATAGAGGTGATTTTTAAACTTATTTAAGAGGCCTTTTTATTAAGGATTATTTGGACCTCCGCTAACAATAATAAACTCACTACGTCTATTAAGTTGGTGTTCTTCTTCTGTACAGTTAGAAGCACAGTTTACAGCTGGCTCATTTTCTCCTTTACCAATACCAGATATTCTAGCAGCATCGATACCTTTAGATATTACATATTGTACAGTAGTTTTAGCTCTACGATCGGATAATCTTTCGTTGTATGAACTAGAACCTCTACTATCTGTATGTGATTTTGCATGAATAACCATATTAGGATACCTATTCATTACTTGTACCAGTTTGTCTAACTCGAAGGCAGCTTTTGCTGTAACGTTAGATTTATCGTACTCAAAGTAAATAGGATTTAATTCTACACGATCTGCTTTTACTATCTCTTCTATTGGATCTAAAGCAATAGCTACTGCTATTTCTTCTTCATCTGTACCTTCAATAGATATTTTATTGCTTTCGTAACCATCCATAGTAACTTCTAAATCAGTGTCTGTATCACATTCTACAATAAATTCAGCAATACCCTCTGCACTTGTAGGTTTAGATGCTAATTTGTTTCCTTTATCATCATATAAAGTTGCCATAGCTCCAACTAAAGGTGCTCCAGTTACTTTATCTGTTACTGTTGAAGTAATTTCTACATCACATAAAGGTTGTAATTTTTTAATACTATAAATATCATCGCTTCCTTTACCTCCTTCTCTGTTAGAAGAAATAAAACCTTCTCCAGATTCTTCGTCAATACTAAATGCAAAATCGTCTCCATTACTATTCACAGGAATACCAACATTACGTATTTTAGACATTTTACCATCTATTTCTTTAGTGTAAAACACATCTAGACCTCCAAGACCTAAATGTCCATCTGAAGATAAGTACAACGTTCCGTTATCGCTTATAAAAGGAAACATTTCACGTCCTTCTGTATTAATTTTTTGTCCAAGATTTTTAGCTTCTCCAAAAGTACCATCGCTGTTAATAGTCGTTTTATAAATATCTCCTTGACCAAATCCTCCAGGCATATCGGAAGTAAAGTAAAGTGTTTTACCATCTGCACTTACAGAAGGATGATCTGTATTATAGTTATTACTATTAAATGGTAATGGCTCTATGTTAGACCAACCGCTTCCTGACTTAGTAGCTTTAAATAAATTTAAAACACTAAATTTAGTATTTGATAAAGAATCTTTTTGGTATTGTTTTTCGTAGAAACTCTCTCTAGAAAAATACATAGTGTTTCCATCTGGGCTAAAAGCTACAACTCCTTCATGATATTTTGTATTGATATCACTTCCTAATAAGCTTTCGTTTTGGTAAGTACCATCTTCTTCAACTGTAAACTCATAAAGATCTAAGAAAGGTTGTTCGTTCCAACCATATTCTCTTCTTGCTTTATTTCTAGCTGAAGTGATATACAGTTTTCCATTTTTAAGAGCACCTCCAAAATCGGAAACTTCAGAATTGATTTCTAAATTTTGAACATTAAACTTTTTTCCTTTTTCTAAAATTTTAGGTAAATAATCTGGATTTTCTTTAAAAGCAATAGCTCTTACATCTGCTGGTCTCATACTAGCAAATTTTGTCATCCACTCGTTAGATTCTTCATACTTTCCATTAGCTTTAAGCATCTGTACATAGTTGATCATTGTTTCTGGATCTTGAGACGTTTCTAATGCTTTAGCATACCATTTTTCGGCATCTACTGTATTAAAAATATTGAAGTTTGCTTCCGCTAAACGTTTGTACACATACTCATCTGCGTTACCCTTTTCAACTAATTTCTCATAAGATTCTATAGCCTTATTAAAATCAAATCTTGAAAAGTGCTTATCTGCAGTACTAGTATTTTTGTTTTGAGCAGTTAAACTTAAGCTACTCAATAATAGTAATGTTATAAATATTTTTATGTTTTTCATAATATCTTTAGCTTAAGGGATTAGAAGTAACGAGGTGAACGAGATACACGTTTTGGAAACGCAATATCAAAATTAATAAATACCTCGTGTGATGAACTTGTAGTATAATTTAAATCGGATTGAATAGCATCATAAGCATAGCCAATTCTTAAACGTGGCGTTACCATAAAGTTTACCATACCACTAAAAGAATCTTCTAAACGATACCCTACTCCTACCTCTACAATATCATACATAAAAAGATTGGCATTTACATCAAAACTTGAAGGTGCATCAAATGCAGTTTTAAACAAAGCGTGTGGTTTAAGTTTAAAATTTTCTGATAAACTAAATACATAACCAGCTGCTGCAAATAAGTGTTGTGTTTCTGAACCTATATTTAAACCATTTGCATCTAAGTGCGTAGCATTTAAGATATTTGGCATAGAAGCAGAAATATAATATTTATTCGGTTTATAAAAATACACACCTGCACCAATATTAGGTGTCACTTCACTTATATCTTGAAAAAGATCGTCATCGGCATCGGTTAATTCTAAATCACTTAAACCAATATCATGAAATGTAGCACCTGCTTTTAAACCAAAAGCTAGTTTATTATCTGCTCCCAAAGGAAGTGTATAAGAAAAATCTGCGTAAGCATTTGTTTCTCTTACTGGACCAATTTCGTCACTTATAAAAGAAAGACCTAAACCAACTTTTTTACCTACTGGAGAATGAATTGCAAATGTTCCTGTTTTTGGAGCGCCTTGTAATCCAACCCATTGGCTTCTATAAAGCATACCAATAGCAACTCCTTCATAAGAACCTGCATATGCTGGATTAACAACATTCATGTTATACATATACTGTGTGTACTGCGGATCTTGTTGTGCATGCATTTGAACAGCAAACAAGAAAGCGAGAATAATATATAATTTTTTCATTTTCATTAATTAGTTAGTTAATTAGTTTTCTCTATTTAAATATATCCAAGATGTTCTTGTTTTATTCCCTTGGTATTCCATTTTATAGAAATAGGTTCCTACAGGAAGTTCATCTCCAGCGTCCGACTGTCCATACCATTCATTAGTATAACTTCTTTTTGAATATACTTTTATACCATGTCTATTAAAAATTTCTAGTCTACTTACGTCATATCCTGTTAAATCAAAACTATCATTTTTACCATCATTATTAGGAGAAATACCTTGCGGTATAATACAATTAATACTTTCTACTAGAACTTCATTACTTTCTACACAACCACTATCAGAAGTAACCTCAACAACATAGTTGTATGAACTACCTGACATAGGAGGAGTAAAGAGACTTCCATCAATTATAAATACATTATCTCCTATTACATTTGTTTGTAATAGTGAATTCATATCGTCGTACAATGCAAAAGTTGCTGTAGAAGGGTTAAAGCTATTACCTATAGGTTCTACGGTTAGCTCATAAATAGCTCCATTACAGTCACCAATTATTGTAAAGTCAAATACATCCGTCAATAAAGTTAAATTTTGTATACTTGAATTCGGGCAAATACCAGAAGTTGTATACTCTATAGCATATGTTTCTCCAACAGTGCCTCCTGTTACTTCACCAGTAAAAGAATCAATCATTGCACCATCTATTGGTAAAGGATTGAAAGCAAATGTTCCTCCAGTAACTTGAACTGTTTCTACATAACCACCATCACATGTTGCAGTCATTGTGAATGCCGCATCATCTAACATTAATGTAGTTACTGATTGAGAACTTGTTGTTGGGCAAGTACCTGAAGTGGTATATTCTACTGTATATGTAGTTTCATTATCTCCTCCAGTAATTTCTCCCGTAGCACTATCAATTATTGCACTATCTGTTGGTAATGGGTTAAAAGCAAATGTTCCTCCTGTATCTCCATCTATTATTGCTGTTGCTCCATCACAGGTTGCAGTTAAAGTAAAAGCAGCATCATCTGCAGGTAGCGTTGTAACCATTTGTGAACTAGTTTCTGGACAAGCTCCTGAAGTGGTATATTCTACTGTATATGTAGTTTCATAATCTCCTCCAGTAATTTCTCCTGTAACACTATCAATTATTGCATCGTCTGTAGGTACTGGGTTTAAAACAAATGTTCCTCCAGTATCCCCATCTATTGTTGCTATTCCACCATCACAGGTAGCAGTCATTGTAAATGTAGCATCTTCTGCTGTTAAAACTGTTACCATTTGAGTGCTTGATTCAAAACAAGGTCCAGCAGTAGTATATTCTATCGTATATGCTACTTCAGGAGTTCCTCCTGTTACCGTACCAGTTGTTGCATCTATTACTGCGCCATCTGTTGGTAAAGGGTTAAGTGCAAATGTTCCTCCTATATCTCCATCTATTGTTGCTGTACCTCCATCACATGTTGCAATCATTGTAAAAGAAGCATCCTCTAAAGGAGATACCGTTACAGTTTGTGAGGTCATAGAAGAACATGTACCAGTTACTGAGTATTCAACAGTATACATAGTACTAGGGGTTCCTCCAGTTATTTCACCAGTTGTTGCATCTATTACTGCACCATCTGTTGGTAAAGGATTAAATATAAACACTCCTCCAGAATCGCCAGTTACATTAGCCGTTGCTCCATCACAAGTTGGAGTCATCGTAAACGAGGAATTACCACCAGGTAATACATTTAGTATTTGAGTACTAACAGTATCACAAGTTCCAGGTGTTGTATATTCAATTGTATATACAGCACCAGAAGTTCCTCCTGTTACTTCACCAGTCGTTGCATCTATTATTGCACCATCTGTAGGCAGAGGGTTAAATGTAAATGTTCCTCCTGTATCTCCAGTTATTGTAGCTGTACCTCCATCACAGGTTGCTGTCATAGTAAACGAAGCATCTCCTGTAGGTATTGTTATAGTTTGCATACTTGATGAAGTACAAATATTAGTAACAGAATACTCTATAGTATACATTGTTCCAGGAATTCCTGCTGTTACTTCACCTGTTGTTGCGTCTATAACCGCACCATCTGTTGGTTCTGGGTTAAAAGTAAACACTCCGCCAGTATCTCCGTCTATTGTCGCTGTAGCTCCATCACAAGTCTCTGTCATTGTAAAAGAAGTATCAACATTATCTTCAACCACTTCTATTGTTACTTCATCTGTTAAAGTGGATGTACCACCTGTACAAAGTTCATAAGTTACAGTAGCTGTATACGTAGTCGTTTCTGTTGGCGAAACAGTAATATTCTCTACATTTCCTAAAGAAGTTGCTCCATCAAACCATTCAAAAGTATAGTTTGGTACTCCTTCAGAAGGAGCAAATCTCCATGATTCGTTTGTAGCTGTCCATGCTCCTGTATTTCTTCCTGGAGGAGTAAATGCTACAGTACCTGGTATATTTTGTACACCAATTACAGCACGACCACTATTCCATGTGGAACATAAAGGCTTATCAAATACATTAACATCAATATTATTTGATGATTCATAAAGTATTATTTGAGAACTAGACAATAAATTATTACATGCACCACTAAAATGAGCTACATCAGTATAATTAACAACAAACTGTCTGTATGGTGCTGAACCAATAACTAGATAATTAATATCTCCAGTTACCGAAGGGTCAATATCATGCCCTACACCAAAAATATTTGCTTCAGCTAGTGTTGCATTAGTATTATTAGGTAATGTATCACCTGCACCCATTGCCCATCCATTTCCGGTATTAGCGTTTTCTAATTCAAAGGATAAAACACCATTAGAACCTACTAATATCTGATCGTAAACTTGTCCGAAGAAACAGAATTCAAAACCAATATCTAAAACATCAGACCAAGTATCATCAATATCAAGACTAGTTGGTGTACCTCCAACAGTTGAAGGTAATGGACAAGTATCTAAACCGTTAATTATATATGTATTAGTATCTTGACCAAATAAATGAAAATTAGCTTCTAAATCTGTTGAAGTATCATCACAATTCACTGTAGCGTCTTCACCAGCATATATTATAGAACACGGATTTGGTGGTGGTGGACAAATAAATGTTATTGGACTACTAATAACGTCACAGGTATCATCATCAGACTTAATAGTAGTTATTGTTACTACCGTATTAGCTGGGTATGGACCCATTGTAATAACACCTACTGCTGTAGCAGTTTGTACCGGACTACCTTGATCATCTGATATCAAGATAGAAGCAGAACCACTTAAATCTGTAATATTAACTTCTAATACAAAATCCGGGTTATTAGGATCTGTATCACAATCACCAACAGCATTAAAGCTAACTTCATGTGGTATACATATTGTTTTAAAGCTTTGCTCTATACAACCTACTGCAGGTCCGTTATCATTATATGGTACTATTGTAACAAAATATTCTGTTGCATTAGTTAATACTCCAGGGTCATAAGTTAAAACATCTCCAATATCTATATTATTTGCTATATCTGTAGCTCCAGGTGATGTCCCCATAGAAATGGTATAACCTGTAACAAATATAGAAGCTGGTGTCCATGAGATATCCGTATCAATAGCAACATCAATGTCTCCATTTACTGGCGCTGTCATTTCAGCATTACAGTTAGGGACTGCATTTGCATCAAAACACGCTACATCAAAATCCCATTGGGCATTATTTGCATTTCCACCACAATTAATAGAACCATCAGAATTTACTGCAATTGTGATACTATTACCCGATGAAACAAATATTAATCCAGATAAATCTCCTCCATTATTATCGTTATACAGTTCTGTTCCATCCGAATCTGTTACAATCAATTCATCACAACAACTCTCCATATATCCTGCATTAAAGAATACTACTAATTGAGAACCATCACTACTTGCAAACACAAATTCTGTTGTGTCATTATCTGTGTAACAATACGTTGTATTTAACAACTCTCCAGTTGCACAATCTACAGATGCTGGTGTGGTAAAGTCAACCGGTCCTTCCCAATCACTTAAGTCGTCTGTTCCACAAACAGCTCTTACATAAATTTCATAATCTACTCCAGATGTTAAACCTTCATATAAATAAGGATTAGCTGTTGTTTGAATAATTTCAGGTTCTGTACCGTCAGGATAACCTGTACCTAGAGGTTGTACTATAACCTCCCACGTTGTTGCTACTCCTGTTTCTGTCCATCCTATTTCAACAGAATCTGGATTTAAAGTAACAATAGTTAAATCATCTGGTCTAGGACAAGTTGGAGGTGTACAATTAACAATATCAGAAAAGATTTGTGTTCCTTGTATTCCACCACTACCACTTGGCATGGTGAAAACCTCATCATCAAATGCGTTAAGAACTGAAATAGTAACTTCGTTTGCAAAAGCACCACCTGTATTCCAAAACAACTCAAAAGGTACACCATCACAAAGTGGAACTTGAATTTCAAGTGGTCCACTTCCGGTAGGTAGTTCTAAAATTTCTAATTCAATATTATTTTGAGATACTGTCATCGTATTACCATTCCATCCATCACCAAAAGTATCTTCTAGAACAAAAGTGTAAACACATTGATCAATAGCGTCACAAATTGTAGTATCAAAATTAAGAGGTCCTTCCCAATCACTTAGGTCATCTGTACCACAGATTGCTCGCACATATATTTCATATTGTGTTGCAGGGTCTAAATTTTCATAAATATAAGGATTATCTGTTGTTTGAATAATTTCTGGTTCTGTACCAGCTGGGTAACCAGTACCTAAAGGTTGAACTATAACCTCCCATGAAGTAGCTGTTCCGGTTTCTGTCCAGCTAAATTCAACATTAGTCATGTTAACTTCTACTAAAGCTAAATCTGTTGGTCGTGGACATGAAGGAGGCGTACAATTAACAATATCTGAAAAAATTTGCGTCCCTTGTATTCCACCACTACCACTAGGCATGGCAAAAATTTCATCATCAAATGCATTTGAAACGGAAATAACGACTTCGTTAGCAAAAGCACCACCAGTGTTCCAAAACAATTCGAACGGAATTCCATCACATAATGGTATTTGAACCTCTAAAGGCCCTGAGCCTGTAGCCAATTCTAAAATCTCTATTTCTAAACCATTTTGAGAAACTGTCATGGTATTACCATTCCAACCGTCTCCAAAAGTATCTTCTAGTGTAAAAGTAAAAACACATTGATCCACTGCGTCGCATTGGTATGGATTTAATTCTGTAATAAAACTATTCTCACTACAATTCACTGCAGAACCATTATCATTATATGGTGTAATAGTTACATAAATTGTAGTTTCATATGGCAATAAGTTTGCTGGCGTGTAAGAAAGAGCATTTCCAAGATCTTCATTATCAAGTATATCTGTTCCTCCTGGAGTAGTACCAATAGACACTACATAACCTGTAACAACTACAGATGCTGGAGACCATGTAATCACAGTAGCTACATCTACATTTGTTGCTCCATTTGTTGGAGCTGTTAAAGATGCATTACAGTTTGGAACTGCAGCTGTATCTACACAGCTAACATCAAAATCTAAGGGTACATAATTATTAGCAGAACAACTACCTGAGCCATCACTATCTATCTCTATAAACACGAATCCTGAATCAGCGATTACAGAAACACCTGCCATATCGCCACCGTTACTATCGTCATACAATACTGTTCCTGTATTATCTATACCATCATATATAGTTACTTGATCAAAGTTATTTGCTTCCATTTGACCTGCGTTAAAAAACACATTCAATGGAGCACCATCGGAACTTTCAAAATTCCAAGTCTGAGTATCATTATCAGTATAGCAATACACTGTATTAATAGGCGTTCCTGTTGCACAATCTACAGGTGCACTTGGATCTGCGCCTGTCGTAAATGTGTATTCAGTACATCCTACTGCGTTTCCACTTGCGTTGAAAGGAATAACACTTACATAATATGTAGTTGAATATTCTAAAGTAGGTAGATCGTAAGTAGTAGATAAACCTGTAAATTCATTATCTACAACATCCACTCCTCCAGATGTTGTACCAACAGTTAAAATATACCCTGAAGGTATTCCAGTTGCCGAAGACCATTCTAGATCTGTATTCACGGAAACTCCAGTACTTCCATCTGTTGGTGTAATTAAATTAACACAAGATGGTGGATCTGGCACTACTTGACTTACAGAAATATTATCTAAATAAACATAATATGTTCCTGCTGCCCAGTTGGTATTTATACGTAATTTAAAATCGGAACCATTAGGTACATCGGCAGATGGAACAGATGTCGTCCAATTAAAACAAGTAGCTGCAGTAGTATGATTTATATCATTAATGGTATCTATAGTTGTCCATAGAGCTCCATTATTAATAGAATACTGAACCAAGATTTCACCCCAACCAGGAGCGGTTGCTTCAATAGCTCCAGCCCAATCTACTATTTTATAGTCAAAAGCAATTGTTAAATCAGTTCCATTTGACTGTCCAACTATGTTTGGTGAAGTAAGGTGTGCTTCTAAATTAGAATCATCTAAATTTGCTCTAACAGATCTACCATCACAATTTTCAACAAATGCTACACTATAATCTTCTGCATCACTTGTCCAACCTGCTGGTAACGTAAATCCGGAATCAAAATTTTCTACTAAACCTACTTGGGAAAATCCTATTAAAGACATAAACCCAAATAATAGGGAGAGGGTAATTTTTTTCATTTTATGGTTAAGGTTAGTTACTAAAATATTAAACATCTAATTTGCTGTTAAACAAACCGTTATATTTAATTGAAATTTATTTAACAAAACATCTAATAAAAATTGATGTTTCAATTAAATACCTAAAGTATAAAAAAAGATTAGCCCTAATAAATTAACTTTACTTTAATAGATTAAATACCTTTATTTACGATAAAAGGATAAAAATGTTAACAAGTAAGTGGTTTTTGCAAACCCACTATGCACTTGGATTAGGTATTGCTTCGTGTACCTTCTTTATTTGACTCAAAATCTCACTAGTAAGCTCCAAATTTATACTATTTATATTTTCTACTAATTGCGTCATTGTGCTGGCTCCAATGATATTACTTGTAACAAAAGGCTGTTGTGTTACAAATGCTAAAGACATTTGTGCCAAACTCATCTTATTAGCTTCTGCAATTTGTAAATATCTTTTGGTTGCTTCCGAACAAGAATCACTACTATACCTTTTAAATCTTGGAAATAATTTTAATCGCGAATCTGCTGGTGCTGTTCCGTTAATATACTTACCAGAAAGCACACCGAAAGCCATGGGCGAATATGCAAGTAAACCTATATTTTCTCGCATAGCGATTTCTGCCATGTCTCCTTCAAAAACTCGATTAAGCAAAGAATATGCATTTTGAACCGTTATCATTCTAGGCAAATCATACTTTTTAGATTCTTCTAAATAGCGCATTGTTCCCCAAGCTTTTTCGTTAGAAATTCCTACTTGACGAATTTTTCCTTCCTTTACAATTTTATCTAAGGTATGTAAAATCTCATTAAAATTATCTTGCCACTTATCCTCAGAGTTGTGTTTATAATCTCTAGTATCGAAAGTATTTGTTTGCCTTTCTGGCCAATGCAATTGATATAAATCTATATAATCGGTTTGCAGTCGTTCTAAACTTTTATTAACAGCATCATTTAGTGCTTCTGGCTTAAAACCGTTGGTTCTAATATGCGCTGTATAATCTCCAGGTCCTGCAATTTTGGAAGCCAAAACCACTTTTTCTCTATTTCCTGACTTTTTAAACCAGTTTCCTATGATGCGTTCCGTTTCGGCATATGTATCTGCCGTTGCAGGTACAGGGTACAATTCTGCAGTATCAAAAAAATTAACACCTTGATCTAATGCATAATCCATTTGTTCAAATCCTTCTTCTTGGGTATTTTGATTACCCCAAGTCATGGTTCCTAAACAAATTTTACTTACTTTAATATCTGTATTTGGCAGTGTTGTGTACTTCATGGTTTTCGTTTCAGTTTAAAAAATCTTGAGAAGCTATTAGATTTCATTTAGTAGCTTAGTAACCTCATCTAATTTAGGAGTTAAAATAACTTCAATCCTTCTGTTTTTTGCTTTTCCTTCTGCGGTTTCATTACTCGCAATTGGAGCAAATTCTCCTCTTCCTGCAGCTGTTAAGTTTTCTGGTACTATTGCATTATTTTCTCTTAAAATATTCACAATTGCTGTTGCTCTTTTTGTAGACAAATCCCAATTACCAGAAATCTGACCTGTACCTTTATAAGGATCGTCATCTGTATGCCCTTCGATTAAAACTGCAATTTCTGGGTTTTCGCCTAAAACATTTCCTAATTGTTGTACTGCTTTCTTACCTTGTGCACCAACTGCCCAGCTACCAGATTCGAAAAGCAATTTATTTTCCATAGAAACATAAACCTTACCATCTCTTTGTTCTACTGTTAATCCTTTTCCTTCAAAGTCTGTTAATGCTTTTGAAATGGCATTTTTTAATTGAGTCATTGCTGCATCTTTAGATGCGATCATATTCTCTAGTTCTGTAACTCTATTAGAACGTTGTTCTAGTTCGCTTTTAATATTTTCAAGTCTAATATTTTCTGCTTCTAAAGCTTGTTCTTTAGCCTCTAATTGCGCCAAAAGCTCTCTGTTTTTCTTTGAGTTTTCAGCCAAAGAAGCAGAACTGTTTTTTTCTAAAGCATCGTAAGAAGCCTTTAAGTTTTCTAGATTTGTTTTAGACGCATTATAATCTGCTTGTAATTTATCGCGGTTTGCAATAGCAGTATCATAATCCTTTTTAAGGGTAGCATAGTCATTTTCTGTTTTATTATTTGCCCCTAAAAGAGATTCATTTTCTTCTGAGAGTTTTTTGTTTTCCTTTTTAAGACTCGCATACTTACTCTCTAAGTCTTTATATACTTTTGGAGAAACGCAGGAGGAAACTAAAATTGTAGCTATTACAAGAATTACTATTTTATTTTTCATATTGTATTGGGGTTTTATTTTAGTATTTAGTGTTGAAAAATAGTTACTAACTACTATTTCCTTTAATTTTCTATTTCTACCAAAACTGGACAATGATCACTATGCACAGCTTCTTGAAGTATAACGCTTCTTTTTATTTTTTCTTTCAATGGATTAGACACCATGGTATAATCTAAACGCCAACCTTTATTATTTGCTCTTGAGTTTGCACGATAGCTCCACCAACTATACTCTTGTTTTTCTGGATGTATAAAGCGAAAAGCATCTACAAAACCACTATCTATAAAACTACCAATCCATTCTCTTTCAATAGGAAGAAAACCAGAAACGCCTTTCATTTTTGGATTATGAATATCTATTTCTTCATGACATATATTATAATCACCGCAGATAACTAGATTTGGAATCTCTTTTTTTAGGTTATTAATATATTCTTGAAACATATCCATGTACTCCAATTTATGATCTAATCTTGCCGCATTAGTTCCTGAAGGCAAGTATAAACTCATTACCGAAATACCATCAAAATCTGCTCGAATATTTCTTCCTTCAAAATCCATAGATTCTATTCCTGTACCAAATTCTACATGATTGGGTTTGGTTTTACTTAAAATAGCAACACCACTATATCCTTTCTTTTGTGCAGAAAACCAATAATTATATGTGTAACCAGCTTCTATAAAAAGATCTACATCTAATTGCTCTTCCATTGCTTTTATTTCTTGTAAACAAATCACATCTGGATTTGCAGCTTCAAGCCATTTAATAAAATCTTTTTTAAGAGCTGCGCGAATTCCGTTTACGTTATAAGATATAATTTTCAATGGTATATTATTTTAAAATGGTTATGTTTTAGCTAAAATAAATAATGCTTTACATTTACACTAAAATTTTAAAGCCCTTTTAACAAAAAACTATCAACAAAATATTTTAGGTTTTTTGTAGTTTTAGTAACGCATGAAGTGTACATACTTTCTTATTATCTTTTTCATTGGTTTTGCGGCAGTTGCCCAAAGTCAAGAATCTAATTACAAAACGAAAACAGTTCTTGTACAAGATAGTATTGCTATAGATAGCGTTAGTATTAATTCGAGTTACTTTCAAATTAAAAGAAAAGACAACTCGATAATTGACTCTACCTATTACTCTGTAGATTTTAAAAAAGCAATATTGCGCTTTAAAAAACCTATACAAACAGATTCCATACAAATAAATTACTTAAAATATCCAGCGTTTTTAACCAAAACCTATAAACAGTTAGACGATAAAGTTATTGTAGAAAACACCGATAATCAGCAAATTTTATACAAAATTAAGCAACCTAGCGAATCGAATACATTTACGCCTTTTGATGGTTTAACTACTTCAGGAAGCATTTCACGAGGTGTTATTATTGGAAACAATCAAAACTCGGTTTTAAATAGCGAATTAGATTTACAAATTACAGGAAAACTTAACGATAAAGTTTCACTAAGAGCCTCTATTCAAGATGCAAACATTCCATTACAAGAAAGTGGTTACTCGCAACGCTTAGACGAATTCGACCAAGTATTCATAGAACTGTTTAGTGACCATTGGAAAATAAGAGCTGGTGATGTAGACTTACAAAATACAAATAGTGCTTTTGCTAATTTTTCTAAACGCGTACAAGGGCTTTCGCTTGGTGCAACTTTAAACCACTCCAATTCTAAAACCAATATTTTTGCAGCTGGAGCCATTGTTAGAGGGCAATTTACCTCTAGTCAATTCACAGCACAAGAAGGAAATCAAGGCCCTTACAAACTCCGCGGACCAAGTGGCGAATTATTTGTACTTGTAGTTTCTGGTAGCGAAATTGTTTATGTAAACGGAATTGCTTTAGAACGAGGAGAAAACAAAGACTACATTATTAATTATAATGCAGGAGAAATAATTTTTAACGCCACCTTCCCGATTACAAGCGAAATGCGTATTACTGTAGACTACCAATACAGTGAACGAAACTATTCTAGACTAGTTGTTTATGGCGGAAGTAATTACGAAAGCGAAAAACTAAAGCTTGGGGTTTCTGTATACAGTGAAAATGATGCAAAAAATAACCCGCTGCAACAAAACTTATCTAGTGAGCAAGTCGAAATTTTAGCAAATGCAGGAGATGACGAAACTCTAATGACTACACCTTCAGCAACAGCAGAAGCCTATAATGAAAATAGAATATTATATAAAAAGGAAATAATAAATGGAGTAGAAGCTTTTGTGTTTTCTAACAATGAAGAGGATGAATTATTTAGTGTAAATTTTTCATTGGTTGGCGATAATCAAGGAGATTATATAGTGAGTAGTATTAATGCAATCAGTACTATTTACGAATATAATGGAGCAGGACAAGGAAACTACCAACCTATCACACAACTCGTTGCTCCAAATAAATTACAGATTGCTGTTTTAAACGGAAACTATGCACCAACCAAAAAAACAAATATTGGTTTTGAAGTTGCTGGTAGTAAAAACGATTTGAACTTATTTTCTAACATAGACGATAACAACAACGATGGTTTTGCAGCAAAAATAGAACTAGAACAAGCTATTACTAAAAACGATAGTTTATGGAATATCCATGCATTTGCCGATGCAAATTACATTCAAGAAAATTTTAGAACTATTGAACGATTATACAATGCTGAGTTTATTCGCGATTGGAACATTGAGCAATCTACAACCAATCAAAACGTGATTAATAATGGCAACCAAACCCTTTTTGCTTCTGGCGTTGAAGCTTCTCATCATAAAAAAGGATTTGCTAAGTACCAATTTGAGTACCTAAATTATTCAGAAAATTTTAACGGAAGCAGACACATTTTTTTAGGGGATTTAAATTTAAAAAAATGGCAAATACTTTCCAATTCTAGCTTATTAAATGCAGAATCAAACCTAAACAATTCTACTTTTACAAGAACCTATAACAGGATTACCTACAGCCTAAAGAATGCTTGGGTTGGCACAAGGCTATCATTAGAAAACAATGAGCAAAAAAACAAAGAAACAGATAGTTTCACAGCATTAAGTCAGCGCTATAAATCGTATGAAGTTTTCACAGGGATTGGAGATAGTACCAAAATTTTTGCCGAAATAGGTTACAAACACAGAGTAAATGATAGTTTAATGGCTGGTAACCTTCAAAAAGTAAACACATCTAACACCTACTATGTAGATTCTAAAATTATTCAAAATAACAATACAAATTTATCGCTTTATGTAAATTATAGAACTTTAAAAAATGTGGATGCAAACCTAGATAATGAAGAGTCTTTAAATTCTAGAATGCAGTTCAGTCAAAAATTATTTAAAAACATAATTCATTGGAACACGGTTTACGAAACCAATTCGGGAACCCTAGCACAACAAGAATTCACTTATGTAGAAGTTGAAGCAGGACAAGGTGCTTATACTTGGATCGATTATAACAATAACAATATTCAAGAATTAGAAGAATTTGAAATTGCACAATTCTCAGACCAAGGTACTTACATAAGGGTTTTATTACCAAATCAAGTATTTGTAAAAACACATCAAAATAGATTTAGCCAAACACTAACACTAAATCCACAACAATGGTCTTCGAGTGAAAATGGTTTTAAAAAAATAGTATCGAAATTTTACAATCAGACTTCCTATTTAATCGATAGAAAACAAAAAAGAGAAGGTACTTCTTTTAACCTCAACCCATTTAAAGATGACAAAGAAAAACAACTTGGTTTACAGTCTAACTTTAGAAATGTTTTCTTTTTCAACAGAGGCAAACAGCACTACACAACATCGTATACTTTTTTAACTAACAGTTCAAGAAATCTTTTAACTATAGGTTCGCTAGAAGCAAACGCTAAAAGCCACCAAATTCTTTTTAATCATAAATTTGCAAACAGTTGGTTGGCAAATTTATTAACTAGCTTTAACACCAATGAAAGCAAAAGTGAAAATTACATAAGTAAGAATTACAATATTGAAGAAACGCAATTAAACCCCAAAATCTCTTACTTATTAAATGACAATACTCGTTTTGATATATTTTACCAATACAGCAACAAAGCGAACACCATAAATGACTTAGAAGCATTAAAACAACAAAAATATGGCGCTTCCTTTGCTTTTTCCAGCAAACAACAAATGGCAATTTCTGGAGAATTTAATTATTTTTCTAACGCCTTTACAGGAAATGCAAATTCACCAGTTGCATACCAAATGCTAGAAGGCTTACAACCAGGAAAAAACTTTACATGGACCTTTTTAGCACAAAAAAAACTAACAAAATACTTAGATTTAAACCTTAGTTATTTTGGCAGAAATACAGAAACTAGCAAAACTATTCATACTGGAAACATACAATTAAAGGCTTATTTTTAAGACAATTGTAACTTTTGTTACCTCATAAAGATTACTAATTTTGTAATTTAGCAATCGTTATGAGTAAAGTATTAGCAATTACATATTCATTTTTGATTCTTATACAAAGTTTCAATATTAATCTAGAAGATATTTCTAAGGTTAAAGCGTTGCTGGATCATGCTCAATTTCACAAAGAAGTATATGGTGACACTTTTTTTGAGTTTTTAACAGAACATTATGGTGAAGTTAAAGATGACCACAAAAATGACCATAAAGAGCATAAAGACTTGCCTTTTAAAGATAGTCATCACATGTGCACGCATATAAATACTTCTTTTATAAATATTCACAATACTTTCGATTTAAACTATCATGAGTTTATTGAAATTCCTTTTAATTTCCATTACACCGAAACCATAACAGATTCTGAAAAACCTTCTATTTTTCAGCCTCCCAAAATAGCATAATTCATTATAGATTTTTATTCCTGTAAATAAAAACAGGTATTTATTATTTCTTAATTAATATGAATTATGTTAGAAAACATCATCAAATTCAGCTTAAAAAACAAGCTGATTACTTTCCTTTTTACTGCTTTTATAATCGGTTTCGGAATTTTTTCTTTAACCCAAATACCAATAGGAGCCGTACCAGATATTACCAATAACCAAGTACAAGTTATTACTACATCTCGCAACTTATCTACGCAGGATGTAGAGCAATTTATAACATATCCTATAGAGCTTGAAATGGCAAATTTACCTGGAGTAGAAGAAATTCGTTCAGTTTCAAAATTTGGTTTATCGGTAGTTACCATTGTATTTAATGACGATTTAGGAACTTTTTTACCAAGACAACTAATTGCTGAAAAAATAACATCTGCTTCAGAGCAAATTCCAGATGGCTTTGGCACACCAGAAATGGGACCAATTACAACAGGTTTGGGTGAAATCTACCAATATATTTTAGATGTAAAACCGGAATTTAAAGACAAATATACCACAACCGATTTGCGAACTATTCAAGATTGGATTGTAAAGCGTCAACTTTCTGGAATTCCTGGTGTAGTTGAAGTGAATACTTGGGGAGGATTTTTAAAACAATATGAAGTATCTATAAATCCAAACAAGTTAGCTGCTATGCAAATTTCTATTGCTGACATTTATAATGCTTTAGAGAAAAACAACAGCGTTTCTGGCGGTGGTTATATTGAAAAAAATAGTCAAGCCTTTTTTATTCGAGGAGAAGGTTTAGTTAGTTCATTACAAGACATTGAAAATATTGTTGTTAAAAATGATGGTACTCCAATATACATTAAAGATGTTGCGAATGTTGGTTTTGGTAGTGCAACTCGTTTTGGTGCTATTACAGGAAATGGTGAAGGTGAAAAAGTTCTAGGACAAATCATGATGCTTAAAGATGGTAACTCTAAAGCAGTGATTGATGCTGTTAAAAAACGCGTAGCATCTATACAAAGCACGCTACCTAAAGGCGTGTATATTAATGGTTTTTTAGAACGAAGCGAGCTCATTGGTAAAACCACATTTACAGTTGCCGAAAACTTAATACTAGGTTCTTTAATCGTGGTTTTTGTTGTGGTTTTATTGCTTGGTAATTGGCGGTCTGGTTTGGTAGTAGCTTCTGTAATTCCGTTAAGTTTATTATTTGCTATTATATTAATGCGTCAATTTGGTGTAGATGCTAACTTAATGAGTTTAGGTGCAATCGATTTTGGGATTATCATTGATGGAGCAGTTATTATTGTAGAGTTTATTGCTTTTCAAATCATGTCTAAATCAGCGCATCTTTCCGAAATCAGTAAAAACGAAAAACAATCTGAAATTGATCAAATAACATTAAAAAGCGCCTCAAAAATGATGAATTCAGCCATTTTTGGTCAATTAATTATCTTAATTGTATTTATTCCAATTCTCTCTTTAAACGGTATTGAAGGCAAAATGTTTAAGCCAATGGCAATGACATTTAGTTTTGCATTAATTGGAGCAATGATTTTATGTTTAACCTATGTTCCTGTGGTTTCCTCTTTGTTTTTAAAACCTAGTAAACAATCTAGCAAAAACATTTCGGTTAGACTAATGAATTTTCTAAATAAAGCATACCAACCAGTTATAAATTGGGCTTTGAGTAACAAAAAAATAGTAGTGTTATTATCAGCTGTTTTATTAGCTTCAAGTGTTTGGATTTTTAGTAAAATGGGAGGCGAATTTGTACCTACTTTAGATGAAGGTGATTTTGTAATTCAACCTGTTTTAAAAACAGGAACATCACTCAGCAAAACCATAGAGATTACCACCAGAATTGAGCAAGTTTTATTAGATAATTTTCCTGAAGTAGAACAAGTAGTCACACGTATTGGAGCTGCTGAAGTACCAACAGATCCAATGTCTATGGAAGAAAGTGACGTCATTATTAAACTAAAACCTAAAAAAGAATGGACTTCTGCAAAAAGTAAAGACGAATTAGCAGATAAGTTTAAAGAAGCATTAACCGTTATTCCAGGAATGGAAGTCGAGTTTACACAACCCATTGAAATGCGATTTAACGAGCTAGTAACTGGTGTTAGAGCAGATGTTGCTATTAAAATTTTTGGTGAAGACTTAAGCGTTTTAGCAAACAAAGCAGATGAAATAAAATCTTTAATTGAAAATGTAGAAGGAGCTGCAGATATTTCGGTTGAAAAAGTAGCGGGTTTACCTCAAATGAGTATCCAATTCAACCGAAGTAAAATTGCACGTTACGGATTAAACATTCATGATTTAAACAAAATTATTTCTATGGGTTTTGCAGGTACATCTATTGGAAGTGTTTATGAAGGAGAAAAACGTTTTGACTTAGTGCTTCGTTTGCAAGAAAACAACAGAAAAAACCTGGGAAGTCTTCAAAATTTATATGTAGACACTCCTAATGGGAATAAAATTCCGCTTCGCGAATTAGCAGCAATTAGTTATACTTCTGGTCCTGCGCAAATTTCTAGAGATGACACCAAACGCCGTATTGTTGTTGGTATTAATGTTAGAAACAGAGACTTACAATCGGTTGTAAATGATGTACAACAAATTATTGAAAGCAAGTTAAAATTACCTGTTGGTTATAGCATAACCTATGGAGGACAGTTTGAAAACCTACAAAGTGCAAAAGACAGATTATTAGTAGCAGTTCCTGTAGCTTTAATACTTATTTTTATCATGCTTTACTTTGCATTTAACTCTATAAAAGAAGCCTTAATTGTGTATTCTGCAATTCCGCTTTCTGCAGTTGGAGGTGTATTATTATTATGGTTAAGAGATTTACCTTTTAGTATTTCTGCAGGAGTTGGTTTTATTGCATTATTTGGTATTGCAGTACTTAACGGAATTGTTTTAATAGAACATTTTAAAGAACTAAAAGCGGAAGGTTTTAACAATATTGAAGAACGAATTAAAAAAGGAACATCAGAACGTTTACGACCTGTTTTATTAACAGCAGCAGCAGCAGCTTTAGGGTTTTTACCTATGGCAATTTCAACAAATGCAGGAGCAGAAGTACAGCGGCCTTTAGCTACTGTAGTTATTGGTGGCTTAGTTACCGCAACCTTTTTAACCTTAATTTTTTTGCCAGTTTTATATGCTTGGTTTGAAGAAAAAAAGGAACTCAAAATAAATAAACAAACAATTACATCTGTAGTTATTTTGTTATTAACTTTTAGTACTCAAGCACAAAACAAACCACTAACTATACAGCAAACTTTAGAATTAGCAATTGAAAATAATGCGAATTTAAAAGCAGAAAAATTAAAAATTGAACAAGAAAATGCGCTCGTTGGTTCTGCCTTTACTTTTGATAAAACGGATCTGTATTATAATTACGACGAAAGTAATTTGGCTATAAACAATAAGCCTTTAAAAATTTTTGGTGTTTCTCAAGACTTTAAATTTCCAACAGTTTATTTTGCTGAAAAAAAACGAAATCAGTCTAAAGTTGATCTGCAAGAAGCTAATTATAGTTTGCAATTATTGCAAGTTAAAAAACAGGTTTATACTAATTATTATCAATTAAGTTATGCTAAGAATAAAGCGGAAAATTATAAATATTTGGATAGTTTGTATACCGATTTTGCAAGAAAAGCAGAGCGTCGCTTTGAGTTAGGCGAAACCAATTATCTAGAAATGATTACTGCTAAATCTAAACAAAAACAGCTAGAAACACTTTATAAACAGTCCCTTTTAGAGGTTCGTTTATATAAGGAACAACTTAAAAAAGTAGTACAAGTAGATTCTATTACTATTGATGATGGATTACTTAAAAAACTACAGGTAGAAAGTTTAATTACAAATCAAGATGCTGGATTATCGGTTTTTGATGCTTCTATAAATTACCAGAAAGCACAAGTAAAATTAGAAAAGCAAAGCCTGTTACCTGATTTAAATGCGGCATATTTTCAAGGAACTAACAACGAATTAAATGATAACATTAAAGGCTATCAATTAGGAGTTAAAATTCCAATTCTATTTGGTGGTCAACGCTCCAAAATTAAAGCTTCAAAAATTGCACAAGATGTCATTTTTGAACAAAAACAAGATTATCAAACCAAATTAAATGCAGAATATCAATCGTTATTGGCAAAGCTTCAGCAGTATGAAGAAGCTATTCAATATTATGAAACACAAGGAAAAATACTTTCTGAACAAATTATAAAAACTGCAATTCGAACTTTTAAAGAAGGGGAAATCGACTTCTTTCAATACATTCAAAGTTTAGAAACTGCAAAAGATATTCAACTGGATTATTTAGTGCAGTTAAACCAATACAACCAAACTGTAATCACCATTAACCACTTAACATTATAAAAAATGAAGAACATATACATCCTATTATTTTCCATGGTTTTTGTAGCCTGCGGAAATTCAGAAAAAAAAGAAAAGCTAGTTTTAGGTAATCAAGTACAATCTGATAAAATCACCATTACAAAAGCACAATTTGAAGGTGAAAAAATGGCATTTGGCACATTAGCCGAATACGATTTTAATGAAACCGTAAATGTAAACGGAATGATTGATGTGCCACCAAACAACAAGTCAAGCATTACTACTTTAATAGGAGGTTTTATTACTAAAACACCTTTATTAATTGGAGATCGCGTAAAAAAAGGACAACTTTTAGTAACCTTAAAAAACACAGAATTTGTTGAAATTCAACAAAACTATTTAGAAGTTGTCGAAAGATTAAATTATTTAAAATCAGAATTCAATAGACAAAAAACCTTGTTTAATGAAAAAATCACTTCAGAAAAGAACTATTTAAAAGCCGAAAGTGATTACAAAAGTAACCTTGCACATTATAATGGTTTGCGTAAAAAATTACAAATGATGAACATCAATCCAGATCATGTAGAACAAGGTCAAATATCTTCTACTATAAACTTATATGCACCAATAGCTGGGAATGTTACAAAAGTTAATGTTAGTAACGGAACTTACATTTCACCGAGTGATGTAATTATGGAAATTATGGATATAAATCATATACATTTAGAATTATCTGTCTTTGAAAAAGACGTAATGAAAGTTAAAAAAGACCAGAAAATATGGTTTAAAATTCCTGAAGCATCAGATAAAACTTATGAAGCAGAAGTACATTTAGTTGGCACTACCATTGATGAGCAAACTAGACGAATAAAAGTACATGCACATGTAGATGAGGATAAAGAAAATTTTATTGTTGGTATGTTTGTAGATGCAGCAATTATTGTGGAAACTAATAAAGGAAAAGGTTTACCAAAAGAAGCAATAATGAAAGTTGATAATGATTTTTTTGTTTTAATTTTAGAAGAAAAAAAGGACAAAGAATATCATTTAGAGAAAGTAAAATTAAACATAGGAAAACAAACAGAAACAAACATTGAGGTTTTAAATACCGAAGCTTTAAAAGACAAACAAATAGTTATTAAAGGCACAACTATGCTACTAAATAATAGCGAAAGTGAATAAAGTCTCAAAGCTAAAAAGCTATAATAATTAAATGAATAACATTAAAATCGACTCACACAACCACAGCCAAAATTTAATTTTTGGTAAAAAAACAGAACTTTATTTTGCAATTCTTTGTGGTACTTTTTTGGTTATTGGGTTTGGTATTGAAAAGTTAGCAGATTTACCTTTCACAATTTCTTTAATTAACTATCTAATAGCTTATCTATTTGGAAGTTATTTCCTTACTATTGAAGCCTATAAAAAAATAATTAAAGCTGGTTTTGATATTGATTTTTTAATGATAGCTGCAGCCATTGGAGCTGCATACATTGGTAGTTGGACTGAAGGCGCTTTATTATTATTTTTATTTAGTTTAGGTCATGCTTTAGAGCATTATGCTATGAATAAAGCTAAAAAGTCTATCGAAGCTTTAAGCGATTTATCTCCCAAAAAAGCACTTATAAAAAAAGGAAATCAAATTATTGAAATACCAATTGAAGACTTAAAAATTGGTGACATTATTGTGGTTAAACCAAACACCAAAATTGCTGCAGATGGTGTTATTCTTTCCGGAAACAGCAGCATTAATCAAGCTCCAATTACAGGAGAGAGCATGCCTGTTGATAAAACTGCAATTGCTTCAACAAAGAACTTACCCGAGTTTAAACATATTAACAAAAAACACATTGTATTTACAGGCACTATAAATGGCGATAATAATATTGAAGTACGGGTTTTAAAACTAAGTCAAGACTCTACAGTTGCGCGATTAATTAAAATGGTGAGTGAGGTAGAAACTCAAAAATCACCAACACAAAGATTAACCAAAAAGTTTGAAAAATGGTATGTTCCAATAGTGATAATTGTAGTCACACTTTTATGTTTTGCTTATTTAATTATAGACGAATCTTTTAACCAAAGTCTATACAGAGCAATAACTGTTTTAGTAGCAGCAAGTCCTTGTGCTTTGGCAATTTCTACACCAAGCGCTGTACTTAGTGGTATTGCTAGAGCTGCTCAAAAAGGCGTTTTAATAAAAGGTGGAAAAGCTTTAGAAGACTTAGGAAGTATTAGTACCATTGCATTTGATAAAACAGGAACTTTAACCGAAGGTAAACCAAAACTAACCCATGTAATTGCATTAAACAATTTTGAAGAAAAAGAGTTTTTACAAATAGTTTTAGAGGTAGAGAGTCTGAGTAATCATCCATTAGCAAAAGCAATTGCTAAAGACATTAAAAAACTACATAATTTAAGTTTTAAAGGTATTGCAAAAAACATGGAAGCCATTCAAGGAAAAGGAATTTCTGCATTATATAACAACACAAATGCTTTTATTGGTAATTTAAAGTTACTACAAGACAAAGAAATTGAAGTAAAGGATACTATAAAAACCAAAATGGAAACGCTGTTAGAAAATGGAAACACAGTAATGCTTGTCGCTTTTAAAAAGGAAGTTATTGGTATAATTAGCGTTATGGATACACCAAGAGAAACAGCAGCAAACACACTTAAAAAGTTAAAGAGCATTGGAATAAAACGCATGATTATGTTAACTGGAGACCATCAAAATGTTGGAAATGCTATTGCAAAACAAATAGGTTTAACAGAAGCAAAAGGAAACCTATTGCCAGAAGATAAAGTGAGTGCTATTAAAAATTTAATGACAACAGATGGCAAAATAGCAATGGTTGGAGATGGTGTAAATGATGCTCCTGCAATGGCTTTAAGCACTGTAAGTATTGCAATGGGAGCTGCAGGAAGTGATGTCGCTTTAGAAACTGCAGATGTTGCCTTAATGTCGGATAAAATCGAAAACTTACCCTTTGTAATTGGTTTAAGCAGAGCGTCTAAAAAAATCATTAAAGAAAACATTTTTATAAGTTTAGGTGTCGTTGCAATACTTGTTCCTGTAACCATTTTAGGACTAACTAATATTGGGGTCGCCGTTTTATTTCATGAAGGATCAACTGTTGTTGTTGTTTTAAATGCTTTAAGATTATTAGCATATAGAGAGGATTAAAAATAAATGAATTTCACGCAACCTTTTCATACTTTTACCATCTACTAATGGTATGACTTTTGATTAGATTAAAAAGAATTTTAAAAAACAAACAAATGAAAAATGCCCTTTTAGGATTAATACTATTTTGTTCCTTTGCCACTTTTGCGCAACAGGATATGCAAAAAGAAAAAGTAAAACACAGTGAAATTAAAGTAAATGCATTTAACCTTATAGTCTTTAAAGCTGTAGATTTTTCTTATGAATATTTAATTGATTCTGAATCTTCAGTAGGAGCTTCTGTTCTTTTTAATTTACAAAATAGAGAAGACAGAGAATTTGAAGACGGACCTATTTACAACGAAAAATTTGCATTTACTCCATATTATAGACGTTACTTTTCTAGCAAGTACGCATGGGGATTTTTCTTAGAAGCCTTTGGAATGTATAGCATACAAGAAGATACGGATGAAGATTATATTTACAACTCCTTTAATGATGACTACGAATATATTTACACCGATGAAACATCTAACAACCTAGCATTTGGTATGGCAGTTGGCGGAAAATTCGTAAGCAAAAAAGGCTTCTTATTTGAAGTATTTGGTGGTGTTGGTAGAAACATATCTACTTCTAACAACGATGTTGGTTCAGAATTTGTACCAAGACTAGGTACAATACTTGGTTGGAGGTTTTAACATAAAAAATACTTGTAAAATTTAAAAAGCCCAAGTTTTAAAACTTGGGCTTTTGTTTTATAAGATTATTGCTTTCACAAGAATTTATTACATCTTCTGTAGCCAATGTTTTACATCTACCTCAGCTTTAATTAAATCTTTTAAATCTTCAATCTTTACACGTTTTTGTTCCATAGTATCTCTGTGTCTTATGGTTACTGTGTTATCCTTTAAAGTATCATGATCTACAGTAATACAAAATGGTGTTCCGTTTGCATCTTGACGTCTGTAACGTTTTCCTACAGCATCTTTTTCGTCATAAAACACATTAAAATCCCATTTTAAATCCTCTACAATTTGTTTTGCTACTTCTGGTAAACCATCCTTTTTCACTAAAGGAAAAACGGCTGCTTTTACAGGAGCTAAAACTGCTGGTAATTTTAAAACGGTTCTTGTAGTATTATTTTCTAATTCTTCTTCCATTAAAGAATTTGAAAATACTGCTAAAAACATTCTATCTAAACCAATAGATGTTTCTAAGACGTAAGGTGTATAACTTGCATTTTCTTCATGATCGAAATACTGTAATTTTTTTCCTGAAAATTCTTCGTGCTGTTTTAAATCGAAATCGGTACGAGAATGTATACCTTCTAACTCTTTAAAACCGAAAGGGAATTTAAATTCAATATCTGTAGCAGCATCTGCATAATGAGCTAATTTTTCATGATCATGAAAACGATAGTTATCTGCTCCCATCCCTAAAGAAAGATGCCATTTCAATCTAGTATCTTTCCAGGTATCAAACCATTCCTTTTGTGTTCCTGGTTTAATAAAGAATTGCATTTCCATTTGCTCAAACTCACGCATTCTAAAAATAAATTGCCTTGCAACAATCTCATTTCTAAATGCTTTTCCTGTTTGTGCGATACCAAACGGAATTTTCATTCTCCCTGTTTTTTGTACATTTAAGAAGTTTACAAAAATACCTTGTGCAGTTTCTGGTCGTAAATACAAATCCATTGCTGTTTCTGCAGAAGCACCAAGTTTGGTACCAAACATAAGGTTAAACTGTTTCACATCTGTCCAATTTCTTGAACCACTTAAAGGACAAGCTATCTCTAATTCTTCAATTAAAGCTTTTACATCTGCTAAATCTTCTGCTTCTAAAGATTTTCCTAAGCGCTTTAAAATAGTATCTATCTTTTCTTGATATCCTAAAACTCTTCCGTTAGTTGCAAGAAATTCTTCTTTATTAAAAGCTTCTCCAAAACGTTTTTCAGCTTTTTTAACTTCCTTTTCAATTTTTGTTTCAATTTTTGCACAATAATCTTCCACTAAAACATCTGCACGATATCTTTTTTTAGAATCTTTGTTATCTATTAAAGGATCGCTAAAAGCATCTACGTGACCAGAAGCTTTCCATGTTGTTGGATGCATAAAAATTGCCGCATCTATACCAACTATATTATCATGCATTTGCACCATGGCTTTCCACCAATAGTCTCGAATGTTCTTTTTAAGCTCTGCTCCATTTTGAGCATAGTCGTATACTGCACTTAATCCATCGTAAATTTCACTACTCTGGAAAACGTAACCATACTCTTTTGCGTGAGAGATTACTTTTTTAAATTGATCGTCTTGATTTGCCATAGATTGCAAAAGTAAAAAACCACTCCATATTAATGGAATGGTTTTTAAAAAATTATGAGTTATTTTTTAAATTAATTGAATGGAGCTACTTCCTATTAAAGTTGCATTTTGAAATACATCTATATTATAAATCCCAGGGTTTAGTTTTTCTTTGTTTTTAATACTTATTTTTAGGCAAGCAGTAATTTGTTCCGAAATGTTTTTTATAGTTGTTTTTCCGCTATATCTAATTTTTAATCCTTCATGGTTTAAAATCCCTCTTTCGGACACAATTTGATCTTTAGCGTCTAAAATCTGAACATAAATATTTTTATTTCCTTTATCTGCTGCTGTATTACCATCGAGTACGACACATACTTCAAATTGATCTACTTCACTTAATTTATGGGTTTCGTAAACTTTAGAGTAGCGAATTGTTAACGCCTTCACTTTTATATTATTCGCTTTAAGCTTTCCTGTTTTGTTAATAATAGTATTTAACTTTTCATTTTTTTTGAATAAACTAGCTATTTCTAGTTTTTGATTTTCAAATTGTTTTGAAACAGAGTCTACCTTTAAATTTAATATTTTATTATCGCGAACAAGGGAATCGATTTGGTCAAAAATAACTTCTCTCTCGTTTTTAAGAGTGTTTATTTGACTTCTGTATTTAGATATTAATGATAAATTGGTTTTCTTTTCTTCTATATCACTTAAAATAGTTTCCACCTTAGATTTAGATACTTCTAATTTTGTTTTTACAAATTCGTTTTCAATAGAAACATCATTATAAAGTGAAATCATTTCCGTTAATTCATGCTGTACAAGTTTTGTTTCTTGTGCTAAAAATTCTTTTTGATTTTTAAATGAATTAAAACTGGAAATACTATAAGATCCTAAAATAGCAATTGCTATTACCAATGTACCAATAATTAATCTGTAGTTAAAAGTTTGAGGGAAAACTAGCATATTATTTATTTTACAAATACTAAGCTAAATATTTAGTTTAATATATTTTATTTTAATCGTTAAAGTATCTAAAATAATTGTTGAAGCAATTTCTTTAGTCTTTTAGTATTAATTTTTGTAAGTTTAATATTATGTTTAAAGCGGTTCTTGATTTATTTTTTCCAAAAGTATGTTATGCTTGTTATATGCATTTACAAGATTCTGAAATGTATGTTTGCACTTCCTGTAGACATAATTTACCAATTACTAATTATCATTTTAATGCAAACAATACTGTTGAAAAAATATTTTATGGACGTGCAAAAGTAGAACAAGCAACTGCTTTACTTCGCTATGAAAAAAAAGGTATTGTACAACAGCTAATTCACAATTTAAAATATAGAGGTCATGAAGAAATAGGTGTATTTTTAGGCCAATGGCTTAGTAACGAATTAAAGGATATACCTGCATACAAGAATGTAGATGTCGTTATTCCTGTTCCTTTGCATAAAAAGAAACTAAAAAAAAGAGGATATAATCAGGTAGCAAAATTTGGTCAAGAAATGGCTAAAGGTTTACAAATAGAATATAATGACTCCTCTTTAATAAAAATAACAAATACTAAATCTCAAGTAACCAAAAAACGATTTGCGCGTTGGCAAACAAATCATGAACTCTTTGCTATAGAAAATATCGCACTAATAGAAAACAAACATATTTTGCTTGTAGATGATATTATTACAACGGGAGCAACCTTAGAATCCTGTATACAAGTGTTAAATAGAGCTAAAAATGTTAAAATAAGCATAGCAAGTATAGCAATCGTGTAATAGCTATTTTGTTAATGGTAAATATGTTGTTACTTTGTACAAAATCATGAAATTTATAATGCGTAAAAAGCTTTCCAATTTAATTTTTAGTATAACAATAGGTTTAATTATAATTAGTTGTGCTAACAGAGGAAACCCTTCTGGAGGGCCTAAAGATATTACTCCTCCAAAAATAGTTAAATCTACTCCAGAAAATTATGTTACAAATTTTAATGGAAAAGAAATTAAAATTTATTTTGATGAGTATGTAAAAATTAAAAACCTGTCTAAACAGCTTATTATTTCTCCACCAATGGATCCTGCCCCAGAAGTAACTCCTCTTGGTACAGCAAGCAAATACATTACTATTAAAATTAATGACACTTTATTAGAAAACACAACGTATGCCTTTAACTTTGGAAATAGCATAACAGATAACAACGAAGAAAACCCGTATTCGTATTATAAATATATATTATCTACTGGAAGTTATATTGATTCGCTTTCGGTTAAAGGTGAAATTTTAGATGCTGCTTTACGTAAACCTGAAGATTTTGTATCTGTACGTTTATATGAAATAGACAGTACTTTTAATGATTCTATAGTTTATAATAAACTACCTAAATACGTAACAAACACTTTAGATAGCACTACTACTTTTAGTATAGACAACATTAAAGCTGGAAAGTATATGCTTGTTGCTTTAAAAGACACTAATGAAGACAATAAATTTCAACAATTAACAGATAAGATCGGCTTTGTAAAAGACTATATTACAGTACCTACAGACACTACATTTACTATAAAATTATTTAAAGAAGAACCAGATTTTACTGTCATTAGACCACGATTAGTGGCTGGTGAAAAAATAGCTTTTGGTTATCAAGGAGATTATAAAAACACAGAAATTAACATTACTTCTGTTGTACCTGAAGATTTTAAATATACCATTACAAAAGACCCTAAAACAGATTCATTAAATTATTGGTACACTCCTAGATTTAAGGACACAGACTCTTTACTTTTTACAGTGAAAAACAAAAAATACACAGAAAATTTTACAGTAAAAATAAGCGAACAACCAAAAGACACTTTAATAATTGGGGCACTTTCAAAAGGAAGCATAAATTTTGAGGATGACTTTAAGATTACTGCAAACACACCACTTATTGAATTTGATGAAAAAAAACTTACTATTTTAGATAAAGACTCTATTAAAATAGCATACAAAACAACATTAGATACACTCGCAAATACCTACGCTTTAGCTTTTGATAAAACGGAAGACAACAAATATAGTATACAAATTCTACCAGAAGCATTTACCGATTTTTTCAACAATAAAAATGATACGTTAAACTACAAGGTAAACACAAAAAACTTTGCAGATTATGGAAATGTGAGAGTAACCTTATATAATGCGAAATACCCAATAATAGCGCAACTAACAAACGATAAAGGCGAAGTGAAATTTGAAGTATATAGCACAAAACCAGAACCTTTAGATTTTAGATATTTAGATCCTGCTAAATATTATTTACGAGTAGTTTTTGACGCAAATAAAAATAAAAAATACGACTCTGGTAACTATCTAAAAAAGCAACAAGCGGAACGTATTAGTCATTTTAACGAAGTTATTGAAGTTCGCGCTAATTGGGATCCAATAATAGATTTTACACTTTTAGATTAAAATGATCTTTATCTCCTAAAAACTGTAATTTATCTCTATGCTTTTTAATGTGATTTTTATCTAGAGTTACAACTTCAGTCTGCTCCATTCCTAAAACGATATTAGAGACTTTTTCTCCTAGCACATTATACACTGCTGAACTACCAGAGTATTCATACCTATTAATATCGAAACCAACTCTATTTACACCAACACAATACGTCATATTTTCAATTGCTCTAGCTTTTAGTAAAGCATCCCAAGCTGTAATTCTTGGTTTTGGCCAATTCGCAACATATAATAATAAATCATAATTTTCGGTGTTTCTAGCCCAAACTGGGAAACGCAAATCGTAACAAATTAAAGGACAAATTTTCCAACCTTTATAATCTACTATTACTTTTATATTTCCAGCTTGATATACTTTATCTTCGCCAGCAAGTGTAAATGTATGTCGTTTATCATATATTATTACTTTAGCATCAGGCTGCACAAATAAAAGTCGATTATAGTATTTATTCTCTTCTGCTATAATAAGACTTCCAACAATAGCAGTATTATTTGTTTTTGCCATTTCTAACATCCAACTTACCGATTCTCCTTGCATTGTTTCTGCATAAGTAGATGCATGCATTGTAAAGCCTGTAGTAAACATTTCTGGAAGGATAATAAGATCAACTTGCGTTTCTAAAGCTTTTATTTTATTAGTAAAATGCAATCTGTTTTCTTTTGGGTTTTCCCAAATTAAATCCGACTGAACTAGTGCTATTTTTAGTTTTTCTTGCATACCTTAAAAGTACTTCATTTTTACTAATTTTAAAATTATGAATGTAACTTTTACAAGATGTACTACAAAGCATTTGAGTTTGATATCACAAATATCAAGAAAGGCATTTATTGATGCTTTTAAAAAGACAACAATCCGGAAGACTTTAAAAACTATTTAGATTTAGCTTTTAGTAAAAAACGGATGTGATTCGAATTAAAAAAACCCAGACATATCTTTTTACCTTATACATCTGGGTTTGAATTTTGTTCGCTATTTTAAATTAAATCTTTCTTAATTTTTTATCCGCTTTATCAATATCCTTATGAAGATCATCTAGTTTTTTAAGCCATTTTGTTTCCTCTTGAGGAGAAAGTTTTCCTTTATATTTAAGTTTGTCGTATTTTTTTTGAGCACTTTCTAATTTCTTATTTGCACTATCAAAAGATTTTTGAGCTTTTTCTTTTTTCTTTAAAGCCTTTTCTGCTTGTTTTTGTTTCTTTTCGGCCTTTTTTAATTCTTTTTCATTCTTTTTTAGCTCTTTTTCTCGTTTTTCTTCTTCTTTTTGAGCTTTTTTGATTTTCTCTTCTTTTGCTTCTTTTTCAGCTTTATCTGCTTTTTCTATTGCTTTTTTAGCGGCTTCTTCGACACGTATTCCAGCAGCAGCAGCATTAATTTCTTGAATAATTTCTTCACTTAATGTATTCGTAACATCTTTACCTCCTGCATAAATTTCATCTCCTTTAACGGTATATGCTTGTTCGTTAATTTTTACTTCTTGAGCAGTAATAGAAATGCTTATACTGAATAGGAATACTAATGCTAATATTTTTTTCATGGTTTTATTTTATTATTTAATTTAGGATTGCAAAGATATTGCCAAATTAAACAGAATTTCTAAATTTTATTTAAAATTGCTGCAGCTTGCTTTAAAGTATCCTTTGTTTTTGCGAAACAAAAACGCAAAACTTTATCATCTTTATTATTATCGTTAAAAACCGATAATGGAATTGAGGCTAGACCATTTTCAACCGTTAAGCGTTTCGCAAAATCGATATCATATTCACTAGTAATTTCAGAAAAATCTAAAACCTGAAAATAGGTTCCTTTCGCTGGTTTATATTTAAACCGAGAATCTTTTATACAACTTAAAAACAAATCTCGCTTTTCTTGAAAAAAACTAGAAAGCTCTAAATAATTATTTGGTTCTTTTAAATAATCTGCCAAACCTTTTTGCATCGGATGATTTACCGAAAATACATTAAACTGATGCACTTTTCTAAACTCAGCCATAAGTTCCTTAGGTGCGCAACAATATCCCATTTTCCAACCCGTATTATGAAAGGTTTTCCCAAAGGAAGCAGTTATAAAACTTCTAGCTTTTAAAGCTGGAAATAAACATACACTTTGGTGTTTTTCTTCATCAAAAATAATGTGTTCATACACTTCATCACTCAATACTATAATATTGGTGTCTTTAGTTAATTCTTGAAGTTGTAACAAATCGGCTTCAGCAAGAACACTTCCACTAGGATTATGTGGTGTATTAATAATAATCATTTTGGTTTTACTAGTAATTTGCTCCTTTACAGTATTCCAATCTATTTTATAATTGGGTGCATTTAATTGTATTGAAATAGTTTTTGCTCCTTGCAATTCGATTGCAGGTTGATAACAATCGTAAGCTGGTTTAAAAATAATAACTTCGTCTTCAGGCTTAATAAAAGCCGAAATTATGGTAAAAATTGCCTGTGTTGCTCCAGCAGTAACCGTTATTTCTGTTTCTGGATGATAGCTTGAATTGTAAAGCAAAGCAAACTTATTTACAATGGCTTTAGTTAACTCTAAATTTCCTGGCATTGGTGCATATTGATTGTAACCAGAACGCATCGCTTGATTAACAAAATCCATTAATTGTGGATCACTATGAAAGTTTGGAAATCCTTGCGATAAATTAATAGCGCCATGTTGGTTTGCTAAAGCACTCATTACCGTAAAAATAGTAGTACCAACATTAGGGAGCTTAGATATATGTTTCATAAGGATAAAGATAGTTAGTTTAAGCTATATTATTTTTAAGATTTAACAACTTTTTACTCCTTGGTTTTTTATCTTTGGAAGCATTCAAAAAACTATACATATGAAATTTTTTAAATTCTTATTACTTTTTATTACGCTGAATATTTCGGCACAACAAGGTGGTATGTGGATTCCTTCGTTATTAGAAGGCATGAACGAAACCGAAATGACAAATCTTGGTAGCAAGCTTACAGCACAAGATATTTACGATGTAAACAACTCTAGTCTTAAAGATGCTATTGGTCATTTTAATGGTGGTTGTACCAGCGAAGTTATTAGTGATAAAGGTTTAATTTTAACAAATCATCATTGTGGTTTTAGTCAAATACAATCGCATTCTTCTTTAGAAAACGACTATTTAAAAGATGGCTTTTGGGCTATGTCTTTAGAAGAAGAATTACCTAACGAAGGTTTATTCATCGAGTTTATTGTTAGCATTACAGACATTACAGAAGAAGTACTTGCTGTGGTTAATGAGAACTTAACCGAAAAAGAAAAACAATCGGTTATCGACAAAAACAGTAATGGTTTAATGAAAAATTGGCCTAGAGAAGCTTGGCAAGATGTAAAAGTGAAATCTTTTTACAATGGGAACCAATACTTTTTATTTGTTACCGAACGTTTTGAAGATATTCGTTTGGTTGGTGCTCCTCCGTCAAGTATAGGTAAATTTGGAAGCGATACAGACAATTGGGTTTTCCCAAGACATACGGGAGATTTTTCTATGTTTCGTATTTATGCAGATGCAAATAATAGACCTGCTAAATATAGTAAAGACAATAAACCCTACAAACCAAAACATTTTTTACCAGTTTCTTTAGATGGCGTTGCCGAAGGAGATTTCACCATGGTATTTGGTTTTCCTGGAACAACCAATGAATATTTACCCGCTGTAGCAATAGAGCATATTACCGAAGAATTTAACCCTACTAATATTGCAATTCGCGAAGCCGCTCTAAAAGTTATTGATGCTAAAATGAAAACTAATGATGCCGTTAGAATTAAATATGCATCTAAACAGGCACGTATTGCAAATGCTTGGAAAAAATGGATAGGTGAAAATTTAGGTATTGAAAAAAGTGATGCTGTTGCAAAACGTCGAGCTTTTGAAGCTACTTTTACCAAAGCATTAAACGAAAAAGATCTTAATGACAAATACGGAAATATTTTACCTCAATTTGATAAACTATATAGTGAATTTGGACCAATAAATATTAAAAGAAGAAACTTTATTGAAGTATTTTTAGTAACCAATGAGTTAATGCAAATGACCTTTAGAGCATACCAAATGGAAGAAGCTATTACTGCGAATCCAGAAATTTTCGATAAAGCGAAAGCGCGTTTATCGGGTACTTTAAAAAGCATCCATAAAAATTATGATGTAGATGTAGACAAAGGAGTATTTAGTAATGTCATGCCTTTTTACAACAAAAATGTAGATGCTTCTATTTATGACAAAACTGCTTTTACTAATCTAGAAGATGCTTTAAAGCTTTTAGATGGTGACGCTAAAGATGTACTTAAAAAGCTAAACAAAGATGCTGCATACCAGTATGCAAAGCCTATGATTGCAGAGTTTTACAATACTATTAATAAAGAATTTGAAGAAAAAAACCAACCAATAACAGCTTTACAAACGAAGTACATGACTGCTTTAATGAAAGCATTACCAGAAGCTCGTTATTTTCCGGACGCAAATAGTACGCTTCGTGTAACTTACGGACAAGTTCGAGGTTACTCGCCTAGAGATGCTGTTTATTATAACCCTGTAAGCTATTTAGATGGTGTTGTAGAAAAATATGTTCCAGGAGATTATGAGTTTGATGTTCCAGAAAAACTATTAGAATTACATAAAAACAAAGATTACGGACAATATGCAGATAGCAACGGAAAAGTACCTGTTTGCTTCTTAGGAACCAACCACACTACTGGAGGAAACTCTGGAAGCCCTGCTATTGATGCACATGGAAATCTTGTTGGTTTAAACTTTGATCGTGTTTGGGAAGGTACCATGAGTGACATGAATTACGATCCAGAAATTTGCCGAAACATTATGGTAGATTTACGTTATGTACTTTTTATAGTAGATAAATATGCAGGAGCTACACACCTAATTGACGAAATGCAATTAGTGCATCCTAAAACAGATAAGCAATAAAATAGTATTCTGTTTACAGTCACAAATATCAGACCTGTCGGTTTTTAAAAAAATCTGACAGGTCTTTTTTTTTGTTTTAAGAAATATTTAATTTAGATAACAATGCTTGCTTATAGGTTCTTCCAATAGGAATTCTACTTCCTTGCACATAAATTTCATTACCAGAAATTTTATCTACATACTTTCTATTTATAATAAACGATTTATGTACTTGTATAAAGGTTTCTTCGGAAAGTTTTTCGTTCCAATTTTTAAGCGAATCTATAAAAGACAACTTCTTATTTTTAGTAGTAATGGTAACATAATTTCTATCGGATTCTAAATACAAAATATTATGAACTACAATTTTATGAAGCGTTTTATCTACATTTAAAAACAAGGCTTCTTGCTTATTTTCTTCAGTAAGATACATTGGCTTATCTACTCTCTCTTTTGCTTTATTAATTGCTTTCAAAAAACGATCAAAGCCAAATGGTTTTACTAAATAATCTACAATAGTATCTAATTCAAAACTACGAACCGCATAATCTGGATATGCAGTAGTCATAATAATTGCTGGAGGGTTTTTAACCGTTTTAATAAAATCAATTCCAGAAATATCTGGTAAATTAATATCTAAAAAAACAACATCTACTGCTGTTTTATTTAAAAACATATTCGCCTCTATTGCTGCATTAAAAGTTCCTTGTAATTCTATATTAGGAAGTTTACTCAAATAATTCTTCAAGATTTTTTGAGCAGGAATTTCGTCTTCTATTATAATACAAGTCATATGTTATGGGATTACTTTCCTTCTAATGGTATTGTTTTTTTCTAATTATATCGAGAAGCTAATGCAAATATTCTCGATACAGAATTGCAAAAAAGCAATTTCACTCGAATGAACAATTTTAACTTAAATTCAATTTTAAATGCACTTTATATACTTCATCTTTAAAAACTTCTAATTTATAATCTTCTTTATAAATAAGTTTCAAGCGCTTTTCTAAGTTTTGCAATCCAATTTTAAAATCTTCGGTGCTTCCTTTTTCCATATCATAGTTATTACTACATACGCATTCTAGAATACCATTTGCTTCAGTAATAGAAACAGAAACAGCACTATGCAAAGTGCTATGTTTAAAAGCATTTTCTATAAGACAGATTAATAATAATGGTGCAATTTGTTTGTTTGAAGATGTTATAGATGTATAGTAATTTACCTGCTTTACACCTTCTGTTCTTATGCTTTGAAAAGTCATATAGTTATCTATAAACTGTATTTCTTTATCTAGAGAAATAGTTTTCGAATTACTTTCGTATAATACATGCTTCAAATTATCGGATAGCATTAAAATAAGTTCTGGAGTTTCGGTTGGTTTTTCTAAAGCATAGGAATAAATAGTATTCAAATTATTGAATAACACATGCGGATTTATTTGCGATTTTAAAAACTTTAACTCCATTTCTAAATGTTCTTTTTTCACCTGTTCTACTTCCTCTTGTTTGTCTAAAAAACGATACAACATCCAGATAAAAGAGAAAAATATTAATGGAACCAAGGTTTGCCATAAATAGTCACTTAAACATTTCATTATAGAACAACCACATTGCGCAAACACGTTGCAATATAATTGTGTTGCAAAAAAGGAGATTCCTGCAAAAACAAAAACATACAAAATGTACAATCGTTTTTTTATAAAAAACGGAAGCAATACAAAATGGTTAGCATATACAATAACTATTAGTATAGATAAATACTGTAAAAAAGGATTTTCATGCCAATAAAAACGTGAAAAAACAGAAAGCGACACAAATACAAAAAGCATCCAAAATAAGATGTGTACCAATATTTGTGAGGTATGTTTTTTAAGTGTAATCATAAGTTTTGCTGAAAGTAATCAGAAATGATGTCATCCTCAAAAATTATGTACAAAAACCTGTTTTAAAGTTACAAACTACCAAAATAAATGCTGTTTGTTGTTTTAAGTGTGCAGTTGGTAACAATAATTAGTTGTTTTTTAAAAACCATATTATGTTTGGTTCCCTAACACATCAAATCAAAAAAAATGAAACGAACAGTCTTTTTATTAATCGCAATTTTAAGTTTTTCTATTGCATTTTCGCAAACTCTAAATCAAGAAATCAATTATGGAGAAAACAAAAAAATGCTCCTTGGTCCTATCAACAAACAAGGGCTTGAAAAAGCACCATATAATGAATGGTTTACAAAAAATCAGGACACTTATGAAGTGAATGAAAAAATAACAGAAAAACTTAAAGACTCTTTAAAGAACTATACCATTAAAGTTTTTTTAGGTACTTGGTGTGGAGATAGCAAAAAAGAAGTACCTAGGTTTTACAGCATTTTAGAAAAAGTAAATTTTTCAGAAAACCAATTAGAAGTTATTGCATTAGATAGAAGTGATGAAGCTTATAAACAAGGACCAAATGGTGAAGAGAAAGGCATGAATATTCATCGTGTGCCCACTTTTATTTTTTATAAAAATGGAGAAGAAGTAAATAGAATTGTAGAACATCCAAAAGAAACACTAGAACGCGATATGCTTAAAATAGTGAATGGAGATCGCTATTCTTCAAATTATATAGCCGCAAACTATGTGCAAAACTTATTAGAATCTAAATCCATTGATAGTTTAAAAACAGAAGAATCTAATCTGGTTTCAATGCTATCGGAATACGTAAAAGGAAGTAGAGAATTAAACACTTTAGGCTATGTTTATTTAAGAGCAAAAGAAATAGATAAGGCCATGTATGTTTTTGATTTAAACACGAAAATTTTCCCATATAAATACAATGTTTATGATAGCTTAGCGGAAGCGTATTTTGAAACAAAAAATTACACAGAAGCTTTAAAAAACTACTACAAAGTATTAAGTCTGAATCCCGAGGATAAAAATGCTCCAGAAATGATTGAGAAAATTAAACCCAAAATGAAAAAATAGCAAAGTGCCTTTTTTGTAAAAAAACACCATGCAGCATTTAAACTATTTTTAAAAACAGCAGTCTAATTAAAAAAGTGAAATTTTAATTAGTAAATGAATTTATTAATCCCAAAAAACTCAATATATATTGTTTTATTTCTTCTCTTAAGTTTTAGCTGCAAAGAAAAAAATAATACTACTAAAGTAACTTCAAAAACAAACGAGATTAATATAGACAACATCAACATACCGGTCTATAATTTCAATGCTTTAGAACCTTTATTATACACAGATTCGAACAAAACCTATATTGTCAATTTTTGGGCTATGTGGTGTGCTCCTTGTGTAAAAGAACTACCATATATTCAGGAATATGCGGACAAAAATCCGGATATTGAAGTTTTATTGGTAAGTATGGACTTTATAAAAGATATAGAAACCAAACTCAAGCCTTTTCTAAAAGAAAGAAATATCACTTCTAAAGTGGTTTTATTAGATGATCCAGATGCGAATACTTGGATTGACAAAATTGATCCCAATTGGTCTGGAGCAATTCCATTTACCATAATTTTCAACAATAAAACCCGTAAGTTTTACGAGCGTTCTTTTGAAAGCTTAAAGGACCTTGAACAACAAATAACAGAACATTTTTAACACCAAAACAAATTTAATTTAACGATGAAAAAGATTAGTATTCTAATTGCAATTATCTGCTTATCTGCAGGTATTTTAACGTCTTGTAAAAGCGATAAAAACAAAAAAAAGGAAGAAACCACAGAACACCATAAGGATGAAAAAGGACGTCATTTACATGGAGAAAACAAAGAACACCCAGAACATGGAGATAGAAAAGGACCTCCACCGCATGGTGAAAAAGGACAACATGGAGAACGTAAAGGACCACCTCGTGGAGGTTTACCAGAAGAGACAAGGACTTTAGAAGAAATTGGAGGTTACTTAATTGGGGATACAGCAGAAGATTTTTTACTTAAAAACGTGGATGGATCTATGGTTTCTTTAGCAAGTATTAAAAATGCAAAAGGATACATAGTAACATTTACTTGTAACGAATGCCCGTTTTCTAAATTATATGAAGATCGACTAATTGCTTTAAATAACACCTATGCAACAAAAGGATATCCTGTAGTTGCTATTAATAGTAATAACCCTAGTAATGAAAAAGAAGGGTACGAAGCTATGCAAACGCGTGCTAAAGAAAAAGGGTTTACATTTCCTTATTTAGTAGATGAAGGACAAAAATTATATCCAAAATATGGCGCAGTAAGAACACCGCATATATTTTTATTAGATAAAGATTTAACAGTACAATATATTGGTACTATTGATGATAATGCAAAATCCCCAGAAAACGTAAAAACAAAATATGTGGAAGATGCTATTGCTGCTTTAGAAAAAGGAGAAAAACCAAATCCTAGCACAACAAAAGCTATTGGGTGCCCAATAAAATAATTTCTATTTTTTTAGAATGAAATAAAATGCAAGAGCTAATACTATTAGTTCTTGCATTTTTTTGTTTATACTATCTCCATTTTCTTCAACAAGAAACTAGCATTCATATTTTGACAAATACCTTGTTTTAGTTTGTAGTCAAAATACAATTCGTCATTTACAATCTCTGCATCAAAATAGTAGTTTTTAACTTCGGCTAACTCTTTTTCAATTTCGCATAAACTTAAATCGTGCGTTGCAATAATTCCTATGGCATTATTAGATACTAATTTTTCTACAAATTTTCTAGAACCAATGGCTTTATCTGTAGAGTTTGTACCTTTTAGAATCTCATCAAGAATGATAAAATATCTATCCGCTACTAACGTGTCTACAATAAACTTTAAGCGTGTTAATTCGCTAAAGAAATAAGAACTATCATCTGTAAGCGAATCTGTAGTTCGCATACTTGTAATTAGTTTTATAGGATTGTATTTACTTGCTGTTGCACATACTGGCAAACCAACATTTGCCATAACAATATGTAAAGAAACGGTACGTAAAAAAGTACTTTTTCCTGCCATATTTGCCCCTGTAACAATAAAGAATTGTTGATCATTAATCGTTAAATCACTATTTACTCTTTTGGTAGCATCTAGTAAAGGGTGTCCTAAATTTTTAGCTTGAATAACAATTTCGTTATCTACAATTTCGGAAAACACAAAGTCTGGATGGTTAAATGTGTAATTTCCAAAAGTATTGTAAGCATCAAAAAAAGAAACCACTTCAAACCAATGTGCAACTGTAGTTTTGTATTGAGCAATCCATTGTTCAATATGATACGCATTTTTTAAATCGATTAATAAAAAACCGTTTCCAAAAATGGCTGAAACAAGATTATGTCTATTGTCTAGAGCATCTAAATACTTTGAAAACTGAGAGAAAATTAACGAAGCTTCTTTTTCTTCTTGTTTTATTTGCTCTTGCTTTTCTTTTAATAAAGGGGTTAAAAACGTCTCACTTTCTATTTGTTCTAATAAGGAAGCGTATTGTTTAAATGTATCTTTAACTTGATCTGTATTTGCTGCAAGTACATTTATTTTTTTTAAATAGACTCCAGATACCCCTAAGCCCAAGAGCATCCAAAAAACTAAAAATAAAAAGGAGATTACTTTAAAGATTGCTAATAGTAAAATAACTACAGATCCAATGGTAAAAACAAAAGGTAAAACACGAAAGACATTTGGTAAAAATGCATGGTGTTCTTTTAGCCAATTAATAATTTTTATTGCTGGAGTTTCTATTTCTATTAAGCTTGCTACTGCCGAAAAATGTTGTCGCCACTTTGGTTTATTAGCTAATTCCTTAATCGCTTCTTGACGCGATTTTATCCCTTCAATATTATTTGCAGTAAGCGCGTTTACTAAAGTATTTGTTCCTTCTTCTGTTGCTGTTCTATTTATAAATTGAAAGAAAGATCCTTTTCCAAATAAATCTACATCCAAACTAAATGCATGATTTGGATTTTGGTATTGTAGCCCTTCTTCTCTATCTTTAAAATCTCCTGATGCAATTTTTAGTTCTTCTTCATTAATAGTAACAAGTGCTTTTTTTAAATTATGCTGGTATTTTAAATCAGTATATTTAGATAGTAAATAGATAAAAGCAACAATACCAACAAGTGCAATCCCTATGGCTACTGGGTAATTGTTAAAAGTAAAATAAATACCAAAAGCGGTAGCTAAAAACACTATTAGCCTTGCAAAACTTAAACTAGTTAGTTTCTTATATAAGCTTTTAACCTCTATTTGATATTGTTCTAATTCTTGTTGGTAAAATGTAGTTGAGTTTTGCATTTTGTTTATAATTCTGTGCTATCTAATGTCTTAAAAACAGTAATAATTGTGGTTACTGCATTTTGATAAAAATTTGGATGAATATTCTCGTAATCGTCTGTTGGTTTATGGTAATCTTTATGATCTTCTACACCAAAATAAATAAATGGAATTTTGAATTTATGAAACGATGCATGGTCTGAAGCATTAGTCCAGTCCTCTAAAGAATCACTACCGTCATGACCAATAAGAAGTTTTAAATTTTCTGAAGATGCTATATTTTTAACTGCTGGTTCTAAATGTTTATAATAGCGTGTTCCTATGGCAAATAATTCGTTTTTTATACTTCTACTAATCATATCCATATTGATATTTAGCTTTATACTTTCTTGCGGAATGACGCTATTTTCTACAAAATATTTTGAACCTATTAAACCTAATTCTTCTGCATCTACAGCAGCCAAAATAACAGAATGCTTTGGTGGATTTTTCTGGAAATATTCCGCGAAAGCGAACAATGCCGAAATACCCGAAGCATCATCATCGGCGCCATTAAAAATCTTACCACCTTGAATACCTTCGTGATCGTAATGAGCAGAAAGCACGATAAACTCTTCTGGTTTTTGTGTCCCTTTAATTAATCCGAGAACATTAATCCCTTTATACGCTTTACTTCTTCGTGTAAAGTTAAAATGCTGTTCAAAATTTTCTGTAAGTGGGAGCACTTGTAAATTTTGAAATTTATTTACGATATAGTTTTTTGCTTTTTCTGCTCCAGCAGTTCCTGTTCGTCTTCCTTGAAAAGCATCAGAAGATAAAACTTGAACGTGATGTAATAAGGAGTCTGCATGAAACCAATCTTGCGCTATTATTTCAACTGCTACTTTTGGTGTTTCGGTTTGACTCTTGCAATTGGTAAAGGATATAAACAATAACAATAAGCTGGCAAATGTTCTATAATTCATATTAAAAAATTAAAGGATAAAGCTAAACAAAAAATCTCAAGATTGCTCTTGAGATTTTAATTTATAATGAGACCCTAAAACTACACTCCAACAAGCGTTGTGGACTGTTTAGGGAACAAATATTATCCTTTTAAACTTGCTGCTAAATACTCACGATTCATACGTGCAATATTTTCTAATGAAATTCCTTTAGGACATTCCACCTCGCAAGCTCCAGTATTGGTACAGTTACCAAAACCTTCTTCGTCCATTTGCTTCACCATGTTTAAAACACGATCTGTAGCTTCTACCTGACCTTGTGGCAACAATGCAAATTGAGATACTTTTGCTCCTACAAATAACATTGCAGATGAGTTTTTACAAGAAGCAACACAAGCACCACAACCAATACATGTAGCAGCTTCAAAAGCGGTATCTGCATCGTGTTTATTAACAGGAATAGCATTTGCATCAATAGTATTACCTGAAGTATTTACAGAAATAAATCCTCCAGCGTGCTGAATTCTATCGAAAGAACTTCTATCTACAATTAAATCTTTTACTACAGGAAATGCAGTTGCTCTAAAAGGCTCAATAGTAATTGTATCTCCATCTTTAAACATACGCATGTGTAACTGACAAGTAGTGACACCACGATCTGGACCATGAGCTTCCCCATTAATATACAAAGAACACATTCCGCAAATTCCTTCACGACAATCGTGATCGAATGCTACTGGCTCTTCATTATTATTAATTAATTGTTCATTTAAAACGTCTAACATTTCAAGGAAAGACATATCTGGAGAAATATCGCTGACTTTATAATCAACCATACTCCCTTTATCACTTGCGTTTTTTTGACGCCAAATCTTAAGTGTTAAATTCATATTCATAGCTTTCCTTATTTATAAGATCTTTGTTTTAATTCAATATCCTTAAACTCTAATTGTTCTTTATGAAGAACTGCATCACTTGGCTCTCCTTTGTATTCCCATGCAGCAACATAAGCGAAGTCTTTATCGTTACGTAATGCTTCTCCTTTTTGCTCACCATCTAACTCTACAGAGTCTTCTCTAAAGTGTCCTCCACAAGATTCTTCTCTATTAAGAGCATCTTTAGCGAATAATTCTCCAAGTTCTAAGAAATCTGCAACACGACCAGCTTTTGCCAATTCTTCATTGTATTCTTCGTTAGTTCCAGGCACTTTTACTTCTTTCCAAAATTGTGCTCTAAGTTCTTTTATTTCGGCAATTGCTTCGGTTAAACCTTTTACATTTCTAGACATTCCAACTTTATTCCACATGATTTTCCCTAATTTCTTATGGAAATAATCTACAGAGTGTTTACCTTCATTAGTAACAAAGAAATTTAATTTCTCTTTTACTTCTTTTTCAGCTTCTTCAAACTCTTTGGTATCTGTTGCAATTGGTCCTGTACGAATATCATCCGATAAATAATCACCAATAGTATATGGTAATACAAAATAACCATCTGCTAAACCTTGCATTAATGCAGAAGCTCCAAGTCTGTTTGCACCATGATCAGAGAAATTTGCTTCTCCAATACAGTATAAACCAGGAACGGTTGTCATTAAGTTATAATCTACCCAAACACCTCCCATGGTATAGTGTACTGCTGGATAAATCATCATTGGTGTGTTGTATGGATCTTGATCTACAATCTTCTCATACATTTGGAATAGGTTTCCGTATTTATTTTTAATTACTTCTTGTCCTAATTTTTTAACAAGAGCAGCATCATTTTCGTTTAATCCTTTAACGTGAGCAGTTTCTTTTCCATAACGTTGAATTGCTGAAGCAAAATCTAAAAACACAGCTTCACCAGTTGCATTTACACCAAAACCTGCATCACAACGCTCTTTTGCTGCACGAGAGGCAACATCACGAGGTACTAAGTTTCCGAATGCTGGATAACGACGCTCTAAGTAGTAATCTCTATCTTCTTCTGCTAAATCTTTAGGTTTTAATGTTCCAGCTTTAATAGCCTCTACATCTTTCATGTGTTTTGGCACCCAAATACGCCCATCATTACGTAAAGACTCCGACATTAACGTTAGTTTAGACTGATGATCTCCAGAAACAGGAATACAAGTTGGGTGAATTTGCGTGTAACAAGGGTTTGCAAAGTAAGCACCTCGTTTGTGGGCTTTCCAAGCTGCTGTTACATTAGATCCCATCGCGTTAGTAGATAAGAAAAACACATTACCATAGCCACCAGTTCCTAAAACTACAGCATGTGCCGAGTGTCTTTCGATTTCTCCAGTAATTAAGTTACGTGTTATAATTCCACGAGCTTTTCCATCCACCTTTACAACGTCTAACATTTCATGACGGTTGTACATTTTAATTTTACCACGACCTATTTGACGGTTCATGGCAGAATATGCTCCTAATAATAATTGTTGTCCTGTTTGTCCTGCAGCATAAAATGTTCTTGAAACAAGAACTCCACCAAAGGAACGGTTATCTAATAACCCACCATATTCACGTGCAAAAGGAACTCCTTGAGCCACACATTGGTCAATGATATTTGCTGAAACTTCAGCCAAACGATAAACGTTTGCTTCACGAGAACGGTAATCTCCACCTTTTACAGTATCGTAAAACAATCTGTAAGTAGAATCCCCATCTCCTTGGTAATTTTTTGCTGCGTTTATTCCTCCTTGTGCTGCAATAGAGTGCGCACGTCTTGGAGAATCTTGAAAGCAAAATGCTTTAACGTTATATCCTAGCTCTGCTAAAGTAGCAGCAGCAGATCCACCAGCTAAACCTGTACCAACAACAATAACATCTATGTTACGTTTGTTAGCAGGATTCACTAAGTCGATATGATTTTTATAGTCTGTCCATTTATCTTTAATTGGACCTTGAGGTACTTTTGAATCTAAACTCATAGTAACTATTCTTTATTAGTGATTAAAATGGTGAAACAATGCAATAAAAATGAATCCTAGTGGAATGATGATTGCATATGCTTTTCCGAATCCTTTTAATCCTTTAGTGTATTTATTATTTGCTCCAGCAGATTGAAATGCGGAGTTAAAACCGTGTAATAAATGTAGTGCTAAGAAAACAAAAGCAATACAGTATAATGCAACTCTCCAAATATCTACAAATTTATGTTGTAGTTCTTCAAAGTATCGATACTCTCCATTAGCTAGCAAACCAGTCATATCCCCTTGAATATACTTGGTATTGATTTCTGGCAACCAAAAATCATAAAAGTGTAAACAGATAAAAGCTAAAATTGCTAGTCCGCTGTAAATCATATTACGACTCATCCAGCTAGAATTGGCAGCACCATTGTTTTTCGCATAGCTAATTGTACGTGCTTTTTTGTTTTTAATTTCTAGTACAAATCCCATTACAAAATGGAAGATAACACCAAAAATTAATACGGGTTGCATCACATATTGAATCACCCAAAAGGTCCCCATAAAATGAGAAACATCATTAAAAGCATCTGCACTAAATACAGACAATAGGTTAATTGCAAAATGTTGTAATAAGAAAACCATTAGGAAGAGTGCCGAAAGTGCCATGGCAAACTTTCTTCCAATCGAAGAATTTAAAATTCCGCTCATTATTTTGTGTAGTTAGATTATAATATACACAAAGATAATAAGCAACACGAACGCAAACAAGCTAAAATGGATTTTAAAATTTATTTAGAATGGATTTAATTAATCGACCATAGGAATCAGGCCACGAAGCCCCATATCTACAACTTGTTCTCCTGTACTTGGCTCATATTTTCCATCTATATTCACTTCTGTCCACTCGAAACTATTATTAGTCGAAAATGATAAAGTAACTATTACATCCTCGGTTTCGTCTCCAGAAATAGTGAAGCCATTTTCAAATTCTCCGGTTACCACACAAGAACCTTGCGGAATTGGTGAAGAATCAAACAATGGATTTGGAACTGTTGTTGCTCCTTCTGGCGCTTGACCTTGTGTGGTAAAACCTAAAGTTTCAAAAGCCCAAAAACCTTGTAGTTTATTTTCATTTACTGCTATTTCATTTCCATTTAAATTAAAAGATGTGATGTAATTATTATAACCAACAAAACTGGCTAATGTTCCTGTATATTCATTTCCGTTTTCGGCTAAAAAATCGATGTTCCCTTCTTGATAAGCTAACGAAACACGAACCCACTCATAATCTCCTGCATTTATTTCACTTATCGGCAGGGTTATAAAAGTTTCATTATTTCCAGCAAATTCTGCATTTTGAAAATTTATCGCTTTTTCGCCTCCTGATGTTGTTTCATCACCAGAAAAAATAATTTCTCCTGCTCCTAATGCTGTTAAACCATTTGGGGCAAACTCAATATAATTCGCACTCATTTTACTAATAGTTGGCGATTGTGCTGCATTTCCTGTAGCAACAGCTACCGGTTGTCCTGTATTACCTAATCGCTCTTGTGTTGGATTGAATTTTAATTGGATAATTAAGTTTGCTTCGGAAGTATTCTCAGGTTCGTTATTAGCATCTTCTGTACATGAAGAAGACAAAATAAGGAAACAACTTAAAAAGAAAATGGATACAGCTTTCATATTAATTAGTTTTTATTAATAACTGAAAAAGTTGAAAAATAGTATGTTAGGTCTTTCTTTGATTTTCGCTAGGGGAATTAAATGCAGCTGTTTTTTCGAATGCTTTGCGAAGCATGAACAAATGGTATCGAGAACTATTATTACAATAAAGTTCATATTTCTCGACACAAATCTTACTCGTTTTCAATCGTAAAATTTACTTGAATTACCGAATTATAGATTCTATTATTTAATTTCGAAAGCCATTTTCTCGGAATCTATTTGAACAAAATATTTTCCTCTTGGCAAATAATACTTTCCGTTTTTAGCTTCATTAATATCGATACTTGTATTTTCTTTTAGTAATATTTTCCTTCCGTTTTCTGGTATAGAAAAATCATAATCTACATAGTTAAACCCTTTATCGGCTTCTACCGAAATGGTTTTTAAAGCAGCTCCTCTTTCCGAAAGGATTTTAATTTCTTTTTTACCAGAAATACGCACATAAAACGAAATTGTTTCTTGTGGTTCCAAAGCATCAAACCATTTACTCCAAGAACTTCCCCAACGTGAGGAATAAGAAATCTCTTCTATAGGAAAAAGCGTTGTTTTTTTACTTAATAAATTCGCATTCATTTTCTGCAAAGGCGCAATATTTGTTTTGTAAATACTTCTTCCGTGGGTACCTAACAACAAATCTTTTGCTTCTGGCTGAATCACCAAATCATGAATAGCAACTGCTGGTAAATCTTTAACAAATGCTTCCCATTTCTCCCCTTTATTAAAAGTGACATATGCACCATTATCGGTTCCTAGATAAAGAATATTCTCATTTTCAGGATCTTCTTTTATCACATTTACAGGAGACATTGGAAGGTTCGATTTTATGCTTTTCCAGGTATTTCCGTAGTCTTCGGAAACATATACGTAGGTATTAAAATCGTCCCAACGATACCCATTTAAAGTAATATACACACGTTCTTTTTTATGTTGCGAAGCGATAACGCGAGTAACCCAAAGATCTTTTGGTAAGTTTGTTGAAATGTTTTGCCAGCTTCCTCCTGCATTTTTGGTAACATGTACAACACCGTCGTCGCTTCCTGTGTAAATAATTCCGAACGCAAAAGGCGATTCACTAATAGATGTTAAGGTTCCATATGCAACATTTCCTTTTTTTCCTCCTTGGGTTAAATCTTCACTAATGGCTTTCCAATCGTCACCTTGATTCATAGAACGCATCAATTTATTTCCTCCCAAATACAGAATATCTTGATTATGAGAGGATAATAATATTGGTGTTTGCCAATTAAATCGATACGGACTTTCGCCCAACTCATGCTTTGGCTGGATGTATTTATTTTCTCTTGTTTCGGGATTTATTCGATAATAATTCCCAAACTGATACCCTGTGTACACCACATTTGCATCTCTACTATCAATTTGAATTTGCATACCATCCCCTCCCATAATACTTTCCCAAGGGTTCTGTCCGCTTTGTTGCCAAGCTTTATTTTGTGATGCATTATTGGCACCAAACCAAACACCATTGTCTTGCAAACCACCGTATACATTGTATGGCTTCTCATTATCTACATTAATAGTATAAAACTGGCCTACCGCATTTACATTTAGCTTTTCCCAGCTTTCTCCATCGTCGTAACTCATATTTAAACCGCCATCATTTCCATTTATTAAATGCCCTGCTCTATTAGGGTTTACCCAAAGCGCTTGATGGTCTGCATGTACATTTTCTTTACTAATAGAAGTAAATGTTTTACCACCATCTTTAGATTTTAAAATTGGAACACCCATTACATAAATACCATTTTCATCCTGAGGATCTACACGAATTTCACCAAAATAATACCCATAACTATAATACAAATCGTCTAGAAAATCTTCGTGTGTTTTACTCCAAGTTTCACCGCCATCTATACTTTTATAGACTTCAGCTCCAATTACAGGAGTATCAAAAAGCATGGAATTAGCATCTTCTAAATATGCTGCTACATCTATCGGTTTTACGTTGCCACTTCGTACCATTTGCTTTACATTTTCGGCACGATATTTTTCTTGAAATCCATTCCTTTTTAAAAAAGTATTCAATTTTTTATCTGCTAACTTTAAGAAACTTTCGGTAGTCATGGTTTTAAAATCTTCTTTTGTTAAACCACGTTTTCCTGTTTTTTTAGCTTTATTTTCTCTTCGGAATTGATTATCATGCAAAGCATAAATAGTACTATCATCGTAAACTGACAATCCAATTCTACCCACACCATTCCCCGTTGGAAACCCACTAGATTCTGTAGAGATCTTTTTCCAAGTTTCGCCAGCATCTACACTTTTATATATAGCAGAGTTGCTTCCGCTGCCTTCAAAATGCCAAGCTTTTCTATCTCTAGTCCACGAAGCTGCAAACATGATATTGTAATTATTTGGCGCATGTTGTATGTCTATTATTCCGCTTGACGCATCTACAAAAAGAGTTTGTTTCCATGTTTCCCCACCATCAGTAGTTTTATATACTCCTCGTTCTGTATTAGGAGAATATAAATGACCAATTACACCAACCGTTACTTCTTGAGGGTTTTTAGAATTTATTAAAATGCGACCAATATGATGCGAATCGGGAAGCCCTACATTCGTCCATGTTTTTCCATTGTCACTCGATTTTAAAATACCTATTCCAGAATACGAGGAACGCGAAGAATTATTTTCACCAGTACCAACCCAAAGTGTTTTGTTTTCCCAATCGACTGCTATATCACCAATATTTTGAGTTTGCGATGTATCTAAAACAGGAACAAAAGTCGACCCATTATTTTTGGTATACCATAATCCTCCAGAAGCGTAAGCAACATAAAACTCAATCGTATTTTTTGGATTCACCGCAAGATCTACGACACGACCACTCATAATGGTTGGGCCTATATTTTTAAAAGATACATTTTTTACCAATGAGCTTTCCATAAGTAATTGTTTCTCTTTTAACGCATCTTGAACCAAACTAGAAGAAGTTGCTGGTTGTTGCGCTTGCATATTAAAAAAAGCCACTAACGCTAAAGTACATGTGAAAATCGTTTTCATAAAAAATTAAAATTTAATTCTTGAATATAAACAAACTAGGGATAGCCTCAAAACTTCAGTTGTTTTTTAAAATTGCAAGGAATTATTATTTACAAATAAATTTAACAAAATACCCGATAAAACACCACTAGTACAACAACCACTTTACGAATACCGTAATAATCTTAGTGATTTTCACACCAACTAGCTAATAAAACGGAAAAGTATTTACCATGCATTATTTCACTTGCTCCTCAAGCTGTTAACGGAAACGTAGCTGAAGGTGCTACTCGTGGTATTGTTATTGTTGCTATTGCTCTTATAAAGAAAGCCATGAATAAAGAACAATAAAATTCCTACTACGATTCTTAAAAGAAGCCTAAATTTTGGGGTTCTTTTTCATTTCAACACTTTTAAATTGTTATTTTTACAAAAGAATAAACAACCAATTTTCACTTTCGTGGAAATGAAAAAATATTTTCGATGAAATACCACCAAATAGACAATTCGCTTTTCATAAAAAACAGAAAAAACTTTGCAGCACAAATGAAACCAAATAGTTTGGCTGTATTTAACTCAAACGATATTTATCCAATAAGTGCAGATAGCACCATGCCTTTTCAGCAACACAGAGATATCTTTTATTTAAGTGGTGTAGATCAAGAAGAAAGCATACTGGTACTTTTTCCAGATTGCCCAAATCCAAAACATAGAGAGCTTTTATTTTTAAAAGAAACGAACGATCATATTGCGGTTTGGGAAGGTGAAAAACTCACCAAAGAAGCTGCCTTAAAAACTAGTGGAATAAAAACCGTGTATTGGTTACAAGACTTAGAAAAAGTCTTATTTGAAATCATGACACAAGCAGATACAGTTTATATAAACACCAACGAACATTACAGAGCTAATGTAGAAACAGAAACTAGAGAAGACCGTTTCACCAAATGGTTAAAAAACAAATATCCTGCGCATACTGTTGCAAAAAGCAATCCTATTTTACAACGTTTACGTTCTGTAAAAGACCAAATAGAATTAGACTTAATGCAAACCGCTTGCGATATTACCAACAAAGGTTTTAGACGTGTTTTAGCATTTACAAAACCAGGCGTTTGGGAATACAATATTGAAGCAGAATTTATGCACGAATTTTTAAATAATCGTTCTAAAGGTTTTGCATACACACCAATTATTGGTTCTGGAAACAACGCAAATGTGTTACATTATATCGAAAACAACCAAGAATGTAAAGCTGGTGATTTAATATTAATTGATGCTGCTGCAGAATACGCAAATTACGCGAGCGACATGACGCGAACCATTCCTGTTTCTGGAAAATATAACGACAGACAAAAAGCAGTATACAACGCGGTTTTAAGAGTAAAAAACGCTGCTACAAAAATGCTAGTTCCTGGAACACTTTGGGCAGAATACCATGTAGAAGTTGGTAAATTAATGACCAGCGAATTATTAGGTTTAGGTTTAATAGACCAAGCAGATGTTAAAAACGAAAACCCAGATTGGCCAGCATACAAAAAATACTTTATGCATGGAACTTCACATCATATGGGATTAGACACTCATGATTATGGTTTACTACACGAACCAATGCAAGAAAACATGGTGTTTACCGTAGAACCTGGAATTTATATTCCAGAGGAAGGTTTTGGAATTCGTTTAGAAGATGATGTAGTGATTCAAAAAACGGGAGAACCTTTTAATTTAATGCGAAACATACCAATTGAAATAGAAGAAATTGAAGATTTAATGAACAAATAAACCTTTCTTTTTAAATAAAAAAAGCGAGCTATATGGTTCGCTTTTTTTATGAAAAAAAATTCTTTTTTTTAAACGTTAGGAAGTCGATAACAAATCGTCTGAACACTTTTAAAAACAAGCGAATTAATGTAAATTACCAACCTATTAAAGGTAAAATTATGGAAGCGAATACAATGCTAAATTATATTACAGAAGTCTTAAAAAATATGCCAACAGATTGGTTGCAACTAACAACCCATAGGCTAGATATTTATAACGAAAAATTAGCGAAAAGTGAATTTTTAGAACAGTTTGAAATCTTATTTAATAACCATAACGCAAAAACGGAGGCATTAAATAATTTACCTACTGCTTACGACTATATTCGTTTAGGACATCCATTATCTTGTGTATTAGAATGGACGATTGCAAACTTGCAAAACCTAAAACCAGAAAACGCAATCAGTTTTTCGTCGAAAACCACTCCTGTCTTAGCTATTCTTAGAAAAAACCTATTAGACAATAAAAACACCCAGATTAATTATACCGGCGAATTACCTGCGTTTTTAGATTCCGAAATACTAAAAAGTGTGTATGGCTATGCATTCGACTTAAAAAAAGTTGAAAGTAGTGAAGCTGTTTCAAACTTTAACGGAAGCACTATTTTTATAGCACAACAAGATGAAATTAGCGCTAGTAAGCTTAACACAAATATTGATTTTTATATAAATAGCTACGCGAATCTTGGAAGTATTTTATTAGTACATGGTGAAGAAAATGAAAGTTACATTTCGGAAATACAACACGTACGACGAAGAGAAACCATTGCCATGACACCTAGTAACTGCCTTATTGTTTTAAAAGCACTACTGGAAAAAACCGCTTTAAATACAAATACTAGCGAAATACAAGCCAACAAAACCAGCACCTTAAAATCGATAACCTCTATTACAGGAACCACAACAAAACCATTAGTAGGCTCTAGCGGATTATCGATTCAATATGCTATTATGATGGGTTTAATTCATGATGCACAAGAAAACCACAAAGGAAAAGCGATTAAATTTATTGTACCTCCAAATTGTTATGGAGGCACCAACGATCAAGCACGACGTGTTGCAGCATGTATAGACAATGTAGCAGTAGTAGATTTACCAGTAGATGGCGATAACGATATGGTAAAAAGTATCGATACGGTTTTAACAAACATTGCGAACCAAGATGCGGTTCCATATATTATTGCCGAAATACCAACAAACCCAAGAGTAGAAGTTCCAGACCTTATACAATTAAAAAATGTCTTGCGCCAAGAACGAAAAACAGCAACTGGCAATCTTGCAATAGCTCCTGTTTTTATATTAGACCAAACTTTTTGTCCGAATGTGCTATTTTTAGGTGAAGACAAAATACTAGGAAGCGTTAAAACCATTTCGTATGCTAGTGGTTCTAAATTCCCAAGTGGTGGAAAATGTACCGCAGGATATTGTGTTGGCAATACAAAAACCGAAGCTTTATTAGAAAAAATAGAATTGCACCTCAACCTTTGCGATAACGAAGCAACAGCACAACAGTATGCTATATTAGCCAAGCAATTACCTTCTATGAATACTAGAATTAAAGACGCGTACACCAATACACGAGCTTTTGTAAACTTTATTGAAGAAACCTTACCAGCAGCGAAAATTAATTTTGTTTCTGAGGAATTAGCAGCACAAGGATTTACACCTTCTGTTTTTTCTTTAGATTTACCAACCAAAGGAAACACTGCACAAGAAAAAGAAAGCTACAAAAGAGCTTTAAACCACAAGTTAATTAACCTAATGATTACTAAAATACCTAACGAAAGTAAGTACTGTGTAAGTTACGGACAATTAAAAGGTTGCTACTGGACCATTCCTGCAACCTCTACACAAGGCACTACCAAAGAAGGAGATAAAGATTATATTGCACGTGTGGCACTTTCGCCTAACATGGATTTAGAAAGACATAAAAAAGTGTTTTTAGAATTTGTTGCAAGTATTTAACACCCCTAATTACATAAAATTAAAAGCCTCTTATTAGAGGTTTTTTTTATGCTTATTTTTTAGCAGTGCGACACCCAAAAAACATAAAGAACACAATTTTTTAGGTTGTCTTTATAGAAGAAAAATACGTAGTACTACGTATTTTATTTGATTGTGAGAAAGTTTAGATTTGAGGAGATGCTTTTTATTTGATATTATTAATTAAAAAGTTGGGATGTAACACGTTGGCAAACATTTAACTAAAAAACTAAAATATGAGTGGATCTGGAGGAGGTGGTTATATACCACCACAACGAAACGAATTTGATTGTGAAACAAGTGTTATAATAACTAATGTTTCATCAATAGATTTAACTGTCTTAGCGAAGCATAATGTCGGAGATATTTTGAAAGTAGTTATAGGTACAAATGGTGAAGTCCTTTTGGAAGATGGTAATGGTGAAATACTAGGAGCAGTATTACACCCTAATACTCCAGATTTAAATGATTGTATTGAAAATGGCACAGATTATCAAGCCGAGATTCAAAAAATAAACACACCAACTTGCACGGTTAAAATTACAAGCATATAATTATGATAAATGTTATTGGTGGTTCGTATCGAGAAATTAATTTTGATGATATTTCAATGGAGATTTTTGGTTCAGGATTTAGAGCTGCTAAATTCCTGCTTGAAAATAAAAGTTCGGTAAATTTTATAACAAGCGGTAATGCAGAAATAGTCAAATTTCTCAAAGAAAATCAGAAGGTTTATTCAAAGTTAAAATTTGAATGCCATTCTTATGATGAATTAATAACCTTTCAATATAATTTCGCATTAGATGAGCCTTCAATTTTTCCTAGCCTTCTCAATATAAAAAAAACTAAAGCTTGGGAATTTGTAGGCGATGATTTAATTGCTTTCGGAATGTTAGAATCCGATTACAAAATTGACTGTAAAAGGGTAGTTTATGACCCTCAAACATCAATAAAACCGAAAAGATTTAGCGAGTTAGGTAAAACTAAAGAATTAGTATATATAATAAATCGTAATGAGGCTTATTCTATATCATCAAAGGATAACATAGATGATATAAGAAAATATTTTTTCAAAGAAGAAAAAGTCACAGCATTTATTATTAAGAATGGGCCATATGGTGCAACACTATATACCAAATCTGATGAACTTCATATACCTTGCTATATTACTGACAACGTTTATAAAATAGGTTCTGGAGATATATTTACTGCAAGTTTTGGATATTATTGGATGAGTAAAAATTTATCCGTCGAAGATTCAGCATTATTGGCGTCAAAATCTACGGCTGTATATTGCGATAAAAAAGCATATATCGATTGTACAAACAATTTTGAATTTACATACGAAGAATATAAAGCAAAGAACCTTACTAAAAAACAGGTTTATTTGGCATCTCCATTTTTTGCATTGTCTGAACTAATGTTAGTTGATAAAATTCGCGACGCACTAATATCGTTTGGAGTAAGAGTTTTTTCCCCATTTCACGATATTGGTTTAGGTGAGGAAATTTCAATTGCAAAAAAAGACATCGAAGGAATTAAAAATTCTGACGTAATCTTCGTCGTTCTTGACAATTTAGACTCTGGTACACTAATAGAATCAGGATTTTCATTGGCCAATGGTAAAACTATAATAGGATATCATCGAACTTGTGATGAAAACAAACTATTAATGTTGAAGCCTGGTAATTTTACAACAAATAGTAATTTAACGACAGCTTTATATAAAACTATTTGGAGTTTATGAAAAAAGCAGTTTTACTCTCTGGCGGTATAGATTCCATTTGTTTAACTTATGGAATTAAACCAGAAATAGCTTATACAATTGATTACGGTCAAACTGTAGCTGAACGTGAAATTTATGTATCAAATTATATTTGTGGCAAATTGAATATTGAACATAAAGTGATAAAAGTTGACTGCAAACATTTAGGTTCTGGTTCATTAGCAAATTCAACAAGTGAAAATATTTCTCCATCTAAAGAGTGGTGGCCATTTCGAAATCAACTTTTGATAACTCTCGCATCTATGCAATCAATAAAAGATGATGTTAAAGAAATTTATTTAGCATCAGTCAAATCAGATGATTTTCACAAAGATGGCACCAAAAAATTCTATGAACTAATTAATAATTTATTAATTTTTCAAGAAGGAAAAATTCAGGTAATTTGTCCAACTCTAGAATATTACAGTCACGAGTTAATAGAACACTATGATGTTCCAAAAGTGCTAATTACAATGGCTCATTCTTGTCATATTTCTAATTTAGCGTGTGGAAAATGTTCTGGTTGTATAAAACAATTAAAAGTAAGATACGAATTAAACATCGAATAAAAACATTTGCTAACATCGTATAAAAACAATAGGGCTATTGGTGGCTAAACCGAATGGTTTGGGTACATTACGAAGTCACCAAATTTTTATATTTGGCTTATTGACAAGAATAATAATATGAAAAATTTAAAAATTCGGCTTGTTGTTCAACCGAATGGTAACAGCGTATTTTCCGCTCTACTATTCTTATACACAACCGTATGCAATTATCAGAAATGACGAAAAATATTAAACAATATCCTAAAAGAAAAGCAGCTAATAAATTAGCTGCTCTATTTCCTAGGAACTCACAGTAGAGGACTTAACAATGAAATCTTTTTCATTGCAAGAGGAAATCTAGTGAAGTTCCTTTATGTATTATTAAATGTTTTTTTATTAATTGTAGTACAAATATAAGAACTTATGATTAAAGTAAGACCAAAAATAGTGTTAAAACCTATAGAAAAGTTTTTTTTAGAAAAAACGTTAGAACTATTAAACAAAAAAACGTTAGATACAAATAGACTAAAACTTAATAATCCTTATACAACTATTATTGAACTTACTAATGTATGTAATGATTTAAATAAAGGTAAATTAAAGAGTGTAGATTATGCAAAAAGCGTAGCTGAAGAAACAGTGAAAATGCTTAAAAGCAAACATTATTTAAATAGTAAAACTATAAGTATAAAATATTTTGAATCAATAATTGGTAAAAAACCAATAGGGAAAAAAGATTTCGACCTAATAATTAAAGCAGGAAATTTATTAATACGAGATAACAAAAATTACTTAGCCAACCTTTTTGATAATGTTTTTGATCTTATAAATTCAAGAAGAACAGAAACTAATCTTGATTTTGAAGAAATGAGAGAGTTTAGTCGATTAATTGAATATCTCTTTGTTGAACTAAACCATCAAAATTTTTCTAAATTTTATTTAAATAGATTTATTACAGCAATATTTTGTGGTTTAGAGAATCTTACGTTTGAAGAAAGATTCGAAATTGTTAAGTCTTTGGAAGACCGACAGAATGAACAGTTTGAAGTTATATTTGGTTTTGATACAACTAAATTTGATGTGAGTAGAGTTAAAATTTTCTCTAAAGATTTAAAATTATTTAATAAATCTGAAAAGAAAAGAATTTTATCAATCACAAAAGACTCAGCCAAGAAATTTATAGAAGAAAACGAAAGTCATTTACTAATAAGTATTAATGTAAAAACTAAAGATTACTATCAAGCATTAAATTTAGCTAGAACAAAACTTTTAAAGGTTCTCGATTTATTATACTTAGGCTATAGCGATAAAAACATTTCATTAATTGATGAGTGTTTCATTATAGGCTCAAAACAGCCTGAGAAATCGAGTTCACTCCCTACTATGTATCATATTGACGGTCATTATAACAGTAATAAAAAACTATATAAATTATTACTAAAGAAAGTATCGAAACTAAATGATTCAAAAATAAATAAAGAAACTTTAAACAAAATAAATTCAGCAATTAGATACCTAAGAATGGGTGGTGAATCAGGAGAAATAATAAATAAATATATAAACTACTGGATAGGCTTAGAGTATTTATTCTCAACATATGATGCTGATTCTCATACCGTAGGAAGACTAAGGGCTTTTTTTAAAAGATGTCATTCTATAATATACTTAAAAAGAAATTTAACAGAATTTCATAAAGATATAATTAGACTAAAAGAAAGTAGTTACATAACTTCTTTCGATTCAAATCTTGAATATTTAAAAACTGTAGACAGTTATAATGAAATCCTTAAGCATTCGAGTTCACCATTATTGAAATTTAGAGCTGAATACTATAAAAAATTATTAGAAAATGACAACAAAGTAAAAGGAGCAATTCAAAATCACTCAAATAATTTAGACTGGAATTTAAATCGGATTTATCGTATTAGAAATGAAATTGTTCATAATGCAGCCATAAAAGAAGATATAGCTGTATTAACTTCTCATTTAAGATATTATCTAACTTTTATTATAAATGGTCTAATTGACTTTTTAAGTAATCATCCTCATGATGTAAATTCTGACGATTTAATTAATATCGATGATTATTTCATGCTTCAAGAACTACATTTATCTAGTTTAGAAAACACAGACATAAAAATGACTGAACTAATGAATGTTGAAAACCCAATTGAATTAGTCATTTAAAACTAAGAAAACAACTATATCCAACACCGTATAAAAAAAATGCTTATTTTAGTATAGACAAAAGCGCATTGCTTTATTTAATTTCTGAATTTCCCATTGGGAATGCTTCATTAAAAAAACGCCCCTTTTCTTAGACAAAACCGTTACTAATAATTAATACTCAAATTATGAATAGGTGGCATTTTAATTCTAAAGAAAATTTCAAATCATATAATGAATTGATTGAGAGGAGTGCATTATCTGAAACAGATAAAATCTTATTTACAGTTAGTTGGCTCAATTATCTAAAATATCTTGACAAGATTGCCATAAAAGACAGCTTGTTTTTTAATGTTTTGCAAATACTCATTCTTGTGGTTGGCATCTTAATACCAATTATTGAACAAACCGAACTAAATTCTAAAATTGGAAATTCTTCGATAACAGTAATTAGTGTTTTAGGGATTACCATAGCTATAGCAACAGCGTTAATTCGACATTTTAGATTTGAAGAACGATGGAAACATTACAGAAAAAATGCAGAAATTATTAGAAATGAAGGGGAAGACTTCTTAGCACTAACTGGAAACTATGAAAGCTCTAAAAATATCCATCTCGCATTTAAAAAGTTTATTGAAAACATAACGGTTATTAAAAGACAAGAAGTGGATTCCTATATTATTAAAGTTAGAAAAAAAGAATAAACTACACCCCAACAACAGAGCTTTCAAAAACATAACGCTGTAGTTTTTTCAAGGTTTCAAGTTTATCGCTAGTATTAATAAGCAATGAAATATTATTATTGCTTCCTCCATACGAAATCATACGTACATTTACATCTTGTAAAACCTGGAATAAGTTTGGTGTATCTGCATGGTAAATAATGGCATTACCTACCAAACAAACAATACTCATAAAATCGTCTACTTCTACTAAAGCAAAACGCTCCAACTCTTCTACTATCGATTGTAAATGTGTAGTATCATCTATAGTTAACGATACTGCAATTTCGGAAGTAGTAATCATATCGATAGCCGTTTCGTAACGCTCGAAAATTTCGAAAACTTTCTTTAAAAAACCATGAGCTAGTAACATTCTAGCCGATTTAATCTTTATTGCTGTAATGCCATCTTTTGCAGCAATTGCTTTTATACCTTCGCCATGCACTTGATTGGTAATTAAGGTACCATAAGAAGCTGGCGACATGGTATTTTTTAATCGCACAGGAATATCTAATGCACGAACAGGCATCACGGTTTGTGGATGTAAAATTTTTGCTCCAAAATAGGCAAGCTCTGCAGATTCATCAAAAGACAAATTAGAAATAGCTTTGGTATTTTCTACAAAACGAGGATCGTTATTATGAAAACCGTCAATATCTGTCCAAATTTGTACTTCTTCCGCTTTCACTACAGATCCTATAATAGTTGCTGTATAATCGCTTCCACCACGTTGTAAATTACTAATTTCACCTTCGGCATCTCGGCTTATAAAACCTTGCGTAATGTAAATATCTGCATCTGGAGTTTCGGCAATAATTCGGTTTAAATTCTGCTGAATATAATAATTATCTGGCTCGTTGGTTTTATCAATTCGCATAAAATCTAAAGCAGGTAATAAGGCTACATTTATATTTTCTTGTTGTAAATAATGACTAAAAATAAAAGTAGATAGCAATTCGCCTTGCGCAACAATTTGGTTATACAATAATATATCGTGCTTTGTATTTACCAAACTATTTAAGGTATCAAACACATGGTTTACATAGTCTAAAACCGTTGCATGTAATGCTGTATTTGTAATTAAGGTTTTTACGGTTTTTTGATAGTTCTTTTTAAGCGCGTCAATAACAATTAATGCTTCGTCAACGCTACCGTTTTTAATATAATCTGAAATTTTAACAAGCGCATTTGTAGTTCCAGACATGGCAGACAAAACCACCACTTTTTTTTGTCCGTCGTTTATAATGTTTTTTACATGAATCATATTCTCAATAGACCCAACCGATGTACCTCCAAACTTTAATACTAACATATTACTTTACATTTTATAATGCTAAACTACTTTGTATGCTACTAATAGCCATGAAAATGAAAAAATTATACTATTTTTACACAGATTGTTAAATAATTAACAAATAAGGTTTTTCATTATGCATCCAATGTAGAAGGACAGAAGCAATAAACAAAGCGAACAAACAAGCTCTCGACGGCGTTCGAGGAGACCAAGAAAAGAAACAGAAATATGAAAACCATAGCCTCTTGTGTAGAAGACATATTAATAACGCAACCTTTTTTAGAAGAAGCACTATCTAGAAGTATTATTAATTATTCTGCTTTAGCCGAAGAATTGAAAGTTCCAATTAGCGACATGTTACGAAAGCCTGTAAAATCTGGAGCGATTATGATGGCATTACGCAGATACAATACACCAAATACTTTGCGACACTCGTTAAAACTAAAAAGCACTTTACAAAAATTAGGAGACATTACAGTACGCTCGAATTTGAGTGATTTTACGTTTCAAAATTCGGAAACCCTAATTCAAAGTCATACTAAGATTTTAGAGCAAGTAGAAAATAATAAAGATATATTTTACGCTTTTACAAGAGGTATTTATGAAAGTAATATTATTATTTCGAGTTCGGAAAAGAAAGCTATTATAAAATGCTTTGCTACCGAAAACCAAATAGGTGTTCAAGAAGGTTTATCGGCAATTAGCGTACGTTTACCAAAAGACAATTCGAAGATATCTGGTTTATACTATCAAATTTTTAAGCGATTGGCTTGGGAAAACATTCCGATTTACGAGGTGGTTTCTACAACCAACGAATTTACCGTTTTGGTTGAAGATCATGTGGTAGACAAAGCGTTTTCGGTAATTAAAAATCTAAAGAATTAATACTCGGTTTTTACTAATTCTCCGGAAGCTATTGCGGCTTCGTAGCTCGCTTTAACACTTGTTAAAAAACCAAAAAACTTCGTTCCGTTTTCCTTTTTTAAAACTACATAGGTTTTATTATTATCTTTTGTAATCACCTCATCTACTAAAACCTTATTATGTATTACAGATGAATAACTAGCCAGCTTACCGCGTTTTACTAGTATATTTAATTGTGGAAACGAAATATGATTATAAAATTTTCCTGAAGGTGCTTTAACAATTAATGTATCGCCAACTTTTGGCTGATTATTAGCAAAAGAGATAAAAAAAACACAAATAAAAGATATGGTACATAGTAATTTTTTCATGGTATAAATTTTTAAATTAATATAAGAAAATCTAAAAAAATAAACAAAAAAAGCGAGCTTTTCACAGCTCGCTTTTACACTAAAAACTATTAATAAAACCACTACTCTACAGTTAGCGTATATTGTGGTGTTTTGTTAAAAGGGCAAAAATATTGGTACGTTCCTTTAGCAAGGGTAACTTCTTTTGAAGATTCTGTTTTACCATGTTTAACCATTTGCGAAACATAAGCATCTGCAATATGATTTTTAGGATCTGATGCATCTTTTCCAGCTTCAATTAATACCAATCCAACTTCTGGAGCTGCATTATTATTAGTTACTTGAAACACATATGTTCCTTCTTTAAGCGTTAATTCTTTTTGTGTAAATTCTCCTAATGTTTGCTCTAAAGCTACTGTTGTTACAGCTTTGTTTTTAGTCATTTGGTCTTGTGCTGTAGCGGTAATTGAAAATGCTACTAAAAAGAATGCGATAAATAAATTTTTCATGATTTTGTATTTTAAATGTTTGTAAATTATTAATGAATTAATTGTTGGTTACAGTAAACTTTCCAGCTTCTACACTTGGGAAATCTACTTCTGTTTCTGCAATATGATTTACATAGTTGGTTAGTGTATTAGAAACTACATTTAACACGATTTCTAAAATATCACCATCATTATATCCTGCAGCTTTTACTTCTTGAATGGCTTGCGTAGATACTTGACCTCTGTTTTTTGTTACAGCTTGTGCAAATTGTAAACCTGCTTGTGTTTTTGCATCTGCAGCAATTGCTTGTCGGCTTAATTCTGTTTGCTCCTCTGTTAAACCATTCATTTTACCTATTGCCGTATGTGCAGACAAACAATAATTACATGCGTTTTCTTCGGCTATTGCTAATGCTAATTGCTCTCTAAATTTGTTATTAAAGTTTCCGCTAGCTGTTAATTCGCCTAAACTTAAATAGGTTTGTAAGGTTGCTGGAGAGTTACCAAATACTTTAATTAGGTTGGGTATAAAACCTAATTTACTTTGTACTGCATGGAATAATTCTTTAGATTTTCCTGTGGTAGTTTCTGGGTTTAATGTTTCGATTCTTGTGCTCATACTATTTGTTTTTGTATTCCTGCGAAGGCAGAAATCTTATTATTATTTATTTAAATTTTATTGTATTATTTACTCTTGACTTTTACAATCGCAAATTTTGTTATCTGGTTGTGCTTCGTCGTATTCTTGAAATCCCCAACAATTTGGACATTGTGTGCTTTGTATTTTTTTCATAATTTTTGTTTTGTTGTTAATTACAATGCAAAGATGCAACGAGAATACACTTGAAAAAATGGACAAAAGTTCCTTATGCTTGGACTTCCATGTTTTTTAAGATTTTATAGAGAGTGGAACCGGTAATTATTGCGTGAAGGATGGAAATGGCATCCTTTTTTTGCTGCCATAAATGGCAAAAAAAGATACAATGTACAGCCTGACCTTTAGGGTCACGCCCAAAAAATTAATGTTCTTTTTTAAACTGAAGAGGTGATTTTAAGGTTCCTTTTTTAAAGAATCTTGTAAAATAGGCGGCGTCATTAAAACCTAAACTGTAGGCAATTTGTTTCACGGAATCGTTGGAATAAATGAGTTGTCGCTTGGCTTCGAGGATAATTCTGTTTTTAATAAAATCGCTAGGTGTTTGTGTTCCTATCTTATTAAAATGTTTGGTTAAAGATTTTGGGGAGAGTCCTAACCTATTTGCATATTCTGTTACCGTATGTAGTGTTTTAAAGTTTTGCTCTACTAGTATGCTAAAGTCTTTAAAGAGTTTGGTTTCTTCATCTTCCTTAATGGTATGATGTTCTTTTTGTACGCGAACCGCATGAATAATAAATTGTTTTAAATAGGTTTGCAGCATATCGTATTGTGCTGCTTCGTTGGTTTTAAACTCTTCGATTAAGCCTTCTAATATAAACTGTAGTTTTTGGGTATCCCTTTCGCAAGGTTTCACAAAAGGAGTTTCGTACACATTATTAAATAGAATACCATTGCAAGCAACTTCTTTATCGTGCGTTTGAATACAGTAGAAATCACGAATAAAAGAAATTTTGTAGGCTTCTTGGATTTGTTCGGAATCTATAGAAAAAACCTGTCCTGGAGATAAAAAAAAGAGTACGTTATCTTGAAAATCATAGCTTTCAAAATCAATATTATATATCCCTTTTCCTTTTTTAATCCAATAGATATTATAAGCATCTACCTGTTCTGGCTTATTAAAAACACAGGCTTTTTCAAATTGAACAACGTGCAATGAAAATATATTTTTATAGGAATATTTTGTAATGTCCTGCTCTGCCATAGGGTAAATATTAATTAGGTAAAGCTTTAGTCGTAAAAGTTTTAAAATTTAACAAAACAAACCCAATAAAAGCTGGCAAAACCCAACCTAAACTATGTTTTGCAAGCGGAATAAGATTAACGACTTTACGTAATCCATCTGACGGACTTAAAAAGCCTAGCACGTCTGGAATACTAAAGACAAAGGTTAGTAAAACAACAACGCGAAACACCAATTTTGTTGCATATTTATTAGGAATTGCGTTTAGTAAAATGAGTACAATAGTTATTGGATAAATAAATAATAAAACCGGTAATGCAATTACAATAATGGAGTTAAAATCTAACTGCCCCACTACAACACCAAACACACAAGCAATAATTGCAGTAATTACATATACCGTTTGCGACTTTTTAATTATGCCTTTAAAATAATCTGCTGTTCCTGTTACTATACCAACCGCTGTAGTAAAACAAGCTAATGCAATTAATATACTTAAAACGGTATTACCAAAAGTACCTAATGCCTGTTTCGTGATTCCTGTTAATAAATTTGCACGTTGCATATCGCTACTTAATTCGTTATTAATACTTATCTCAGACCCATAAAATGCACCAACAGCTATTAATCCTGCGTAAATAATAAACAAACCAAATCCTGCGATGATTCCTGATTTTTTAATGAGCTCTTTTTTAGCATCAAAAGACTCTTTATTTTTTAAATTTATAGATATAATAATTACTGCTCCAACAACTACAGCCCCAATTGCATCGAAAGTTTGATAACCTTCTAAAATTCCGTTTACAATAGGAGTTTCAAATTGTGATGGGTTGGTAATCATTTGTGTCGAAAACAAACCAATACCAATTACCAAAAGCAGCATTATTACTATAAAAGGAGTAAGATATTTACCTATAACATTTAATATTTTTGAACGATTTAATGCAAATAATAACACGAAAAGAAAATACACACTACTAGTTAATAATGGGGAGCTACCAAAGTTTGGGTGAATGGCAATTTCATGAGTAGCTGCTGCGGTACGCGGCGACGGAATTGCAATAGCAATACCATAAATTAGAACACAATATACCAAACTAAAAGTAGGCGATACTTTTTTACCGAAATCGTATAAAGTACCTTGTAATTTAGCATGTGCATAAATACCTATAATAGGAATTACAACGGCAGTTATTATAAAACCTAAAATAACCCAAAACCAATTTTCACCAGCATTATATCCTAAAAGAGGAGGTAACAATAAATTTCCTGCTCCAAAAAACAACGAGAATAAGGCAAAACTTATTATTAATAATTCTTTAGTTTTATTCATATTAATAGATTCAAAAAAAAGGAAAATTCTAATTTAAATTTCAGAGTTGTGTTTTATTAAAACCCTTAATTATCTTTGCACAATATAGTTTAAATATGATTTTAGAACACAAAGGCATTAATCTTTTTTATACAGATCAAGGAGAAGGTACTGCAATAATTTTATTACATGGCTTTCTTGAGAACAACACAATGTGGCATGCGCTTTTACCAAGCCTAACCAAAAAACACCGTGTTATTTGTATCGATTTATTAGGACATGGAAAAACACCATGTCTAGGCTATGTTCATACTATGGAAGAAATGGCGGAAGCTGTTCTAACCGTTTTAAAACATTTAAGATTAAGAAGATATTATATGATTGGTCATTCTATGGGTGGTTATGTTGCTTTGGCTTTCGCCGAAAAGAGCCCAGAAACTTTAAAAGGTTTATGTTTAATGAACTCTACTTATCAAGCTGATGGAAACGAGATGAAACAACTAAGATCTAGAGCTAATAAGATGGTACAAACTAATTTTAATAATATGGTGCGTATGTCGTTCGCTAATTTATTTAGCGAAAAAAGCAAAACGGTATACAAAACAGCATTTGACACAGCTTTAAAAGAAGCTTTAAAAACACCAGTTCAAGGATACATCGCTTGTCAAGAAGGAATGCGTTTAAGACCAGATAGACAAGAGATTTTTAAATCACTAAACTGCAAAAAGCTTATTATTATAGGAGAAAATGATCCTGTAGTAGATGGTGAAAAACTAGTAGAAGAAACAAAAAACACAAACATTGAAACGGCTATTTTTAGTGAAGGCCACATGAGTCATATAGAAAATCACAATTCACTTTTGAATGCAATAATGCATTTCATCGAATAAATAATGCTTTTTATCGTTTATTTGATTTTTTTTTATTAGGTTTACTACAACCAAACGCTAATAAAATGAAAAAACCTACTAACAAACCTGCTTTTATTCCAAATTTAGTTTGTTCTGTTTTTGGACACAAATTTGAAGTTTCAAAAAAAGTAACTTACCATGTAAAGGAATACAAATGCTGCAATTGCCATAAACAAATGACCACGAATAGTAATGGTAATTTAATTCCACTAACTCCTAAATTTGAACAAATAAATTCTGTTTTAGAGCGTATTTACAACAACAAAGCAACACGTTTACAGGAAAAATCTTACGCTTCATCGATTAGTTAGACAAGCCTTCTAAAGAATTCACAAAAAAAAGTTAGCTTAGTTATCTCTAAAAGAACTAATTAACTATATGAATCCAATTCACTGTAGCGTATTTGGTCATGATTTTAAGGTTACAAAAGATATCACAGCACATGTGAAGGAATATCAATGTAAACATTGTAAAAAACAAATGACTACTAGTGGTAATGGCAATTTAATTCCGTTAACTCCTAAATTTAAGGAAATCAATTTGGTATTAAAAAGCATGCATTACAAAAAAAAGAAACGAAAAGCGCTTATTCTTGATCGTTAAATGAATTCCAACCTTGTGCTTGTAGAGGTATTTTAGTTTCTGCTCTAGTAACTAAATGCATTCCTACATTTGGCTCTGTCATAAAACCAATTACTGTAAAATTAGGATTGGCTTTTATTTTAGGATAATCTTCTTGCGATATTGTAAAAAGCAATTCATAATCTTCACCTCCACTTAAAGCTACCGTTGTACTATCTAAGTTAAACTCTTCACAAGTAGATATAACTTGAGGATCTAAGGGTAATTTATTTTCATATAGATCACAACCAACCTTACTGTGCTTACATAAATGCATAATCTCGGAAGACAACCCATCACTAACATCAATCATTGCAGAAGGTTTAACCTTTAAATCTTTAAAAAGCTTTACAACATCTCTTCTTGCTTCCGGTTTTAATTGTCTTTCTATAATATACGCGTAAGGCTCCATATCTGGTTGACTATTTGGGTTTACCAAAAACACTTGTTTTTCGCGTTCTAAAACCTGTAATCCCATATATGCTCCACCAATATCACCAGTAACTACTAATAAATCATTAGGTTTTGCACCACTTCTATACACCACATTTTCTTTTTCAACTTCTCCAATTGCTGTTACAGAGATTAGTAATCCTGAAGTAGAGGAAGTCGTATCTCCTCCAACAACATCTACTCCATAAATTCCTGCAGCTGTTTCAATTCCTGCGTATAATTCTTCTAATGCTTCTAAAGGAAAACGATTAGAAACAGCAATAGAAACGGTAATTTGAGTTGCGTTCGCATTCATTGCAAACACATCCGACAAGTTAACAACAACAGATTTATACCCTAAGTGTTTTAAAGGCATATAACTTAAATCGAAATGCACACCTTCGACCAATAAGTCTGTAGTAACTACAATTTGCTTTTTCTTAAATTCTAAAACAGCTGCATCATCTCCAATACTTTTAATGGTAGATTTTTGTGACACTTTAAAATGCGAAGTTAAATGGTCTATCAATCCAAATTCTCCTAAATCACTTAATGAGGTACGTTGTTGGTTTTTATCTTCTATCATGTTGCAAAAATAAGAAGCTTATTATTAAAAATATGCCATATTATTAAATAAAAAAGAAGAAGTGATTATACCAAAATGAAAAAGAAGCAGTTTTAACAGTGTGGATAAGAATATTTTAGATAATTCTTCTAATTTTGCTTAAATACATTGAGCTTTTTTTAGCAAATAAAGAAGTTTTTTAAATTTAATAGTATGTCAAAATTCTTGAAAAAGAAATATTTATTACAAAGATTGGTTTTTATCACTCTATTAGTACCATTAATTTATTCCTGTGATAATGAGCCCGTAAATATAATTATCACTCAAGATTCTGATATTGATGGAGATGGAATTACAGACAATATAGATAACTGTGTAGAAATAGCAAATCCAGACCAAGCGGATACAGATAATGATGGTGTTGGAGATGCATGTGATCTTGTAGCAGATGCAGATACAGATGAAGATGGAATACCTGATAATATAGATAACTGTGTAGATATGGCTAATCCAGAGCAAACAGATGCAGATAATGATGGTATTGGTGATGTATGCGATCCTGTTTTAGATATACCTTTATTTGAATGTATTGATGGAATGGCAGGACCATACCCTTGTGACGGCTATAATTTAATGTCCCATGTCCCTGTTTCCGTTTTAGCTAATACAATGGGAAATCCTGAAGGAAGTGATATTTGGGGATGGACTGACTCTTTAACTGGTAATGAATATGCTATAATAGCCATGACCAATAGTACTGCTTTTGTAGATATTACAAACCCAATTGAACCTATTTTTTTAGGAAGATTAGATACTGCCGAAGGCGCCAATTTTTGGCGTGATGTAAAAGTGTATAATAATCACGCTTATATAGTAGCAGATGGAAACCAAAACTTAAATCATGGTATGCAAGTATTTGATTTAAAAAAATTAAGAAACGTAACAAATCCTCCAGCAAACTTCACATCAGACGCACATTATACAGAGTTTGGAAAAGCGCATAATATTGTTATAAATGAAGATTCTGGATATGCATACGCAGTAGGCTCTAATACATTTGGTGGTGGAGCGCATTTTATTAATATTCAAAACCCAACAAACCCAATAGCAGAAGGTGGTTTTAATGGTTATTCGCATGATGCACAAGTAGTAACTTATAATGGTCCAGATTCGGACTATACTGGACATGAAATTTTAATAGGAAGTAATGAAAATGAAATTGTAATTGCAGACATATCAGACAAAGCAAATCCTATTACTATTTCAACAATCGCATACAATAATATTGGTTATACACATCAAGGATGGTTTACAGAAGATAAACAATATTTCATTCTTGGAGACGAAACAGATGAATTAGGCTTTGGTAATAATACTAGAACCATTATATTTGACTTCAATGATTTAGACAATCCTCTTTTTCATGCAGATTATTTTGGCCCAACTGCAGCCATAGATCATAATGGTTATGTAAAAGGAAATACTTATTTTCAAGCTTGTTATTCTGCTGGATTAAGAATGATTGATATTACAAATATTGCTTCTGGTACATTGATAGAGTCTGGTTTTTTTGATACACATCCAGAAAATAATAATACAAGTTTTAATGGCGCTTGGAGTGTATATCCATATTTCGCAAGTGGCAACATTATTATTAGTGATATAGAAAGAGGTCTTTTAATAGTAAGAAAAAGTGAATAATAAATTAAACATTCTTTCCACCTTAATTGTAAGCCTTACCGTTATTTTTTTAAATAGCTGTAAGTCAGATGACAATGCAACATCTTCCGGAAATGCTTTTTTAGGTGAAATTGAAGCTATTTCTACATTTGGTGGTACAAAAAATGAAAGCGCACAATCAATTGTAAGCACACAAGATGGTGGTTATGTAATTCTTGGTCATACACAAAGTAAGGATTTTGATATAACAGATAAAACAAATGAAAGTTATGATTATTGGGTTTTAAAATTTGACGAAAATAACCAACTGCAATGGAACAAAACTTTTGGTGGTTCTGGAGATGATAGAGGGAAATCTATAGTACAAACATTAGATGGTGGATATGCTATATTAGGACAAACTAATAGTGCGAATCAAGATGTTACTCAAAACTCAGGCTATTACGATTTTTGGCTGGCAAAACTGGACAATGCAGGCAACCTAATTTGGGAGAAATCTTTTGGATATTCTGGTTTAGACATTGGGATTTCCGTTATTCAAACTACAGACAATGGATTCCTACTCACTGGAGTTTTAGATGTAACAGCTTCTGGTGGAGAAGGTAACACGAAACAATCACACGCAAGACATGCAGGTGGCGATTATTGGGCTATTAAAACAAACGCATCTGGTGATATTGAATGGAGTAAATATTATGGAGGATCTTATTCTGAAGTCCCTAATGATGTTATTGAAACCAATGATGGCTATATTATTGTTGGCTCTTCAGATAGTGATGATGTAGATATAAGCAATAACAAAGGGGATTATGATTTTTGGGTTGTAAAAATAAATACCACAGGAAGTATTGTTTGGGAAAAATCTTTTGGCGGATCAGAAATTGATGAAGCTTGGTCTATTACAAACACACAAGATGGAAATTATATTATAGTTGGAGACGCAAGAAGTAACGATCAAGATATTAGCAATCCGTATGGAGCTTCCGATTTATGGCTTATTAAAATAAACCCTCTCGGAGCTATAATTTGGGAAAAATCTTTTGGAGGCTCTAGTTTCGATTCGGGTAGATCTATATCTAATACACAAGACAATGGCTTTATAATTTCTGGGAGTACCAGAAGTATCGATGGTGATTTAAGTGCTAACAACGGACAAAATGATGCATGGGTATTAAAAATAGATGCCAATGCCAACATAGAATGGCAAAAAACAATTGGAGGCTCTACTATTGATTACCTTTACGACGCTATAGAATTACCAAATAAAAATATAATTGCTGTTGGAGAATCTAGTAGTAACGATTTCGATTTAACAAATAACAACGGTTTTACAGACCTATTAAAAATAAAAATAAAATAAAAAATGAAAAAAATTTTAGCCTTAGCTTTACTTACTTTTTTAAGCTTTTCTTGTTCAGAAGACAATGGTAATAATTCAAATGAAGATGTTTCTGCTACTTTTAGTTTCTCGCATAATTGGGATGGAGCAGAAGTGAATAATACCGAGTTCAACACCATTCAATTCACTAATGCAAATGGAGAGCAAATGAGTATCGAGAAATTAAGGTACTTAATCTCTAACATTAGATTAGAAAAAGCAGACGGAGAAACGCTATACACAAGCGGGCATTTTCTAGTAGATGTAACCAATGATGTTAATTTAGTATTTCAACCATATACAGCAATTCCAAAAGGGGATTATACCAATGTAATTTTTACTTTTGGTTTTAACACCGAAGATAATTATAGCCAAACCTATACCGATTTAAATGCAGCTTCGTGGAATGTTCCAGATATGCTTGGTGGAGGTTATCACTACATGCAATTAGAAGGTAAGTTTATAGATAATACAGATACCGAAACAGGTTATGCATATCACGCAATTCGAGCAGTGGACAACTCAGATCCTATCGGCCTATTATTTCAAGATACTTTTATCGATGTAGAATTAGGACCAGTCTCTATATCTAAAGACCTAACTTTTAATATAGATATGAATATTGCAGAATGGTTTAAAAACCCAAACCTATGGGATTTAAACACATTACACAATATGATGATGCCAAATTTTAATGCACAAATAACGATGTTTCAAAACGGGCAAAATGTATTTTCTTTAAATGAAATTACAGAATAAAAATGAGGCATTGGTTAGTATATAGTATTCTGTTTATTATCTGCTTGTCTTGTTCTAACGAACCCTCAGGCTCAAATACATATGTACCAACTCCAAGCCCATTACAAATACCTCAAGTTTTTGAAGACAATATATTAGCTCCTATAATTCCAGTAAATAACATACAAACAGAAGAAGGAATAATTTTAGGAAAAAAACTTTTTTTCGATACTATTTTATCCGAAAATAACACGCAAGCTTGTGCTTCTTGTCATAATCCAGGAAACGCCTTTACAGATCCAGCCAGATTTAGTGTTGGTATAGACGGAAGCATTGGCACGCGAAACTCCATGCCTTTATTTAATATGGCTTGGAACTATGATGAAAAATTCTTTTGGGATGGTCGTGTATTTAGTCTAGAACATCAAGCACTAGAACCTGTTACAAACCCAATAGAAATGAATAACTCATGGGAAACAGTTATAACCAGATTACAAAATCACTCAGAATACCCGAAACTTTTTGAAGAAGCATTTGGCACTACACCTATAACAAAAGAACTAGTCACAAAAGCACTTGCGCAATTTGAGCGAATCTTAATTTCAGCAAACTCGAAATTCGACAGATATTTACTAGAAGAAGCAACACTAACGCCTCAAGAAGAAAACGGATTAAACGTTTTCATGGACGAAACCAAAGGAGATTGTTTTCACTGTCACGGGAACCCAAACAATCCTTTATGGACAGACAACTTATTTCATAACAACGGTTTAGATGCAGTATTTACAGATATTGGCTTAGGAGAAATTACAGGAGATCCAGCAGATAATGGTAAATTTAAATCTCCTTCTTTACGTAATCTTATTTTCACTGCTCCTTATATGCATGATGGTCGTTTCAACTCTCTAGAAGAAGTAATAAATCATTACAGCGAAGGTTTGCAAGACTCACCAACCATAGATCCATTAATGAAAAAAGTGGATGAAGGTGGTGTGCATCTTTCCGATTCAGACAAAGCAGATCTAAAAGCTTTCCTCTTATCGCTTTCAGACCCATCATTTATTAACAATCCTGCTTTTAACAACCAATAGATTTTTCTTATTAAAACATCACTAATATAATGTAAGCTTATATGGAAATCCATGACTTATATTGTATATTTGCACTCTATTTAGATAAATCAATTTAATAATATGATAAAAGTTTCAGAAACAGCTAAAAGGAAAGTTATAGAACTTATGACTGATGATGGCTATAATGCAGCAACAGACTATGTTCGTGTTGGTGTAAAAAGTGGAGGTTGCTCCGGTTTATCTTATGATTTAAAGTTTGATAAAGAAAAGCAAGAAGAAGATAAAGTGTTTGTAGACAACGATGTAAAAATTATTGTAGACAAAAAAAGCTTTTTGTACCTAATAGGAACAACACTAGAATATTCTGGAGGATTAAACGGAACCGGATTTGTTTTTAACAATCCAAACGCTAACAGAACTTGTGGTTGTGGTGAATCTTTTTCACTATAAACCAATGTAAATCTTTCTATTCATAAGAAAGAATTTAAAATTAAAATCGAGATATGAGTAAATATACAGAAGACGATCTAAGAGAAGAACTTAAAACCAAAGAATACGAATATGGTTTTTACACAGATATTGAATCTGACACTTTTCCTATTGGATTAAATGAAGACATTGTACGTGCTATTTCTAAAAAGAAAGATGAGCCAGAATGGATGACACAATGGAGACTAGAAGCTTTTAAGGTTTGGAAAGAAATGAAAGAACCAGATTGGGCTAATGTACATTATACCAAACCAGATTTTCAAGCAATTGCATATTACTCTGCGCCAACTTCTGTAGACCCAAATAAAACATTAGATGATGTAGATCCAGATTTACTAGCAATGTACAAAAAGCTAGGTATTTCTGTAGATGAGCAGAAAAAAATGAACAATATTGCCATGGATATCGTGGTAGATTCGGTTTCTGTTGCTACAACTTTCAAGAAAACACTAGCAGAAAAAGGAATTATATTCATGCCTATTTCGGAAGCCATTCAAGAGCATCCAGAATTAGTGAAAAAATACTTAGGGACCATTGTACCTACAAAAGACAACTTTTATGCAGCTTTAAACTCTGCAGTTTTTAGTGATGGCTCTTTTTGCTACATTCCAAAAGGTGTAAAATGCCCTATGGAATTATCTACATACTTTAGAATAAATCAAGCTGGAACAGGACAGTTTGAAAGAACACTTGTTATAGCAGACGAAGGTAGTTATGTATCGTACTTAGAAGGTTGTACTGCACCAAGTCGTGACGAAAACCAATTACATGCTGCAGTTGTAGAGCTAATTGCACTTGATGATGCAGAAATTAAATACTCTACAGTACAAAACTGGTACCCAGGGAATGCAGAAGGAAAAGGTGGTGTTTACAACTTTGTAACCAAACGTGGTTTGTGTGAAAAGAATGCAAAAATTTCATGGACGCAAGTAGAAACAGGTTCTGCTGTAACCTGGAAATATCCTTCTTGTGTACTAAAAGGAGATAATTCTGTTGGTGAATTTTATTCTATTGCAGTAACAAACAATTTTCAGCAAGCAGATACTGGAACCAAAATGATTCATTTAGGTAAAAACACAAAATCTACTATTATTTCGAAAGGAATTTCGGCAGGAAAATCACAAAACTCCTACAGAGGTTTAGTACAAGTAAGCTCTCGTGCTGAAAACGCTCGTAATTTTAGTCAATGCGACAGTTTACTAATGGGTAATGAATGTGGAGCACACACATTTCCATACATAGAAGCAAAAAACAAAACAGCTCAAATAGAACACGAAGCAACAACGAGTAAAATTGGGGAAGACCAAATATTTTACTGTAACCAACGTGGTATAGATACCGAAAAAGCTATTGCATTAATTGTAAATGGTTTTAGTAAAGACGTATTAAATAAACTACCTATGGAATTTGCTGTAGAAGCTCAAAAATTACTAGAAATTTCGTTAGAAGGTAGTGTAGGATAATATAGTAGACCTAGACAGGTCTGCAACGAAATATAATCAAAGTTTAATTAAATTAATTTTTTAAGTACCAATGAAAAAATTAGTATTCTTATTAGTATTAGCGGTAACTTTTACAAGTTGTAAAAACGAATCAAAAAAGGAAAACACTGAAGAAACTACGGAAACAAAAGACGGTAGAACAGCAAAACAAAGTGATGGATTAACCTTACTAAAAGGTGAGTTCGTTTATTATGCAGACGCAGCGGTTTTACAAACACACAACCAAATTTACGGCGTGATCCTAGACGATAAGGTTACCGAATTAAACAAACAGGCAAAACCATTTAAAAAGGAAGACACCGATTTTGTAATGGTAGAAGTACGAGCAAAAATCCAACAGAAACCCGAAGGAGAAGAAGGCTGGGATAATCAAATTGAAATTAAAGAAATATTAAATATATCTGCTATTAAATCAGAAGCAGAAAATGTTGTAAAATTAGGCACAAAATAATTATGTTAAAAATAAACAACTTGCACGCAAGTGTAGAAGAAAAGTCTATTTTAAAAGGAATTAATCTAGAAGTAAAAGCAGGCGAAGTACATGCAATCATGGGACCTAATGGTTCTGGTAAAAGTACTTTAGCGTCTGTAATTGCAGGAAAAGAAGAATATGAAGTTACAGATGGAAACATTTTATTAGAAAATGAAGATATCGAAGAACTTGCTGCAGAAGAACGCGCACACAAAGGTGTGTTTTTATCGTTTCAATATCCTGTAGAAATTCCTGGAGTTTCTGTTACTAACTTTATAAAAACTGCTATTAACGCAAACCGTAAAGCAAAAGGATTAGAAGATATGCCTGCCAACGAAATGTTGAAGCTTATTCGTTCTAAATCGGAAATGTTAGAAATAGATAGAAAGTTTTTATCTCGTTCTTTAAACCAAGGTTTTTCTGGTGGAGAAAAGAAACGTAATGAAATCTTTCAAATGGCAATGCTGGAACCAAAATTAGCGATTCTTGACGAAACAGATTCTGGTTTAGATATCGATGCTCTTCGTATTGTAGCAAATGGTGTTAACAAATTAAAAAGCAAAGACAATGCAGTCATTTTAATTACACACTACCAACGTTTACTAGACTATATCAAACCCGATTTTGTTCACGTTTTATACAATGGAAAAATTGTAAAATCTGGAACTGCTGCTCTAGCACATGAGTTAGAGGAAAAAGGATACGACTGGATTAAAGAAGAAGTAAACGCATAAATAGTAATTAGTTGCTAGTTGTATAAAAACTAGTTAAATAATTACTTAAGTTAAATTAGTTTATAGCTTGATGTCGATAGTGAGAGCTAGCGATCATTAACTAATAACTAACAACGAAACAAAAATGGATTTAAAAGAAAAATTAGTTTCCTCATTTTTAGCTTTCGAAAATCATGTAGACATCGACTGTCAAATACATGATATTCGTACAGAAGCGATAAAAACTTTTGAAACAGAAGGTTTTCCTTCTAAAAAAGATGAAGCTTGGAAATACACATCATTAAATAGTATTTTAAAACAAGACTATAGTGTTTTTCCTAAACAAGAAAACGCCATAGAATATAGCGACGTTAAAAAGTATTTCATTCATGATATAGACACCTATAATATTGTGTTTATTGATGGTAAATTTGCTTCGCATTTATCTCAAACTACGCATGATGGTATCGATGTTTGCTTAATGTCTTCGGCTTTAAATAAACCAAAATATCGTTTAATTATTGAAAACTATTTTAATAAAGTAGCTACAAAAGACAGCTTAACTTCATTAAATACTGCGTTTGCTCAAGAAGGTGCTTACATACATATTCCAAAAAACAAATTGGTAAATAAACCAATTCAAATTTTACATTTTTCTACAGGAAGCGAAATTGCATTAATGCAACAACCACGGAACTTAATTGTTGTAGACGAAAACTCGCATGTTCAAATTATTGAACGCCACCAAAGTTTATCTAACAACCCTGTTTTAACCAATAGTGTTACAGAAATATTTGGAAACAAACGTGCTATAATTGATTACTATAAAATTCAAAACGATAATGTAAATGCATCGTTAATTGATAACACCTTTGTAAATCAAAAACGCGAAAGTCATGTATCTGTACATACCTTTAGTTTTGGAGGAAAGTTAACACGTAACAACCTTAACTTTTACCAAAATGGTGAGCACATGGACTCTACATTAAATGGCGTAACCATTATTGGCGACAAACAACATGTAGACCACAACACTTTAGTACACCATATAGAACCTAATTGCGAAAGCCACCAAGATTATAAAGGTATCTTTAACGACAGTGCTACAGGGGTTTTTAATGGTAAAGTAATTGTAAATAAAGAAGCGCAAAAAACCAATGCGTTTCAATCTAACAATAATATTTTACTAAGTGATAAAGCAACCATAAACTCGAAACCGCAACTAGAAATTTTTGCAGACGATGTAAAATGTTCGCATGGTTGTACGATTGGTCAGTTAGATGATAGTGCCATGTTTTACTTACGCTCTAGAGGTATTCCAGAAAAAGAAGCAAAAGCTTTATTAATGTATGCTTTTGCGAATAATGTACTAGAATCTGTGAAAATTCCAGAACTAAAAAAGCGTATTAACGGACTTATAGCAAACAAGTTAGGTGTGAATATTGGTTTCGATTTATAATTTTTTTTTAAGCTATTTCCAGCTTTTGGCAGTCGCTCTCTTTGAGGAGCTCCAACAATGCCGCAATCTGGGCTAAAAAACAAAAAACGGCAAACATTCATATGTTTGCCGTTTTTTGTTTCAAGTCATAGATAAGACTCAACTTTTGACCTGCTGATACTTCTGATAAAAATACATGGGTATCAATCCAAAGTTTAAAAGTAAGAATCCTATAAACACAACTATTCCTCGATAAGGCCAAGTTAAAAATTCAAACATCGCTCCAATTCCAAGCGCAAAAAAGGTAAAGAAGCCCACTACGTAAAATGATTTTTTCATAATTATTATTTTAAGAAAATTTATAGTTTAATCTTTTATATCTAGCATAAAATAGCACCGGAAGTACTCCTAGAATAAAAGTAATAATTGCTCCTAAAAGCATAGAACTTGCATAAGGCCAGTGCATAATTTTAAACAACATTCCCAACACCAGTAATGCTAGCATAGTAAAACCTAAACCTATTTTTAGTTTATTAAGTAGCACGCTCTCTTTATGAAACTTCTGCAAATTAGTTTCTAATTGTAAATTTTGAAAACTAGCATAGCCTCCAAATTTTTGTAATGCTTCTTGATATAAAGCATCAAAATCTTCACCGTCTCTACTTTCAATATACGTGCAAATATGGTCTATTAAATCCTCCCTTAAGCGATCTTCTTTAACTCCATAAAACTTCAAACTATTTTCTATAAAATCAATATGTTTTTCTTCTATTCGCATTATATAATAGGTTTTGGGTTAAAAATTAAATGCAACGTTTCCATAAAATTATTTATTTCCTGCGTCACTTCTTCTACTGCTTTTGTTCCTTCACTGGTAACTTTGTAATATTTCCTTACTCGTTTACCAATGTATACTTTCTCTGTCTCTAAGACACCTTTAGCTTCCAACTTATGAAGTATAGGATACAAAGCTCCTTCTGATATATCAATCTTACCAAGCGTAAGTTTCTTTACTTCTTGCGTTATCTCATAACCATACATTTTTTCCCTTTGACTAATAAGCTTTAAAATGATAGGTTGTAACGTTCCTTTTGTTAATTCTTTGCTATACATAGTACAAATATACATTTTATTTAAATGCATTTGTATAAAATTTAAATAAAATGTATCATTTATCTTTTTCTTTACACTTCTTTTAGTAACAAACCGTAAATTTGTAGCATGTTAGATTTGAAGAAAATAAGAGCAGATTTCCCAATACTTAAAAGAGAAGTAAACGGAAAACCTTTGGTGTATTTTGATAATGCAGCAACATCACAAACACCACAACAAGTAATCGATGTTATAATAGATTATTACAGTAATTACAACGCAAATATTCATCGTGGTGTACATGCACTAAGTCAAGAGGCTACAGATAAATACGAAGCAGCAAGACATACCATTCAAAAACATTTTAATGCCAAACACGCACACGAAATAATATATACCTCTGGTACTACACATAGTATAAATTTAATTGCAAATGGTTTTGCTTCCTTACTAAAAAAAGGGGATGAAATCATTGTTTCGGCTTTAGAGCACCATAGTAATATTGTGCCTTGGCAAATGTTATGCGAAAAAACAGGCGCAATTTTAAAAGTCATACCAATGAACCAAGATGGGGAATTGGTAATGCATGAATATGACAATTTACTAAATGAAAACACAAAATTAGTATTTACTAATCATATTTCAAATGCCCTAGGAACCATTAACCCTATTGAAGAAATCATTAATAAAGCACATCAAGTTGGCGCGGCAGTATTAATTGATGGCGCACAAGCTTGTCCACATGTAAAACCTGATGTACAAGATTTAGATGTTGATTTTTATGTAGCATCTGCACATAAAATGTGTGGGCCAACAGGAGTAGGTATGTTGTACGGAAAAGAAGAATGGTTAAACAAACTCCCTCCTTATCAAGGTGGCGGAGAAATGATTGCCGAAGTAAGTTTTACAAAAACAACCTATGCAGGATTACCACATAAATTCGAAGCAGGAACACCCAATATTTGTGGTGGCATTGCATTTGGTGCAGCCATAGATTATATGAACACCATTGGTTTTGATGCTATTGCAAAATACGAACACGAACTTTTAGAGTATGCAACCAAAGCACTTATAGAAATTGAAGGTTTAAAAATTTACGGAACCGCTAATAATAAAACCTCGGTAGTATCTTTTAACCTAGAAGGGATTCATCCATACGATGTTGGAACTATTTTAGATAAATTAGGAATTGCTGTTAGAACAGGTCATCACTGCGCACAACCTATTATGGACTTTTTTAAAATTCCAGGTACGGTTCGTGCTTCTTTTGCTTTCTATAACACCAAAGAAGAAATTGATGCTTTAGTTTCTGGTGTAAAAAAAGCTAAAATGATGCTATCTTAAAGTTTGGCGTCTTTTTTGTATATTATATTTAAATTTTAACAAATGAAAATCATGAAATTTATTACCATACTTATAACTGTTTTTGCACTTAAGTCTTGTGGAAACGCTAAAGCAACTACAAATATGCAAGACAATACAGATGCTAAACAAACTATTATTCTATCTGGAAAATACCTTATATCTTCCTTTATGGATAATACAGACCTCCCAAAAGATATGCATATAAATTTTGATGAAGCAACAAACAGAGTTTCTGGATTTGCAGGTTGCAATAGGTTTTCTGGTGAATATACTATTACCAATAATACCTTAAAAATAGGCCCATTAGTTTCTACAAAAATGCATTGTAAACGTTTTATGGATGTAGAGAACCAACTATTAAAAGCATTAGAAAAAACGACTTCTTATTCCATAGCTAACAACACACTAACATTAAAAAACGAAAAAGAAAATTTAATTTCGGCAACGAATAACAATATATCTAAAATAGCGCAAATTGATAATTACTCAATAGAATACAGCGCTATTACAAGAGGCAGTTACTTAAACATAAAAATTAAAAAGGATAGTATAATTTCTCAAAACCAAAGAGGTGTACAACCAGAAGCAAGAAAGTTTAGTCAAAAAGAAACGACAGATATATTTAAAAAAGTAGCGGTTTTAAACCTTGAAGAATTAGAAAATCTCGAACCACCATCTACTGCACATCAATATGATGGCGCTGCTGGAGCAACATTTACCATTACTAAAAATGGAAAAACTTATCGTTCTAAAACTTTTGATCATGGCAATCCTAATGCTAAAATTGCAGATTTAGTAAATACAATTTTAAATATTAAGGAAAAGCAATAAATATAATAATGAACATAATACTTAATTGTATTTTTGTAAAAAATAGAAAACCGTGAATATTCAAGAAATTCAAAACGAAATAATAGAAGAGTTTTCCATGTTTGAAGATTGGGAAGAACGCTATCAATACATGATAGATCTAGGAAAAACATTACCACTCATTGAAGCGCAATACAAAACTGAAGATAATATTATTAAAGGTTGCCAAAGTAAAGTTTGGGTGCATGCAGAACTAAAAGAAGACAAAATAGCTTTTACTGCTGATAGCGATGCCATAATTACAAAAGGAATTATTGCTATTTTAATTCGTGTTTTTTCTAACCAACATCCAGCAGCTATTTTAGAAGCAAATACTGATTTTATTGATCAAATTGGACTAAAAGAACATTTGTCTCCTACAAGAGCAAACGGCCTGGTAAGCATGATTAAGCAATTAAAATTATATGCCATTGCATACCAAACGCAACTTAATTAGCACATTTCTGCGTAGGCAGGAATCTTAAAAACAATAGATTACCTTTTTTAAGGAAACTAAAAATAAATTTTTCATGAGCGAAACAATAGACACTGCAGTATTAGGAGAAAAGATTGTAAAAGTTTTAAAAACTATTTTCGATCCAGAAATCCCTGTAGATATATATGAATTAGGATTAATCTACGACGTTTTTGTAAACGAAGATTATGATGTAAAAATCTTAATGACACTAACAACACCAAACTGTCCTGTGGCAGAAACGCTACCACTTGAAGTAGAGGAAAAAGTAAAATCTCTAAACGAGGTTAAAGATGCAGAAGTAGAAATTACATTCGATCCTCCTTGGTCTCAAGATTTAATGAGTGAAGAAGCGAAATTAGAACTTGGCATGCTTTAAATAGAAAACATTAATGCCAAGACAAGCACCTAAATCTCTTAAAGATGGCAAAAAAACTAGCTTAAAAGAATCTTTTAGTGCGCTAGTTTTTATTCCTAGATTTTTTAAAGAAATCTGGAAAACCAATAAAAAACTCTTTTTACTATCTGCTTTTTGTAGGCTTATTGGAGCCGTTTTACCAGTTGTAATTCTTTGGATTGGCAAAATAATAATTGATGAAATTATTCTTCAAACGAAAACAGAGGTTGCCGATTTATCGTTACTTTGGACCTATGTTGCCATAGAGTTTGGTCTTATTATTATTTCCGATTTAGTGAGTAGAGCCATTTCTTTAACAGACGGTTTGCTTGGTGATTCTTATTCTATCGATTCGTCCGTAAGAATCATAAAAAAAACAAATCAAATAAATATCAGCCTTCTTGAAGATTCTGAGTTTTATGACAAACTAGAACGCGCAAGAACCCAAACAACCAGCCGTGTAGGTCTTATGTCTAATGCATTAGGCGAAGTACAAAGTTTAATATCTATACTTACACTAATCGCTGGTTTAATTTATTTTGAACCTTACTTAATCATCCTTTTAGTATTAAGTATTATTCCTTCGTTTATAAACGAAATTTGGTTTAGCCAACAACAATACTCTTTAGCTAGAGGTTGGACTGCAGAACGCAGAGAACTAGACTACTTGCGTTTTATTGGTGCAAATGACAAAACAGCAAAAGAAATAAAACTCTTTGGATTAACAGATTTTGTTGTTGATCGATTTAAAAACCTCTCACAAGAATATTACGATTTAAATAAAAAACTAGCAGTAAAACGTTCTGCTTTAGGATTTGTATTTAATGTTTTAGGCACATTAAGTTATTACGGCGCTTATGTATTTATAATTTATAGAGTAATTTCAGGAATGATTACTCTAGGAGAATTAACCTTTTTATCTGGAACATTTAATAGACTTACCAAAAATTTACAGGACTTCTTTTCTAAATTTACTCGTATTACAGAAAGTGCTTTATACTTAAAAGATTACTTTGATTTTTTAGATATCTCTATTGCACCATCGCACAAAGAAGACATGCCTCTTCCGGAAGTTATTAAGGAAGGATTTGAATTCAAAAATGTACATTTTGCATATCCAGGATCTGAAAACGAAATACTAAAAGGAATTAGTTTCACTATGAAAGCGGGTGAAAAATTAGCGTTTGTAGGTCAAAATGGAGCAGGAAAAACGACATTAACCAAATTGGTATTGCGCTTTTACGAACCTACTTCTGGTGAAATATTATTAGACGGAATTAACATAAACAAATTTAATAAAGCTGCATACCAAGCGTATTTTGGTGTTATTTTTCAAGACTTTTTTAAATATGAATTTACCGTAAGAGAAAATATAGCTATTGGAGATATTGATGAAATAGATAACCAATTAAAAATTGAAAATGCTGCAGCACTTAGTTTAGCTAATGAAGTAGTGCAAGATTTAAAATTTGGTTACGACCAACAGCTTGGTAAACGTTTTTCGAAAGGGCAAGAACTTTCTGGAGGACAATGGCAAAAAGTTGCATTAGCTAGAGCATATATGAAAGACGCCAAAGTAATGATTTTAGATGAACCAACTTCGGCATTAGACGCTAAAGCTGAAAGCGAAGTTTTCGATCGTTTTATAGGCTTAACAAAAGATAAAACAAGTGTTATTATTTCACATAGATTTAGCACTGTACGGCAAGCAGATAGAATTTTAGTTTTAGAAGAAGGACGCGTTTTAGAGATTGGCACACATGAAGAACTCATGAAAAACAAATCTCTTTATGCAGATTTATTTACACTACAAGCTGAGGGTTACCAATAATTACTCTTGTAAATTCTGTTAAGAATTTCACTCGAATTCCCATTTAACAAATAATTTAAAACACCTATCTTCGTATTATGGCAGAAGAAATTATAAATCGCGTTGCAAATAGCAAATTAGAAGTCTTTGATCTTGAAGATTATTATCCACAAGGCAAGCGTATACTTTTTGACATTAAAGACTGGCTTTATGAAGGCTTTGTTTTACGCGAAAAAGACTTTAGAGCTTTAGTAAAAGATCATGATTGGTCACAGTATCAAGATACTTTTGTTGCACTTACTTGTACAACAGATGCGATTGTACCAGATTGGGCATATATGCTTTTAAGTATTCACCTAGAACCTTATACAAATACTACCGTTTTAGGGAACTTAGAAACTTTAGAAACTTCACTATACCAAGAAATTATCCAAAATCTAGATATTACTAGTTATAAGGACAAACCAATTATCATTAAAGGTTGCTCGAAAAAACCAGTACCTTCGAGCGCTTACCTAATGATTACCAACAAGTTAAAACCTATTGCTAAATCTATCATGTTTGGCGAGGCGTGTTCTGCTGTCCCACTATTTAAAAACACTTTATCGTCAAAATAGATCACTTTATCTATTTTAAGAAGAATAAACCAATATTAGTATAAAGTATTGTAGTCTTAATACTTATTTTTGCGCGTTCAAAAAACAAAACAAATGAAAAAAATATTTTTATTAGTTGCATTATTTATTGGAGTAGCTTCAGTAAATGCACAGACAGATGAAAACACTTTAACTAAAGAAGAATTAGCAGCTCAAAAAGCAGAAAAGCAAGCTATAGCTGATGCTGCTCAAGCAGAAGCAAATGCGCTACAAGCTCAAATTGATGCTTTACCAGGATGGAGAAAAGGTGGTAATGTTTTAGTAACTTTTAACCAATCTGCATTCAACAATGAATGGACTGGTGGAGGAATAGGTAACTTAGCTGCTAACCTATTAATTAACTACGATGCGAACTTAATTAAAGGAGATTACATTTGGGACAATAAACTTATTGTTGACTATGGTGTAAATAAAACTAAAGGAGCTGACGATTTCACTAAGTCTAATGACAGAATTGAATTTAACTCTATTGGTGGTAAAAAAGCAAGTGGTAACTGGTATTACTCAGCTTATTTTAACTTTAAAACACAAATGGACAAAGGGTTTTTATATGACACTAATGGTAATACTATTGCTACTACGTCACATTTCTTCTCACCTGCTTATTTTCAAGCTGGACCAGGAATGTTATGGAAAAAATCGGATAACTTAAATGTTATGATTTCTCCTGCTGCTGCTAAATTAATTATAGTGCATGATGAATTTGCTGGAAGTTTTGGTACTGATCCTGGTGACACTACTCGTTTTGAGTTAGGCGCTGCATTAAGAGGGTATTATAAATTAAACTTAGGTAAAAACATTTCTATGGAAAACATCTTAGCTTTATATACTAACTATTTAGAAGATCCTCAAAATGTAGATATCGATTACACTATGAATCTTTCTATGGCTGTAAACAAATACATTTCTGCGAACTTAGTATTTCAAGCGATTTACGATGACAACGCAAACCCAAATGGTTTTCAAATTAGAGAAGCTTTTGGTGTAGGTTTTAACTATGGTTTCTAATTATTAGAAAATAAAAATTATATTTTTAAAAACGCGCTTCTATGAAGCGCGTTTTTTGTTTGTAAATATGTTGTTCATTTGCGCTGCTTCCCTTATCTAAAAATAGAGAGCACAGATTATCTTACTGCTATTCTTTGCTAGAACCATAAATAGTCAGCCCGCAATAACGATTGCAACGGCATCCTTTATGCAAAGAATAATTATGCTATGGTTTTTTTAAAATATTTTTTGTCTATGAATAAGGACTTGATACAAATGCTATACTACTTTGCAAAAAGATATAGTGTAAAGCGTGGTTGCTTTTGGCTATTTCTACCAAAAGCAAATTGCCAAACTTTTTAAAACAAATACTTATACTTCGAAAGTACTTGAAGTGACGTTGTAATAGAATTCTACTCTTCTTCGGTATAATCTGGATATAAAAAATGATTATAAGGAAAACGGGTTACATGAATTTCACGAACTTCATCATACACACGTTTTTTAAAGTCTACCAAATTTTGTTTGTTTAAAGCAGAAATAAATAAGGCATTGTTTTTACCAACCCTATGCATCCAAGTTTTTTTCCATTCTTCTAAAGAATAGTGCTCTTCGGTACGTTCTGCTATTAAATCGGTTTCATCGTAAGGTTCTGCTTCATAAGCATCAATTTTATTAAAAACCATGATCATTGGTTTGTCGGAACTGTCTATTTCTCCTAAAATTTTGTTTACAGATTCTATATGTTCTTCAAAATTAGGATGCGAAATATCTACCACATGTAATAGTAAATCTGCTTCTCGAACCTCGTCTAAGGTACTTTTAAAACTCTCTACTAATTGGGTTGGTAGCTTACGTATAAAACCAACTGTATCGCTCAATAAAAAAGGCAAATTTTGAATAACAACTTTTCGAACAGTAGTATCTAAAGTTGCAAAGAGTTTGTTTTCGGCAAATACTTTACTTTTACTAATTACATTCATTAAGGTAGATTTACCAACATTGGTGTAACCTACAAGCGCTACTCTTACCATTTTACCTCGATTACCTCGTTGTACAGACATTTGTTTGTCTATGGTCTTTATTTTGTTTTTTAGTAGTGTAATTCTATCTCTTACAATACGTCTATCTGTTTCAATTTCTGTTTCTCCAGGTCCACGCATTCCAATACCACCTTTTTGTCGTTCTAGATGCGTCCACATACCTTTTAATCTTGGTAGTAAATATTCGCATTGTGCCAATTCTACTTGCGTTCTTGCATAACTGGTTTGTGCTCTTTGCGCAAAAATATCGAGAATAAGATTGGTTCTATCTAGTACTTTACATTCTAGAATTTTACTTATGTTACGTTCTTGAGCTGCAGAAAGTTCGTCGTCAAAAATCGCTGTACCGATATTATTTTTTTCAATAAACTTACGTACATCTTCCATCTTCCCAGTTCCAATAAATGTTTTAGGGTTTGGTGTATCTAGTTTTTGGGTAAATCGCTTTAATACTTCTCCTCCAGCTGTAAATGTTAAAAATTCTAACTCATCTAAATACTCTTGAGATTTATCTTCGTCTTGATTTTTAGTAATTACTCCTATTAAAACTGCTCTTTCAAGGGCTATATCTTTCTTTTCTATCATAAATTCAATTAAAGTACAAAGTTAATCAATTGTTAGCAGTTTAATTTTTATATTTTTGAAGAATAACAAAAGGCTTTTTTGTTGTTAGAATCTTTATTCTAAACTAGCGAACTTATTATAAATAAACGATATTAATGATTGATTATTCTGACATTCCTGAAGATGTAAATGTACATACCATAGCTTTTTATAATACCGAAAACTTGTTCGATATTTTTGATGATGAAAAAAAGCATGATAATGATTTTTTACCAAGAGCAGATAAACGTTGGACTGCAAAGCGTTACAAGAATAAGTTACGCAAGTTAGGATATACCATCTCTAATATAGGAAGAAAAGAAAACGGAAAACATCCAGCAATTATTGGTTTAGCAGAAGTGGAAAACGCTAAGGTTTTACAAGATTTAATTACATCTAAGCATTTAGAAAATTGTAATTATAATTATGTGCATTACAATTCTAAAGACGAACGCGGTATTGATGTAGCTTTGCTTTATGATGCTACTGTTTTTACTGTAGAAACTTCAGAAAAATTCGCTTTAGAGCTTTATAACGATGCAGGCTTGCCAGATTACACTAGAGATATTTTACTAGTTTCTGGTGAATTAGCTGGCAATAAAATACATGTTATTGTTAATCATTGGTCTTCAAGACGTGAAGGAGAACGAGAAACAGAACACAAAAGAATGGCTGGATCTAATAAAGTTGGAGAAATAATTTCGAACTTAAAACTTAATGATCCTGATGCTAAAATTTTAATTATTGGTGATTTTAATGATGATCCTTCTAGTACTAGTATTAAGCGTCTAGTAAGTGGTTTTGATTTGTTTAACCCTATGGGAAACTTACGCTCTTTTACTAGAGGAACTAGTAAACATAAAAGACAGTGGTTTTTATTTGATCAAATATTTGTTACTAAGAATTTTTTAGAAACCTCCGAAAAATCATTACACCTTGAAAAAATCAATATTTTTGATGCCGATTTTTTAAAAGTCGCTAACGGAAAATATAAAGGTTCTCCTTTTAGAACCTATGTTGGTAAAAGATATCAAGGTGGTTATAGTGATCATTTTCCTGTATATGCGGTTTTAAGAAATAGGGATTAGAGGAAATGGCGGATGACTGTAACTCATGTCATTTCGAGCTTGTCGATAAATCTTTCTAGTTTAATTACACAAACCTTTTAAACCGCTTGATAAATAACGACTGCTAAACCAATACAAGCAATTGGGAGTAACCAAAGCATAAAAATACTATAGCCAACCGATTTTTTTTTAAGCATTTTAGCATTTAGTACTTTTCTTTTTCTTCCTGCGTATTGCATCCAGTTTTTAAAAAATATAAATATACCTGCTAGAATGAATAATACTATGGCTTTATCTTGCGACATGGTTGTCATATTCATCTGTTTAAAAAATCCAGCAAAAAACACACCAAAAAGCAATAATAAAGCACATTGTAATACAGAAATGTAGATTGTAGCAAGTTGGTTTGCTTTTTTACTTTTAGCATCTTTATAATGCTTAAAAACGCTGAAGAATAAAGTATCGAAAAGTGTCATTTATTAGGAAGTCTAGTTAAAAAATAAAACCTGCTAAAGGGAATTAGCAGGTTTTAAAAGATATTATATTATGAAGATTAGTTTTCTGCTAATACTTTATAGTTATCAATTTCGAAAGTACCATCAATATTGTCGGAACCATCATCTCCTCCAATGTATTTAAAAGCAACATAAGCAGTTCCAGAATAAGAACTTAAATCTACTAAACCAGAATCTATCCAGTCTTGGTAATACTCACTAGCATCAACTACAGTAGCATCCGAAAGTGTAGTCCAAGTTGCAGTTGTAATATTTGCTTCAGTACCATCCCAATCTGTAGAAATTAGTACTTGTAATTCACTAGCATCCGAAAAACTATTTGAAGATTGAAAGTTAACAAATTCGTATTCTTGTGCATCTAAATCTATAGATGGGCTAATTAACCAAGCAATATTACTAGGAGAATTAGAATTATAAGCTCCCATAGAAGCAATTACATTTCCAGGTCCAGGATTACCACTATCTGTAGTAGTTAATGCTCTCCAGTTGTATGATCCTTCTTCTGCATAAGCTGTCCATCCATTTCCAGAAACCGTTGAAAAAGTACTCATAGATTCAAAATCTTCAAAAAAGATTTCGCTAAAATCGCTTTCATCTAATGTAGAACAACGAGCTCCATCTAAAGCTACATCCTCTACAGTATTTAAAGCTAAAATACGTGTACTACCATCAAAAGTTTTATTAACAATTGCTTTAATTGATCCATTTCCTGTTGGTAATAAATGTTCTTTAAAAGTAGCAAAAGAACTTGTTTCTAAAGACATGTTAGAATAAGTGAATCCGCTACAAGCTTGTAAAGTTCTTTGTGTATCGTAAACTTGAACTGCATCAAAATAACGTTCACCATCTAAATTATCAGCAAACTCTACGCCATCAATTTCAACAAATACTCCTACATGAGCATCTGTAAGTTCAGAAAAAGTTACTGCTAAAGGAATAATTTCTTCAGTTACATCAGAACGTAAAATGTTATCTCTAATTTGGTTTTCGTTTACTCTAGTAACCACACCACCGTATTGGTCGAATTCTGTTCCTCCACCAATAGTAACGATTCCATTTCCAACTCTTTCTTCTCCAATTTGAAGTCCTTTTAAGCTAATATATACTTCACGACCTTTATTGTATTGGTTGTATGTATCTACTTGGTCTATAATAATTTTTAAAGCTCCTGTTGGATTAGAAGGTGCATCTTGAAGATAAAATTCTTTAAAGAAGTTTCCATCTTTATCACTTGAAGATACATATCCTTTTACATAAATATCGTTTTCAACATAAAAAGGCACAGTTTCTGCTCCATCTTCAATATATAATGCTTTTACATAAGCAAGATCTACTTCAGTTGCAGATGCTAACATGGCAGTTAAAGCTTCATTTTCATCATCACCTAAACTACTAGGGATTGTGTAATCGTCATCTTGTACACAAGACGTTATTGCTATACAAGCAACAAAAGCTAATATTAGGGTTAAAAATTTACTAGTTTTCATAATTCGTAATGTTTTTATTAATTTTTCTTTTTTTTTAAAATCTAAAGTACACATTTACAAAGTAATTAGCACCACGACCGTACCAATATTTTGGTCCAAATACACGAGATGGATTGGCATTATCGTCTCTTAATTCTCTATAGTTTGCATTTCTACCTTGTTCAAAACCACCAGTTTTGTACTCTTTATCTAGTACATTACCTACACTAGCAAAAAAGCCAATATAGTACTGATCTATTTTCCAAGACTTACCACCAACAAGATTTACAACCATATAATCGTCAAATTCTTCTTGTTTTAATAATTCTGTAGCTATTTCTTCATCATAATCATTAAATGGTAAACCATCTGCATCTAAATAAAAGTTTTCGGTTCTAGTTAATGCATTAACATCTACATAAGCGTTAGAGAAAAAGTTAGCTGTTGCACCAAACCACCAGTATTTAGGATCTCTATATTCAAAACCTATAGAAGCTGCACGTTGTGGCCCTCCTGCTACTTTATAATCTTTAAGATTTGCTTGTCCGTAAGATATAGAACCATCTTCCGATTCGAAACTTGCTGAAGTTAGATATAAGTCTGGGTTGTTATCATAAACATAGTCACCAAAGGAACCTGCCGCTTTTAACTTAATCGTAGGAGTTACTTGAGCTTCAATACCAAATTCTACACCAATATTTCTTTTATCTATTCCTGTTAAAACTTCTTGTACAAATGCAGAAGTTTCGTTTTCTGCAATAGCATCACCACTTAATCCGTCTGCGTAGTAAAAACCAACTTCGTTAGCATCTTTAATAGTAGAATAGAATCCTGTTAATCTTGCTTTAACGATAGGAGATCTAAAAATATAACTAGCATCGAAAGAAGTTACTTTTTCTTCTTCAATACCTCTTACTATATTATGATTTTCTCTAGAGTTAGAAAATGTATTACGTAAAGAAGGAGCTCTTTCAATATAACCAGCATTTGCATCGAATAAATGTTTACCCGTTATTTTATAGGTAAATCCAGCTTTAGCTCCAAGGCCATTAAAGCTAAGTTCTTTTCCTTTTCCGTAAGAATCATCTCCTGAAAACTTACTATGCTCCCATAAACCTTCTCTTTGGTATGTAGTGTTTGATAAGCTTCCAGAAACAAAAAAGTCTATTTTATTATATTTAAATTGTGCTTGCGCATACCCTGAAAGTACATCTGCATATAAGTTATAGTTATATCTAAACTTATCTCCTTCGCCAACTAATCTATCCGGGTTTTGGGCATCGTATTGAAAATTATCAAAAGAATCTACATTTAAAGCTCCTACTGTAGAACCTAATAAATCAATAACTTCTCCAAAGTTTTCCGATTTTAATGTCTTATAGTTAAGAGAAGCATTAATTAAAATGTTTTCATTAATTTCAGAACTTAATATAGAGTTTAGAGTAAGTTGCTTATCGTCTGCACGATCTTCGTATAACACATAAGCTGCTGGCTCACTACCATTAGTATCTATATTATTATTTTGGTTTGCTGTAAGAATGTATTCCCAATCTATTTGGCCACCATTTAAAAAGTTTTGTTCTGCTATATATGCTCCTGCATTATCAGGACCATCATCATCTGCTGTATAATAACTAGGTAAATCTTGGTAGTATGCTGGACTTGGGTTTGAACCTCCAGAATAATCTAAACGACTGTTTCCTAATTTACCAAATTGGTAACCAACATTAGTATTTAAAGTTGTTTTAGGTGAAATATCCCAATAATGATTTAACATTACAATTGGTTCTTCTACCTCTTTAATACGTGAATTTCTTTTTTCACCATCTAACCAACCCCAATATTCGTTATACTGAATACCTTTTAGATCGTATACTTCTTGTGTATTTGGTGAAGATTTACCTCTTCTATTTGGTGCGTATATAGATGTGAAATTTAAGCTATGCTTATCTCCAAATTGTTTTTCAACAGATGCAAAAAACGAATTAGAATCATATAATGAAGCATCTTGATATCCTTCATTTCCCCAACGTCTACCTGCCATAACTGTATAAGCCCAACCTCCTTTTAAAGCTCCAGAAGCATAACTAGCCATTAAACGGTTTGTATAACTTCTATTAGAAGACGAATACGTTACACGACCTCCTTCTCTATAAGAAGAAGCTCTTGTATTGATATTAGTTGTTCCTAAAATACCACCAAAATTGTACGCTGAAGGTGTTAAACCTGTAGTAAGTTCTTGGTTACGAACAACATCATTAAGTCCACCCCAATTGTTCCATTGTGGTCTACCATTATATAGCTTGTTCATTTCAATTCCATTAATTAAAACAGAACCATTATCGGAATCTAAACCTCTTACTTTAAAGAAAGAAGAGCTAAACTCGAAAGCAGCTGTACGTTGAAATATGTCTTGTGAAGAAGATAATAAACCAGAAATATTATCTGCTCCAGTAGTATCATCATTTAACTCATCATCAGAAAGTGTAATGGTAAATAAGTCATTACCTGATAAGTCTTTTTCCATAACCATATCATTTATGGTTAATGTTTCACCTTCATTAACTACAATTGGGTAACGTTGTATTACGAAACCATCTTTAGTTAATCTTAAAACTTGTTCGCCTAAAGGCAAATCACTGCTAAACGTAAACACTCCTAACTCATTGGTGAGTGTAGACTGGTTTGTTTCTTCAATAGTAACAGTAACATCTGAAATAGGCTCGAGAGAAATTGGTTGTTTCACACTTCCTGTTACCATGGTTTGCTGTGCAAGCGTGGTAAAGCCTGATAAAATTCCGAAGAAAAGAATTAGAAATCTTTTTTGCATACTTAAATTTATAGTTAGTAAACTCTTTTTACATTAAATAATTATTATTTAAAGCACGCAAATTTACATTTTTTATAATAAATATTTACATTTGGCAGGAGTTTTGTATTAACATAACTATAACATAACATTCACATTCATGAAAAATTTAAAATTCTGGCTTGCAGCACTGTGTTTAACAGTAGTTTTCACTGTAGAAGCTCAAGAAAAAAAGAAATTCAAAGTCCATACTGTTGGGTTTTACAATCTTGAAAATTTATTTGACACTATTAATGACACAAGTAAGTTCGATGAAAGAAGTCCTATAATGGAAATGAAAACCAAACAGTTTGAAGTGTACCAGAAAAAAGTTAAAAATATGGCTCGTGTTATTTCTGAAATAGGAAAAGACGTTACCAATAATTCGCCAGTACTTTTAGGTGTTTGTGAGGTTGAAAACAGAGAAGTACTAGAAGACGTAGTAAATGATCCTGCTTTAATAGAACACGATTATGGAATTGTACATTATAATTCGCCAGATGTAAGAAGTATTGATGTTGCTCTTTTATACCAAAAGAAATTTTTTACTCCTTTATCTACCAGTAGTCATACCTTAAAAATTTATGATGACAAAACCAAAGAGCGTAAACACACTAGAGATCAATTATTAGTAAGTGGTAAATTAGACGGTGAAATGATTCATCTTATTGTAAATCACTGGCCTTCTCGTAGTGGTGGAGAAGCTCGTAGTAGACCGAAACGTGTTGCTGCAGCCAAACTATCTAAGAAAATTTTAGATTCTTTACAATCTATAGATCCATATGCTAAAGTTTTTATCATGGGAGATTTAAATGATGATCCAACCAATGAAAGCGTTAAAGATGTATTAAAAGCGCAAAGCAATAAAGACAAAGTTGGTTTTAAAGGACTTTATAATCCATACACTAACATGTTTAAAAAAGAAGGTTTAGGTACAACTGCTTATAGAGATGCTTGGAGTTTATTTGATCAAATTATGGTAACAAAACCATTACTTGAAAAAGATTATTCTACTTTTTCATTATATAAAGCTGGGATTTTCAATAAAAACTACTTAGTAAATAAAAAAGGAAGATATAAAGGCTATCCAAAACGTAGTTTTGCTGATGGTGGTTTTACAGATGGCTTTAGTGATCACTTTCCTGTTTACACGTATCTTATTAAAGAGGTCACAGAATAAAACTGAACTACTTATAACAATAAAAAAGGCTTCCTAAATTTAGGAAGCCTTTTTTATTGTTATATCACTAGGAATACAATTAGAATACTAGTTAATTTCTCGAATTTAACCTAATTAACCATCTTGTTTTTAAGGTAGTTTTCGTTTGTTAAACTCTTTTTAGCCTAACCAAACACTCCACGGAATTCTAGATAACACTAACAGTAAAGCTATCGTATAAAATATAGCAATCGTTTTGTGCTTTGGCTTAGAGGTTAGCTTCTTTTTATGTTTAGAATACCCTATAGTAATAAAAGTGACTGCAAGAATACCAACAAAAGGGTGCTCTACAGCTAAAAGTCTAGCAAAAGGAGATAAGCCTCCCATTCCATTTGTAGTTATATTGCTTAATCCGTTTGGAGAAGTAAAGTATAACACCAAGCCAATTAATAATTGAATATGAGAAACAATAAGCGTAAACAAAGCAATTCTAAAATCTTTTGGTTCATATTCTTTACTAGCAAAAGTTTTAATTAAGCTATTTACTACTGCTAATATTAAAATAATAAGAACTAAATAAGCCCAATAGGAATGAAGGTTTTTTACTATACTGTACATGAAATTTAAGTTTGAATTAGTATGACAACAAATGTAGTAATTATTAGGCATAAAAAAACCTCTTCAAATAAATGAAGAGGTTTTTTATATTTTAAACTTTTAGATAATTAGAAATTATATTTAAGAGAACCGTTAAATGTCATTCCATTTGTGTTGTAATATCCAAAGTTGTCAGATTGTTGAATTCTTACTTCATCAAACACGTTAAATACGTTTCCAACAAAAGTTAATTTATTATCACCGATATTAAAGTCATAACTTAACCCTAAATCTGTTAATGAATAAGGCTTAATTCTACCAACATTTTCTGTTTGAACAGAATTACCATCATTTTCAAATAATCTATCGTAATAGTTAATGTTTCCATAAATAGTTAATCCGTCGATTAGACTTGCTCTAGCACCAAAACCAGCTGTAAATTGAGGAGCATTAGTAATTTTAACACCATCTCTATCTGTTCCTGCAGATTCTGAAACTAAAGCTCCAGTTTCATCATTGTAAATAGACACATCTGATGTACCTTCATATTCCCAACTACCACCAGAAATATAACCAGTTAAACTTACACGATTAGTTACATTATATTGCATATCTAACTCAACACCTTTATGAATTTGACGAACACCTCTATCAAAAATATTTAATTCAATATCATCAGAGTCATCACTAGGAGTTCCATTTTCATCAATATCCGTTCCTAAAATCACACGATTATCCCAATCTGTATGATAGAAGTTAAAGTTAGCTCTAAATTTATTAACTTGAAATTTATATCCTAATTCAAAACTTGTAATATCTTCATTATCAACTTCTGGATTTTCAAATATATCATTAGAACTTCTAATATCTTTAAATATATTATCTAAGAAAGGCTGTCTAGAATATTTACCTGCATTGAAGTATATTTTACTCGTTTCGTCCATTGCATAAGCAACACCACCTTTTAAGTTATAACCTACTTTATTTATTTTATCTGATTTCCCTAAACCTTCATTTTCAAAACGACCTTCTCTTTGGTAAGATTGGTTAGATATTGCTCCTTGAAAAAAGATTGAAAAAGCATCTTTAGCATATTCAGCTTGACCAAAAACACCTTGATAATTAATATTTTCAGAATAATCATAATCAATACGTTGCCCTTCATCTGCAAAGTTAAATAATGCAGCCCAAGGATTTGGTGCAAAGTTATCTGTAACTACTTCACCATCGGGTCTGTCATTAGCCCAACCTGTAAGACCATAAAAATCGGATACCTGTCTAAAGTGATCCCCTCTATAAAAACGAACATCTGCACCAACATTAAGGTTTATGTTTTCGTTTAAATCAAATCCAAGGTTAGATACTAAACCATACCATGAGTGGTTATTTACAGAAGATCTTCTTATGTACCCAGCTCCTAAAGGAGCTCCATAATCACCTCCAACACCAATAAGTTCGTTTTGAGCTTCAATAGCAAAGTAATCTATTTGTCCGTCATCAGTTCTAATTCTTCCGTTTCCTCTATCACCAGTTCCTCCACCACGTCCCCATGATGCATAAGCTACTGTTGATAAATCTGTTTTTTCTGAAATATTCCAATCCCAGTTAAAGTTAAATACTGGCTTGTGGTAATAGTTTGTTCTTTCTGATTCTATTTCAGAATTATAATATCCAGTTCCTCCACCTGAAGTATATCCCCAATGTTGGTTAAATTTCGGGTCATCTCTAAGAGTTTCTTTACTTTGAGACCAACGTTGTCCATGTTGTTGTGGTGCTCCAGTTAACAATAAATTGAATGCATGCTTATCGTTTGGCTTATATCCTGCAGAGAAAAAATACGTTTGACCAGAACCAAAAGTACCTTCTGCCCATTTTCTATGTGCTTGCCAATGGTCTAATAATACTGAAAAAGACCATCCTTTTTCGTTTAAGCCAGTATCATAAGATGCTGTAGCTTTCATATAACTATCGTTACCACTTAAAAATCTAACAAATCCTCCTTTTGTTCTATCAGTAGATTTCATTACTAAGTTCATAGTACCACCAACTGATGAGATAGCTAATTTAGAAGAACCTAAACCACGTTGTAATTGCACTCCATTTGCAACGTCTGCAATACCAGCCCAGTTAGACCAATAAACTCGACCATCTTCCATTCCATTAACAGGTTGCCCGTTTAATAAAACTGCAATGTTAGTTTGGTCAAATCCACGCAAAAACATTTGAGAATCACCAAAACCTGTTTGACCAGATACATAAACAGAAGGTGTGTTTTTAATAATTTCTGAAACCTCTACGTTACCAATAGCACGTTGTTGAATTTCTACTTTTTTAACCGTAGATACTGCAATTGGCGTAGCTCTGTCTTCTGCTAAATCAATAACTCCAGATCCAATAATAACTACTTCTTCTAAAGAGTTATCACTAGCTAAAGTAATGTTTCCTAGGTCTGTGTTACCATTAAAGGATAGCGTTATAGGAGTATAACCCACATAAGAAACAACAACTTCTCCTGAGTTTGCTTGTGTTGTAATTGTGAAATTACCATCAAAGTCTGAAGACACACCGTTTGCTGTACCTTTTTCTATAACGTTCGCTGCCGGAAGTGGCGCGTTCATTTCGGCATCAATAATCGTACCTGTAACTGTACTTTGTGCCATAGTTCCTGTAGTAAACACAAGTGCTACTACTAAAAATAAAAATCTTGTAATTTTTTTCATTTTATTAAAATTGGTTTAAATTTTTTTGCAAAATTACATCTAATTAATGGTTAAACATTAACTTAACGTTAACAATTCATTCTGTCTCGAATTTAATAAAATTTAACGGAGTATGTTTTACTCCGTTTTAAAAACTATAAACAGACTTTTCAACAATTAATCTGTTAATTTTTTAAAATGCTTCAATAAATTTAAGGTAGATGCATCATGATTAGCAAAAGTGTTATTTTCAAATTCTTTTAAAATTTTTCCCGCCAATTGTTTACCAAGCTCTACTCCAAATTGATCATAGCTAAAAATATTCCATACTATTCCTTGAACAAATATTTTATGTTCGTACATAGCGATAAGTTTTCCTAAGCTTTCTGGAGTAAGGCTATCTATAAAAATAGTATTGGTTGGTTTATTACCTTGAAATACTTTAAAAGGTATTAATGTTTCTTCTGTTCCTTCCGCAATAACTTCATCCTTATCTTTTCCGTTTAAAAGCGCTTCCGTTTGTGCGAAAAAATTAGACATTAATTTGTCTTGATGGTCTTTATTACCATGTAAAGATTTAGCAAACCCAATAAAATCTGCTGGTATAAGTTTTGTTCCTTGGTGTATTAGCTGAAAAAAGGCGTGTTGCGAATTCGTTCCTGGTTCTCCCCAAATGATTGTTCCTGTTTGGTACTTTACCAATTCTCCATTTCTATCTACACTTTTACCATTACTTTCCATAATACCTTGCTGTAAATAAGTAGCAAATTGATTTAGGTATTGTGAATATGGAATTATCGCTTCGCTTTCTGCTTTAAAAAAATTATTATACCAAATGCTAATTAAAGCTAGTACAACTGGAATATTGGTTTTAAAATCTTGAGTCTTAAAATGATTATCCATTTTATTTGCTCCTAAAAGTAGCTTTTCAAAATTTTGATTTCCTACTGCCAAGCTAATGGTTAATCCCACTGCGCTCCAAAGAGAAAAACGGCCACCAACCCAATTCCACATGGGGAAGATATTATTTTCATCTACACCAAAATCTTTAACTTTTTCAATATTAGTAGAAACCGCTACAAAATGTTTTGCGATATCTTCTTGTTTTGCACTTTTTAAAAACCAGTTTTTTAATGTTGTTGCATTAGATAAGGTTTCTTGTGTTGTAAATGTTTTAGAAACAATAACGAATAGTGTCGTTTCTGGATCTAGCTTTTTTATCACTTCATTTACATGGTCTCCATCTACATTGCTTACAAATTGTGTAGTTAAATGATTTTTATAGTATTGAAGAGAATCTACAACCATTGCTGGTCCTAGATCTGAGCCACCAATACCAATATTTACAACATGTGTAAAAGCTTTGTTTGTATATCCTTTTTGATTTCCTGAGATTATAGCTTCAGAAAATTGTTTTATTTTTTGTTTTACCGAAAATATTTCTGGCATTACATTAACACCTTCCACTTTTATATTGGCATCTTTAGAAGCTCTTAAAGCAGTATGTAATACTTCTCTTTTTTCAGTTTCATTAATTACTTCACCAGAAAAATACGCTTGCATTGCCTCTTTTAACTTCACCTCTTCTGCTAATTGTAAAAGCAGTGAAAAAGTTTCATCAGTGATTCGATTTTTGGAAAAGTCTACGTAAAAATCTTCCCAAGAAATGGTGAATTTTTCTGCTCTTTTTTCTTCTTGAGCAAATAATTTTTTCATTTCAACATCTTGTATTTTGTTGAAATGTGTTTCAAGGTTTTTCCAAGCTTTTGTTGTAGTTGGGTTAATTTTTGGTATTGCCATTTTTTAGTGGTTTACATGTGTAATTAGGTTCGCATCTAATAACTCTTCTTCGATTAGCTCTTCTTCTAGTTCTTGGCTTTGATATTGAATATTATCTAATTGAAGCTTTAGTGGTTTAATAAAGTCTAAATATTTTATTTTTAAACTATCTGAAATAGGTTCTGCTTCTGGAAGTTTTTGTTTGAATGGATCTACTTCTTTTCCATTTTTCCAAAAACGATAGCATACATGAGGTCCTCCTGTATTTCCAGTCATACCAATCCATCCAATAACATCTCCTTGTTTAACAAACTGTCCTTTTTTAACGTTTTGCGCTTTCATATGAAGGTATTGCGTTTCGTAAGTTGCGTTATGTCTTATTTTAACAAATTTACCGTTACCACCTCTTCTGGTAGATTCTATTACAGTACCGTTAGCAGTTGCAAGAATTGGTGTTCCTTTTGGCGCTGCAAAATCGGTACCTCTATGCGGACGTATTTTGTTACCATAATAAGCAATACGTCTTTTTAAATTATAGCGAGATGAAATTCGGCTAAACTTAACAGGTGCTTTTAAGAAAGCCCGACGAAGATTTTTGGCTTCTTCATTAAAATAATCGGAAATTCCTTTGATGCTATCTGTTTCAAATTCGAAAGCATAAAAAGGTTCGTTATTATGTTCAAAAAAAGCAGCTTTTACATCTGCAACTCCAGCATAAATACTATCATCTATATATTTATCGGTGTAGATTACTTTAAAACGATCTCCTTTTTGCAAGCGTCTAAAATCTATAGTCCAAGGATAAATTTCGTCTGCTAATTTATACGCTAAACGCACACTTACATTTTGATTATCTAATGCTTCTGAAATATTAGAAGTAATGATACCTGCCACTTCTTTTTCTACATATTTTATAGGTTTTCTACTAGTATATGCATGAATAGAATCTTGAAAATTAATTACTACATATTCTTCTTTATTTGGTTGGTATATGAAGCAATTTGGTTTTTCTAGTGAATCCCCTTTAGTACATAACAGGGTGTATGGCTTACCTACTTGTAGTTTTCTGATATCGAAAGTATCTTTTGATTTTTCGGCAATTTTAAAAATATTAGCAAAACTGATACTGTTACGTTGTAATATTTCGCCAAAGCTATCCCCTTTTTGAATAGTATCTCTTTTTACTATATAATCATTGAGGTTAAAGCCAAACTCTAAAACCTCTTCTGGTTCTACAATTGCTATTTCTTCGGAAATAATTTCTTTTGGTTCTTGTTTACAGCTATAAAACAAACATATAGTTGCTATTGCAATTACACATCTGTTCCCCAATCTTTTAATTCTTGCTCGCTCCATAGTTCTGGAAAAAATATTCTTTTTTGATATTTAGGATGCATGTATTTTACCCATTCACTTCCTCCTGTAGCTTCAGCAGTTTTACCTCCAATATTTAAGTAGTGGTTTGCTGTATTATAATGAGCCATAACCCATTTAATATTAACAGTATGGTCATAATGACGCATCGCATCTATTAATTCTTTATTTTCTCTAACACCTTGTGGTAATGCTTTAAATTTAGTATAAAGATTATGCGTGTTATAAAATTTTGTAAATCTAATAAATTCGTCTTTATATCTATCCTCAAAAACTGTTAATAAATAGCTTTTCTCACCTGTTTTGTAGTCTTTTCCTGCAGCTTGCCAATATAAATGATCGAAAGCATGCTCATAAGGTGTGTTTCTATCGATAGTATCTCTAAATCTATTATCAATTAAATTGATGAGTTCTGTGGAAGCAAACTCTATTTTTCTGTATTGTGCACTTTGAAAACCACTCGCTGGCGTTAAGGTATTTCTAAACTTGTTGTATTGTTCTACATCCATGCCATCTTTCATAATGGTGAATGAAGAGGTAAGCATATCGAAATAGCGACTAATACGCATTATTTTTTCAGTAAAAAAAGGAGCTTCAATTTCTTCTTTTTTAGCTACTTGATCGATTTCCCAAAGTATCATTTTAAACAACAATTCGTTAATTTGATGATACATGATAAAGACCATTTCGTCTGGTAAAACAGTGCGTTGCGTTTGAAGATCTAACAATGCGTCTGTTTGTATATAATCCCAATAATTTATTGGTTTACTATATAATAAGCCTTGTAAATGTACATCTAAATCTTGGCCTATATTATCGAATTTTTCTTTGAGTTGATTGGTTATATCTTTATCCATTAATTATCTGCAATAATTTTAAAAGGGTGTTTTAAGCCTTTAAAAGCATCTAAATCTGCTCTAAGAGAACCTACAGCTAAATCTGCCTTTATACGTAAAGGTAATTTATTTTTGTCTTTTGAAACCCAAAGCGTCAAACTTTCTTCTTCTTTAAAGACGCGTCCTGCTAAAACATATGGTCTAAATTTTAGTGTTCTTACATCTCCAAATTCTGTTTCTATAATTTCTTCACCTAAGTACTTAATTTTAAAACCATAATTTTCTTCATCAAAAAACATGTCTGTTTTAATTTCATCACCTATTTTAAGAGTAGAAATATTTATTTTGTTTCTTAAGTAATAATACATAGAAACCATGTCTTGTACATTTGGTTTGGTATCTACAACAAGTTTTTTCTTTTTCTTTTTATTGTTGATATGTGCTTTTCTATTTTCTTGATCAAAGTCTATTTCTATATCTTTGGTATGACCACCTTCATCAATGTTTCTAATGAATCTATATGGCAATAGCGTAGTTTTATCAAAATAGCTTTCGTATCTATCTTTTACTTTAAAGAACCACTTAATCGCACCTGTTGTCCAGCCTTTACCTACAACATGATATACTGGTTTTCCATCTATTTCATCATCTTTTACAGTTAAGGTTGCATTTCCTGCTTTTAAGAAGCCACTGTAGCTCATTTCGAAACGAAACCATTCTCCAGCTTGAAAAGCTTCTGCCTCTTGTGCTTGTGTAGAACTCATCGTAGCTAATGCTAGTAATAATATTAATAATTTGCTCATATTGCTATAGGTTGTAAATGTAACTCACTATCTTACATTATATTGTTATTATGTAATAATTACAATTACTATTCCAAAAGTAAAAAACAAAAAAACTCTAACCTTATAATTGTTAGAGTTTTTAAGTAGTAAGGTGTTAAATATTTGTTATAAGGTTCCTCTTTTAGCTTGTTCTCTTTCAATAGATTCAAAAAGTGCTTTAAAATTACCTGCTCCAAATCCTTTTGCTCCCATTCTTTGAATGATTTCAAAAAACAAAGTTGGCCTATCTTCTACTGGTTTGGTAAAAATTTGCAGAAGATACCCTTCTTCATCTGCATCAATCATGATACCTAAGCCTTTTAATTTTTCAATATCTTCTCGTAATTCATGGCTAAACTCTTCTAATCTTCCAGGAACAGCTCTATAATATTCTTCTGGAGGTGTAGAAAGAAACTCTACTCCATTGGCTCTTAATTGCGAAACAGTTTTAATAATATCATCTGTTGCTACAGCAATATGCTGGACACCAGCTCCTTCGTAAAAATCTAAATATTCTTCAATTTGTGAGCGTTTCTTTCCTTCTGCTGGTTCGTTAATTGGGAATTTTATTCTTCCGTTTCCATTAGACATTACTTTACTCATTAGTGCGGAATACTCTGTGTGAATTTGTTTATCATCAAACGATAAGAAATTTTCGAATCCCATTACATCTTCATACCATTTCACCCAAACATCCATTTGGTTCCAACCTACATTTCCAACCATATGATCGATGTATTTTAATCCTGCAGTTGGTGGGTTATAATCGGATTCCCATTTCTGAAATCCTGGTAAAAATGCGCCATTGTAATTTTTACGTTCTACAAACATGTGCACCGTTTCCCCGTAGGTATAGATTCCTGCTCGAACCACTTCTCCATGTTCGTCTGTTTCTACTGTTGGCTCCATGTATGATTTTGCGCCTCTTGCAGTGGTTTCTTTATAAGCCTGTCTTGCATCTTCTACCCAAAGCGCCACTACTTTTACACCATCTCCATGTTTTACAATATGGTTGTTTATTGGTGATTTGCTATTTAAGGGCGTGGTTAGCATCAACTTAATCTTGTCTTGTGTTAACACATAACTTACAGAGTCTCTAGATCCTGTTTCTAAACCCTTGTATGCATGTGATTGAAACCCAAATGCTGTTTTATAAAAGTGGGCTGCTTGTTTTGCGTTACCAACATAAAACTCTACATAATCTGTTCCTAAAAGTGGAAGAAAGTCTTGCGCTCCTTCGAATATTTTTTCTAAACCGTAGTTTACTGATTTAATTTCTTTTGCCATCTTTAGATGATTTTAATGTTTGTTAAAGCTATTTGTTTGCAAAAACACCTAGCCCTGATTGAGGCTTTGTTGGAGCTCCTTGAAAAGAGCGACTGCCGAAAGCAGGAAATAGCTTCTAATAATTAATAATTTAATGTTCTAACCAAGATTTAAGGTACTCTTCGTCTGCAATTTTCATTGCTTCCTCGGTAACCATTAATGGTTTAAAGGTATCTACCATAACAGCTAACTCATCGGTTTTGGTTTGCCCAATACTACGTTCTGTAGCTCCTGGGTGTGGACCATGTGGTATTCCTGCTGGGTGTAAACTTATGTGCCCTGCCGCTATGTCGTTTCTACTCATAAAATCGCCATCTACATAATAGAGCACCTCATCACTATCAATATTACTATGGTTGTAAGGTGCTGGTATGGAGTCTGGGTGGTAATCGTATAATCTTGGTACAAAACTACAAACTACAAATGCATCGGTTTCGAAAGTTTGGTGCACTGGAGGTGGTTGATGAATGCGCCCTGTTATTGGTTCGAAATCGTGAATAGAAAATGCATAAGGATAATTGTAACCATCGTATCCTACCACATCGAAAGGGTGTGATGCGTAGACCATTTCGAAAATATCGTCTTGTTTTTTTACTTTAATGGTAAAGTCGCCTTTTTCGTTATTAGTTTCTAACTCATATGGCTGACGAATATCGCGTTCGCAAAAAGGGGAATGTTCTAGTAATTGCCCAAACCAGTTTCTGTATCTTTTTGGCGTATATATGGGTCTTTTAGATTCTACAATAAAGAGTCTATTATCTTCGGTATCGAAGTCTATTTTGTAAATAACGCCTCTAGGTACTAAAAGATAGTCACCATATTTAAAGTCTAGATTACCAAGATGTGTACGAAGTTTTCCTGTTCCTTTATGGATAAAAATTAATTCGTCTGCATCTGTATTTTTATAAAAATAATCTTGTGTTGCTTGTTTTGGAGCTGCAAGAATTATAGTACAATCACTATTAGTAAGTACTGCTTTTCTGCTTTCTAAATAATCGTTTTCTGGTTTGACTTGAAAACCTCTAAAACGATACGATTGTATATGGTTTGCTTTAGCAATTTTTGGTGCTACACTATATTGTTTTTTTATTTCTTTTACTTGTGTTGGTCTTTGCTCGTGATAAGAATTTGTAGACATTCCATCGAAGCCTATGGTACCAAATAATTGTTCGGCATACAGAGAACCATCCGGTTTTCTAAATTGTGTGTGTCTTTTGGGTGGAATTTTCCCGAGTTTATGATAAAATGGCATTCTTTTAAATTTAAAGTTAATAGATACTTTTTTAAATGGTATAATGCATTATCATTCAGGGTTTCTTTTAATAAGAAACTTTAAAAAGATTAATATGTCTTGCCAAAATGGTTTCATCTGGATACTTTAAATTATTAAACTAATCCGATGTTAATAGTTAATAAACAAGTTATTAGCTACAACTTAATTCGTACACCTTATTTGATGTCTTACAAATATCGTGAAAATTTTTGAGACTATTTTAAAACCAAAAACCTACATTAAAAAACCACATTCCTTCTTTAGTTTCTGGCGACCAAGAGTATTTTGCTTCTATTGGACCAAAAAAGGTGTCTAGGGAGTAACCAACTGCATAACCAGAATAATCTGGAGCAGAAAACCAGTCGCCAGAATCGAAGATATTATCATCTATATTGGCATAGTTTGCAGCGAAGTTGACATGATTCTTTTTAAAAATTTCGTAGTCAAAATTTATGGTTCCTTTTACAAAACTATTTCCAACTAAAGATAAAAAGTCATAACCATAAAACGATTTATAATTATTTATAAAATTATTACCATAACCCCCTATTACGAAATCTAAAGATCTATTAGAGTTTTCGCCAATTTTAAAGCCTCCATCTGCGGTAATGTTTGCGGTAATATTTTTATTAAAACTCTTTGTATAACCGATGGTTGCCTTAGCAATTGAAAATTCTGAAAAATCTTTATTAAAGTCTGATGAATAGAGATACAAATGAAAATCGCCATCAAAATAAACACCTTCATTTGGAAAATATTTATTATCGAAAGTATCTAGTTTTAATTTTCCGAAAAGACTGAAATAACTACTATTATCGAAAGTAGTTTCCTCTTGATTTGCATTGGTAAGTATGGTTTCGGTTTTTATTTTTAAGTGTTTATGTTCTGCTCCTAATGTTAATGAAAAATCTTTTCGAAATAAGGATTGCAGGTAAAATTGATTGGTAAAGTCTATAAGTTTCACATCTAATTTATTCACATTTACTGCTAGCAATTGATCTGGAGTTAAAATCGTTTGTGCTTCTACATTTTGTTTAAATTGATTGTATCTAGAATGCACACCAATACTCCAATAAAAACCTTTATCTATATAGTAGTCTAGATTATACCTAATATTATCTCCTACTATAAAATCTAAGGAAGCTACATCACTATTAAATAGTATTTTTTTTTGTGTTACATTTACTAAAACACCACTCTTATACAAATCATCATAATGAATACCTAACTTAAGCAAAGTATTTTGCCTACTTTCTTTAAGGTTAATATTCATTACATACGTTATATCATCTACAGAAGGTGTTAATTTATAACTTACATTTTCAAAGTTATTTGTTGCTGTAAGATTGTTTACACCATCTTGAAAAGTATTATAACTTATTTTTTCGTCGGATTTAAATTTTAATTTACCAAGTACATAAGCTCTGGTATATTTATCTAATCCATTAACACTAATACCTTTAATTGTAAGACTATCTATAGGTTTTATTTTTGTAATTTTAGGTTTCTTTTTTATTTGATTAGCTACAATGTCTTTAAGTTCTTTTAAGTGCTTATTGGTTTCTAATACACCATTATCTATTATAGTTCGGCCTTCACTAAAAGACACTACATTAAAGTTCGTGATATCTGGTTTAATATAAATATCGGTCTTTTTAGACTTGATTTTCATATCGTTTATCGTTCTATAATTATTTATTTGTAGCAGAATTTTAGTTGCTGATTGTAGTCGATCTCTCGTTTCTAAATCGTCCTGTACATCTACACCAATAATGATATCTACACCTTTTGCTCTAAGCTCATCTATTGGATAGTTATTTACAACACCTCCATCTATTAAAACCTGATCCTTTATTCTAACGGGCTGAAACAACGAAGGAAAAGCACCACTAGCCAAAATAGATTGTGGCAAACTTCCAGACTCTAAATACACAGCCTCTCCATTTTCAATATTGGTTGCCACACAAAAAAACGGAATTGGGAGTTTACTAAAATCGTCTATATCACTTACATGCAATGTTAATTTAGTTAGTAAACTTAATGTGTTTTGACCTCTAGATAATGCTCGTGGTAGTTTTACTTTAAATTTTTTGAACGGAAGTGTTACTGCATATTTTTCAGAATTATCTCGTTCATAAAAAGTTTTTGCTTTTCGAGGTAAGTTGTCACTAATAATATCATCGAAATTTACATCTTTAAAAATAGAATCTATTTCTTTACCCGAATAACCTGATGCATATAAAGAACCTATAATAGCACCCATACTTGTACCAGCAATATAATCTACGCGAATCCCCAAACTATCAATAACCTTAAGCGTACCAATATGCGCAAGCCCTTTTGCTCCACCACCGCTCAAGACCAAACCTACTTTTAAGTCCTCTTGTTCTAGCTCTTGAGAGAAACTTAAAAGACTAAAAAGAAGCAATATTAACGTTAGTAATTTATTCATTTATTGTGATAGTAATTATATATTTTATTTGCTCTAGATACACCAACTACAGCTTCCAGTTCGTCTAGTTTTGCATTGCTAATTCGTTTTACAGATTTAAAAGTTTTTAGTAATTCTATAATGGTTTTATCACCAATTCCAGGAATACTTTCCAGTTCTGTATTTAATGCTGTTTTGCTTCTTTTATTTCTATGATGCTCGATACCAAAACGATGCGCCTCGTTACGTAATTGTTGTATTATTTTAAGGGTTTCGCTTTTTTTATCTAAATATAGTGGAATTGGATCATTTGGATAAAATAATTCTTCCAAACGTTTCGCAATTCCGATAATCGCAATTTTCCCTCTTAATTCTAATGCATCTAAACTTTTTAAAGCAGAAGAAAGCTGTCCTTTCCCTCCATCAATGATAATTAATTGTGGTAAAGGTTGTTTTTCATCTAACAAACGCTTGTATCTTCTATATACAACTTCTTCCATAGAAGCAAAATCGTCTGGACCAACTACTGTTTTAATATTAAAATGCCTATAATCTTTTTTGCTAGGTTTTCCATTTTTAAAAACTACACAAGCAGCAACAGGATGTGTACCTTGAATGTTAGAGTTGTCGAAACACTCAATATGTCTTGGGGCTTCCCCTAAACGTAAATCGGCTTTCATTTGCGCCATGATTCGTTTAACATGCCTATCTGGATCTGTAATTTTTATTTGCTTAAAGCGATCCATTCTAAAATACTTTGCATTTCGAATAGAAAGGTCTAAGATATGTTTTTTATCACCTAACTGTGGTATTGTTATTTTAAGATTTTCACCAACGTTTACCTTAAAAGGAACATAAATTTCTTTAGAATTAGAATTGAAACGCTGTCTAATTTCTGTAATAGCAAGCTCAAGAAGTTCTTGGTCGGTTTCGTCTAATTTTTTTTTAATCTCTAATGTATGCGAACGAATGATAGAACCATAAGAAATTTGCAAGAAATTTACATAACCAAAACTTTCATCGCTAACAATGCTAAACACATCTACATTACTAATTTTAGGGTTTATAATGGTAGATTTTGCTTGGTAATTTTCAAGCACTTGGATTTTTTCTTTTATTTTTTGCGCTTCTTCAAATTGCATTTCTTCTGCAAATTGCTTCATTTGTTGTTTAAATTGCGATAACGAATCTTTAAAGTTTCCTTTTAAAATTTCTCTAATCGCAATTATATTTTCTTCGTAAGCCTGTGCTGTTTGCAACCCTTCGCAGGCTCCTTTACAGTTTCCTAAATGATATTCTAAACAAACTTTATATTTTCCTGCTGCAATTTTTTCTGGGGATAAATCGTAATTACATGTGCGTAATTGGTATAAACCTTTAATTAAATCTAAAAGCGTAGAAACCGTTTTCATACTTGTGTATGGTCCAAAATATTCGCTTCCATCTTTAAAAACTCTTCTGGTAGAAAACACTCTAGGAAAACGTTCTTTTTTTAAACAAATCCAAGGATAGGATTTATCGTCTTTAAGTAGCACATTATACCTTGGCTTGTTTTTTTTAATCAGGTTGTTTTCTAGTAATAAAGCATCTGTTTCTGTTTCTACAACAATATGTTTTACACTAGCAATTTTTCTCACTAATACTCTTGTTTTACCATTTTCATGTGTTTTGGTAAAATAAGAGCTCACACGTTTTTTTATATTTTTAGCTTTACCTACATAAATAAGCGTACCTTCTTCGTCAAAGTACTGGTATACTCCGGGAGCATTCGGTAAGGTTTTAAGTTGTATTTTTAAAGCAGGTTCACTCATCTTGTAAATGTACTTATTTTAATTTTTTTTAAAGAAAAAACACACTGCTTTTAACGTTTAATTTTTTAATAAAAAAGAAGCTTTTTACAAATACTTAATTATTACATTGCGCCACTTTTTGAAATATAGTAAATGACTAAAAAAACAATAGGAAGAGTAGATAAAATAGACTTCCCGAAACTAGATTTGTACACCATAGATGTTAAAATAGATACAGGTGCGTATACCTCTGCTATACACTGTTCTCAGATACAAGTAGATGGTGAAAATTTAATATGCACTTTTTATAGTAAGGGCCACCCTAATTTTAGTGGCAAAGAAGTAATTTTTGAAAACTTTACTAAAACAAATATTAAAAGTAGCAATGGTTTTAAAGAAAATAGGTTTAAAGTAAAATCTGAAGTCATTATTTTTGGAAAAACATATAAGATTAACTTAACTTTAAGCACCAGAGAAGACATGAAATTTCCTGTACTTATTGGCAGGCAATTTTTAAAACGAAAATTCTTGGTTGATGTAGACCAAGAAAACATATCACACAACTTCAAAACATTATGAACATAGTTATTTTATCGCGTAACGCTAATTTATATTCCACTAGTAGACTAGTTAAAGAAGGCGAAAGGCGTGGTCACCAAATAGAGGTAATAGACCCTTTAAAGTGTGATATTATTATTGAACAACAAAAACCAACTATTTATTATAAAGATAGATATCTAAATTATGTAGATGCAATCATACCTCGTATTGGTGCATCGATAACTTTTTACGGTTGTGCTGTGGTACGTCAATTTGAAGAAATGGGTGTTTTTACTATTGTTACTAGTGATGCCATTCAAAGATCTAGAGACAAACTTCGAAGTTTACAGCGTTTAAGTAAAGCAGGAATTGGTATGCCAAAAACCGTTTTCACTAATTACAGTAGAGATGTTGAAGAGGTTATAGAACACGTTGGAGGAGTTCCAGTAATTATAAAACTATTGGAAGGAACCCAAGGTTTAGGAGTTGTTTTAGCCGAAACCAAAAATGCAGCAGAATCTGTATTAGAGGCTTTTAATGGTTTAGAAGCAAGAGTAATTGTACAAGAATTTATTGGCGAAGCAAAAGGGGCCGATTTACGTGCTTTAATTGTAAATGGACAAGTAGTTGGCGCTATGAAACGCCAAGGTAAAGAGGGTGAATTTCGTTCTAATTTACACAGAGGAGGAAGTGCAAATGTTATAAAACTAAGCGAACCAGAGTTAAAATTAGCCATTCAATCTGCAAAAGCACTAAAACTTCCTGTTTGTGGTGTAGATATGTTGCAATCTAGCAGAGGACCATTAATTTTAGAGGTTAATTCTACTCCTGGTTTAGAAGGCATTGAACATGCTACTGGAAAAAATATAGCTAAAAGCATTATTACTTATATTGAAAAAAATCGATAATTAATGTATGACAGACCATAAAGAAGCAATTACCATTCTTGGGGAAACCATTAAACTAGGAGAGAGCAAAGAAATCTCTTTTGAAGTTGCAAAACTACACACCTCAAACTCTGTTGAAGTCCCTGTATTTATTGAGCGCGCTAAAAAACCAGGGCCAACGGTTTTATTAACCGCAGGAATTCATGGTGACGAAGTAAATGGTGTTGAAATTATTCGTCAAATAATAGCCAAAGGGATCTTCAAACCTAAAAAAGGAACCATTATTTGTATTCCAGTAATTAACGTATTTGGATTTATAAATCTATCTAGGGATTTTCCGGATGGTAGAGATTTAAATCGTGTTTTTCCTGGAACTTTAAAAGGTTCTTTAGCAAGTAGAGTTGCCTATAAATTAATACATGAAATTGTAACAGAAGTAGATTTTATTATGGATTTCCATACTGGTGGCGCTGGACGTTTTAATGCACCTCAAATTAGAATTATTAAAGGCAGTAAAACTTTAGATCAATTGGCTCAAGAATTTGGAGCTCCCTTTATACTCTATTCCAAAAACCTCAATAAATCCTTTAGAAACACTTGTCATAAATTAGGAAAACCAATGCTTCTTTTTGAAGGTGGAAAATCTTTTCACATAGACAATAATGTCACTAACCATGGTGTAAATGGTATTAAACGTGTACTACATAGTTTGGGTATGCTATCTAGTAAATTTAAAGTTTCTACACCTAAAACAGATTGTGTTTTTATAAATGATAGCAAATGGATTAGAGCAAAATACTCCGGCATGTTTAAAGCCACTATAGAAATAAGTAGCTTTGTTGAAAAGGGGGATGTTATTGGAAACATTACAGATCCCTATGGTAAGTTTAACCATTTTGTAAAAGCAGACAACTCGGGATACCTTATTAATATTAACGAATTACCAATTGTATATCAAGGAGATGCTTTGTTTCATATTTCTAAAGAATTATTATGACAAAAGCCGAATTACGAATTGCATACCGATTAAAACGTAAAGAGTTAACCGAAACGCAATTAGACGATTTTAGTTTACAAATTGCCAACCAACTTTTGCAATTAGATATTTGGAACTTTTCTTTTTACCATATTTTTTTAAGTATTACCGAACAACACGAAGTAAATACAGACTATATTTTAAATATACTATCTGGAAAAGATAAAAACATTGTGCTCTCTAAAAGTGATTTTAAAACCGGTTTGTTGAATAATTTTCTGCTTACAGATAATACCACCATTAAAAAAAACAAATATAATATTCCAGAACCAGTGGATGGAATACCAATTCCTGCAGAAAATATAGAGCTTGTTTTTGTACCTCTTTTAGCTTTTGATAAACTTGGAAATAGAGTTGGTTATGGCAAAGGCTTTTACGATAAATTTCTAGCTTCTTGCAAACCTGAAACTATAAAAATTGGGCTTTCTTTTTTTGATGCTGAAACTACAATTACTGATGTTTTTGAAAGTGATATTACTTTAGATTATTGTGTTACGCCAAATGAGGTGTATCGATTTTAGTTGTAATTTCGTATATAATTTTCTTTTTCCAATAAATAGCCTGTTTTAAAACCATTGTATAATTTAAACTTGGTCTTCACATGCTTTCTTTGCCCTCCAAGTCGTTGTAAAAAAACAGAAAAGTGCAAATGTGGCCCTGTAGACCAGCCAACATTACCACTTTTTGCAATGATTTGCCCTTGTGCAACCGTATCACCAATGGCAACTTTTGCGCCATTTCTTTTAATATGTACATATTCTGCAATGGTACCATCTTGATGAAAGATATAAATTAAATTATTGAATTTTTCACATGCTTCAGCTTCACAATGCGTATTAAATGTATCTACAACTTTAATTACGACACCTTTTCTTGCTGCTACTATTGGAGTGTCAATTGGCATCGCAAAATCTAATTGGTTTTTGTTTTGATGCGAAAAATTTCCATTATATCCTTGATTCACAAGATATCTTTCTCCTTTTTGAAATGGTAAACTATAAGCAAATGCTGTATCATATTCCTTCTGAAAATGATTGCCATAATTATACCATGTACTACCACTTACCTTATATTTCTTTTTTTTGTCTATTCTAGTCAAAGTGGTAAGTTCTATTTGTTTTGTACTAGCAGGAAGTACCGATATTGTTTCCTTACCTGAAGAAGAATACAAGTTATCTAATTCCAATTTTATTTTAATAGAAACGACACAGTCTTCATTATTATCTGCAAAAAACACTATTCCATCATTGGAATTTTCATAGTATGTTTTTACACGTAATTGTGAAAAACAATGGATAAAGCTGAAAAATAAAAGAAAATTTAGAATATATATTTTCATAAAGCACTGTATTTAAACAATACAATATATAGAAAATATTCTATTAAATAAGGATAAATATAGAAAATTTACTCTTTATGAAATGCTCTTTTATTAAAAACAATTAGCATAATAAAACCAGCACTTATGGCCATATCTGCAACATTAAAAACGGGCTCGAAAAAAGTAAAGTATTTACCACCATAAAACGGTAACCATTCTGGTAAATAGCCTTTCCACAAAGGAAAATAAAGCATATCTACCACTTTACCTTCTAAAATATGTCCATTAATACCACTTTCTGGTAAAAAGGAAGCAACTTGGTGATAACTATCACTAAACAAAATGCCATAAAATGTGGAATCAATAATATTACCTAAAGCGCCAGCAAAAATTAAAGTAATGGCAAGAATAAGTACCTTTGGGTTATGTTTTTTAATTGCAGTTACTAACCAATACCCAATACCTATTATAGCTACAATTCTAAAAATCGTTAAAGATATCTTAGCTGTTCTATCACTAATAAAAGTAACAAAATCGCTTATTTTAGTTCCCCAAGCCATACCATCATTTTCTATAAAATAAATTTTAAACCAATCGAAAACCTCTACGCTTTCACCAAGTAAAAAATGTGTTTTTATGTATATTTTACTAACCTGATCTATTAGTAATATAATAAGGATGAGTACTATTGATTTTTTTAATGACATAAATTTGTCTTCTAGTTTCTAAATAAACACACTTCGACAAACGGAATGTGACAAAATCTTAACAGGCGATTTTTAGCAAAAATAGGAATATTATTGACTTTTAGTTATACTTACGTTTCCGTTTATGGTTTTAATTTCTATTTGGTGGAAACCAGTATTTATTTCCTCGGTTTTAATTAAACCATTTTTAGAAGTTGCAACAATATTTGCATCCTTTGTTTGCAATGCAATATTTCCGTTTCTAGTATAAATTTTTGCATTACCGAGAAAAGTATTTAAAAAGCAATTCCCATAATTAGAATTCACTACAACATTTCTATATCGTCCTTTCACGATAAAATCACTATTATAAATATTTGCCAATATTTTTAAGTTTTCTGGAATCACTAAACGAATGGCAACAGAAATCACTTTGTGTGCACTTAATTTATCGTTAGCATCTTTAAATAAAGGCTGTTGTTTTACAGAAACATGTAGATTATTGTTTTTAGTTTCTGTAACCAAAATAAAGTCTTGGTTATTTTCGCCTTCTACTCTTGAATAAATTGTAATAGCATCTACTGGTTTGGTTTCTACAGTAATTTGAAATATATTTTCACCATTAATATTTATACTTGTAACTGTAGTTGCAGGAAAAGTTTTTTCTGTGATATTTTGCGCTTCTACCAAGCCTGTAAAACAAAAAAATAGTATGTAAATAATGGTTTTCATTTTATTCAAATTGCGCTACTATTCTGGGAATGACAAAAGGTTAAAAAGCAAACGCCTCAATAAAATTGAAGCGTTTGTGTTGTAGTTATAAAGTCTCTTAATTCTAAGGAGATTCTATTTTTAAATTTTATTGCAAGTTTTTAGCTTCAATACTTAAAGTAGCATGTGGCACTAATTTTAAACGCTCTTTAGCGATAAGCTTTTTAGTAACACGACAAATACCATAGGTTTTATTTTCGATACGAATAAGTGCATTTTTTAAATCACGAATAAACTTTTCTTGTCTAATTGCTAATTGCGAATTCGCTTCCTTACTCATGGTTTCACTACCTTCTTCAAAAGCTTTAAACGTTGGTGATGTATCATCTGTACCATTATTATGGTCATTCATATACGCACTTTTAATAAGCTCTAAATCGTGTTGTGCTTTTTGAATTTTTTCTTGTATTAACTCTTTAAATTCAGCTAAATCTTTATCTGCATATCTTACGTTTATATCTGTTGCCATAGTTTTAATGTTTTGTAATAAATAATTTGGTATTTATAGCATCAAAAGCAATTTCTATACCATTATCTATTTGTTCTACAATTTCTAACGTTTCGGTTAAGGTTTCGGTTTTAATATACTCTATATTAGTCTCTACTGCCTTTACAATTTGGTCTTCTTTTTGAAGCTTCACATCTATTCTATCTGTAACTTCAAATCCAGAATCTTTACGTAAATTTTGAATACGGTTTACGAGCTCACGAGCAATCCCTTCTTTACGTAATTCTTCGGTTATAGTAACATCTAGAGCAACGGTTAAATTACCTTCATTTGCTACCAACCAACCTTCAATGTCTTGTGATGTAATTTCTACATCACTGAGTTCCAAAGTAATACTTTTTCCGTTAACTTCCACATCTAAAACACCATTTTGCTCGATTTTTTTTATGTCTTCAGCGGTAAATTTCTGAATTTCTCCAGCAATCGCTTTCATATCCTTTCCAAAACGAGGTCCTAAAGCTTTAAAATTAGGTTTTATTTGTTTCACTAATATATCGGAAGCATCATCTAAAAGCTCTACCTCTTTAATATTTACTTCGTGTTTTATTAAATTAGCAACTGCTAAAATCTCTTCCTTTTGTTGGGTTGAATCTACAGGAATCATAATTTTTTGCAATGGCTGACGCACTTTAATTTTTTCTTTAGCACGTAACGATAAGACTAAAGAAGAGATTGTTTGTGCTGCTTCCATTTTACGCTCTAAAGATTTATCGATATAAGCAGTATCACTTTTTGGAAACTCCGCCAAATGTACACTTTCAAAACTCTCTGTGCGTGTAGTTTTTGTTAAGTCTAAGTAAAGTCTATCCATAAAAAATGGTGCAATTGGCGCTCCAAGTTTCGCTATGGTTAACATACAAGTATATAAGGTTTGATATGCCGAAATTTTATCGGTTTGGTAATCTCCTTTCCAGAAACGTCTTCTACTTAAACGCACATACCAATTACTTAAATACTCTTGTGTAAATTCTGAAATTGCTCTTGCTGCCTTTGTTGGTTCATATGCTGCATAGTAATCGTCTACTTTTTGAATTAATGTATGCAATTCGGAAAGAATCCAACGATCAATCTCTGGTCTTTCTTCTAAAGGAATATCTGCTTCTGCATAACTAAACTTATCAATATTGGTATATAATGTGAAGAATGAATAGGTGTTATATAGTGTTCCGAAGAATTTACGCTTCACTTCTTCAATACCATCGACATCAAATTTTAGATTATCCCAAGGGTTTGCATTAGCAATCATGTACCAACGCGTTGCATCTGCTCCATAGGTCGATAAGGTTTCAAAAGGATCTGTAGCGTTACCTAGACGCTTCGACATTTTTTGTCCGTTTTTATCTAAAACCAATCCGTTGGAAACTACATTTTTATACGCTACCGAATCGAAAACCATTGTTCCAATAGCATGTAAAGTATAAAACCATCCACGTGTTTGGTCTACTCCTTCTGCTATAAAATCTGCTGGAAAGGATTTATTTTCGTCAATTAATTCTTTATTTTCAAAAGGATAATGCCATTGTGCATAAGGCATAGAACCAGAATCGAACCAAACATCTATTAGATCGCTTTCGCGTTTCATAGGTTGTCCGCTTTCAGAAACTAATACAATTTCATCTACTATATTTTTATGTAAATCTATTTTCGCATAGTTTTCTTCGGAATTGTTTCCTACTTCAAAATCTGCATAGATATCTTTTGCTAAAACTCCTGCGGAAACTGCTTTTGCCATTTCAGCTTTTAGTTCTTCTACAGAACCAATACAAATTTCCTCTTTACCATCTTCTGTTCTCCAGATTGGTAGTGGAATTCCCCAATAACGAGAACGGGATAAATTCCAATCGTTTGCATTCGCTATCCAATTACCAAAACGACCTTCTCCTGTCGATTTTGGTTTCCAGTTAATACTTGTATTAAGCTCATGCATACGACCTTTAACATCTGTAATTTTTATAAACCAAGAGTCTAATGGATAGTATAATATCGGCTTATCTGTACGCCAGCAATGTGGATAACTGTGTTTGTATTTCTCAACCTTAAAGGCTTTATTTTCTTCTTTTAACTTAATAGCAATTTCTACATCTATAGAACGCTCTGGAGCTTCACCATCTTTATAGTACTCGTTTTTAACGTACTTACCTCCAAACTCTTTCATTTCTGGTCTAAAACGACCTTGTAAATCTACAAGAGGCACTAAGTTATCATTATCGTCTTTTACCAATAATGGTGGTATTTCTGGTGTGGCTTGCTTAGCAACTAATGCATCATCTGCTCCAAAGGTTGGTGCTGTATGTACGATACCTGTACCATCTTCTGTAGTTACAAAATCTCCAGAGATTACACGAAAAGCATCTTGAGGATTATCATTTGGCAAAGCGTACGGTAGAAGTTGTTCGTATTTAATACCAACAAGATCCTTTCCTTTAAAATCTTTTACTACGTAATAAGGTATTTTTTTATCCCCATTTTTATATTCTAAAAGCGCTACTTTTTCTTCAACTCTTTTAAACTTACCATCAAACTGTTTGTTTACTAGAGCTTTTGCCAAAATCACATTCATAGGTTGAAATGTGTATTGGTTATAGGTTTCCACTAAAACATAATCTATTTTTGGTCCAACCGTTAATGCGGTATTACTTGGAAGTGTCCAAGGTGTGGTAGTCCAAGCTATAAAATGAATATCTCCTTCGTTTTGTAAAAAGTCGGGCAAGGTATTTTCTATGGCTTTAAATTGCGCAACAATAGTGGTATCTGTAACATCTTGATATGCTCCCGGTTGGTTTACCTCATGCGAGCTTAAACCTGTTCCTGCTTTAGGTGAATATGGCTGAATGGTATAGCCTTTATACATTAAATTTTTAGAATAAATCTCTTTTAGTAACCACCAAACCGTTTCCATGTATTTAGGTTCGTAGGTAATATAGGGATCGTCCATATTTACCCAGTATCCCATTTTATTGGTAAGATCATGCCAGATATCGGTATAACGCATTACTGCTTTACGGCAAGCAGCGTTGTAATCTTCGACAGAAATAGTTTTACCAATATCTTCTTTCGTAATACCTAGTTCTTTTTCTACACCAAGTTCTATAGGTAAACCATGTGTATCCCAACCAGCTTTACGCTTTACTTGGTAGCCTTTCATGGTTTTATATCGCGGAAAAATATCTTTAATAGCACGAGCTAATACGTGGTGTACACCAGGTAATCCGTTTGCTGAAGGAGGTCCTTCGAAAAACACATACGGTTTTGCACCTTCTCTAGTGGTTACACTTTTTTCGAAGATGTTATTCTCTTCCCAATAGTTTAAGATTTCGTCTGCAACATTTGGTAAGTTAAGTCCTTTATATTCAGGAAAAGTCGTGCTCATTTTATCATTTTCTTTTAAGAGTTGCGAAATTAATGAATTTGTATGAATTTGTTAAGTTTATAAAAAAGAAAAGCCTCTGAAATTTCAGAGGCTTTTCTTTTTATTATATAAAACGACTTATATTTTGATAAGTTTTTTTGAAATTAAAGTCTTATTTCCTTCTGTAATTCGCATAAAATAAACACCATTACTTAGCTTTTCTAATCCATTAAAATGTATTTCACTTTGGGAATTAGTAACCGATTTGTTACGAATAATTCTACCTTGTAAATCAAGTAACGTGATGTTTAATTCTTGATAATTAAATGGAGAAGGCAATTTAACTACTACATTCTCTTTCATTGGATTTGGATAAACAGAAACAGCAGATAAAGTAATATCTGAAGTAGATAATGTATTATTGATAATATTTACGGTATAATCTTCTACTTCACCATCGGAAGCGTTATTAATCCTATTTCCACAAGATTCATGACCATTACAATAAATTAATATAAAAAAATAATTTGTCAATTAAACGCAAAAAATTCGTTAAAATGTAAAAATGAATTTACTAAATAAAATAGGATTTTTTCTTTAATCCCATGTAACTTCTAAAATCACTACCTGATTTATAGGCATAAAAAAAGCCAAAACTTACGTTTAGGCTTTTTCAACTAAAAACTAATAGCTAATTATTCGATAATTATCTTTTTATCTAAGATTTGATTATCCTTCGTTTTAATACTTACAACATAAATTCCAGTTGCTAATTGACTAATTGGCATTCCATTTTCTAGCACATTGTTAGATAGGTTTGTTTTTTTATAAACTGTTTGACCTAACATATTCATTAAACTTAGGTTGCTTACTTCTGCATTTAATCCTTTTACATATAATAAGTCACTGTTGTTATTATAATAAATTACGGTATTGTTATTTGCTATCACTTCTTCTGTACTTAATCTTTGATTTTCTTCAAAAACTATTTCGAATCTTTCATTGAATTGTCCAGCTTCTGATGTGAAAGTATATGCAACATCTTGGCGTAAATTAAAATATATATCTGTAAGATTATCTTTTAAGTAAATTTCTTGACTTTCTTCTATATTATCTAATGCAGTTAACTTAATACTATAACTATTATTTCCAGATGTTTTTAATGCTAATGGCACTACTTTATCCGCTGTTATTTCAGCATAAGATTGTATAGTCATATATTCACCATCTAATAACAGATTTAAATCGTCATGATTACTATCTGTATTTCTTGCTTCGTATCCATAATCGTAAGCATCTGTAGTGATATTACTAAATCCTAATAACAATTCTCTTCTTGTAGCCTGACCGTCTAATGCTTTAAATTCTAATCTTAGTTTTCGCATGGTTGGCCCATAAGAAATTACATCTGCACTATTCGTTTCATTGGTTTCTCTAAAAAACACAGAACCGTTATTTAAAGATCCATCTGCATCTGCTTCTTTAATAAAAACACGCTGTCCATTATTAAACTCTACGGATCCTGTGTTTTTTATTTCTGCCATAAAACTCTGTCCTACTGGTACATATTTTGTTGGCGTTTTAGTACCATCTTGTGATCCATTATTTAAGCCTTCTGCACCAACAAATTGATATGCTCTTACTGCTCCCGTTTTATTTACTTGTGCATAACCACCTTCGTATTCTGTTGTAACATGTGAAATTCCTGACCACTGTTGCCATAGTTGAATACTACCATCTAAAACAGCTTCATTATCATCTAAAAACTTATGTATATCTATTGCTGATGCATAAGGGTTACCTAGAAGATATTCCGTTTTAGATACTGCAGGTACAGACCCAGATCCTCCAGCATCAGCTACGCTTATTTTTATAGTTCCATTGTTTGGTTTACCTTCAAAAATATATTGTTGCTCTACACCTGTTCCTTTATGAATATAACCAACACCCGGGTTAATATTTGTACTTGGTGTTACGGTTCCCCAATCATAATAAGTCACACCATTTTCGTAAGTATACATCCATCTAGTACTTAATTTGTTTATTTGATGGTTTGCACTTGTAAAAGTCATATTATCCCCATCACTATCTTTTAACATACTAAGACTAAAGGCTGTATTATTACCATTATGTTCAGAATTATTATCTATAAAGGCCGAAACACCCGTTACACCTACTGGAGAACTCCAATAGTTATACCAGTAATAGCTTGATGCACCTTCTTGTCGTCTTAATATTTTTCCTTCGGAAGAAGTTACTAAATCACTATTTTCTGTTTGTATTAATTGCGAATCATTTTGTAAATCAATAATTCCGTCTAGCTCTAAATACCAACTATTCGCTACTTGGTTATTATTTTTTATTTCTAAAGTTTTATTGGCATCTACAAACAATCCAATATTCTTTAATTCATGCGTTGCGTTTACATTATTTTTAACATGAACAATACTCCAATCTTTATTACTTGCAACATCTTCTATATCCCAAACATCTCCATGTAACCATGTACTTTCTTCTGTCCAAGCTCCATTAGCATTAGAAACATAAGGCATAGGTGCTGTTTGCTCCTGAAGAGAAGTTATATTATGAAGCTTCAGATTATTTTCATTTGATGAATAATCTGAAGTTGCGCTATTATTAATATTAGACATTGGGTAATATCCTTTTAAATTATTCCAAGATACTTTTGATGAGGTATTTAAATCTTCGATATCTTTTGGTATGATAGTACCTCTTAAAACTCCTGAGTTATTTTTAATTTCCTGATATACCATTTGTTGGATTTGCTCGTCTGATAATGCAGCATCAAAAATTCTTACTTCATCAATATCTCCATTAAAATGCCCAAAACCAGCGACACTTGTGTTTGTAGGATATCTTCCAATAGTAAATTCTCTTTGAGAATAAATATGTGGAGTACCATTATAATTTTCTGTTAATAATTCGGAGTCTAATTTTGTATCTGTTGTTGTACCTACTAATTCTCCATTTAAATATAATTTAACTGTTTTATCTTCAGAATTAAACACACCAGCTATATGGTACCATAAATGATTTTCTAGTTTAACATCTAATAATGGATCTGGTTGTACTTGAATATTATTTGAAGGATAATTACTAGAAGCTGTAATTTGGTCTTGAGTTAAAACATAAAAGGATGGTGTTCTACCTCTAGTTATGTACAATCTCATGTTTTCTTGTCCAGCAATACTATATAGATTTGGAAGACTACCCTCTGAATTGTATTCGATTTTAACCCAGCTCATTATTGTACCATTTGTCCAATTAGTAATAAAAGGGTTTGTATCTAAATAATCATCTACTCCATCAAAATCTAAAGTAGCATTTTCTAAATAAACATCTACATTATCTCTATAATCTAAATCACCACCATTAAATAAATCGCCATCGGTATCCGGTAAAACAGATAAGTCTGTAGGTTCATTTATTTCATCGTTAACATCATAGTAGTCATTTGTATTACTACCTTCAAATGTATTATCTAAACCATCAGTATCTGTATCATTGTTTGATATAGTATTTGCCATACCATTTTCTTGAATATCTGGAATACCATCATTGTCTGAATCTAAATCTAAATAATCAGGTAAATCTGTACCATCTGTATTAACTGGAATTATACCTGTCCCGTAATTATTCCATAAACCAGGATATGCCCCAGTAGTATTTACTGTCCCGCTTGGTGCGATATAACCAATAGTTGTTTGCGCTTCAATATTATCTGGAATACCATCATTATCATCGTCTAAATCTATTTGACTACCACATAAAAAACTATAAGCAAAGGTGTCAAATCCATGAGGATCATGAGTAGACGTTGCTAAACCACCTGCAATAACAATATGTCTTACCGAAACTTTACTTACTAAGTTTTCTGTTACAAATCCTATTGTATTCTCAATATTCTGCCCTGCTCTTAAAGATCCTTTTAAAACACCATCTGCATCAAAAATATCTATATTTCCAGTTGCATCATTTCCAAAATAAGTATCACTAAAATAAGCAACTAACTCATCGTCGGCATATACTTCATAATTAACTGTAGCAGAATCGGAATTCGTGTCATAAATATCTACCATATCAAAACTAAAAGAAGCTACGGGTTCTGAGAAATTTATGTTTACGGTATAATAATCTCCTGTTTGATTTCCAACTTCAGGATAAATATAAACTCCTGTTCCTACATTACCAGAAACAAAACCTCCCGATGTAGTTGTTCTAAATTGATCAATATCCCAAGATCTGTGTGCGTAATTATCTTCAAAAGACAATACACCGTTAGCAAAAGTACCAACACTAGTTCCCCCAGAACCAGGTGTAGAAGAAGTTAAAGGAAAAGAATATTCATTTAAACCGTTTAACACCGTTAACGCTTGTCCTTTATCATAAACCTCTTGTTGAAAACCAGATTCTTGGTAACCTAAACCATTCGTATTATTCCCTATAACGAACATATCATATTCGTTTTTAGACCAGGTTATTGCGTCTGATTTTGGCGAAGCTGCTCCAGAAACTGCAGGACACTCAATGATATCTAGAATACCATCATTATCATCATCAACATCGATACTGTTTAAGACACCATCATTATCGATATCTTTTATGTTTTGAGAATATGAAAGGAAACTAAACGCAAAAAGGCTTAAAAAAAGCACGCAGAATTGTAATTGTTTAATCATAACTTGTAGGTTTCATTTTAAATACAACAGCATAAAATCAATTTATATGCCAAGTATTTAATTTGGGTTTATAGTTTGTAATAGTTTGGGACTATTTAATTTTAAATATTAAAATCTTGAGGGAAGATTGCTAATCAACACATGCTAAATAGTTTTAAACTAGTAGCAAAATTATTGTAACAGGAGTCAAATTTGATCTTTTAGTTTCTACTAAATAAATTTAATCGTTGATCTGTAGAAATAACCTACAAACGGTTGATTTACAATTAAATCATTACAATTAAACCACTTAAAAACAGAAAATGAATATTTTTAATAGAACAAAAAAAGCTTCATTTTATTGATAATGAAGCTTTTAATTTGAAAATTAAATTCGTATTACTCAATAACTATCTTTTTATCAATAGCTTTATTTTCTTTTGTTTTAATACTTACTATATATATTCCGGTTGCTAATTTGTTTATTGACATTCCGTTTTCTAAGCTTTGGTTAGATACGTTTGTTTTTCTATAAACGTTTTGTCCTAACATATTTGTTAAACTAACATTGCTTGCTGTATTTTGTAATCCTTTTGCATATAATAATCCGGTTGTATTGTTATAATAGATCACTGTATTATTTAGTGCTGTTACTTCTTCTATACTTAATCTTTCTTCTTGTTGAAATACAATCTCAAATCTTTCATTAAACACACCTGCTTCTGATGTAAATGTATATGCTAATTCTTGACGTAAATCAAAATAGGTTCCTGTAAGATTATCTTTTAAGTACACCTCTTGATCTTCGTCTAGGTTTTCTATTTGTGTTAATTGTATGGTATAACTATTATTCCCTGTAGTTTTTAATGCTAGTGGCACTACTTTTTCATTGGTAATTGCTGCATAAGATTGAATCGTCATATACTCTCCATCTAACATTAGGTTTAAATCATCATGATTATCATCTGTATTGATGGCTTCGTATCCATAATCATAGCCATCTGTTGTGAATGTACTAAATCCTAATAACAATTCTCTTCTTGTTGCTTGTCCATCTAATGCTTGAAATTCTAATCGTAATTTTTGAAGCACATGTTCTTCTCTCTCGTTATTGGAAGCTGATGTTCTAAAAAATACAGAACCATTAGTTTCTGATCCATCTGCATCTGCTTCTTTTACAAAAACACGTTGGCTATTTTTAAATACTACAGAACCTGTGTTTTTTATTTCTGCTATAAAACTTTGTCCTACTGGTAGGTATTGTGTTGGCATTTTTGTTCCATCTTGTGAACCATTATTTGCGCCTAAGCCTCCCACAAACTGGTAAGCGCGTACACTTCCTGTTTTGTTTACTTGTGCATAACCACCTTCATACTCGGTTGTGGTATGTGAGGTACCTGACCATTGTTGCCACAGTTGAATACTTCCTCCTAATACGGATGCATTATCGTCTAAGAATTTATGAATATCTAATGCGGATGCATATGGATTTCCTAATAGGTATTCTGTTTTTGAAACCCCTGGTACAGACCCAGATCCTCCTGCGTCGGAAACACTATGCGTTATGGTTCCATTATTTGGCTTCCCTTCAAAAATATATTGTTGCGCTGCTCCTGTTCCTTTATGAATATAACCAATTCCTGGATTTATTTCTGTGCTTGGCGTTACTGTACCCCAATCATAATAGGTTACGCCATTCTCATAAGTGTACATCCACCGAGTACTCAACCTATTCATTTGATGGTTAGCACTAGTAAACCTTACTAAATCTCCGTTTCCTTCTTTTAGCATGTTTAATTGAAACGATGTATTATTGGTGTTGTTTGATGTTGTATTGTTATTTGTAAATACTGTGGAATTAGTACTTCCTACTGGAGAACTCCAGTAATTATACCAATAAAAACTAGATGCTCCTTCTTGACGTCTTAATATTTTTCCATTTGCTGAGGTTACCAAATCGCTATACATCCCTTGAACTAATTGTGAATCGGCTTGTAAATCTAGTGTACCATTTAATTCTAAATACCAACTATTAGAAACTAGGTTGTCACCATTCATTGTTAACGTTTTATTTGCATCAATAAATAAACCTAAACTTTTTGCTTCATGTGCTGCGGTAATGTTGTGTTTTACTTCAACAACACTCCAATCTTTATTCTTGTCTGTGTCTGTAATATCCCAAACGTCACCATGCAACCAAGTGTTTTCATCTCCCCATGCACCATTGCTTGAAGAAACATAAGGCATTGGTGCTGTTTGCTCTTGAATAGTATTAATATTATGAAGTTTTAAATCATTAGAATTTGAAGAAAAATCTGAAGTAGTACTATTTACAATATTTGTCATTGGGTAGTACCCTTTTAAATTACTCCAAGAAACTTTTTGAGACGTATTTAAATCTTCAATGTCTTTAGGAATAATAGTACCTCTTAAAACACCTCCGTTATTTTCAATTTCTTGATAAACCATTTGTTGAATTTGTTCATCCGTTAAAGCGGCATCAAAAACTCTTACTTCATCAATATCTCCATGAAAGTGACCAAAACCAGCTGTACTTGTGTTTGTTGGATATCTTCCAATAGTAAATTCTCTTTGGGAGTAAATATGAGGTGTGCCGTTATAGTTTTGGGTTAATAATTCAGAATTTAAATTTGGGTCAGAGGTTTCTCCAACTAATTTTCCGTTTAAGTATAATTTTACCGTTTGATCTGCTGAGTTAAAAACACCTGCTAAATGATACCATAAGTGATTTTCTAATTTAATATTTAGTAATGGATCTGGTTGTACTTGAATGTTGTTAGAAGGATAATTACTAGATGCCGTTACTTGATTTTGAGTGATTACATAAAATGAAGGTGTTCTACCATTAGTAATATATAACCTCATGTTCTCTTGACCAGCAATACTGTATAAGTTTGGAAGGTTTCCATCGGATGTATGTTCAATTTTTACCCAACTCATAATAGTACCACTGGTCCAATTTGTAATGTATGGATTGGTATCTAAATAATCATCTACACCATCAAAATCTAATGTCGCTTTAGGGATACGAACATCTATTAAGTCTCTATAATCTAAATCACCACCATCACTTAAATCTCCATCGGTATCTGGCAAAACAGATAAATCTGTTGGATCTTCAATTGCTTCATTTACATCCCAAATTAAATCAAGTATTGTTGTTGTTTCAAAAGCATTATCTAAACCATCATTATCTGCATCCATATTAAGAACAACATCAGCCATACCATTTTCTTCAACATCCGGTATTTCATCATTATCTGAATCGGTATCTATATAATCTGGAACACCATCTAGATCTGTATCTTCTGGTATGATACCATTTGGATAAGCCGAGTTGACTCCATTAAAAGAATCTATAGTACCACTAGGACTAACATAACCTACAGTAGGTTGCGCTTCTATATTATCTGGAATACCATCATTATCTGCATCAATATCTAAAAAATCAAAACCATTAGAATACTCTGTGTTTATTGGTGTATTCCCTGAACCAGCAGAACTAGGAACACCTATAGTATTTGGCGCTAATCCAACAGATCCATCTGCTTTCCCATCATAATTAGTATCTAGACCTTCAGACTCAACAACATCAAAAATCCCATCATTATCACTATCCGCATCAAAATGATTAGGAACACCATCAGTATCAAAATCTAGATTTTCACAAATACCAAAGCTATTTAAAGTACAAAAATCTGCATCTTGATAATTTGGAATTCCGTCGGTATCATGATCTGCTGAAGGGTCAATACCGTTAGATTCTGTAGAATCTAAAATCCCATCGTTTTCATCGTCCAAATCATCAACATCACTAAGTCCATCTTTATCGTGATCTGGAAGCGTTAAAATAAACAACTTTCCATCTCCATGATCTGAAGATGCTGCTGTTAAAACAGCTTTAGTAATTGTAGAACCTGTTGGAGCAATATCATTAAGATAAAACAAAGCAATACCAATTGTACCGCCAGTTTCAACAACACGATCACTTAACCAATAATCTGAAGATGCACTAGGCGCATTTATAGTACCTACAGTACCAAAGTTATTAACACCTCCTGTTCCACCATGCCCGTAACTTGTCACGCCATCTGTATTAACAAATGTTTCCCCTAGGCTTTGTTCTGTCCCGCCATTAACTGGAATTCCAAAAAACTCAATATGATAGCAATTATTTGCGTTACGTTCTGTAATTGCAATTACACCACTTGAACTTGCTGCTATACCAGATCCGTAAGATAAAGTTTGTCTTTGTGCAACAGTTGTTTGTTCTGCAGTATAATCATCACAAATATTTTGTCCATTACCATTATTTTCAAAATAATGGTTCAAGTTTAAAGATTGATACGCAGCTAAAGCGGAAGAATTCCAAGTAGCACTAGCACTTGTGTTTTCTATTTTTGGTCCATTTAATCGAATCCCATTACTAGCATGACCATTTGGTCCAACTTGTGTTAACTCATAAGCATTAGGAACTCCAAATTGAAAATACACATTACCATTTACGGCAATTGCCTGAATTGTAGCAGGATCTGTTTTTGTCGTTTGAGAATCATTCCATTGAAAAGTTACTCCAGATGTTATGCTTGTTGCATTCGTTTGAGAGAACACATATATATGCGTAAAAAATAATACGCAAAAGAATAAGCCTTTAGAATAAACTTTAGATAAACTGTTTAAAGTGCACAAGTGTGCCTTTAAGTAGGTGATTATTTTCATGATGTCTATAGATTTGGGATCTAACAGTCCAAAAATAAATAGACACGAAGTAAAAGCTTCATTTTTCAATCAAATATTCGTTGAAAAACCCTACTTTATCGGTCATCTGTTTTTTTTTTCAAAAAAAACAGATGAAATACAAAGAGCTATTAATCAACACAATACCAAAATGTTTTTTTTATAAAATAAAGTCTACCAAATCTTCAATTTTAGAGATACATTGAATTTTTATAGATGTATTTTTAAGTGTTATAGTGTTATACTTAGAAACAAATATTGTAGAAAACCCTAATTTTTCTGCTTCTAAAATTCGCTGTTCTACCCGTTGCACAGGCCTAATTTCGCCAGACAAACCAACTTCTGCGGCAAAGCAATAATCTTTTGGTAGTGCTTCGTCTTCATTTGAAGATAAAATTGCAGCAACAACAGCTAAATCTATTGCTGGATCATCTACAGATATACCTCCTGTTATGTTTAAGAATACATCTTTTGCGCCAAGACGAAAACCTGCTCTTTTTTCTAAAACTGCCAAAAGCATATTTAATCTTTTTGCATTAAACCCTGTAGCGCTTCGTTGTGGCGTACCGTAAACAGCTGTACTTACTAATGCTTGAACTTCAATCATTAGCGGTCTTAAACCTTCAATAGTAGAAGCTACCGCATTACCCGATAATTCTTCGTCTTTTTTAGAGATTAAAATAGCACTTGGGTTAGACACTTCTTTTAAGCCAGAACCTTGCATTTCATAAATACCTATCTCATTGGTAGATCCAAAACGATTTTTATTAGCTCGTAAAATTCTAAAGATATGATTTCTGTCACCTTCAAATTGCAAAACAGTATCTACCATGTGTTCTAAAATTTTTGGCCCTGCTATATTTCCATCTTTTGTAATATGACCAATTAAGATAACTGGTGTTGCTGTTTCTTTAGCAAATTTAATAAGCTCTGTAGTACACTCTTTAATTTGTGAAATACTACCAGAGGAAGATTCTATATAATCACTATGCAGTGTTTGAATAGAGTCTACAACCACAATATCGGGCTCTAGTGCTTCTATTTGCTTAAAGATGTTTTGCGTTTTTGTTTCGGTAAGAATAAAACAAGTATCGTTGTTTGCATGAATACGTTCTGCTCGCATTTTTATTTGTTTCTGACTTTCTTCACCAGAAACATACAAAGTTTTAAATGGTAGTTTTAATGCTATTTGAAGTAATAACGTACTCTTACCAATTCCTGGTTCTCCTCCTAATAAAATTAATGAACCTGGAACAATACCACCACCAAGCACGCGATTAAACTCATTATCAAAAGTATTTAATCGTGCATCTTCGGAGGCATCAATTGCATTGATGGTTAAAGGTTTTGAAATACGATTTTTAGTAGATGTAGGTGTTTTCCAATCGTTTTTTTCTGGTTTTTGAATTACTTCTTCTACAATAGTATTCCATTCTTTACAAGAAGTACATTGTCCTTGCCATTTAGCGTATTGTGATCCGCAATTTTGACAAAAAAAAGTTGTTTTTACTTTAGCCATGTTTACTTTCCTAGAAAACGGAAACTTTATTAATTACTTATAAATTATTATTACTAAAAACGCTCCCTATTTTTAATACCCAAAATCTGCTTTTATCTCGTCGGATTTCTCAAGCATAAAATCTTTTGTAAGACCCGCTATTTCTTCTAACATAAATGCAGACTGATACGTTTTCATAGCTTTTTTAGGCTCATTTGTTTCTTCGTAAAAACGTGCTAAATAATAATTCCCTAGCATAGTTTCAGGGTACTGCTTACGTGCAATTTTTCCTAATTCTTCGTAGTATTCATACTTTTCGTTTTTATTAATTGCAGCAGATATTGCTTTAAAGTCATTCACTAATATTTGTTTTTTTATTCCGAATAAATCTTCAATAGTTTGATATTTATCTAACAAATATGCTACTGGTGAGCTCTCTAACTTCAGTATGGTTTCTTTATATTCTTTTTTACTTATTGGCTGAAACACTAAGAAAATACTTTCTAATGCTTTTGGTATTGCATGCGCTGGTAATGCGTAATGAGAAGGTCCTTCAAAAGTATTAAAATTGTAAAGCACATTTTTATTATCTACTGCTGCTATGCTTGTATTTAATGTTTCGGTTTTGGCTTTAATAGATTTGACATCATTGGTAGATGTCGCTAAATAGTAAAATAATTTAGTTTCAAAACTTTTTAATCTTTCTGGGATGTAGGTAGACATGTCTGGTGCTAAATCTGGACTTATACTAATATAAGCTTGAAATAACGGCAGTGGCTTTAGCATAAAATAATTAATAAAGTTAGCTGTTTCTCCATGACCTATTGCTACTTTAAAGTTTTCTGTTCTATAGTTTTTTTCTATATGAGGAACAAGTTCCATACCTACAAATTCAAAAAAATCTGCACCAGAATCTAATGGTAATGAACTTTGCTCCGAATAATTGGAGTCGTCTCTACGGGTATCTATTTGATTAACACCAACTACTATTGCTTCTGGCATATCTTCCCAATAGGAATAATAATCAACGTTTCCTGCAACTATTTCAAACATATAATCGCCATCAAAAACAACAATTAATGGATAATTTTTGCTTGTATTATCATCATAACCTCTTGGTAGTTGAATTTTTATTTCGCGAGTATCGTTCAATTTTTGCGAATCGAAAGTTTCATATTGCACTTGAGCGCTAGCAAATTGAAATGTAAAAAAGAAAACTATGACGTAGGTTAATACCTTCATTTTTTTATGTGTTTGAGAATTGAAAATGCAAGTTACAAATTATTTTCTTCAGTTTAATAGATCGAAAAACAATAAAAAAGCCCCCTATATATAGAGAGCTTACTTTAATATTATTGTTAGTTTCCTTTATTTTAAAAGGTTCGTTGCTTCATCTGGAAATACTAAGGACGGTTTAAATGTTTTTGCTTTTTTTAACTTCATAAAAGCATAAGTAATTAGTATGAGTACATCTCCAGGAGACACTAATCTAGCGGCAGCACCATTTAATGTGATTTCGCCAGAATTTCTTGGTCCAGGAATAGCATAAGTTTCTAAACGAGCTCCATTATTATTATTTACAATTTGAACTTTTTCGCCTTGAACAATGTTTGCTGCATCCATTAAATCTTCATCAATAGTAATACTACCAATATAATTTAGGTCTGCTCCTGTAACTTTTACTCTGTGAATTTTAGATTTTACTACTTGTATTTGCATGTGGCAAAGATAATTAATTTAGTGCGATATTGTCTATTAATCTTATATCGTCTGCATAGACTGCAATAAACGCTCTATAGTTTTTTTTGTTTGATTTTCTTTTTACTGTTTTCAGGGTTTTCACATCTGCTATTATAAAATACTCTAACTCTAATAACTGCTGTTTAGCAAACTCTTTAGAAACCCATTCTGTAACTTTATTAGCACTTTTTGTGCCAAACTTTATTTTGGCAGATTGTAATGTTTTATAAATAAAAGGTGCCACTTTTTTATATTCTGGCTTTAGTCTTGTGTTTCTAGAACTCATGGCCAAACCACTTGCTTCTCGATGTATCTTACATCCCGTAATTTTAACAGGAATAGAATACTTTTCTACAAGCTTTTTTATAATTGCTAGTTGCTGAAAATCTTTTTCACCAAAATAAGCATTATTTGGAGTTACTATTTCAAACAATCGCTTTACAATGGTACCAACACCATCGAAATGCCCATCTCTAAACTTACCTTCCATTTCGTGCTCTAAACCATCAAAACTAAAATGTTGTGCTACCACTTTATTTTGATAAATAGCATCTACAGAAGGTGCATAAACGATAATATCTTTAGACAAGGTTTGTAATAATTCTGCATCTGCCTCTAAAGTTCTTGGGTATTTTTTTAAATCTTCTGCATTATCAAACTGCGTAGGATTAACAAAAATACTAACTACCGCTACATCATTTTCACTTAATGCTTGAGCCACTAAAGATAAATGTCCTTGGTGTAATGCTCCCATAGTTGGCACAAAACCAATAGTTTGATTTTTAAGCTTTATTTGGGTAATAAAATTTTGAATTTGTTTTATTTCTGAAAAAATCTTCACTTTTAATAAAAAATTAACGTGTGCAAACTTAATATTTTTACTGGCAAAGTGCATAAAATTTTGTACTTTTGCGTGTTTTTTATTTTGAAATTTTTCAAAAAAACAAGTATATATTACAGCATAAGACTATTTATATAACTATAAAAAGTCTGTTACTAATCACATATTATACAAAAAACATTAAAAATAGCTATATGAAAGATAAGAGGATATTGTATGTATCATCTGAGGTAGTACCTTATTTACCAGAAACCGAAATTTCTTCAATGTCGTTTGAAACACCTCGAATGGTAAACCAACAAGGTGGTCAGATTAGAATATTCATGCCCAGATATGGAAACATTAATGAAAGAAGACATCAGTTACACGAAGTAATTAGACTTTCGGGAATCAACTTAGTTATTAATGATTTAGATATGCCACTAATTATTAAAGTTGCCTCTATACCTAAAGAGCGTATTCAGGTTTACTTTATAGATAATGACGAATATTTTAAACGTAAAGCGACATTAACAGACGAAGATGGAAAATTGTTTCCAGACAATGATGAACGAGCAATTTTCTTTGCAAAAGGGGTAATAGAAACAGTAAAAAAATTAAACTGGTCGCCAGACATTATTCATGTACATGGTTGGCTAGCCTCTTTACTGCCTTTGTATCTTAAAGAATACTATAAAGACGAACCTTTATTTAACGAAAGTAAAATAGTTACATCGATATACAATCAAAGCTTTGAAGGAACGTTAAACAAAGACATGTCTAACAAAGTGAAATTTGATAACGTAGAAGGTAATGCAATTGAAACACTTAAAAAACCAAGTTTTGTAAACTTAATGAAAGTAGCTATTGATTATTCGGATGCATTAATCGTTGGATCTGAAGAACTACCTAAAGATATTGAAACCCATTTAGAAGCATCTAAAAAACCAGTATTAGCATATAAAAACAAAGATGAGTTTAGCGAAGCTTACACCAATTTTTACAACACAGAAGTTTTAAGCTAACAGCATCCATTACTATGAAAAATAAAATTAAAGCCCTTAAATTAATAGGTCTATTCGCACTAATCGCATTGGCTTTTGTAGCTTGTGATAAAGATTTTACATCCTTAGAAAGTGATATTGAAGGATCCCAAAACTTTAATACGGACTCCGCTTATCAATTTGTTCTAACCTATAATAAAAAGATAAACCCTGTACAAACTAACGGTTTATCCGCTAATTTACTAGGTGTTTATAAAGATGACATATATGGTAAAACAACAGCAAGTGTGGTCTCTCAAGTTACATTAAATTCGTATGACCCAGATTTTGGAACCTCACCAGAACTTGTTTCTGTTATTTTATCCATACCTTATTTTTCTACCCTAGAAGAAACCGTTGATGGTGTTTCTACGTATTCTATGACTGAAAAAGATTCTTTATACGGCAGTGAAGATGCTCCAATAAAACTTACAATTAATAGAAACGGATATTTTTTAAGGGATTTTGACCCAGATAATATAGAGGAGTTTCAAAAATATTATTCTAATGCGAATAGTACTATAAACTTTGACAATTATATTGTAGAAACTTTGTATGAAACAGACGGGTCGTTAGAAAAACCTCACTTCTATCCAAGTATCGAAGAAATAATAATAAATGAAGACACAGATGATGAAGAAACATTAACTCCTAGATTTAGACAAGAGCTAGACATGCCAGAAGGTTATTGGGAAAACTTGTTTTTCGAAAAACAAGACATGGCTGAGTTAAGTAATGAAAACAACTTCCAAAACTATTTTAGAGGACTATACATTAAAGCAGAAGCTGTTAATGATAAAGGTAGCTTACTATTACTTGATTTTAGTAACGCGATGATAGAACTTAATTATACAAAACACCAAGTAGTAAATAGTGTCGTTGTTACAGACGATGATGGTAACATTGTTAAAGAAGAGGAAACACTTCAAATAAACTTATCAGGAAATATCTTGAATATTTTAGAAAGTGATGATCCAGATAATACAATTACTACAGCTGCCGAAGGAGCAAATCTAGTAGATGGTGACGAGAGTTTATATCTAAAAGGAGGAGAAGGAGCAATGGCTGTTATCGACTTGTTTGGCGGACCAGACTCTGACAATGATGGTTTTTCAGATGCATATGATGATTTTATAGATACCTATAAAGACCAAAGACTTATTAATGAAGCTAATTTAGTATTTTACGTAGACGAAACTGCTACAGCTAGCCTAAGTGAAATGCAAAAACCTAGTAGAGTTATTATATACGACTTAAAAAATAATGTTCCTATTGTGGATTATTTTTTAGACATTACAAATACAACTACCCCTGAAGAATCTAAAACATTCCATTCTACTCCTTTAGATAAAGAAAGTGAAGATAATGGAAAATATAAGATCCGTTTAACAGAACACTTAAATAATATCCTTTTAAGAGACTCCACGAATCTACAATTAGGATTAATGGTAACTACAAATATAAATGAGGTTTTTCAATTCACTACTTCCGATAGTGAAGACATTATAACATCTGGAACAGTAATGTCTCCAAAAGGAACAGTTTTACATGGTGGTAATGAAAATGTACCATTAGAAAAAAGAGTACAATTAGAAATATTTTATACAGAACCAAAAAACTAAATATTTATGTGTGGTATCGTAGGTTACATAGGTCATAGAGAAGCATATCCAATCATATTAGAAGGGCTTAAGCGTCTAGAGTATAGAGGATATGATAGTGCTGGAATAGCACTTTTTGATGGCGAAAATCTTAAATCATCTAAAACGAAAGGCAAAGTAGCCGATTTACAAAAAAGGTTAGAAAAAGAAATTTCTACTAATGGTAAAGTAGGTATTGGCCACACTCGTTGGGCTACTCATGGAGTGCCAAACGATGTTAACTCTCACCCGCACTACTCCAACTCTGGAGACTTAGTAATTATACATAATGGTATTATTGAAAACTATGCTGCCCTTAAAACAGAACTTACTAAAAGAGGCTATACCTTCAAATCAGATACAGATACAGAAGTTTTAATAAATCTAATAGAAGACGTAAAACTAAAACAAAAAGTAAAACTAGGTAAAGCAGTACAAATAGCATTAAACCAAGTAGTAGGAGCTTATGCAATTGCTGTTTTTGATAGAAATAAACCCGATGAAATAGTTATAGCTCGTTTAGGAAGCCCCTTAGCTATTGGAGTTGGTGAAGGTGAATTTTTTATAGCTAGTGATGCATCTCCTTTTTTAGAATACACTAAAAATGCCATTTATTTAGAAGATGAAGAAATGGCTATTATTAGAATAAAAAAAGATGTTAAAATTAGAAAAATTAAAGACGATTCTATAGTAGCACCTTACGTTCAAGAGCTTCAAATGAATTTAGAACAAATTGAAAAAGGAGGCTATGAACACTTTATGCTTAAAGAAATTCATGAACAACCAGATGCGATAAGAGATACATACAGAGGTCGTCTTCTAGCTAATGAAGGCATAATCAAAATGGCTGGTATTGATGACAATATTGAAAAATTTATTAATGCCGATAAAATAACTATTGTAGCTTGTGGTACCTCTTGGCATGCAGGATTAGTAGCAGAATACATTTTTGAAGACCTAGCTAGAATTCCAGTAGAAGTAGAATATGCTTCCGAATTTAGATATAGAAATCCTGTAATTACAGACAAAGATATAGTGATTGCTATTTCTCAATCTGGAGAAACAGCAGATACTTTAGCTGCAATTAAACTTGCAAAACAAAACGGGGCTTTTGTTTTTGGTGTTTGTAATGTTGTTGGATCTTCTATAGCTAGAGAAACACATGCAGGAGCTTACACACACGCAGGACCAGAAATAGGTGTAGCATCTACAAAAGCTTTTACTACTCAAATTACAGTATTAACTTTAATCGCTTTAAAATTAGCTAAAGCGAAAGGAAAAATATCTAATTCGAATTACCATTATCATTTACAAGAATTAGAGCTTATTCCAGAAAAAGTTGCTAAAGCCTTAGAATCAGACTTACATATTCAAACAGTAGCAAACACATATAAAGACGCAAAAAACTGTTTATATTTAGGAAGAGGATATAACTTTCCAGTAGCACTTGAAGGCGCCTTAAAATTAAAAGAAATTTCTTACATACATGCCGAAGGATATCCTGCAGCAGAAATGAAACATGGCCCAATTGCACTAATTGATGAACAAATGCCTGTTTTTGTTATAGCAACAAAAAAAGGACATTATGAAAAAGTGGTAAGTAACATTGAAGAAATTAAATCTAGAGCAGGAAAAATAATAGGTATAGTAACTGAAGGAGATACCAATGTAAAAAACATAGCAGATCATATTATTGAAGTACCTGAAACTTTAGAGTCATTAACTCCTTTGCTTACAACTATTCCACTTCAATTACTTTCTTATCATATTGCTGTAATGTTAGATAAAAACGTAGATCAACCAAGAAATTTAGCCAAATCTGTTACTGTAGAATAACCAACCCACATTTTACACATACCATATTTTGACCCCTTATTTTTGTGAATTTATTAAAATTTAGTCACAAGAATTGAGAAAATAATATTATGCGCGCATAATTTTCAAAAAACTTCTTAAAGTTTTCATAATATTTAATTATATTGGCTCAAATAATTTAACTAAAACTAAAAAATGAGAACAATTCTTTCAACTTTATTGTTGTTTTTTTGTGCATCAACATTTGCACAAACAACAATAACAGGTACAGTAGTTGATGACAATAACCTACCTGTCCCAAGTGCAAACATTATTGTTGTAGGTGCCTCTGTTGGTACTGTTACCGATTTTGATGGTAATTTCACATTAACAGTAAATCAAAACCCTCCTTTTACACTACAAGCTAGTAGTATTGGTTTTGAGCCTCAATCGCAAGAAGTAACTGCAAACAACCAAACACTTAATTTTATTTTAGCTGAAGGTACTTCCTTAGACGAAGTAGTAATCTCAGCTTCTAGAACTCCAGAACGTATTTTCGAGTCTCCTGTAACAGTAGAACGTTTCGGTTTAAAAGAAATTAAAAATACAGCTTCGGCAGATTTTTATGGTGGTCTAGAAAACTTAAAAGGTGTCGATGTGAATACTAACAGTTTAACATTTAAATCAGTAAACACAAGAGGGTTTGCCACATTTGCTAACACAAGATTTATGCAATTGGTAGATGGAATGGATAATTCTACTCCTGCGTTAAACTTCCCTATTGGTAACCTTGTAGGTATGATTGAAACAGATGTTCAAAGTGTAGAATTGCTACCAGGAGCTTCTTCTGCTTTATATGGTGCAAATGCATTTAATGGTATTCTTTTTATGCGTAGTAAAAGCCCTTTTGACCACCAAGGTATTAGTGCTTTTGTTAAACAAGGTATCACTTCTCAAGAAGCTTCAGGAGACAACCCTTACACAGATTTAGGTGTTAGAATGGCTTATAAATTCAGTGATAAATTTGCTGCAAAAGTAAACTTTGGTTACCTACATGGTACAGACTGGGCTGCTACTAGTGAAGTAGATAGTGATGTATTTGGTGGGACTAGAACAACCAACAAAAACTATAATGGTATTAATGTTTATGGAGATGAAGTATCTGCAAACATTAATGACTTATCAGGAGGTACAGGTCTGGTGCCAGATGTATTTGTAAGTAGAACTGGATATAATGAGCGTGATTTAACAGAACATAAAGCAGAAAGTATTAAAGCAGATTGGGGTTTATATTATAGACCTATTACAGATAGTAATTTCGAAGTATCTTATGTAGGTAAAGTTGGTACTGGAACTACAATCTATCAAGGTACAAACAGATACAACATCGATAACTTTTTCCAACAACAACATAAATTAGAATTAAAAAACGATAATTACTTTGTAAGAGGTTATGTCGTTGCTGATAAAGCTGGTGATTCTTATGATATGGTGTTTACAGGAATTAACATTAACAGAGCTTGGAAAAGTGATGCTGAGTGGTTTGGTGACTACATCAACACCTATGTAGCTGCAACACTAGGTTCTGGTGCTGATGACGAAACTGCGCATGCTGCCGCAAGAGCTGCTGCTGAAAACGGTAGATACGAACCAGGTTCTACAGAATTTAAAAATGCTTTTAATAGAGTTATAAATGATCCTGATTTAGCTTCTGGATCTAAATTTCAAGATGCATCTAAATATTATCATGCAGATGGTAACTATAACTTTAGCCACTTAATAGATTTCGCAGATATACAAGTTGGTGGTTCTTTTAGACAATATGCCTTAAACTCTTTTGGCTCTATCTATACCGATTATGATGGACAAATAGATTACAGCGAATTTGGTGTTTATACACAAATTCAAAAAGATGTAGAATTAAATGAGGATATGGAATTGAAAATAACTGCATCTGCTCGTTATGATAAATCTGAATTTTTTGACGGGTTTATTTCTCCTAGATTATCTTTAGGTTTAACCTTAAACCAAAATCATAATATTAGAGGTTCTATTCAAACTGGTTTTAGAAACCCTACAACACAAGATTTATTTATTGGTTTAGATGCAGGTCGTGCTATTTTAGTTGGTTCTGCTCCAGACAATTTAGAAAGATACTCAAGAGATTTTACAGCAAGTGACGGAACAGTATATACACAAACCGGAGCTGCTGCTTATAACAATTCTTACTCTTCTTCTTCTGTTACTGCATTTGCTGCAACTGGAGATCCTACAGCTTTAAGAACTGCTAACCCTAACCTTGTAAAACCAGAAAAAGTAACTTCTGCTGAAATAGGATATAGAGGTAAATTCAATAAACTTATTGTAGATTTTAGTACGTATTATAACAGATACAAAGATTTTATTTCTCAAGAAGTTGTTATCGCTCCATATTATGGCTCTGTTGCTGATGGTTCTGCAGCTGCTGCAATTGCTAATAGTGATTTTCAAGCCTATAGCGCATATACAAACTCGGATGTAGATGTAAACTCTTATGGTGCATCTATTGGACTTTCAACTAAAGTATTTGGAAATTATGATTTAAGCGGAAGTTATACCTTTACAAAACAAGACTTTGATAGAGATGCAAACCCAGATTTCGAAACAAATTTCAATACGCCAGAACATAAATTCAAAGCCGCTTTTGGAAACACCGAGTTATTTAAAAACTTTGGATTCAATATAGCATATAGATTTAGTGATGATTATTTTTGGGAAGCAACTTTTGGAGATGGTGTAGTACCTGAATTTCATACTGTCGATGCGCAAATAAACTATAAAATTCCTTACTTAAAATCTTTAATTAAACTTGGAGGAACAAACATTGGTGGTAACGAATACTTTACAGCCTTTGGATCTGGATTTATTGGTTCTATGTACTATGTTTCATGGACTATTAATAACTTATAAAAATTAGCAAAATGAAAAATATAAAATATATACTACTATCTGCTGCCCTTATTGGATTCACAGCATGTAATGATGAAGAAGATTTCGAAGAATTCTTAGACAATCCTACAGAAGAAGTAGTACTTCCAACCTTAACCGCTGGATCTGCAAACTTTTCTAATTATGTGTCTATAGGTAATTCATTAACTGCTGGTTATACAGACAACGCTTTATTTATAGCAGGACAACAAAACTCTATGCCTAATATGTTATCGCAAAAATTTGCGTTAGTTGGTGGTGGTGCTTTTACACAACCATTAATGGAGGATAATATTGGTGGTTTATTATTTGGAGGAATGCAAAATGTAGACGGAAGCTTTGGGCCTAGATTATATTTTAATGGTGCAGGACCTGCTGTTTTACCAGCAACTTCAACTACCGAAGCATTTGCACCTACATTAGGAAGCCATAATAATATGGGAGTTCCTGGCGCTGCAAGTTTTCATTTATTATATGATGGTTATGGAAACCCTGGAAACCTTTTAACTACTCCAGCAACAGCAAACCCTTACTATGTAAGAATAGCATCTGCTCCAAATGCAACAGTACTAGGAGATGCTTTAGCACAACAACCAACATTTGTTTCCTTATGGATTGGTAATAACGATGTATTAGGATATGCTACTTCTGGTGGCGATACTACTTTAGGAGCTATTACACCACAAGCAACTTTTGATGCTTCTATTGGCGCTATAGTTGGTGCTTTACAAACTTCTGGTGCACAAGGTGTAATGGCTAACATTCCATATGTAACAACAATACCACATTTTACAACGGTGCCTCATAATCCAGTTCCTCTAGATGCTGCTACAGCTGGAGCTGTAAATAATGCTTATGCTGCGTATAATGCAGGATTACAAGGTTTAGTAGGTATTCCTCCTGTAATGTTAACTCAAGAAGAAGCAGATAGGAGAATGATTAATTTTGTTGCAGGACAAAACGCTGTAGTAATTATGGATGAAAGCTTGTCTGACATGACTATATATAGTGCTGCATTAGTAAACATGCGTCAGGCTACTGCTGATGATTTATTAGTATTACCGAGTTCTAATTTTATTGGAACTGAAGCAGTACCAGGTAACCCACTTACAGTAAATGGTGTTGCAGTTCCTTTAGCAGACAAATGGGTTTTAACACCTGAAGAACAAGATGAAATTAAAATTGCTACAGATGCATTTAATGCAACTTTACAATCTGCTGCATCTTCAGCAGGATTTGCTTTTGTTGATGCAAATGCTTTAATGCAACAATTAGATAATGGTGGTTATCCTGAAGGCGGTTTTAATTTAACTTCAAGCCTAGTTACAGGTGGTGCTTTCTCTTTAGATGGTGTACACCCAACTGCAAGAGGTTATGCTTTATTAGCTAATCAATTCATGAAAGCAATAGATACAACTTATGGTTCTAACTTTGAAGCTTCAGGTAATTTATTAGATATAGGAGAGTACCCAACAAACTATCCTACTACACTTCAATAATTTATCTTAAATTTATATAAAAAACACCTTCAAATTGAAGGTGTTTTTTTATGCTTAAAAATCTACAAATTTTGATATATTTTTTAAATTAAAACCACTATATTTGCAGCGCGAAAAACCTTATACGTATTAAAATTGCGTAAACCGTTTTTCGTATTAATAATATACCAAAACATTAAATATAAAAGTAATGTCAAAAGTTACAGGTAAAGTTGCACAAATAGTAGGTCCAGTTATCGATGTAGAATTCGCTGCTGGTGCCGAACTTCCAAAGATTTATGATTCATTAGAAATCAAAAAAGCAGATGGTTCGCTTTTAGTATTAGAAGTACAATCTCACATTGGTGAAGATACGGTACGTACTATTGCAATGGACTCATCCGATGGTTTAAGTAGAGGAACAGAAGTTAACGCTACTGGAGCTCCTATACAAATGCCTGTTGGAGATGACGTTTATGGTCGTTTATTTAATGTAATTGGAGATGCTATTGACGGTCTTGGAGATTTACCTAAAGCTGGTGAAGCTGGGTTACCAATACACAGACAAGCACCTAAATTTGAAGATTTATCAACTTCTACTGAAGTTTTATTTACAGGTATTAAAGTAATCGATTTAATTGAGCCTTATGCAAAAGGTGGTAAAATTGGTTTATTTGGTGGTGCTGGAGTAGGTAAAACAGTATTAATTCAAGAGTTGATTAACAATATTGCAAAAGGACACGGTGGACTTTCTGTATTCGCAGGAGTAGGTGAAAGAACACGTGAAGGAAACGATTTACTTCGTGAAATGTTAGAGTCTGGAATTATCAAGTATGGTGACGACTTTATGCATTCTATGGAAGAAGGTGGTTGGGATCTTCAAAAAGTGGACAAAAATATAATGAAAGAGTCTAAGGCTACTTTCGTATTCGGACAAATGAACGAACCACCTGGAGCACGTGCACGTGTTGCATTATCTGGTTTAACAATTGCTGAATATTTCCGTGATGGAGCAGGTGAAGGACAAGGGAAAGATGTACTTTTCTTCGTAGATAACATCTTCCGTTTTACACAAGCTGGTTCAGAGGTATCTGCATTATTAGGTCGTATGCCTTCTGCGGTAGGTTACCAACCAACATTAGCAACAGAAATGGGAGCAATGCAAGAACGTATTACTTCAACAAAAAGAGGATCTATTACATCGGTACAAGCGGTTTATGTACCTGCAGATGATTTAACAGATCCAGCACCAGCAACAACTTTTGCGCACTTAGATGCAACAACCGTATTATCTCGTAAAATTGCTGAGTTAGGTATTTATCCTGCTGTAGATCCTTTAGATTCTACTTCAAGAATTCTTACTGCTGATATTTTAGGAGACGAACACTATAACTGTGCACAACGTGTAAAAGAGTTATTACAACGTTATAAAGAATTACAAGATATTATTGCTATTCTTGGTATGGAAGAATTATCGGAAGAAGATAAAATGGCTGTAGGTAGAGCTAGACGTGTACAACGTTTCTTATCGCAACCTTTCCACGTAGCGGAGCAATTTACAGGTCTTAAAGGTGTTTTAGTAGATATTAAAGAAACTATTAAAGGATTCAACATGATTATGGATGGGGAGTTAGATCACTTACCAGAAGCTGCTTTTAACCTTAAAGGTACTATTGAAGAAGCTATCGAATCTGGAGAAAAAATGCTTGCAGAGGCATAAGCCGAAGCAAGTGCTGAATTTATTTCAGCATCTATTTAATATAAATTAGACTTCCGTTTTTACGGAAGCTTTTAAATAAAATTTAAAAGATGTATTTAGAAATTGTATCACCAGAAGCAACGTTATTTAAAGGAGATGTAACTAGTATTACTGTTCCTGGATTAAATGGAGAGTTTGAACTACTAAAAGATCACGCACCTATCGTTTCTCTTTTAAAAGAAGGAAATGTTAAGATTTATGGCGATATTTCTTTAGAAGAGGAAGTTCAAGATAAATTTACTAAAGGTAGTGATAAAGGAACTTGGTTAGCGATTAACTCTGGTACTTTAGAAATCAATAACAATAAAGTGATTGTGTTAGCAGACTAATATCACAAACAATGTATATAAAAAACGCTTCAGATAATCTGAAGCGTTTTTTTGTTTAAAACTCAAATCTATAATTCATCTTAAAGGCAACTCCCCAATTTTGTCGCGATATTTCTTCATTATAATTATCAGAAACTACTAAATACACATACGATAACGGTTTGTACTCCCATTGTAACCTACTATTAATATTAAAGTTATCCCTTTGCGTATTATGCTGCACATAGGTAGTCCAATTTAATCTATTGTTAAAGAAAACTTCTCCTGTAAAACGGGTTAGATGAAAAGTTTCTTTGCCTAATTGGTTTAAATCAATTGTATTCACATCATAAGACAATTCAAAATTTGCAAAAGGAAGCATCTGATAATTTAAAAATACACCTCCCGAAGTTCTCTTACCACTATAGTAATTACCTTTTTGAACATGTACACTATATCTAAGTTTTTGATTATTTGCTGAGTTATAACCTACTTTTACTAATCCAAAATTATAGGTGTCTGGTTGAAGCGCGTTTCCGTTATTTAAAGGATCAAACCCATAAGCAAGATCTATAAAATCATAATAAACATTTGCATAAATAGCAGACAGATCTTTAAAAAACAATGCTGTATTAAAGTAATGTGAAGATTGTGACAGATTTCCTTTTTCATTAAAATAACTATTGTTACTATAATTTAGAATTCTATACGAATTCAGGTTTTTAGAATTTTCATAAAATTTCTCATACTCTACTCCTACTGTACTTTGCGTATACCCTTCTCTTACAACAACATCATTAATAGCATCATAATTAGATAGCCTTGGTGTAAAACCAACATCTGTGATATAATTTTTGCCAATATTTTTTATTGCTGCATTCCAGGCTAACCCTCTTTTATTATACCAAATTCCAGCATGGTAAAAACTATTATTTTTGGAAACCTCATCATTAAAACTCTTTCCAAAATTGGCTAAACCTATCCATTTATTGTTATTCGATTTATAATTAAGGTTTAACCCTGTAACACGATTATAATCGTTTACTAACATAAAACCATCCGTTTCTTGTCTATTTACTATATATCCTGTAGTGGTAAAGTTATTGGTTAATTGTTGCTGGACAACCAATACTCCAAAGTTTTGAGAAGCAATATCATTTTCCTTATCTGTTTGCACATTTAAAACACCTAGCCTTATTTTAGGAGCTATGTTACCAGATAGTTTCAGTCCAAATTGTATATCACTATTGGCACCTATTTTTCTAGAATAAAATGGATTTACACTCTCTACTCCTAGATTAGAAAACAAATCAGAATTTTCTAAAAAGAAATTTCTTTGTTCCGGGAAATTTACTGCAAATCGGGTTATGTTGGTTACTTGTTGATCTACATCAATCTGTGAAAAATCTGGATGTATTGTAGCATCTAGTTTTAAAGAAGATGTAAGATTATATTGCACATCTACACTTGGCTTAAAGGTTGTTTCATCTTCTTTTGCAATCACATCATTTTGATAATTTGCAGTGATAGATGGTGTAACTGTAAAACGAGATGCGGCCTTATTTGGAAGGTTTTCAACCATAAATTTTTCGGTGAATCGTAAATCTAAATTCGCGAAGTTGCGTTTCACATTCTTAAAAATAGTCCAAGAATTATTTTTTATATCTCTTACATAAAACTGAATACCAAAAGTTGCATTGTCTTTATTAAAATTTAAGGATTTTAACGGAATAGCAATTTCATACTGCTTGTTATTGCCTACTAATTTTACTTTTGCTTGCCAAACTGTATTCCAGCTAAAACTTAAATTATAACCGCTATTACTTCTACCAACTAAACCATCTGTTTGGTTGCCTAAAGCATTCACTGCAAAAAAGTAACCGTTTTGCTCTTGGTTTTGTGTATCTAAAACCATAACAAAAGCATCACTATAAGCTATAGACACGTCCCGCTTTAAAGTGCTTACTTGACTTCTAGAAGTACTATCCTTGTAAATAGCACGCACAAATAAATGCTCTCCATTATGAAATAGTTTTACAGAGGTTTGGTTTTCTGCTAAACCAATATCGGTAGGTAAATAGTTATAAAAACCGGTATGTTCTGGTAATTCTTGCCAAACAGATTCATAAAATGTACCATCTATATCTATTTTAGCGTCTTTGTATTGTATCGTAAATTCTTGAGCAGAAACACGAAACCCAACGGTTAGGAATAGTAAAATGAAAATATGTTTCATATTAATCCTTCTTTGAACTATAAAATCGTTCTGAAATTTTTGATTCATAATTCCCATGATTATCCCCTCTTTCCATTGTTCCATATCGTATTGCATTAGGAAACATAAAAACATCATTTATAAAATCAGATATATGAGAAAAGCTAATTCGTTTAACAGCTTCATTAATATCTAACCATAAAACTTCTTCTATAATTTCTGGTAATAATACATCTATAGCATCTGTTTTCATTACAAAAATATTTCTTGTGGAATAATGGTTTTTAGATCGTGTTTTAAGTCCATACATTCCTCGTAACTTAATATCAAACACTTTAATACCATAAGTAGATGCAATACTATCTATGCCTTGATTTATCGTTTGTTTACTATTTTGATAGAGCCCTGGTGTTACCCAAATATCTTTGTTTTTAATTTTTACAACCAACAACTTATTCTCTTTATTAAGAATAAGCATTCTATGAAAAGTGGTTACTTTACTTTCTTGCGCCTTTACAGTTATACATATAAAGGCAAGGGATAAGACTAATAGTGCTTTTTTCATTATCCTGATTTTTAATTGCTATCTACTCTAGTTGCAGTTTTACTTATAATCTTCCATTCCTCATCAAATTTCTTAAGCAAGAATAAATCGATATAAACCCATTTTCTTTCTGGGCCTGCAATTTCAACCTTAGCGGTTGCTATATCTTTTACTACTTCTATTGCCAAAACTTTTGCATCGCGTCCATTAAAAGTGCCATTTTCAGCATCCTTAAAAAAAGCGGCATATTCTTTAGGTGTATACAACTTAAAACCATCTTTTCCAGTTAAATACAAAGTAGCATTTTCTGTAAACGCATCTTCTAATAGTTCTGGCTTGTTATACGAACTGCCTTCCATATAGTTTTGAAGTGTTTTTTCTACATTAGCACATGCCGATTGTGCTATAGCATATTGAAATGTGAATACTGCAGTAAATAATAAAATGTAATTTTTCATGATGAATTTTTTTATGTGTTTGATTGAAATACAAACATCAGAAAACGATTCAAAAATGTCGTGTTAGGTTATAATGGAATTGTCCAGAATTATAAATTTGGATAAAATACTACGAAAATTGTTTTTTAAATTCGGCTGGAGTTTGCCCAATAATTTTCTTGAAAGTAGCGTAAAATGTAGATTTCGAAGAGAATCCAGCTTCAAAGCCAATAGCCTCTAAAGTGAATTGGTTATTTTCTAATAATAAACGTTTTGCTTCTTCTGTTCTAAACGTATTAATATATTGTGCGAAGGATTTACCAAGGTTATCATTTAATAATTGAGATAAATAGTGCTTAGAAATGTTTAATTCGTCGGCTAAATCCTTCAGTTTTACATCTGGATTTTTAAACAATTCTTTCCTTTGCATTAATGAAGTTAATTGCTGAGTTAATTTTTCTGCTTCCGTTTTATCTATCTTTTTTGCAGCATACTTTTCCGGAATATCTTGAAACACACTTTCTCTATTCTTTTTGAATAATAATAAAATTAACAATACATAAAACACTACCGAAAAAGTAATGGTTCCTATTAAATAGAGATAGAAATAACCAATTATATATGCAGCATAAATTAATATGTTTCCTATAAAAACAGCAACTAACCAGATTTCGGATGTGGTGCATTTTGTGTTTTTACTAATAATTTTCTTAAAAATAACTTTTAAAAGGAATGCTGAAAGCAACAAGTATATTCCCCAAACTGCATAAATAAAATGAATAAAATAATGATTCCAAAAATCTACATAAAGTTTATATGGCTTTATAATTCCTACTAACAAAACAATGAAAACGAGAATACTATAGTGTATTTTCCAGGACTTCGGAATTGTTTTTCTATTATCGACTGAAGATTTTAAATAATAAAACAAAGAAATTCCTATTAAAAAACAAGCCGATAAACCAATTTGAGAGAGTAACAAATCACGATGTTCTCTTGCTGTAAATAATATATATACAGACTTACCAATTCTAAGACTAAGCATCAAAAGTAATAGTCCAAAGAATCGATTTTGAACACGTTTTTGTTTACTAAAAAAAAGAAAATAAGAGCTGGCAATAAAACCATTGAAAACACCTATAGAGCATATAAAAAACAGTAAAGGATTATCAAAAGACATAATTCTACACCTTTTTAATCACATTGGTAACGATTCCCCAAATAACAAAATCGTTTTCATCTGTAATTCTAATCATAGGGTAATTGGGGTTTTCTGGTTGCAACCAAAGCCCTTCTGTATCTACTTTTAAGCGTTTTACGGTAAACTCACCATCTAAAAAACATACTGCAATTTTATTGTGTGCAGGTTCTATACTTCTATCTATTACTAATAAATCTTTATCGTCTAATCCTGCTCCAATCATAGATTGCCCACTTACTTTTGCAAAAAAAGTAGCTTCTTTGTTTTTTATAAGCTCACGATCTAGACTTATTCTTTGTTCTTTAAAATCTTCGGCTGGAGAAGGAAATCCTGCAGATATTCCTGTATCAAAAAATCTAGCGCCAGAATTTTCTAAAAGTTCTGGTGTAAAAAACGTGAGGGCTTCCGATTTATGTAGTAGCATTGGATTTTTATTTTATTTCTTAAATATACACATTAAAAAGATTTTTTGTCTTTACAAGAATACATTATTTCACTTTTATAATATCATTAATGTTCGTAGTATATTTTGGGGTTAATCGTTCTTGGCGCATTTTCCAAGTACGTTTTAAATCTTGATTGCCCAATTTTATCTTATAACTACCATATTTACTATTGACACCATCTATAGCTCGCATTAAATATTTATGCTTTGGATTTTCGTGTTCAAATAAATGTAATTGGTAATTATCTATTGGTACTAACCCTGAAACAATAACGCCTGCCCTTTTGTATTTAATGCCTTTTTTAAAAATAGAGGTTACCGCAATTACCGCTTGGGTACTAATAATTAAAGAGGAATTTGTTGGGTAAGGAAGACTTACCATACGACTTACTCGATGTTGTTCTGCATCTTTTTTATGTCTATCACTACTTAATTGTACAATAATAACATGACAGCTAGAACCTTGTTTTCGTAGTTTTTCGGCACAACTGGTTGCAAAAGTAGAAATGCGTTCTTTAATATTATCTAAATCCGAATATGTATATTCAAAACTACGTGTAGTAGCTATCATTTTCTTAGTGGTACTATTTTCTTCTAATTGCAGTGTTGGCATTCCTTCTAAATCGCGTTTTAAACGAGACTCAATTACAGAAAAATTACGTTTCACCCAAGCATCTGGTAGTTGTGTAAAATCGTAAGCGGTATTACATCCTTTGTCTTTTAAACGTTTGCTTAATTTTCTGCCAATGCCCCAAACATCCTTTATTTTAGTCCATTTTAATGCTTTTATTCGTTTTTCTTCGGTATCTATAACATAAGTACCTTTGGTTTCTTTTGGATATTTTCTAGCAATCTTATTCGCAACCTTACTTAAAGCTTTGGTTGGTGCAATACCAACTGAAGTTGGTATACCTGTCCATTTTAAAATGCGTTTTCGTATTTGTAATCCATAACTATGAAAATCATAATTTTCAAAACCTTTAAATTCTAAAAAGGATTCGTCAATACTATACACCTCAACATCTGGAGTAAACTGTTTTAGTATTTCCATAACGCGCGAACTCATATCGCCATACAAAGAATAGTTAGAAGAAAGCACGTGAATATGGTTGGCCTTACAGAAAGCTTCCCATTTAAAAATAGGCGCTCCCATTGGTAAGTCCAACGCTTTAGCTTCGTCACTTCGTGAGATAACACAACCATCGTTATTACTTAGAATAGCGACTGGTTTTCCTTGTAAATTAGGGTTAAAAACACGTTCGCAAGAAGCATAGAAATTATTACAATCTACTAGTGCAAACATAGTTTACAAAGATAGAGGAAAAGGGCTTTTCTTTTATCTGAAGAAAAAAATCTTATTAACTAAAATTAAAAAAACCACTCTTTAAATAATTATATTTGAAACAATGAAAGAAAATATTCTTTGCGTCTCAGAATCTCCTAAACCTTTATGGGAAACCATTATTGCTGCATTCGCTTTTACAGCTGCTTTTGGTATTATTGTAGCCTCTTTATTATATAAGTTTTTCAACTTAAGCAATTTTAAAGCGGTTGGCGCCATGACAGAAGGTGTTATTTATTTAGTAGGAATTGGCGTAGGATTTAGCAGATACAAAAAAATATATGTAGATTTAAAAAACTCTAAGTTTAGAGCAACTACAGAAGTTGGCCCCATTAAAATTGGCAAATGGGTAACCATTAAAAATTACGAATACGTTTCCATTTTCCTGCAATTATTAGCAGATGGAAGCTATATTTTTGAAGTAAATTTATGGTATAATAAAAACAAACATTTTAAACTCTACGAAAAAAACAACTTCGAAGATGCACTTGCAGTTGCTTATGATTTATCGGAAGAATTAAACATCGATTTACTAGACGCTACTATTGCAAACGATTATAAATGGATTGATAAAGAAGCTTTAAAACAAAAGGCTGTATAAATAGAAAAACGTAACTTTAATAACACATTTACTAACTAAAAAATTCCCAATTTAGTGGGAAAATTATGAGCGACACCTTTAAAACCATAGCAAAGTTTCAATATTCTACCGAAGCGCAAATAATAAAAGGGCGTTTAGAGTCGGAAGGTATTCCTGTGTTTTTAAGTGATAATTTTACCATAGACACAGATCCTTTGGTTAGCAACGCAATTGGAGGAGTAAAATTAAAAGTATATGTCGAAGATGCGCTTAAAGCACAACATATTCTAGACACTATAGGAAAATATTCGGTAGACGATGAAGGCAATGCCATTACATGCGCAAACTGTAATAGCAAACATGTAGCTATGTTTTCTACTATTACCGATTTTAAATCTTTTTTTTCATTTGTAGTAGGTTTTATTTCTGGTACACTTCCGTTTTACGCAAAAGAAAAATACCGATGCGAAACCTGCCATACAGAATTTGATATTAAATAATAAACGAAACATACCTTATTATGCATTACATTATTAAAGTCTTTACCTTATTGATATTATGGAGTGGTTTTTCTGCTACCGCACAACAAGACCCTGAGATTTTCGAAAAATTTACATCTAAATTCTACACCATTGATGGGTATAAAATTAATGTGGAAGTTTTAGGTTCTGGAGATCCTATTTTCTTTCTTCCAGGTGGTCCTGGGAATTCTCATGATTATATGCAAGGTAATTTTGGGCACTATTACAAAACCAATACAGTGGTGTTTTTCGACTGGCTAGGTCGTGGTAAAAGTGATGATGCAAAAAATACTTCCGAATATTCGGTAGAAGCAGATGTAGCACTAATAGAAAAGCTTCGTAAACTATTAAATTTCGATAAAATCTCCCTTGTTGGACATTCTTATGGAACCGTTCCTGCGCAAGCATACGCTATAAAATACAAAGACCATGTAGACAAAATGGTATTGATAAACGGTTTTCATTCTGGCGCCATGTGGCAAGCAAATTGTGATAGCTACAACCATTATGCAAAAACACATTTTCCTGAAAAATGGAAACAAGTAGACTCCCTTCGTGCTTTAGGATATATCTCTAGTCAAGAACCTTTAAAAACGGTGTATGGCAACTTTCCTACCAAATACATTTATTATCACAATACTAGCTTGAAACAAAATGCACCAAAAGAAAAGTATAGAGGCTGGGCAAATGCCGTGTATACCACAATTATTGGTAGAGATGGCGATTTTGATGTTTCGGGTAGCATGATTAATCAAGATTACAGACAACAATTAAAAGATGTAAAAGCAAAAACGCTAATTGTTGCTGGACGTTATGATGGAGTTTCTACTCCAGAATTTGCTGTACAATACAAAACTTTTATGCCACAAGCACAATTTGAAATGTTTGAACAAAGTGGTCATAATCCGTATTTAGAAGAACCTGAAAAATTCTATTCTATATTAGATACCTTTTTAAAAGAATAAAGTTATTTACTGTAATACTTCTTCAAAAGATTGTTTTAATAAAGTAACAACATCTTCTATTTCTGTTTCGTTTAAATGCCCAAAACCAAAACGAATTGCACAAGTGTTTTTATCTTGAAACAATATAGTTTTTGGTAAAAATAGATTGTTATTTTTTGCTTTTTCGGCAAGTTGTATAAGAGATATACTAGGCACAAAACACAACCAAACCGCTAATCCACCTGCAGGAACTTGCCAAGTTGCATATGCTTTAAAGTGCTTGTGTAAACAAGCGCATAAATAATCCCGTCTTTGCTTATATACGGTAATATTCTTTTTTATTAGTCGATGTATTTCACCTTCCTCAATAAGCTCAGTGAGTATTTGTTTCTGAATTAAATCTCCTTGCTTATCTAATATTTGCAAATAGTTTTTGGCTTCGTTAATAATATTTTCTGGAGCAACTACAAATCCTATTTGAAAACTAGGAAAAAAAGACTGCCCTAACCTACCTAAGTAAATAACAACACCTTGACCATCTGCACTTGCCATAGGCACCATTGCAGAACCATCCAATTGAAAATCGTAATCAAAATCGTCTTCTATTATCGCAAATTGATATGCTTTTGCTAATTGTAATAATTGCAATCGCCTTTCGGCAGTAAGGGTTACTGCAGTTGGATATTGTCTATGTGCACAAACATACACGCAACGAATACTCTTTTTGGTAAAATTCTTTTCAATAAAATCGACATCTATACCATAAGCATCTACAGGAATGGTTTTCAAATTTGCTCCTGCTTGCTGAAAAATCATATTCGATTTATAATGGCTTAATTCGCCAACTAGAACCACATCATTTTTTTGAATTAAAAGCTGCGATACAATATATAAACTCATTTCGGTACTTCGTGTGCTTACAATATTATTTGGTTTTATATGAAACCCACGTGTGGCATTTAAATAATTACATAATTGTTTACTAAAAGTAGTATCCGATTGGTTTTGAGTTTGATTCCATTTTGAAATTAGAGAAGCTCGTTTCATCGAGGCACTATACCATCGTGAAAATTGATGTATAGGATGTAATCTTAAATCGGGTTTCCCATCATTTATCACATACTTCTGTATAGAAAATTCTTCAGTAGATGCTAAATGAAAAGAGGATTGAAACGGAAACCCTGCAGTTTTGGGGTATGCATTTAAATTTTCTAAACTTTGTAATGTGCCTTTAATTGCTACTGTTTTCTTTTCTGGCATTAACACAAACGTTCCTTTATTTGCTAGAATTGCAACCCAACCTTGCGATGCTAACTCTTCATATACTGCAACAGCTGTATTTCTGTTTATAGAAAATAATGCACTAAACTTCCTAGTTCCTGGTAATACAGTGCCTTCTGGCAAATAGCCACGTTGTATCGCATTAATCATTTGTTGTGCAATTTGAATATATATAGAAGTACTTAGCGACTTATCTATAGATATTAACGATTTTAACATGGTATGAACCGGACTACTCATATTTTTAAAACTGGACTAGTTTAATGATCCGGAAAGTTACTAATTTTGCAGCGTTAAAAATCACGAATATTTTTTATTATGAAATTATACCATATACTGGTTTTACTTGTTCTTTTTTCTACAACATCTCAAGCACAAAATTTAGAAAAGGAACAGCAATTAGATTCTGTAATTATTACTTCTACACGAATTGATTTACCTTTTAAAGAAAATTCTAGAACCATAACCGTAATCTCCCAAGAAGACATTAAAAAAAGTGCAACTACTAATGTTGCCGATTTATTACAACAAATCGCTGGAGTAGATATTAGACGTCGTGGAACAGCTGGTATGCAAGCCGATTTATATATTCGTGGTGGTGGTTTCGATCAAACTTTATTACTTATTGATGGCATAAAAATGGACGATGCACAAACGGGACATCACAACATGAACATGGCTTTACCTATGGAAGTTATAGAGCGTATCGAAATTATTAAAGGTCCTGCCGCCAGAATTTTTGGGCAAAATGCATTTACAGGAGCTATAAATATAGTAACTAAAAAAAATACCGAAAATAGCGTTTCTTTAAATGCACAAGCAGGTTCTTTTGGGCAACTTAATGGTTCGGTGATGGTTGGAAGTACCCTTAAAAATTCCTCCCATATTATTCAGGTTTCCCGAATTACTTCCGATGGTTATAGATATAATACCGATTATGATAATCAGAATTATTTCATTAAAAGTAGCTTCAACACCAGCAAAACACCAATAGACTTGATAGCTTCTTTTCAAGAAAGAAAATTTGGTGCAAATGGTTTTTATGCTAGCCCATCAGCCATTAATCAATACGAAGAAACTCAGGCAAGTTTAATTGGTATTTCTTCCAAAATCAAAAAAGAAAAACTAACACTTAAACCAAAATTATACTGGAAACGAAACCAAGATATGTATGTTTTTGTAAGACAAGACCCTTCCATTTACAGAAATTTACACCAAACCAATAAAATTGGAGCTGCAATAGATGCTTCGTATACATCTAAAATTGGAGTCACTGGTTTTGGGGTAGATGTAGCAAAAGTGTATTTATCTAGTAATAATTTAGGCGCTAGAAATCGTTTTATGACTACTATGTTTTTAGAACATCGTTTTTTATTAGCTAATAATAAATTAGATATTACGCCTGGAGTTGCTGTAAATTATTTTTCCGATTTTAAATTCCACGCCTTTCCTGGTTTAGATATTGGATACAAGATTAATAATGATTTAAAAATCTATGGAAACATTGGTTACACTTACAGAATACCAACATATACCGATTTATTTTATAGCGATCCTACCACTTTAGGAAACGAAGATTTAGATCCTGAAGAAGCAATAGCAGAAGAAATAGGAATAAAATACCGCAACGGAAACTTTAATATTTCTTTTGCTGCCTTTAATAGAGATTCTAAAAAACTAATAGACTTTGTAAAAGAAAATGAGAGCGATTTATGGCAAGCAACAAATATTAGAGATTTAAACACTCAAGGTATAGAGCTTAACGCTTCCTATGGTTTCAAGCTTGGAGATTTTAAACAAGCAATCACAACAGGGTATACCTTTTTAGAAGACGATTTAAAAGCTGTGTCCAGTAATTTTTCTAGATACTCCATTAACTCGTTAAAACATCATGCAACTGCAAGTTTACAAACACAATTTATAAAAAATCTATCGCAAAGCATTATTTATAAATACGCCGAAAGAACTTCTGGTGCAAGTTATGCGGTTATCGATGCAAGTGTACAATACACAATAAAAAATGCTTTTGAAATTTCTATACTAGCAAATAATATTTTCAATACCGAATACACGGAAACGAACTTAGTACCAATGCCAAAAGGAAATGTACTATTTGGTATAAAGTATCATTTTAAATAAAAATCTCACGAAATACTAAAAACGGCATCTAGAATAAGAGGATTCTAGATGCCGTTTTTTTATTAGCACAACCAATATTGGTTTAACGCTTTTGTTTGCTTAGGTTTTAGTAACTTTGGGCTTTTAAATCTTTTGTATTGAAACTCCATCTTCAAGATATTCCTAGAGTAAAAAACATTACGAAAAAGGAATTTTTAACCAACTACTACAAACCACAAAAACCTGTGGTAATAGAGCGTTGTATAGAAGATTGGCCTGCATTTAACAAATGGAATTTAGACTACATGAAACAGGTTGCTGGCGACAAAACAGTACCGCTTTACGATGACAGACCTGTGCATTATAAAGACGGTTTTAATCAAGCACATGCCACTATGAAAATGCAGGATTATGTCGATTTACTAAAAAGCGAACCAACAAAATACAGGATTTTTCTTTGGAATATTTTAAAAGAAGTACCACAGCTTCAAAAAGATTTTCGCTTTCCCGATCTAGGTTTAAAATTCATGAAAGGATTACCAATGCTTTTTTTTGGCGGAAAAGATTCGCATACATTTATGCATTACGATATCGATTTGGCTAATATTTTTCACTTTCATTTTGAAGGGACAAAACAAATTATTTTGTTTGACCAAAAACAGAGTAAATATTTATATAAAATTCCGCATTCTTTAATCGTAAGAGAAGATATCGATTTTTCTAATCCAGACTTTAAAAAATGGCCCGCTTTACAACATGCCAAAGGCCATAGTACCAATTTAAAACATGGTGAAGTTTTATATATGCCAGAAGGCTATTGGCATTACATGAAATATAAAACACCAGGTTTTTCCATGAGTTTACGATCTATTTCTAAAAACCCTAAAAACGTAGCAAAAGCAATATATAACATTATAATTATGCGTCATTTTGATAATATGATGCGAAAAATAAAAGGGCAAAACTGGATAGATTACAAAAACAAACAAGCAATACTTAGAACTAATCAAAAAAATAGCTAATTTTGCATTCTTTTTTAATTTAAATTTTTACAAATGAAAAATATAATATTATTTATAACACTACTAAGTGTTAGCTTTTTACAAGCACAATCCTTTTCGGGAAGTGGAGATAAAAAAATACAAGTTGGTGCTAATTTTCAAGACAATGCTACTGGTATTTTTGCTAGTTTCGATTATGGTTTAGGTGAAAATATTTCGGTAGGAATATCTTCTAGCTACGCACTAGGAATTAATACAGATAATGTAGGTAAAGCATTTGCAAAAAGATTTGATATTAAAGCAAGAGTGAACGCTAATATTGGAAACGTTATTAACATAGACGATGCCTTCGACCTATATCCTGGTTTACACCTTGGGTTAAAAAACTTTGGTACACATTTAGGAGCGCGTTATTTCTTTACCGATGGTTTAGGGGTTTTTGCGGAACTTAATGTGCCACTAGCAAAATACGACACAGGAGGCTTAACTCCTTCCGAAAAACTACACAATCAATTTACAGTAAATGCCGGAGTAGTTTTTAATATGTAAAAAACATTTTTAGAAAAAAAGAGCATATATGTATATGCTCTTTTTTTTGTCTTATTTTAAAAAAAGGGATAAAAAAAGTGTCCATTTTAAAGAATACCAAAAAAACGAATGCATTTAAACAAAAAAATCGAGCACTTTATAGATTATTTGAAAATTTTTTAGAAATTAGCGTAATATTTAATCCCAAAACGCTATTACATGAAAACAAACCTACTTTGTTTTTTTGTTGCTACTTTATTTTCTTTGTCATCCTATGCAAAGCACAATAAATCGAGTAACAATTTAACTAAAAAAAACGCACTGCTCTATGCAGACCTACCAAACTTTTCTTATGAATTAAACAACGGTCCATCAGACAATGAAAGTTTCACGATTAATGATGGTCTCTTTCTAACAAGACCCTACACAGTTACTGCTCCTGCTGGATATGAAGTTTATGTAACAGGATCTCCTGGATTTGCAGATCAAATTGTAATTTCTGGAGCCTTTATATCTTTAGGCCCTGTTCCTGTTTACGTTCGCTTAAAAGCAGGACTTGACACTGGTACTTATAATGGAAACGTAAGTATTACCGCTCCTGCTAAAACCATATTAAGCGTTACACATCCCGCCATAAGCTACACCCTATCGGTTACAGGAGCTGTAACCCGAAAAGAAACCATTTGGAATAGTGGCTCTTGGAGTAATGGCCTACCAGAAACGGAAACCATAGCAATAATTAATGATGATTACACCACAGAAACCAACGGAAATCTTATTTCATATAACATAGAAATTGCATCCGGAAAAACGGTTATCGTATCCAACAACAGTTATATTCAAGTAAAAAATGATGCAACTATTGATGGAACACTAATCGTAGAATCTACTGGATCTTTTGTACAAGTTAACAACCTTGGAACGTTTACAGTAAATCCAGGAGGAATATCTAAAGTAAATAAACTTACCACCAATTTAAACCATTGGTACGACTACACCTATTGGAGCTCACCAGTAAGCAACACCACTGTGAATAGCGCCTTTGCTTCGTCGAACACAAATATGCGCTTTTGGTTTAATGCTGCAAACTTTCTAGATGTACTTGCCGAAGTTGGAAACACTGGAACCTATATCGCTGGACATGATGATATTGACGACAACGGAAACGACTGGGCACTATTAAATGGAAACACCATACTACAACCAGGTGTTGGCTATGCTGCAACACATTCGGGATCTGGATTTACCGTAGGAAACAAATATCCGTATATTTTTACAGGAACTTTTAACACTGGAACCATCACTACTCCTATTTTTTATAATGGCGATAATGGTGATTTAGATTGGAATTTTATTGGAAATCCATATCCTTCTGCTATCAATGTAGACAGTTTTTTTGCTGCAAACACAGGCGTTATTGCTAGCGCGATTTATTTATGGTCGCATGCTACACCTCCTAGTTCTGGAAGTAGCGGAAATCAAGTCTATAATTTTAATACCAACGACTATGCTATTATAAATGGTGCCGGAGAAGTTGCTGGTGGTTCTGGGATAATTCCTGGTAGAAATATACCTTCAGGACAAGGGTTCTTTATTCAAGGTTTAACCAATGGTAATGCTACTTTTACAAATGCAATGCGAGTAGCAGAAAACGATGCAAATGCACAATTTTTCAAAAATGAAACAACTACAGATGCTAATAAAATTTGGTTAAACTTGAGCTCTAACAATGGCGTATTTAATCAAGCTTTAATTGCATATATGGATGGTGCTACTAATGGAGACGACGGAAGTTATTACGACGCACTAAGAAACATGTCTGGAGAATGCGCCTCTATGCTATACACTACCATTGCTGGTGTTCCTAATAAAAAATATGCCATTCAAGCAAAAAATGCAACAGCACTAAACAGTAACGAAATAATTCCTTTAGAGTTTTACAATAGTGATGCTTTAACCTCGCAATTCACCATTGCATTAGATAAAGAAGAAGGAGACTTTTTAGAAAACAATCCAATATACTTAAAAGATAACCACCTAAACATGCTTCACGACTTGCGTATTTCTAGTTACAACTTTACTGCATCTACGGGTGAATTTAGCGATCGTTTTGAAGTTGTTTTTACCGACGAAACACTTGCTATAAACACAAACGATTTAGCAAATCAACTTTCTATTATCGAGCTAAATCCTAGCGAAATACAGTTTAAAACAAACCTTGAAAACCCAATAGAATCAATACATCTTTACAATACTGCAGGACAATTAGTACAACAAGTAAAGGCCAACAAAGCAAGTGTTTTAAAAATAAATAGTAGCACCATTGCTACAGGAACTTACATAGCAAAAGTGTATTTAGAAAACGATATTTTACTTACCAAAAAACTAGTAAAACAACTTTAGTAGATTTTTTTTAAATAAGCCTTAAAACCCTATTGTTTTAAGGCTTATTTTTATTGTATTAAAGCATTTACTTTATCGTACACTAACGCACTTTCCCAACCGCGATACAGCAGGTAATCTGCCAGCTTCTTTTTTTTCTTATAACTATTGCTTTCTCTAATAGTTTCTAATTTTTTTTCGGCTAAAGCATGAAAAGTTTCTAAATAATCGGCTTCTTCAATTTCTTGAAGCGCAATACTTATAATAGTTTTGCTAATATCTTTTCTTTTTAGCTCTAATTGCAGTCTATTTTTTCCCCATTTTTTAATTCTAAACTTACCAAGAACAAAAGCTTTTGCAAAACGTTCCTCGTTTAAAAAGTTATTTTGAATTAAATGCACCACAATTACATCTATTGCATCGGGAATCATGCGCATCGTTGTTAATTTATTAACAACTTCTTTATGACACCTTTCTTGGTATGCACAGTAAAACTCTAACTTTTTTTGCGCTTCGTCGAGAGAATATGTCTTTTGTGGATTCATGGTTTTTTTTTAACATTTCATCTGGCATATTATTAACACACACATAACTTTAAGTACTTGAAATTTAAGTTCTTTAACGTATATTTACGTGCTTGTTTTTTTAGCAGAAAAACAAAAATAAAATATTATCCCTATGAAAAAGAATTACGCCCTAATATTAATTGCATGTTTATGCGCTTTTGTGTCTGGTTTTGCGCAGGTAACTATTGGAATACAAGATTTTGAAACTTCTCCTGCAACACCAACAATGACATATACTGGGGGTTCAATTGCTACAGGAACTGGCCCTTTCCCTGCTGGAGATAATAATTTTGTAAGTGGTACACGCGCAATTGAAGAAAGTAATGGTACTTCGACCGTTATTTTTGCAAATGTAGATGCTTCGGCCTATACAAATATTTATTTCACATGTAGATTAGCTTCTTTTTCTGGAAGTTCGGGTAATGGTGCTGATGGTGCCGATGACGTTTTCGTGGATATTAGTAACGATGGAGGAACCACTTGGCTACGCCAATTACAAGTTCGAGGTTATAGTAATGCTAGATGGTCGTTTGACAGTGGAACAGGAACAGCATCTACAACTTACGACAATAATAATACCCCTACTATTTTTGCTCCTACTGCTGGAGGTAATAGAACTACTGATGGTTATAGTACAATTATTGTTGATGGTTTACCAAGTGTAAATAATCTAAAAGTAAGGCTAGTAATGGACAACAATAGTAGTAATGAATATTGGATTGTAGATGACGCCGAAATAATTGGTACCAATTCTACCCCAACACCAAACATCACCGCAACACCAACTACAATTCCAGATTTAGATTACGTTTTTGGTACAGGACCATCTGCTCCACAAAGCTTTGATGTTACTGGAACTTTATTAACAGATCCTTCTGGAACAACAATTACATCAACTTCAACAGATTTTGAAGTTTCTTTAACAGCTGTTGGCGGTTATGGTGCTTCTGTGAATATACCTTTAATTGATGCCAATAGTACAATACCTATATACACGCGTTTAGTAGCTGGTTTAGCGGTTAACACCTATAGCAATACGATTACCATTGCGAATGCCACATCTGGCCTAGGCACTACACCAACCATTAATGTAAGTGGTGAGGTTACTTCACCGCCAATTAGTAATGATGATTGTAGTGGTGCAATTAGTTTAACACCAACTGCATCTTGTAGTTTTACTTCATACTCGAATATAGATGCTACAGATAGTGGTGTAGCAGATCCTTCCTGCTCTAGTTATGCTGGAGGAGATGTTTGGTTTTCTGTGGTAGTTCCTGCTTCTGGAGAAATTACTGTAGAAACTTCTGAAGATGGTGCAATTGATGATACTGGTATTTCAATATACTCAGGTACTTGTGGCGCTTTAGTAGAAGAAGTTTGTAATGATGATGGAGGAGCAGGCTATATGTCTTTAGCAACAGCAACTGGTTTAACCGTTGGTTCTACCGTATATATTCGTGTTTGGGAGTATGGCAATAATGTTTTTGACACCTTTGGAATATGTGTTACCACACCAACACCCTGTGTTGCACCAACAACACAACCTACAGCATTAACTTTAAGTAACATTACAGGATCTTCTATCGACGGTTCTTTTACAGCAACCACTGCAGACGATTATCTTGTAGTTGTAAGTTCTTCTGCTACATTAGGTGCAAACCCTGTAGATAACACAAGCTATACCACTGGAGATACTATTGGTAGTGGTACTGTAGTACAAAGCAGTAACGCAACGACATTTACAGCAACTGGTTTATCGCAAACAACCCAATATTACTTTTTTGTTTTTGCATTAAACGATTCGAGTTGTGCTGGTGGACCAATCTACAATACAACAGCACCATTAACCAATGATGCAACTACTATAACTGGACCTTGTTTAGAAGAAGACTTTAGCGGCTGGGGCCATGGTTACTCTAACTGGACAGAAACTACTAGTGATGGTACTTGGACTGCCAATAGTGCATATGCTGGAAGTAACAGAGTACAGTTAAATGATGTTGGAGATTGGCTAGAACTGCCTCCAATGAGCAATGCGCAAATTTTTGAATATCAAACTTCAGTAAGTTCTAATTCTACCGGAACTTCAGATGGTTTGATTCTTCAATATTTTGATGGCACCAATTGGATAGATATTCAACAAGATTATTTTACATCTACATCTTCTGTTACAGTTACTGTTAATTTACCATTTGCTGTAACTAATGGAACCAATGTTAGATTGAGATTATATCGTTCGGATGATTATCGTGTCCAATTTATTAATAACATTCAAGTTTTTTGTGGAGCACCTTGTACACCACCATCCGATCCAACAGGAGTAATTTCTAGTATAGATGCTCCAGATTTTTGTGAAACTGCAGAATTGGATTTTTCAGGTACTGCGCCTACAGATATTATTTACTACTGGCAAACGGATGCCGCTGGTGTAGATACCACAAATAATACCACTAGCGCTTTAAACGTTACAACAGATGGTGATTATTATGTAAGAGCATTTAATACAACTACTTCATGTTGGTCCTCTGGAGTCGTTGGTCCATATACAGTTACCATAAGTAACCTTCCTGTAATTACAGACCAACCAGATAATATTAATGTAACTAATGGCAGCAATGCTACTTTTACAGCAACTGCTACAGGAGCTACTAGCTACCAATGGGAAGTAAGTACCGATGGAGGTACTAGCTGGACAAATACAGGTACAAACGCGAATACACTTACTGTATTAAGCGCTAGTATTAGTATGCATGGATATATTTATAGAATAACTGCAACAAATTCTTGTGGAGATTCCTTATCCGACGAGGCTGTTTTATTTGTACATAGTGGTTCGCCTTGTATTGATGAAGACTTTGTTGGTTTTCCAAATACAGGATGGACCAATAGTGGAACAATAAACGAAACTTCTGGTGCACATGCTGGGGTTGCACAACCTTGTAGAGTATTTGGTACAAACGATGCTATTATTACCGAAGCTACTGATTACCCTACCATATTAGAGTTTTATCAAGATTCCTCTGTTACTGCACACGGAAGTATTGCTACAGTAGATTATCGTATTGGTGCTGGAGCTTGGACTATTTTGCATACGTTTAGTGTTACAGAAGATGGTAAAACGGAATTAGTAGACTTAACCGATGTTTCGGGAATAAACTTAGCTTCTAATGCGGATGTAAGTTTTAGATTTAACTCCACTTTTAACACTTGGTATCTGGATGATGTAAAGGTATATTGTACTCCTTGTACACCGCCAACTACAACAACAACCATCAATTTATCTTCTGGGCCTATTGGTGCTTATGTAACTATTTCTGGTAGTCAATTAGGTTCGGCTACCATAAGTTTTAATGGAACAACACTTACTCCAGTTTCTCAAGACAGTAATGAAGTCGTGATACAAATTCCAGCGAATGCTGTAGACGGTAGTATTATTATTGAAACGAATTCTATTATTTGTGATTCTGCTTTCCCTTTTAATGTAATAAATGAAGAGTTTAATTGTGAGACTAATATAGTACCTGCTGCTACCGATTTATTTATTTATGAATTGTTTGATGAAGATCAAGATATAGATGGCTCTGGTGGTGCTTGGGGTAATGGTGGTATGATTACTGTTTATAACGCTACTTTAGAAACGAAAGACTTAAGCGAATACAGACTGTATAGAACAACAGATCACACAGACACTGTTGGAAGCCCGTATGCTGTATGGCATTCTCTTACAGGAACATTAGCACCTGGAGAAATATACCGTATTAGGATAGATGGAAGTAATTGTACAGATTATCCAACTCCTTATGAAACCGCTTTTATTGGTTTTAATGCAAATGATGGTGTAGAACTAAGAAAAAATAACGGCTCAGGTAGTTATACTACTATTGACCAATTACATACTGGAAACCTTTTAGGGTATCGTTACCTAAGAGACTTAACTGTTGCAAAACCTGTAGCAACTTATAATGCTGCCGATTGGGCTTTTACAGATGTTTACCCTTCCTCTCCTTATTGTGTTGGCGCAGGACAAGCTCCAGATTTTGAAGGAGGTACTCCAACAATATCTTTAGACACTCCAATTACTTCATGTACTACTTTTGAAATTACAGCAAATGCGACAGAAGGATATACTGGTATTTATGCTGCAGATTCTTATGATTTAACTTTTCAATGGTATTATTACGATGGTGTAAACGACCTATGGAATCCTATAAGTACAGGAGGAGACTATACGATAACAAACACTGCTACTCAAAGCACCCTAATTGTAGATAATATCATTTCTAAAACAGATTATCAATTCTATTGCGAAGTATCTGAAGGTGCTGGCTGTTACACTACTAGCGAAGCAATAAAACCAGAATTAAATACTTTAACCTGGGATGGTACCAGCTGGACAGGTATTTTGCCTCCAAATAATACTCCAGATAGTGATAAACTAATTATAATTGATGGAGATTATAATACAACAACTAATGGTAGCTTTAGTGCTTGTCAATTAGTGGTAAATGCAGGAAACAAATTAATAATTACCAGCGGCCATTATGTAGAAGTTATTACAAATGTAGATATATATGGTAACGGTCTTGGTTTAGACGGTGTTCTTATAGAAGACAAAGGAAGTTTTGTACAACATGGTGATGGTATAAATGCAGGAACTTACACTTTACATCCAGATGCAGTAACGCAAGTAAATAAACGCACTGCGCCATTAAATAATTACTATGAATACACCTATTGGAGTTCTCCTGTTGTAGGTGAAACTATTGGAAACGGATTACAAGAAGCACATAATTCTAGACGTTTTTGGTATGATGCTACTAATTATTTGGATGCAACCGCAGAAACGAATAATAATAACGGAACTGTAAATGGCCAAGATGATATAGATGATAACGGAGACGACTGGCAGTTCACTTCGAATAGCGATATCATGCAACCAGGAGTTGGTTATGCAGCAATGCACAATCAAATAGGATTTGGTATACCAGGAGCAAACTACGAATACACGTTTGAAGGCGCACTAAATACTGGGGATTATACGGTACCGCTTTATAGAAATGATTCGGAAACGAATGATAATAACTGGAACTTTATTGGTAATCCGTATGCCTCTGCTATCGATGCCGATATTTTTCTTACTGCAAATACAGCAATAGACACTAATGTATCGGAAACGACAACTGGTGTTACAGATGGTGCTATCTTTTTATGGTCTCAAGATTCGCCGTATTCGGATACCAATAATGGAAATCAAGTTTTAAACTTTGCACAAAGTGATTATGCCGTTATTAATGGAACTGGACAAACTGCTGGTGGTGATGGTATTGAACCAGATCGATTTATTCCATCTGGACAAGGATTTTTTATATCTATGTCTGATGCTGTTAGTACAACAACAGTTTCTGCAGATATAGAAACTGCCGATGTTCTTTTTAACAATACGATGCGTGTAACCGGAAATAACAGTCAGTTTTTTAGAAGTTCTAGTAGCGATCAAGCAAATAAGTTATGGTTGAATTTAACTACAGATAGTGGTGTATTTAACCAAATATTAATAGGTTATGTACCAGGTGCAACAAATGATTATGATGGTATGTATTATGATGCTCCTAAAAACTTAGCAACAGACGCATACGCTTCCTTATATTCTATAATTGAAGAGGTAAATGGTAAAGACAAACTAGCAATTCAAGGAAAATCTCCGGAAAGTTTACATACAGAGGAAGTAATTCCTATTGGATTTAACACAAGCATAGAAGAAGCAACTATTTTTACTTTTTCTATTCCGAAGTTGGAAGGTGAATTTTTAACAAACAATAGCATTTATGTACATGATAAATTAATGCAAGTTTATCACGATTTAAAAGCTAGTGATTATAACTTTACTTCGGATTCTGGTTCATTTACGAATAGATTTGATATTGTATTTAACACGACTTCTTTATCTGTTAACGAAAATGAATATACCAATGCGCTTACCATAATAGAACAAGCAGATGGTAGTGTACAATTTAATACATCGAATGCCTTAGAAATTAAAAACGTTAAGATTTACGATGTTTTAGGAAGATTGCTTTACAACTTAAATGGAAACAGTAGTACCGAAATATACCACTTAGATAATTTAAGTCAAGCGACTTATGTTGCTAAAGTGACGTTGTCTAACGATGTGGTTATTACAAAAAAGGCTGTGAAGAGAAACTAATAGATTGTTTTTAGTATAAAACAAAAAGCCTGCTCCAAAAGAGCAGGCTTTTTGTTTGCGTTAAGGATAGAAATGGCATCCTTTTTATGTGGCATAAGACCTTTGTTATAGCTAGCTTAAAAATTAGATTGCTCATTATACACCATTAAAAGTAACCTACATAAAAAGATATAATGGATAGCCTGGTACTACGTAGCTTTTTTTTGCGAAGTAGTAAACGCCCAAATTAAAACATTTACTAAAAAACTATAAACTATAACTTAATGCGATAATTAGATTTCTTCCAGGCGCTGCAATACCCGAAGAATAGGTTTTGTAACGTTGGTCTGTTATGTTTTCTAAACTTGCTGTTACTGTTGTATTTTTATACACTTCCATTTGCGCACTAAAGTTTAGCGTATACCAAGATGGAGCATACGGATTTCCGTCGCTATCTAAGGCGTAGATATAATCTTTCTCGATTTCGGAAGGTGCTATATCTAGAAAAGAAAGCTCGTTATTATATTCGGCAAAAGCATCGAATTTTAATTTTTCAGATTGCCAAGTAAGGTGTGTATTACCAAAGTTTGGTGCAATGTGTCTTACTGGAACTTCGATATCGTCGTCTTCTTCTGTACCACCAATTACATTGTATTGGGAGGTGCATTGTAGTTTTTTAGATAGATTAATTTTCATACCAACCTCGAAACCATAGATCCAAGCTTTCGATGCGTTTTGCATGGCTTGTACTTGGCTTAACTCGCCATTATATAGAATTTCGCTTTCGCCATTTAAAGTGTAATCGCGTCGTACTAATGCATTATCTAAATACGTGTAGTAGGTTGCTAAATCTAAAATAAACACGTTATCGAAGTCTAATTTTAGGCCTAATTCTCCGCTATAAGCATATTCTGGTTTTAAATTTTCGTTGGGTACTACCACCGATCCTGGCTCACTATCGAACACTTTACCTACATCGTCAATATTTGGTGCTCTAAAAGCGGTAGATGCATTTAATTTCCATTGTATTGTTTTATTTGGTATCCAGCTTATTCCAGCGGTTCCTGTTAATGCTCCAGCATCACTTTTTGTGGTATTAAATGGGAGATCTAAAAACACGTTGTTTTCGGTAAAATCTGCTTGGTATGCAACATGGTTGTAGCGTATACCAGACTGTAATACAAACCTAGTGTTTGGTTTGTATTTTAAACTGGCATATGCTGCTGCAGATTGCCAACTAGAATTATCTGGATATCGAGTTACAATAGCTGCTGTTTCGTTAGTAGTTATATCTCTAGCAAATGCTTTAGAATGCACTTTATTATACACATATTCTAGACCATAAAACAGTTCGGTTTTTGGACTAATTAATTTCTCGAAATCTAGGTTTGCAGAATATGCGTCTACACTTTCTTCGGTATTATCCTGGTTTGTAGATTGATAATCTCTATCGATTCTACTTTCTTGAAAGTTTTGGTAAGCGGTTATAAATTTAATTTTATCGTAAAGGTTAGAACCACTACTTAGCTTTGTTAACCCAAAGTTTGACATAAACCATTTTTGAGGTCCATAATCCCATTGTGCAGAACGTAAATCGCCGTCTCTATAGCGAATTAAACGATCGTATCTTGGATAATCGGAAGTTGCAGAATAGTATAAACCTAGATCGAAACTTAAATTATCTTGTGGTTCGAACCGTACTTTTTGCATTAGGTTTATTTGATCGTAGCCTGTAAATTTTTGGATTTTCGGATTGCTGTTTTGTACAATTATATCTTCGCCATCTATAGTTTCTATGTATTCTGGCCTTAGGTAATCGTCTGGGCCGTGGGATCCCATTCTTAAATCGTCGAAATAGGTATAACTAGCATTGGTAAGAAAAGCCCATTTTTTAAGTCCGATATTAAAATCTAAATGTCCAGTCTTTTCATTTGTTGCAGTTGCGTATCGAACTGCAGCATTAGCATTAAATTTAAGAGAATCTCTGTACGATAGTTTTGGGGTTTTAGTATAAAAACTCATCACACCACCAATGGCATCACTACCATAAATAATAGAACCAGCACCAAGAGTTACTTCGGTGTTTTGAATACTAAAAGGATCCACCGAGATTACATTTTGAAGGTTTCCTCCTCTAAAAATGGCATTATTCATTCGCACACCATCTACGGTTAGCAGTAATCTGTTAGTCGAGAAACCTCTAATCATTGGGCTACCTCCACCTAATTGGCTTTTTTGAATATATACTTGTCCGGATTGCTCTAGTAAATCGGCACTTGTTTGAGGATTTGAAAACTGAATATCTTTAGCACTTATATTGGTTATTTTTTGCGGAATATCTCTTTTACTTTGTTTAAATTTTGAAGCAGAAATGACCACCTCATCTAAACCTTGTGCATTTGCTTCTAATGAAATTGTTGCGTCTTGAATTTTAGATTTTAGGATAGAAAATTCTTGGAAAGATAGATGCTGAAAATATAAACGTTCTGTGTTATTAAAAGTGCTTAAATTAGCTTGACCATCAAAATTTGTGGTGGTACTTTTCGTCTTGCTATGATTATATATAGCAACACTTGGTATGGTTTCTCCTGTAACTTTATTTAATACTGTAATTTGTTGTGCTTGTGTAAAAATGCTTATAAAAAGAAAAAGGATACTAATATACTTCATGTTAGGTATTAAAAACTTGATTAAATATTTCTAGCGAATTGGGTTTTTTAAAACTTCCCAAATGTAAATCAAAATACAGCAATAACATAGTTAAAAAAGACTGCCTTTGAATTGCATTAATTTTGATTTGAGATAAGTCATCAAAAATTGTGCCTAGTAGTGTTTTTAATAGTGTTAAATTTTCTCCTGAAACGCTATAAAAATCGGTTGGTTTTTCTTCAAATTTTCCATCTTTTAAATTAAAAAAGCTTGTGTTTTTAAGGTTTTTTTCGGGATAAAAACCAAGATGTTTCGTGAGTTTCAACAAGAATAACAAATGAAAGTTGGAACAGCGATCTTGCATATCTAGCCATTGCAAAGTTGCCTCCAAATACTGGTAAAGAGATTCATTTTTTTCTTCTTCTTGAAGGGAAGTCGATAATACTTCGGATAGAAACATAACAATAGTACTTTTTAAAATATCGTTATGTAATGTAGTATATATGTAATTTGGTTTGACTTCTTTTATATATTGAATAGACCGATTATCTTGAAAATTAATTTCTAATTGTAATTGTGATAACAATTGGAAATATGCCTTTTTTACTTTTCCTTTTTTAGATTTTAAGATGCCTTTTTGTAAAAAAGTTACAACACCAAATTGTTTGGTATAGCATTTAATAATTAAGTCATGTTCCCCATACTTTATTTTTGATAAAACAATAGCATTGGTTTTAGTGATCATTATCTCACAACCATTATTTTTAGTACTTTAGTATCAAAAGTATCTAAGTCTGAAAGCATAATTAAATAAACACCAGATGCTACGGTATTATTAGCAAGGTTTTTACCGTTCCAAAAAGCTGTTCCTCCATCAATTTCTAAATTATAGCCTTGATATCTTGCATTTGTACCAGATTCTGCTTCAGCCACAAGATTCCCTTCAATATCTGTAATTTTAATGTTTACATTATCTGGAATTTCTTTAATTTTCACTTTGTCTTGAGTGATATTAAATGTTGGTCTAACTGGGTTCGGATAGACATAAGCGTCTTCTAAGTTTTGAGATACAGAAGAACCACCTGCTTTAAAAGATACCAATCCATTTTCGGTAGCTATATAAACGGTTCCATTAGAAGAATCTATAGATAAATCTACAATATTATTTGTTGGTAAAGGTGAATTGTCTTTTGTAAAATGGTAAATGGTTTCTTGACCATCTGAAGAGAAATAAAACACTCCTGAAGACAGGGTTGCTATCCATTTGTTATTAGATCCATCTACTTCAATATCGGTTATAAATTGCTGAAATAAGAGTTCTTGTGGAATACCATCCTCTAAAATAATAACCTCATCAATATCAGGATTTTCCTCAGTAAAAAAGGATGAGGAATTATATAAGACTCTTAATCCTTTGTCTGTACCAACCCAAATTTGATTTCTATCATCTGCTGCAAGAGCAGTAACTATTGTAGAAGGCATATTTTGTTCTTCAGAAAAAATAGCATTTAATTTAACACCACTGTTATTTTCATTATACCCCATAAGTCCGAAAATATAACCACCAAACCATTTGTTGCCATTACTATCTATCACTAAATCTCCATACCCCCATTCGTCGTTTAATCCATCTTGAATTAATGCTGAGAAATCATAACTTTGCCATTGGTCGGTAGATGGGTCATAGGATTTTAAAGGTCTTTCGGTTCTTGCCGTCATGGTCCATAAAATACCGTTACTATCAAAATCGGAAGCTCCCTGCCTTATACCAATTACACTTGGTGCTCCAGGAACGATTAAGGACTCTAAACCACTATTAGTTTGGTCATACAGGGTAGTTGGAACATCATTTTCGACTTCTAGTACTCCATCTTGAAAAGAACTAATAAACACATTATTTTCTACAAATGGGTTTATAGAAATGGTATTCAAATTTCTAGCGGTTAATACACTATCGAATGGGATATTTTTCCATTCCTCACCTTTAAGGTGGCTTATTCCGCTTTCTCTAAATGGTGTAGGAACATAATATATGGTGTAATCCCCAAAGGTTACCCAAAGGTTGTTAGCAGAGGCTTTTATAGAGAATGCATCATTAAAAAGTGGCCCATTTGGTACAATTGGTTCAAATTCTACAGGGTTTAAAAGTGGGGTTTTTATTAGACCATTTGCGGTTCCTATATAAATGTATTCGCCATCTATGGTTGCTGATGAAAATTGAGTATCTAATTCTTCGCTTACAGACACCTGTGTTACTAATGTAAAATCTCCGTCGTAAATAAAAACATCATTTATTGTCGTTACAATTAAGTAATCGTTAATGCTTCTAACATCTAAGGGTAGATCATCATATCTAATTAATTGTGTTAATGTACTACCATCTAAATCATAAAAAGCTCTCCAAGTTCTACAAACATATAGATTATCGCTATTTGCTTCAATCACTACAAAATCTCCAGAAACGACACTTTGCCATTCTTCATAATCTATTAAACTAGTACTACTTAAAGGGGCTTTTCTTATTCCTCTTCCATTTTTACATGCTGCATAGATGAAGTCTTGGAAAACTACTGTTTGTTCTACAATAACTTGACCTCCTAAATCTCCAATATAATAAGTATCACCAAACTCTAAACGACTTAAATCGTATACAGAAATTCCATAATCTGTAGAAATATACACTAAGCCTTCGTGTTCATTAAAATGGTTTATACCTTTATCTGTAGGTGGTATCGTTGGTTTGTCAACAATATCTATAATGGTTAAAACATTTTCTTCGGGATCATCGAAAGCGATATCCATTAACCCATTATCGTAACCAATAACTAACAATTCGTAAGCTTCACTATAATGAATAGCTGTAATTGTTTCGCCAGAAAGACCATTTATAGTTGTAATCGTTTGTATTTCTTTGGTTTCAATGTCATAACTAAATATCGCATTTTCGGCTGCAGCGTATATTTTATTATTTCCTTGCGATACATCTTTAATATTATAAAAAGAAAAATGCCCTTGCCATTGTGCAGAATAGTCTTGTGCAAATGAAACTATTGGTATTACAAAAATTAGAAATAGTGCAATTTTTTTAATCATAGCTAAAATCTTCAACTTCAAATATATTTATAACTAACGAGTTTTATGTTAAAATAATATATTAAAAACGAAAAAAGCTTCCTAAAGAGGAAGCTTTTTTTCGCTATGCATAAAATGTTAGACAACTCCTTGTGCTAACATAGCATCTGCAACTTTTACAAATCCCGCAATGTTTGCTCCTTTTACATAATCGACATACCCATCTTTTTGTGTACCATACGTAACACAAGACTCGTGAATATCGTTCATAATTTGCTTTAATTTTGCATCTACTTCTTCTCTTGTCCAGTTAAAACGTAAAGAGTTTTGGCTCATTTCTAAACCAGAAGTTGCAACACCTCCAGCATTCGACGCTTTTCCAGGAGAGAATAATACTTTCGCTTTTTGTAAAGCTTCAATAGCTTCTGGTGTTGTTGGCATGTTTGCTCCTTCAGCAACAGCGATTACATTGTTATTAATTAATGCTTTTGCTTCCTCAAGATTTAATTCATTTTGTGTTGCACATGGTAATGCAATATCACAGTTTACACCCCAAGGTCTTTCTCCTTTATGAAAAGTTGCAGAAGTATATTTTTCTGTGTATTCGTTTATTCTTCCTCGTTTTACATTTTTAATTTCCATGATATATGCTAATTTTTCAGCATTAATACCATCTGCATCATGAATATAACCTGAAGAATCTGACATAGTAACCACTTTACCTCCAAATTCTGTTGCTTTTTCGCAAGCATATTGAGCAACATTACCAGAACCTGAAATTACTATTGTTTTACCATCTATAGAATCTCCTTTGGTAGCTAACATATTTTTTGCAAAATAAACGCAACCATAACCAGTAGCTTCTGGACGAATTAAAGAACCTCCATAAGAAATTCCTTTTCCAGTTAGCACACCAGTAAATTCGTTTCGCAATCTTTTGTATTGACCAAACATGTAACCAATTTCACGACCACCAACACCAATATCTCCTGCTGGTACATCTGTATTTGCTCCTATATGTCTAAACAATTCACTCATAAAAGATTGGCAAAAACGCATTACTTCGTTATCACTTTTACCTTTTGGGTTAAAATCACTCCCTCCTTTTCCTCCTCCCATTGGCAAGGTGGTTAATGAGTTTTTAAACACTTGTTCAAAACCTAAAAATTTTAAAATACTTAAGTTTACAGATGGGTGAAAACGCAGCCCTCCTTTATATGGTCCAATTGCAGAGTTAAATTCGACTCTAAAAGCTCTATTTACTTGTGTATTACCTTTATCGTCAATCCATGGTACTCTAAATATTATCGTACGTTCTGGTTCTACCATACGCTCTAATAACATTTTATTTTGATACTGAGGATTTTCCTCTATAAACGGAATCACGGTTTCCGCAACCTCATGAACAGCTTGCATGAACTCAGGCTCATGACTATTCTTTTCTTTCACTGTATTTAAAAAAGCTTCAATTTTATTTTCCATTTTATGAAATTTTGAGAAATAGTATATATCTAATTTTACGTATGCAAATATACATTATCTTTAAAAATTACATGCTTTTTTTTTCTTTTTAGCAATACCGGTTATATAATAATTTATTAGATTTGATTGCTATCTCTTTTACACTTACAATAAACCATCCTTTTATCTGTTATATTTGCAGGTTTGTTGGGAATTTATATATTTGTTATATGTATTTTGCTCTAATCTTGAAATCATACCATGTTTAATTTGAAACAATTAACCTTCATTTTGTTCTTTATTATAGGAACACACGCTGCAGTTTCTCAACTAGGATTTTCACATGAAATAGGTGTTATTGCTGGCCCTGTAGCTTTTCAGTCGGATTTTGGCGTTAGAAATAACTTTGAAACGGACGCAGGAAATACTGGAATTGGAATTGGAATTGTACACTATATAAACTTTTCTTATAGAGCAGATTGTAATTGTTATTCTACAGACACCTACTTTAATGATCATTTTAAATTAAGAAGTGAGCTTTCCTGGAATAAAACTAGATTAGATCATTTTGGAGAATGGGTAGATAACCCTAGTTCTAGCTATGATCAACTTAGAACACACCATGGAGAAGCCAATAATTTTGATATTGGTATGCAATTAGAATACTTTCCTTTAAGTATTCGATCTTTTCAAGGATTTGCTTATAGATTTGCACCTTTTATTAGTTTTGGTGTACATTATACATCTTATAACCCAAAAGTATATACCGATGAACCTGGTGGAAATATTCTGGATCCAAACAACTTTTTTGGTCCATGGGTAAATGGTCAATCTTCGGTTTCAAATGTCATTAGTGATGCTTCTGGAAGCACCTGGTCTACAGTAGCTAGTGTTGGTGTACGATACAAACTTAATGTGGTTTCCGATTTAATGCTGGATTTGAGATCGCAATATTTTTATAGTAATTGGGTAGATGGTTTAAATCATACATTAGAGTCTAATAAAGCGAATGATTGGTTATTATGGCTAAACTTTGGTTACATTTACTATTTAGACTAAAATTAAAAACATAAAACAAAAAACGCAAGCTTAGGCTTGCGTTTTTTGTTTACAATATTATAACCTTATATCTATCCTAAAGCCTGTTGTAAATCGGCAATTAAATCAGTTTCATCCTCAATACCAACACTTAAACGAATAAGCGAATCGACAACGCCTGTTTTCTCTCGGTCCTCTTTTGGAATACTTGCGTGTGTCATACTTGCAGGATGACCAGCAAGAGATTCAACGCCACCAAGGGATTCTGCTAAAGTAAATACCTTTAATTTTTCTACTAATTGAATCGCTTCCGCATAATTATTCCCTTTTGTAGTAAAGGAAACCATACCTCCAAAATCACGCATTTGTGCTTTTGCTATTGCATGATTTGGATGCTCCTTAAATCCTGGCCAATACACGTTTTCCACTTTTGGGTGCGTAGCTAAATATGTTGCTATAGCTTTGCCATTTTCGCAATGACGTTGCATTCTTACATGTAAGGTTTTTATTCCTCTTAAAACTAAAAAGCTGTCTTGAGGACCACAGATTGCCCCACTAGCATTTTGTATAAAATATAATTTATTTGCTAAATCTTTATCTTTTACTACTAAGGCTCCCATAACCACATCACTATGTCCACCAAGGTATTTTGTTGCTGAGTGCATAATTATATCCGCTCCTAAATCTAATGGCTGTTGCAGGTAAGGGGTTGCAAATGTGTTATCTACAGCTAATAAAACACCATGCTTTTTTGCGATATTGGCAGCAGCTTTAATATCTATAATATTTAACATAGGGTTTGTTGGTGTTTCCACCCAAATAAGTTTTGTATTTGCATTTACATAATTTTCAATATTGCTAGCGTTTTTCATACCAACAAAATGAAAGGTAATACCAAAATCTTCAAAAATCTTGGTAAACAATCTATAAGTACCACCATACAAATCGTTAGTAGAAATCACCTCATCACCAGGTTTTAAAAGTTTTAGAATAGCATCTATTGCTGCAAGACCAGAACCAAAAGCGAAACCAAAATCCCCGTTTTCTATACTCGCCAAAGCATTTTCTAAAGCATTTCTTGTTGGGTTATGTGACCTGGAATACGCATAACCTTTATGTCCTCCAGGAGTGCTTTGCGCATAGGTTGTTGTTTGGTATATTGGTGGCATTACAGCTCCATAAGCAGGATCTGGTTTTTGTCCCCCATGAATAGTCTTCGTATTAAACTTCATTTGTATATGTATTTATAACAAAAATACTTTTTAACTCGTTCTATTCAAATCTATACTATATCTTTAATCTATCTTTAACTTTTAATACACATATACATTGAAATTTGTTCCTTTATTTTTTTTTATCCTTCTTTTTTCTTCATGTAAAAAAGAGAGCGCAACACTTCCTTTTGCTGAAATCAATATTTTAAAAGAAACCACAACTACTATTGAAATTAACATGCCTAAAGCAGTAGGGGAAAGTCTGGCTGCAGAAAAAATAAATACAACTCTCAACCAATTTACATGTCAAGCTTTACATATAGATGCTGCAGCAGAAAAAAAAGAAAATCTTGAAGAAAGCATGCAAGATTTCAATAATGCATATGCTAATTTTAATACTTTAATTTCTTCAGAATTAAAAGAAGAACTACCCAAATGGGAAGCTTTAATTGATGGTGAAGTTATTTTTAAAAAAACCAATTTTGCTTGTATAGTAATGAATTCTAGTATAAATACTGGAGCGGCAAACAGTAATTTAGTATTACGCTTTTTTAATTTTGATACGAGTACAGGAGACCTTTTAACCACAAATGATTTAATCAATAATGTAGAAGAGTTTACCACATTAATCGAAAAATATTACAACAAAGAAGTAAATTCTACCTTTACAGATGCAGATAACCTATTAAACAATAACCAATTTAAATTACCAGAAACCTTAGGATTTAGTGATGAAGGTGTAATTATTTTATACGACAATTTTAGTGTTGGCGCTTTTGAAAAAGAGATTGTAGAATTTACAATTCCTTACCAAGTAGCAAATACGTATTTAAAAATATAACTATATAGATTTTTTAAGAGCTAGTATATAACCTAGATGAATACCTTCATGAAAATTATTAAAAACAATAGCTTCTTCTACATTGGTTAATGTGCTTTTGGTAGAAACCGTATATGCATTATAATTTTTAAATAGTTTATTGTTATAATCTTCTTTTGTTTTTTCAATAGTAGAAAACAACAATCCCTTAATTTCATCTACTTCAGCTTGCGTTACATCGCGCTCTGTTTTTGTACCTTTTCTATATGTTTCTATCATTTCATCCGATAAAACAGAAGGCAAACCAGATAATTTATAGACTAATAGCTGTTGGGTTACAATAGTATGCGCAATATTCCATATCATGTTGTTATTAAAACCTTCCGGAACTTTATTAAGCGCTTCAAGGCTATAACTCTCTATAAAAGATTCTAATAATTTTCTGTTTTTTAAAGTAATCTCAAAAGCCCAATTCATGTTTCAAATTTTTGTTTAAAAGTAATTATTTTTTTAGTTAAAATGAACGTTCTTTGTAGTAATAAAATTTAATTTTTTAAACAAAAATATTTCCGTTTTCACGGAAAATAAATATGAAAAAAGTATACTATCTAAAAACCTGTAGTACTTGTGTTAGAATTTTAAAAGAATTAAATCTTTCTTCAGAATTCACACTACAAGACATTAAAAAAGAAGAAATCACTACTAAGCAATTAGAACAGATGAAAGATTTAGCTGGTAGTTATGAAGCGCTTTTTAGTAAGCGATCTAAGCTTTACAAAGAAATGGATTTAAAAAACCAGAACTTAACCGAAAAAGATTACAAACACTATATTTTAGATCATTACACTTTTTTAAGTCGTCCAGTTTTTATTATTGAAGATGCCATTTTTATAGGAAACTCTAAAACAAATGTTGCAGCTGTAAAACAAGTTATAAATGAATAAAAGAACCTTTGCATTGATTGCTGTTTTTTTAGTACAACTACTTTATGGTTTAAACTTTACTTTTGCAAAACTTGTAATGAATGAAGGGTACATAAAGCCTTTTGGTTTTGTATTGTTGCGAGTAATTGGAGCTGCAATCTTATTCTGGATTTTAGATTGTTTTATGCCAAAAGAAAAGATTGATAGAAAAGATTTTAAAACCTTTTTTTTAGCTGCTGTTTTTGGTGTTGCTACAAACATGTTGCTTTTTTTAGGAGGTCTAGAACTTACTACTCCAATTCATGCTTCTGTAATAATGATTACTACACCAATAATAATACTCGTGTTTTCTGCCTTGTTTTTAAAAGAACGAATTACAGGCTTAAAAATAATAGGGATATTATTAGGTTTTGCTGGAGCAATAGTACTTTCGGTATACGGGAAATCTACACGTACTGGAGACCATATTCTTTTAGGAAACTTGATGGTTTTTGCAAACGCTATTTCTTATAGTATATATATAATAATAATAAAAAAATTAACTCAAAAATACCATCCTTTTACTTTTATTAAATGGTTGTTTTTATTCGGTATTTTTATGGTGCTTCCTTTTGGATATCAGGATGTATTAGAAATTAAACTAGAAACTTTTACTCCTTACGTTTATTTCTCCATAGGTTTTGTCATTATTGGCGCAACCTTTTTTACATACACACTAAATCCTTTGGCTTTAAGAAACTTAAAAGCATCTACTGTTGGTACTTTTATTTATTTACAACCTGTAATAGCAGGAACCTTTGCGATAGCAATGGGAGTAGACACAATAAACATAGTAAAAGTAGTAGCTATGCTTCTAATTTTTTCTGGCGTATATCTTGTAAGTAAAACACCTAAATTAAAAGGCTAAAAATCACAGTACGATGTTTTTTGGAGCTCTTCCATTTGCTCTAGTATCTTCTTTTGTAAGGACTTTGTAATCTTCCGATTTTGGGAAAGCATTAGCTAAATCTAATAATACTTGAGGTAAATCTGTCATTTTTCTTGCTCTCAAATCAATCCAAGCTCCCATCATTTCGCAAAACGCAATATTTTCACCTTTATGGTTATAAAAATTATGATCGAATTTAAAAAACTTACCATCTTCACTTAATCCAGAAACTTCTAAGCTAACAGTAATAGGTTGCCCCATAAATGCTTCTTTAAAATAATGCATGTGTTCATAAAAAACCACTGGACCAATATTGTGTATTGCTAGCTCCTTCATAGTAAAGCCATGCTCCATCAAAAAAGCCATTCTTGTATGACTCATAAAATTAGTATATGCAGAATTTGCTAAATGCCTATTGGCATCTACATCACTCCAACGTATTTCAAATTGTTTTGTGTACATCGTTTAAATTTTGAATAAACAAATCTACACAAATATAGTATGCGTGCATAGTTTAAATGGTGTTTTCTCATAACATTTATTATTTAAAATGAATCCTAAAAAATAAAGGATAGTAATTAGTTAGGGTTCTTTTTTTATGAAGAGGAAAAAAAATAAAGGAGCTGTATTACAGTAATTTCAAATGGTAAATGGTATAAACCTATACTTTTCGTTACCTTTGTAAAACTTAAATAAAATCTTATGATTCATTCCATGACAGGTTACGGTAAATCTGTTTTACAATTACCAACAAAAAAAATTACTTTAGAAATTAAATCTCTTAATAGTAAAAACCTGGATTTAAATGCTAGAATGCCTTCTATTTACAGAGAAAAAGAGTTAAGCTTAAGAAAATTAATAGGTAAGCAACTAGAACGCGGTAAAATAGACTTTTCTATTTATGTTGAAATGACAGGTGAAGAAACCACTACACAACTAAATAAGCCTGTTGTAAAACAATATATAAATCAGCTAAGAGAAATGGTGAATGGGGATGAAACCGAATTATTAAAAATGGCTGTTCGTTTTCCAGACGCTCTTAATACCGAAAAAGCCGAAATAGATGAAAACGAATGGAATACTATTTTAGCCGAAATAAAAGTAGCTTTAAGCAGAATTGAAACGTATCGATTAGATGAAGGAAAAGTACTGGAGGCTGATTTTAACAATAGAATAACAACTATTTCAGATCTATTAGAACAGGTAATAAAAATGGATCCAGATCGTATAGAAGGAGTTCGAGAACGCTTACGTAAAGGTGTAGATGAATTAAAAGAAAAAGTAGATGAAAACCGCTTTGAACAAGAACTTGTTTATTACATTGAAAAATTTGATATTACCGAAGAAAAAGTGCGTTTAAAAAACCACTTAGAATATTTTCTTTCTGCTTTAAATTCTGAAGACTCTAACGGTAAAAAACTAGGATTTATTGGTCAAGAAATTGGAAGAGAAATAAACACAATTGGTTCTAAAAGTAATTACGCACCAATGCAAAAATTGGTAGTACAGATGAAAGACGAACTAGAAAAAATAAAGGAACAGCTATTAAACGTTCTTTAAAAATTAGAAACTAAATGTCACTGAGCTAGTCGAAGTGTCTACATATTAAAAAATATTTTGTGACTAAAAAGAACAACACACAACAAGGCAAATTAATTGTATTTTCTGCTCCTTCTGGTTCTGGTAAAACAACCATTGTTAGACACTTATTAAAACAGGAAAAACTTAATCTAGCATTTTCTATTTCGGCAACTTCGCGAGAAAAAAGAGGAATAGAAAAACATGCAGAAGACTACTATTTTTTATCTGCAAGTCAATTTAAACAACATATAAAAAACGACGATTTTTTAGAGTGGGAAGAAGTATATAGAGATAATTTTTATGGCACTTTAAAAACCGAAGTAGAACGCCTTTGGGCCTTGGGCAAAAATGTGATTTTTGATATTGATGTTTCTGGAGGTTTACGGATTAAGCGAAAATTCCCCAAAGAAACACTAGCCATTTTTGTAAAACCACCTAGTATTGACGAATTAAAAATTAGATTAAAAAAACGCAAAACCGAAAGTGACGATAAAATTAATATGCGCGTAGCGAAAGCAAGTGCAGAATTAGCGACAGCACCTTTATTTGATGTTATTATTGAAAATGATAATCTAGAAAAAGCATTGCTAGAAGCAGAAACCTTAGTTGCTACTTTTTTAAACCCTAAAAAAAAGGCATAAAATGAAAGTAGGCTTATACTTTGGTTCTTTTAACCCTATTCATATTGGTCATCTAATTATTGCAAATCACCTTGCAGAACATAGTGATTTAGACCAAATATGGTTTGTAGTAACACCACACAATCCATTTAAAAAGAAAAGTACTTTGCTCGATAATCACCAACGTTTAGAAATGGTATATCAAGCAACAAAAGACTACATAAAACTAAAGCCTTGCGATATTGAGTTTGGCCTACCACAACCAAATTACACCATAAACACATTAACACATCTTCAAGAAAAACATCCAGATTACGACTTTAGTTTAATTATGGGTGAAGACAATTTGAAAAGCTTTCATAAGTGGAAAAACTACGAAATTATTTTAGAAAATCATGACATCTATGTATATCCAAGAATTTCTGAAGGAAAAGTAGAAACACAATTTGATAATCACAAACGCATTCATACTGTAGATGCACCAATAATACAGCTTTCTTCAACTTTTATACGCAAATCTATTCAAGCAGGAAAAAACATTAAACCAATGCTACCGCAACATGTTTGGGAGTATTTGGATGAAATGAATTTTTATAAATAAGGAATTCATTTTATTTCCGAAAAATTCTTAGTAAATTTAAATACCTGATTTTAAGTTTATTACAGAATGAATAAAATATCCACACACAATTTTAAACATACACTTAAAGATATTCATAAAAATACAGAATCCCGAAAATTCTGTTTTATTATAGGTGCTGGAGCAAGTAGCAAAAGTGGCATTCCCACTGGATCAGAACTAGCAAAAAAATGGTTTCATGAAATTAAAGAAAGAATTGGGGAAGAAGAGCTAAAAGCATGGGTTTCTGAAAATAAAATAAATGAAGAGGAGCTTAGTTCCTCTTATGGTATTATATACAGAAAACGGTTTCACGCAGATAAAACTTCGGGATACGAATTTTTAGTACAAGCGATGAAAATGGCTAAACCTAGTTTTGGACACATTGTATTAAGTCAAATATTAAGCAGAACAAAAGGACATTGTGTACTTACAACAAATTTTGATAGTTTGATTGAATCTTCAGTATATCAATTTACGAATAAAACCCCTTTAGTTTGCGGACATGAATCTTTAAGTGGTTATGCAAGACCTTCACAGATACATCCACTAATAATTAAAATCCATAGAGATTTATTATTAGATCCAAAAAGTGATCCAAACGAAATAGATTGTCTAGATCCAAAATGGAAAGAACCATTAGATAACATCTTTAGTTCTCATATACCAATAATTATTGGTTATGGCGGAAATGATGGAAGCTTAATGACTTATTTTGAAACCATGAATCGCCCAAGTAACTTTTTTTGGTGTACTACAAATCCAGATAATCGTTCTGAGAGAGTAAAAAAATTAATAAAAAAACACGAAGGGAATTTTGTGCAAATTGATGGTTTCGACGAACTAATGCACGAACTTCTTTGGGTCTTTGATGAGATAAAACCCATAAAAGAAGTATTAAAAGATATTACCGAAAATCGAACAAAAACGGCAACCAAACAACAAGAAGAAATTATTGATAAATCTAACGCTAAAACTGTTAACATAGAATTATCAGCTCTGGAATATTCTAACCTTGCAGACAAAGAATCTAATCTTGAAAAACGTAAAAAAATATATGAAGAAGCTATTAAAAAGTACCCAACTACCGGTTGGCTATGGTGGCACTACACCTACTTTTTACACTTTATAAAAAAGGACTTTGAAAACTTAGAAAGCAATTATATAGAAGCATTAAAATACAATGAAAATGAAGCCGGTTTAATTGGAAACTATGCCATCTACTTAGATCGAATAAAAAATGATTACCCTAAAGCTGATGCATATTTTTTAAAATCCCTTGCTTTAGAACCAGAAAATGCAGCTATTAATGTGGAATATGCAGACTTCGTTAAGTTTATAATGAACGATTTAGAAAGAGCAAAAGTATTTTACTTAAAAGCATTAGCCATTGATCCCGAAAACGCATTAGCTTTAGGAGGATATGCTCAGTATTTATATCATAAAAAAGAATATGAAAAAGCAGAAGAATATTATATAGAAGCATTAAAAATTGAAGAAGACAATAGCGTTAACAATGCGAACTATGCAAATTATTTAAAAAATATAACCAAAGAATATGAAAAAGCTGAAAAGCATTATTTAAAAGCAATAAGCCTCAATTCTAAAGACGATGCTATAAGTGCCAACTATGCACAATTATTATTGTTAACCAATAGAAAAAAGGAAGCTGAAATTTTTATAGACAAAGCATTTAAATTAGCTAATGGAAAAGTATATGATGCTACAATTGAATTATGGTTTTATCGCTTTGCACACTTCCCAAAATATTATGATGAAGCAGAAAAGAAAATCGAAGATTTACTTGCTAAAGGAATAAGAAGTCTAGGTTGGGACCTTAGCGAAAACATAAAAATTGCAGAAAAAGAAAACCATCCAAACACAGAAAAACTAAAAGAGTTTGCAACTAGAATTAGTACAAAATAAAAAAAGCCAACGCAGTGCGTTGGCTTTTTAATATAATAGTATTTAAAACTTAATCTAAAGCAGGAATACGTAAAACTTGACCTACATAAATTTTATCAGGGTGCTCTAACATTGGTTTGTTAGCTTCAAAAATTACAGGGTATTTCATTGCATTACCATAATAAGTTTTAGCAATTTTACCTAAAGTATCTCCACTTACAACTGCGTGAAATTGCGCTTCTGGTTCTACATTCTCTACAGTCATTTGATCATCTACTGTTGCAATACCAGCGCTGTTACCAACTACTAATATTACTTTTTCTCTAGTTGCTTGATCGTAAGCCATACCAGAAATAGTCGCTGCATCGTCGTCGATAAATACCGATAAATCTTCTACTTGAAGATCTAAATCTCTAACTGTTCCTTCTAATCTTCTAGCTACTAATGCTTCTTCTTTTAATTCTTCGGCATTTGCTGCTGCTAATTTTTCAGCAGCCTCTTCTTCCGTAGTTTTTCCAATTCCGAAAACTTTTGCTCCTGCATTTTTAATAAATGAAAATAATCCCATAATGTGTTTTGTGTTTAATTTTTTGTTAATAATTGTAAAGTTAAAAAAATAGTTCCTAACTACTATTAATGTTTACAACTAATGTGCCAAATTCTTATAAAAAGTGAAACCGCTTAAAGATTTCTCTTTAAACGGTTTCTTAATTAACTAACCAACCAAAATTTTTATTTCGTTCGTGTATTTACACGTATATTTTCTTTTTTATCAGCACGTTGTACACGTTTCTTTTCTGTACTAGATTTTGTTTTATCTGTTGTTGTTCCAGTTTTTAAATACTGTATATAACCGCTACCTTTAAACTCATACAAAGTACCAGATGCATTATGAAACAGTTCTATAGTACGATCATTAATAACGCTTAATTCAAAAAATTCATTGTCAAAATAATCATAATCTAATGTTAATGTTTTTTGGTATATGTTTCCGCTAACACCTCCAATTCCATAAATTCCAGAATAATCCCAATATAAATTGTTTGGGTTGGTGCCTGTAGCATCTTGTGAGCTTCTAAAAGTTGCACCATTTCCTCCTGCTAAAAACTGCATAAAGTTTTCATTATCAAACTCATTTAAAGCTCCATAATTACTTGTATACGTTTTTTCCCAAGCTTCATATTCTTGCATGAAATAATGTATGTTATCGTAAAAAACAAAGTCATAATCAAAATTAGATCGTTGGTAACCATGTAAAAAATACGACGTATCTTTATAAGGGTTATATAATTCTATAGTGTTATAATCTATTTGAAAAACATCAAAAGTTTCATAACCATCTACATCATGATCTACATCTAAAATCATATCATAAGCATCATAATAACCTACAGTAATACCAAACCCGTTACCTTGACTTCCAATTCCTACTAGGTTATTGTTCGCGTACATCAATCCATTTCTAAAAGATACTGTAAATGCAGTTTGTAAAAAACGTGTTTCGCCATATCCTAAAGTTTGATTAATATCTACGTACCACAACTCATAAGAACCTAATAATTGGTTTAATGAAACTGTTGGAGTTGGGGTATTATTGTAATCGTCTACATAAACATCTTCATGATAACATGAGGTGAATACTAATGCTATTATAGCAAATACTGAAAGTAATTTTGTCGTCTTCATAATCTAGCGTTTTAAAGTTAATACTTTTAGGTATTCAAAACGTATGCCAAAAAACACAAACACCTAATTAACAATGTGTTACAATGAGTAATATTTTGCTTATTTTTGAAATTCTAATAATTACGTTTTCCGTAGTCACGGAAATTAAAAAGAAATATTTTTAATGAGTACACCTTTAAAATATGCTGTTTTTGGTAGCGGAAGTTGGGCAACTGCAATTGTAAAAATGCTATGTGAAAACCAACAAGAAGTTGGCTGGTACATGCGAAGCGTTTATATAAAAGAACACCTATTAAAAGAAAAACATAACCCAAGCTATTTAAGCTCTGTGGAGTTTCATTTAGAGCAGTTAAAACTTAGTAATGATATAAATGAAATGGCTGCTTATGCAGATGTTCTTATTTTTGTAATTCCTTCTGCTTTTATGCATTCGGAATTAGAAAAACTAACCCATACTATTAAAGATAAAATAATAGTATCTGCTGTTAAAGGTATTATACCAGAAACCGGAAAACTAGTTGGCGAGCATTTTCATGACGTATATAAAGTACCTTTTGAAAACATAGGGGTTATTGCAGGACCGTGTCATGCCGAAGAGGTTGCGCTAGAGCGTTTGTCTTACTTAACCATTTCTTGTGCAGACCAAGAAAAAGCACAAAACATAGCAAATGCGCTGTCTAGCGATTATATTAAAACCAAAATTAGCGATGATGTAATTGGTATAGAGTATGCTGTAATGCTTAAAAATATTTACGCTATTGCAGCTGGAATTGCTCATGGATTAGGTTATGGTGATAATTTTCAGAGTGTACTTATGAGTAATGCTATTCGTGAAATGAAACGTTTTATGAAAAAAATGCACAAAATGAAACGTAACATTAACAACTCTGCATATTTAGGCGATTTATTAGTAACTGGCTACTCTGTTTTTTCAAGAAATCGCATGTTTGGAAATATGATAGGTAAAGGGTACACTGTAAAATCTGCACAAATGGAAATGAATATGATTGCCGAAGGTTATTATGCTACGAAATCTGCTCATTTACTAAATCAAAAAAATAAAAAGAAAACGCAACTACCAATAATAAATGCAGTTTATGAAATTTTATATGAAGGTAAAGACGCTAAAAAAGTGTTTAAAAAACTAACAGATAAGTTAAACTAAGTCTTAATAAAAAACGTTTACTTTTTAAAATTTATTACTATTTGGGCGTTACCTAAAGGTCGCGCTTTTCGTTATATCTTTTGCCAAAAGCAAAAGGATGCCACTACAATCGCTAACGCACTTAACGTAGCACCTTTATTTTACTAAAACCCCTTTTACCTGCATTAATGGTATCGCTTGTAAAGCCTTTAAGTTAATGGTGTTTTTTCTAAACGTGTAGATTTTATCAAACATGGTATTACCTTCAAAAAAAGATACTTTAAACTGGTTATTTATAGCAAATAATTCTTCTTGCATTAACTCTATTTTTGCATAACTTTTTCGAGGGAGCTTGTCTAGTTTTTTTCTAAAAATGGAGGTCATTTTATCTTCCGAATACCCACTAGTAACAATAAGTATCATTTCTAGATCGACATCTTTATCATTAATAATGTATGCGTTCCAATCTTGGGTTTTATATACATCATTGTATTCATTTACAACGGCAAGGTAAACACCTTCTACTTTTGGAATATCAATATCTTTTTTCATAGTACAAAAATAGGAAACTATACCAAATAAGAATTAGAATAAGTACTCGTAATTATTCCTTTTAAATTATAAATTACTAAATGCTTAAAAAGGGCTTCCTTAGTGTATAATTCAAATAAATTATTGTTTTTAAAAAGAAGTGTATCCAATCTAAAAAAGTAAGCCTTTATCATTAATTCTAGATTTACCTCCTGTTTTATAGCTCCAGCTCTTTGTGCTTTCTGGAGTAGATTAAATACGAGGATAGTAGATACTTCTTCTGTAAAATCATCAAAAACCTTACCTGCTTTCGGATAATATTTTTGTAAATCAAAAAGAAAAGAGGGTGTAAAGTATTTTAAATACGTAAACCCTCTTTTATAAATTAACACTACACACAAAATAGGATCGTTGGTATTGCTACTAATAATCCTATTTATATCTTCTTTATACGTATTTAATAAACGCTCTAAACTAGAAGTTACTAGCGCTTCTTTAGTCTCAAAAAACGTATAAATTGTTTTTTTAGATATACCAAGCGCATTTGCTATTTCGTCTAAAGTTACATGCTTGCTACCTAGTTGTGTAAACTTTGCAATCGAGCATTCTAACAATTGTGCTTTAGTAATCATTTTAATTTATTTTATCTCCATCCACCACCAAGTGCTTCATACAAATCTACAATAGACACTAATTGCTGTAATTGACTATCTATAATATTAAGTTCTGCACTTAAAGCGCTTTGTCTTGCTGTTAATAAATCTAAATAGTTAGCATATCCATTTTTAAGTAGTTCTTCCGAGTTTGCTTCGGCAGTACGCAAAGCTTCCACTTCATTTTTTCGAAATACAAACTTTTTAGTTTCGGCTTCATAAGAAAATAATGCATTAGACACTTCGTTTCCTGCAACTAATAATGTCTTTTTAAACTGAAGCAAAGCTTGTTCCTGTTGTGCAATTGCAACTTCTTTTTGTGTTTTAAGTGCTCTTTGATTTAGAATGGGTTGTGTTAATCCTCCTACAACCGTTGCAAATAAAGAGTTAACATTAAGTAACTTATCCAACTCTAGACTTTGTAATCCACCAGAAGCTGTTAATGTTAACGAAGGATATAAGTTACTATTTGCTACATTAGTTAACTCAAAAGATTGTATTAAACCATATTCGGCAGCCATTACATCTGGTCTATTACTAAGTAATACTGCTGGCAAACCAAGTGTAATATCTTGATCTATTTTTTGAATATCTAAACGGCTTCTTTCATAATTTTGTGGCCCTTTACCTAGTAGAATACTTAAAGTGTTTTCTGTTGTAAAAATAGCAGTTTCAATATCCACTTGTAATGCTCTAGCACTATTATATTGCGCTATGTTTTGATCTACAGCAACTTGCGTTACTTGACCTGCTTCTTTTAATGCTTTAATAGTGGCTACACCGCTTTCTCTTGTTGCAATGGTTTGCTTTGTTATTTCTAACTGTGCATCTAATGCTAATAAACTATAATAGGTATTAGCAATACTTGAAATTAATTGTGTTTTTACTAATTGATGTCCTGCTACACTTTGTAAGTAAGCCGCTTGTGTTGCTCTTTTATTACTACGTACTTTCCCCCAAAGATCTGCTTCCCAAGATAGGTTTGCTGTAATATCGTAGGTATCTGTTCCTCCACTAAATAAAGATCCAAATTGACTATTTTCTGAAAACTCTTGACGTGTATAGTTTGGCCCAGCACTTAAAGTTGGTAAATAACCTGCTTTCCCTTGTTTTGCATATGCTTCAGCAGCTATTATTTGCTGAAGTGCAATTCGAACATCCATATTATTCTGTAAACCTTCTTCAATATACTGTTGAAGGTATTGGTCTGTAAACAAGTTTCTCCAGGACACATCTGCAATAGAAATACTGTCTGTTGGTAAATTATCGGTTCTATAAAGCGCTTCCGTTTCGGTATTCAATTCTGGTCTCACGTAATCTTGAGCTACAAAACAGCTTTGAAGTGTTAACACAACAACTAATAATAAAGCACCTGTACTAAAATTTTTATGGTTTATAATGGTTTTCATCGTTTTATTCTTCAATAGTTTGTACTGCTGGTTTACTAGAAATTTTTTCTTGTAACCACTGAAATAGTATAAATAAAATAGGAATTACAAAAACTCCTAAAAGTGTTCCAATTAACATGCCTCCTGCTGCTCCTGTACCAATGGAGTTGTTTCCTTCAGAACCAACACCTTTTGCTAATACTAATGGCATTAAACCTAGAATAAAGGCAAACGATGTCATTAAAATTGGACGTAAACGGGATTTTGCTCCATGGATTGCAGCATCTACAATGCTCTCCCCATTTTTTCTTCGCTGCAAAGCAAACTCAACAATAAGTATGGCATTTTTAGCTAACAGACCAATAAGCATGATTAAAGCAATTTGGAAATAAATGTTGTTTTCTAACCCGAAAAACTTTGTACTTATATAGGCTCCAAATACACCAAATGGCAAGGATAAAACCACTGCAAATGGGAGTAAGTAACTTTCGTATTGTGCACTTAATAAGAAATACACAAATAGAATACTTAAAATAAAGATAAAGGTCGTTTGGCTTCCTGCATTTACCTCTTCACGTGTTAAACCAGAATAAGCAACGGTATAATTACTTGGTAGTTTTGCTACTTCTTCTTCAATAACTCGAATCGCATCCCCTGTACTGTAACCATCATTTGTTGCTCCTGTTATGCTTGTTGAATTAAATAAGTTGAAACGCGTTACCGATTGCGGACCATACACACGTTTTAAAGTTACAAACTGTGTAATCGGTGTCATTTCGCCACTATCGGTTCTTACATACATGCTGTTTAACGCACTTTTATCTGCTCTATCTTCTGGTAATGCTTGAATATATACTCTAAATTGTTTTCCAAATCTTGAAAAATCCGAAGCATAAATCCCTCCAATATATCCTTGTAAAGTTGAAAAAATACTAGTTACCGAAACTCCTTTTTCTTTTGCTAATGGTACATTAACTTCCATTTCGTATTGTGGATAATTTGTACTAAAAGAAGAGGTTGCGTATTTAATTTCTGGATGACTCATTAAAGCCATAGAGAATTCTTTATTCGCTTTGTCTAAATCGGCAAACTCGCCACCAAATTTATCTAATAGATTAATTTCGAAACCTGAAGCATTTCCAAAACCACGTATACTTGGTGGTGAAAAAAATATAATTTTGGCTTCTGGAATAGTAGCTGCAATACCAAATAACTTACCCGTTAAAGCTTGTACAGAAAGTGAGGGGTCTTCACGTTCGCTCCAATCTTCCAATTTAATAATACCAAAACCATAATTACTACCAGCTCCAGAAATTAAACTTCTACCTTTAATAAAATTAACACCTACAATACCTTCTAGTCCTTCAATTTTATTATATAAATCTTTAGATACCGCATTGGTTCTATCTAATGAAGCTCCTGGTGGTAATTCAATATTTGCAAAAATAATTCCTCTATCTTCATTAGGTACAAAACCTGTTGGTGTTGTTGTAGACGCCCAGTAAATTCCAACTCCGGCAATAATTAATAATAATACCGAAACAAATTTTCTTTTGTATAAAAACTGAAGTGATTTACCGTAACGCTCGACTGTAGCATTAAATCCACGATTGAATAACGTATAAAAGCGTTTTAACGGGCTCTTACCTTTTAGTTCTTCATCTTCTTTATGTTCTTTTAATAATAGAGCACATAATGCTGGACTTAATGTTAAAGCATTTACTGCCGAAATTAGAATTGCAATAATTAAAGTAACGCCAAACTGTTCATAAAAAACTCCCGTTGGACCAGTTACAAAAGTCACCGGAATAAATACGGCCGCCATAACTAAAGTAATCGAGATGATGGCTCCAGAAATCTCATTCATGGCTGTTAGTGTTGCTTTTTTAGGATTGTGTTCCCCTTCGTCCATTTTAGCATGCACAGCTTCCACAACCACAATAGCATCATCTACCACAATACCAATAGCGAGTACTAACGCAAATAGTGTTAAAAGATTAATAGAATATCCAAAAACATTCAAGAAAAAGAAAGTACCAATAATAGAAACAGGCACTGCAATTGCCGGAATTAAGGTCGAACGGAAATCTTGCAAGAAGATAAATACAACTAAAAACACCAGTAAGAAGGCTTCTAATAACGTGCTTATTACTTTCTCAATAGAAGCATTTAAAAATAAACTCGTATCGTATGGCACAAAAATATCTAAACCTTCTGGAAGATCTACTTTTACCTGCTCTAAAGTTATCTTTATGTTTTCAATAATCTCTTGTGCATTTGAACCTTTCGTTTGAAAAATCCCCATAAACACTGCAGGATTACCTAAACTCATTGCATTAGATGCGTAAGACTGTGCATCTAACTCAATAGTAGCGATATCCTTTAAGCGTAAAAACTCACCGTTCCCTAAAGCTTTAATAACAATGTCACTATATTGACTTTCATTTTTAAAACGACCGCTATAGGTTAATGTATATGAAAAAGACTCTCCATTATTTTGCCCTAAAGAACCCGCTGCAGCTTCTAAATTTTGTTCTGCTAAAGCTGCCGAAACATCGGAAGGAATTAAGTTATATGCTGCTAATTTTTCTGGATTTAACCAAATACGCATGGCATAATCTTGTTGTGAGAATAAACTAACATCACCAACACCACTAATACGCTGCATAGCAGGAATAACGTTAATATTTAAGTAATTCTGAATAAAAGTAGCGTCGTAATTATCGCTTTCCGAATACATGGCAATAAACATTAATGCACTGGTTTCTTGCTTTTGTGTTACAACTCCCGTTTGCGTTACTTCTGTTGGCAATAATGGCGCAGCTCTTGCTACACGGTTTTGTACATTTACAGCTGCAATATCTGCATCCATTTCTTGGTCAAAATAAACTGTAATTTCTGCTGTACCTGTATTAGAAGCAGTAGAGGTAATGTACGTCATTCCTTCTACACCATTAATTTGCTCTTCGATAGGAATGATAACACTTTCTAAAACGGTTTCTGCGTTTGCTCCTGTATAATTTGCGGTCACCTTAATAGTTGGTGGTGCAATATCTGGATACTCCTCTATAGGTAAACTAGTGATACTGATAACACCTAGCATAACTATTATAATAGAGATTACTGTTGAAAGCACTGGTCTTTCAATAAATGTTTTTAACATGATTAAATATGTTTGTGGTTAACTAGTTTTTAAATAAAGTGGCTATAGGTTTAATAGCTTCATCAAAAGAGGTTTCTTGAGGAGAAATTTCCATTCCGTTTTTTAATTTACCAACACCAGATATTACAATTTTATCGTTAGCTGTTAAACCAGATTCTACAACGTATAGGTTATCTACTGTTCCTTTTATTTTTATAATGGAAGTGGCAATTTTATTATCTTCTACTAGTTTAAAAATCATAATATTTCCTTGTTGTTCAAAAGTAGCAGATTGTGGTACAACAATAGCATCTTTATACTCAATAGGAAGTCTAATTTTTCCGCTGTTTCCGTTGGTTAAAATTTCGTTAGGATTATTAAAAGCAGCTCTAATTTGAATGGTTCCTGTACTTTGATTTATTTGTCCTGTACTGGTTTGAATGCGTCCTTTTTCAGAATAAATTTTACCATTAGCTAAAACCAGGCTTAGGTCTGGCGAGTTTTTAATACGCTCTGCTTTATTTTGACCTTCTGATCTTTGTAAATGGTCTATGTATTGTGCTTCATTAAAACTAAAAAAGGCGTATACTTGATCTATTTCGCTAACCGTTGTTAAAGCTGTTGCATCGCTTGGGCTAATTAAAGCGCCTTCTCTAAAGTTTATAGACCCTACATAACCATCTATTGGACTTTTAATAGTGGCATAACCAATATTTGCAGAAACACCACTTAAAGCAGCCTTTGCTTGTGCTAAATTTGCTTTAGCAGTTTCTAATTGCACAGGGCTAATTATATTTTTTTCGACAAGTGGAATCAATTTATCTACCTCCACTTGTGCAACATTAACTTGTGCTTTTGCTGCACCAGCATCTTGACTTAAAGATTGTGTTTCTAATTTAAATAAGACTTGTCCTTTGCGTACTTTTTGACCCTCGTCTACATATACTTTTTCGATATATCCAGATGTTTTCGCTCTTACATCAATGTTTACAATACCCTCTATAGTTGCTGGATAATCGGTAAATCCTGTAACCGTTTTCACTTCTAATTGAGATACTGGAAAAGGTGTAGGCGGAGTCTCGGCTGCTGATGGTTTTTGTTCTGCATTTCCACAGCTTACAATAACTAAGAATAAACCTAGTGTTAGTATGGTATATAAATTATTTTTTTTCATTTTGGATAGGACTTTAAATATGGAATTTCTTGTTTATTAATTTTTCTCTCAATTCTTTAACTGAAACTGTAGCTTCATCTACAAACTTGACGTAATCGTTATGAAAAGTTAAATCAAACTTCTCATCGTTATTGTCAATTTTTATTTCGTTTTGTATTTCTTTATAAGCTTTAATTTCTAAATGGATAGCACGTTCTTCATCCCAATGACTTATCATTCTATCAACATGTTGAATAATGGTGTTTTTATTGATTATAAAGTACTTTTTACGATCACCTGTTTTGGTGAAGTATTCAATTTTATTTAAATCTTGTAAATGATTTAGATGTGTTGAAATAGTACTTTTACTAGCACAAAGGGCAGTTACCATATCTTCAAAAGTAGCACCTCTTTTACCAGTTAGAATAATATAGGATAGAATGCGTGAAGCAACAGGAGCCAACTGTTCTCTTCCTTCCAAGTGCACTCCTAGTTTTTCTACTAGATTCATTTTTTCTTGACAGAGATTTTTCTTCATTTTTAAAAATTTTGATACTGTCTTTTAGGGATAAAAAACCCATTACAGTAAAATACGCTGCAAAGATACATTGTTAGTTCGGAACAAACCGAACTAATCGAAGTTAAATAATTGTTAAATAAAAAAGCCGACTGTTAACAGTCGGCTTAAAAGATATATTGTATTGTAATTACAATGCGGATTTAAACTGTTCTAGGAAGCGTATATCGTTTTCGCTAAGCAATCTAATATCACTAATTTGATTAAGTAGCATAGCTATTCTGTCGATTCCCATTCCGAAAGCGAAACCAGAATATTCTTTAGAATCTATACCACAGTTTTCTAAAACATTAGGGTCTACCATACCACAACCCATAATTTCTAACCAACCTGTACCTTTGGTAATTTTATAATCCGTTTCTGTCTCAAGTCCCCAATATACATCAACTTCTGCACTTGGTTCTGTAAACGGAAAATAGGATGGGCGTAAACGGATCTTAGATTTACCGAACATTTCTGTTGTAAAATATTGTAGTGTTTGTTTTAAGTCTGCAAAACTTACATCTTTATCTATATATAAACCTTCTACTTGATGGAAGAAACAGTGGGAACGAGCAGAAATAGCTTCGTTTCTAAATACTCTTCCAGGAGATATGGTTCGAATTGGTGGTTTATTGTTTTCCATATAACGTACTTGTACAGAACTTGTGTGCGTACGTAGTAAAATATCTGGATCTGTTTGAATGAAGAACGTATCTTGCATATCACGAGCTGGGTGATATTCTGGCAAATTTAATGCCGTAAAGTTGTGCCAATCGTCTTCAATTTCTGGACCTTCACTTACATTAAAACCAATTCGAGAAAAAATATCGATAATTTGATTTTTAACAATAGATATTGGGTGACGTGCCCCTATTTCTATTGGCTCACCTGGACGGGATAAATCGTCATAAACACCTTTATCTTCTTCTTTACTTTCTAACTCTTCTCTTAAGGAGTTTACTTTGTCTTCAGCAGTTTGCTTTAATTTATTAATGGTTTGACCAAATTCTTTTTTTTGGTCGTTTGCTACATTTTTAAACTCTGCAAAATACTGTTTTAATAACCCTTTAGATCCTAGGTATTTTATTCTGTAAGCTTCAACCTCATCTTTGGTTTGTGCATTAAATGCTTCGGCTTCTGCTATAAGTTCTTTTATCTTGTCTATCATGATATCGTTAAAATGATTGCAAATTTAGTGAATTAAGATTTTATAAACACAAATTGAATGTGAATACCTTCTGGTTCATTTTGAGATGCTGGTATAAATGCGTTAAGATACAGGTAGGTATCATCATAATCCATATCAAATACAATATCATCATCTGTTAATTGAACTGTATTATAGTCTATTTGTTCCCAAGTACCTTCGGCTGGAGGAATAGGAACACAATTAATAAATTCATCTGCAAGAGCATAGGCGACCCAAGCATAAGTATTATCTTCATAAAAAGAAATATTTTCTAAATGACCACATTCTCCCCAATTTCCATGTAAACCATTATAGGTTATTTGTTGTATAATCCAGTTACCTACTATAGTGTTTTCATTATTATTTGAAGAGTCACTGCTACATGATATTAATATAAAACAAAAGCTAAAAAAGAGTATTATATTTTTCATGCAAATTATTTAATAAACTGGGTTTCTACAAAATAGTTTACAATGGCTTCTTTCATTAAAATACTTTGTTCTCCTGCCTTTAAATGTGGTAGTTCTTCAATGGTTTTATAATGAGGCCAGCCTTCTTCGTCTACAAAATCGAATTCGTAATAACCATAAGGTGTTAAAACTCTACATATAGCAATATGCATAAGGTCTAGTTTTTGGTCTTTTTTAAAAGTTCGGTTTAATTGCCCAAGCTCCTGCAAGCCAATTAAATATATAATTGCGTCTAAGTCTAAGGTGTCTCCATCTGCAAATTGATTGGATAGTTTTTCTACTACCAAATCCCAACGTTCTTTTAATTCTTGATCTCTTGACATTTATTTGGTATAAAGTTTAAAAGTTTGAAAGTTTGAAAGTTTGAAAGTTGTAAAGTTAGTTTATATTTGTTAAAATTATAATATTATGGCAGTAATTGATATTGTTTTAGGTGCTTTACTTTTATTTGGATTAGTTAGAGGTTTTATGAAAGGTCTTTTTGTAGAAGTCGCATCTCTTGTTGCATTAATAGCTGGGGTTTATGGAGCGATTCATTTTAGTGGTTTTGCTGCTACGTTTTTAGAAAGTAGAGTAGGATGGGAAGAGAAATACGTTAATATTCTTGCTTTTGCTATTACATTTTTCGTGATTATATTAGTAATATCACTTGCGGGAAAAGCATTAACTAAACTGGCAGATTTTGCTGCTTTAGGTATTATAAACAAGCTTTTAGGTGGTGTTTTTGGCGCTCTTAAGATAGGATTAATTTTAAGTATTCTACTTGTGGTTTTTAGCAGAATGAATAACACGATCCCTTTTGTTGGCGAAGAAGATTTAAAGGAATCTGTTTTATACGAACCCGTAAAATCTATTGCGCCTTTACTTTTTCCTACTATTATTAAAGCAGAAGAAAAAGAGAACGAGACTCCAGATGCTGAGGTTTAGTAACAATCTGTTTTTATTTGATTTACAAAATCTGTAATTGGTAGATTTAGCTGTTCTGTAGTTATTGTATTTAAAACCTCTAAAACATCCTTTTGCATCGCTAAAGAACCACAGATCATAATAATGGCATTGTTTTTTAAACTCTGCGAAACAAACAAAGCATCTCTTTTTAGAAAATCTTGCACATAATATTTAGGTATTTCTTGTGAAAATGCAAGATGTAATTTGCTTAATTTTTTTTCACTTAAATACGCTTGTATAGCTTTTTCATACAAGTAAAACGAAGTCTCTTTTCTTACGCCATAATACAAATGTGTTTCTAGTTTCTTATTGTTTTGGTCTAGCATTCCTAGAAAAGGAGCTATTCCTGTTCCATTAGCAATTAAAAGTACTTTAGATGCATTTTTAGGAAAATGAAAACCTGTATTTTTAATGATTCTAGCTTTAAAAGAACTGTTTGTATTTACGCTATTTAAAAAACCAGAACCTAATCCGTTTTCATGTAATTTCACACTTAATTGCACCTCATTATTTACTTTACCAATAGAATACAAACGCTCTCTATAATTGTTTTCTGGGTAGATTGCTAGTAAATCTCCAGAAGCAAATTTCTTGGTATTTACTTTCAGGCGAATTAAAAAAGTCTGATCTGGCTGTATTGCTACATTCGTTTTTTCTAAAACGCTAAGCTTCACATTTTGTTTTGGTTGTATTGCTAATTTTTCTTTTAAAATTTTAATAGGAAGCTTTCGTTTTCTATTCCAAAGATTTACCCATTCTTCAAAAGCGGTTAGCGATTTATCATGAATACTAAAAACTGGAAGTTCTTGTTGCATCTGAAGCAGTAATGCTGCATCTACATCTATAGCAAATTGGCAAAAATCAGGATAAGCTAAAGAGCCAAAACCAACCACCGAAAAAGTGATCTTTTGTTCTTGCTTTATGGTTTGTAAACGTTCTAAAAATCTATTCGCGTTAGTTGGTGCTTCACCTTCACCATACGTAGCAGTCATTACAACAATATGTGCTGCTTTTTTAAAAGCAGTATACTTATTAAGCTCTGTTATGTAAACGGTTTCCCCTGCTTTTAATAATTGCTCTTGCAATTGGTTAGCGAAAGGTAAGGTGTTTCCGTTTTCTGAACCAACTAAAATAATATACTTTGCATCGTCTTTTTTATACTTGTTTTTCAGTGTTGTTTTTCTTCGTTTTAGCGTCATTGCAAAACCAGAATAGATAAAAAACAAAATATTTAAGGTTGCTATAGCTAAAATAACAGACCAAAGCACACTTCCTTTTCCGGTATGTAAAAACATGCTTAGATTAGAAAAAACAGTCACTAAAGGATAATCTATTTCACTTAAAACTTCTCCTGTAAATTGGTTTACAACCATTTCTTTGTCTTTAAGTGAAATGGTAAAATAGTCTTCTACGTCTTTAGAAAAAGGGAACTCTATGGTTTTAACTTCGGGAAGTTTTGTGTTTTTAAAAACAGGGAAATTAGAAATACTTTGTTTAGGTGCTTCCGAAAGATTTTCAAAATCTACAGAATGATTTAGATGTTGTTTTGGAAGTACATTGAATTTTTCGGCAGATAAATAAACTCCAGTAATTGTAATAATCAAGATAGGAATTAAAGTCAGTCTTCCTAAAACGACATGCCAATATTGATAAAAATTTTCATTAATAATTGCAGAAAAAATCTTTTGTAAACCACCTTGTCTTTTTAGAATTAAAACCGTTCCTGAAACTGCAATTAGAAAGAGCAAAAACGAAGACAAACCAACAAAAAAGCGACCAATACTTTTTAAAAATAACGATCTATGAAAATTAGTTACCCATTTAAAAAAGGGAGAAACCTCTATTTTATCTCCTAGAAATGCAGCCGTTTTTGGGTTAATGTATCCATTTAAACTTTCTCCATCATTTGTTATAACAGAAGCTAAAACAAAGGCATTAGCATCTACTTGAAGATCTAATACTTCGGGATACTTTTCTTTTAAAAGCCCTAAGGTTTCTGCAACAGTAACGCTTTCAAAATCGGAAATTTTGTACGGTTGCACCTGTTCTGATATAGGTTGAAATGCTAAGATAATTCCTGTAATAGAAGCTAGTAAAATAAAAATAAAAGAAGATACAGCTAAAGTAAGGTGGCTGTATCTCCATATAGAAATAGTCATGTTTATTCCTTTTTTAAAGCTTTTAATTAGGCATCATACGCACATAACGTATAAATCCTGTACCTTCTTTTTTGCTTTTTACATTTTCAGAAGTAAGTTCAAATTCTACATCTTTGCTGTAGTATTCTTGGTCTTCCACAGCAGTTTCAAAACGAATACTGTAACCAGCATCTATTTTAGCATCTTCAATAGCTATCACATTAATACTTCGTGCTCCTCCTGCAATAGTTGCTCCAGTAATAGCATCAATATTAGATCGTTTTTTTCCGTAGAATTTCCACCATTCTGAAATATCGTGATACCACTCATCATCATCTCCTTGCACATATAGTGTTTTTTCGTATGCACCTTCCGGATTGATTAGTGAAATAACAACGTAAGCATTCTCACCAGAGTAATTTATCATTTGAATCATACATTTATAAGAGGTAGACTCTGTTATTGTTGTAAAAGATAGCGTTGCAATAGCTAAAAAACAAAGTGCTATTATGGATTTAAGTTTCATATGTTATACTATTTTAAAAAATCTAAATGTATTTTTTTTGCTTTTAAAATTTCGTTTTCTACTGCTAAATCATGAGCTGTTTCGCCAAAATCTGTAGTAGCATCTTTTTTTGCTCCTATAGAAATTAAATATTCTAAAATCGCTGTGTTTTTGGCTTGTAAAGCAGCTACATGTAAAGGCGTGTTTCCTTCTTTATTTTTAGCATTAACATCTACATCAAATTGCTTTATTAATTTTAATAAATCTAGATTGTTTTTTGTTAAAGCTAAATGGTATAAAGTGTTTCCGTTTTGCTGTGTTTTTGCAATATCTAAACCATTTTCTGCTAAAACATCTAACTTTTGCTTAAAAACGTCTTCTTTTTTAGTAGAATAAGAATCTATTAAATAAGGAATTAAATTGTTTTTATTAGCATCTAAAACAGTAACATCTGCTTTGTTTTCAATTAAAAAACGAACCACTTCTGGTGTATTATGTGCAACTGCTAATGTTAAAGCAGATGCTCCTTTTTTGTTTACTTGGTTTATAGCTTTTACCTGTTGAAAAAGTAGTGTAACTATTTCTATATTATTTCTACTTGCTGCATTTAAAAAAGGAGTGTTTCTGTTAGCATCCATTGCATTTACATCTAATCCTCTTTCTAAAAAATATTGAACAACTGCTACATCTTTACTTTTTGCAGCTACAATATGCAAAGGTGTTTCTTTTTTTATGGAAGCATTTTTGGGGTTTAAACCGACACTTTCTAAATAGGTATAAAAATCGACAGTATTTGTTTTTCCTCTAGTTGCTTGTGCTGCAAAAATAAAAGCATTAGCATTTCCTGTAACGCCTTTTTTTAACAATTGATTTAACAATGCTACATTTCCTGTTTTTGCAACATAATTAAACACACCATTACCATCTGCATCTACACTTTTTAAATCTAATCCTTTGGAAGTGAAGTAATTTATAAGCGTAAAATCATTATCGTAAGGTGCAGATAATAGCAATGCATTAGCGCCTTTTGGAGTTATATCTGTTTGTAGGTTGGCACCATTAGCAAGACACAGGTCATATACTTTGGTGTTTTGTTGTCCTGTTCCTGCTGCAAAATTTAAAATAGTATTTCCTTTATCGTCTTTGATATCTGTTTTTGCTCCTTTGCTTAACAGGTATTCCATAAATGCTACATTACCTTTATATGCAGCCCAAAAGATATAGGTTCTACCATCATGTGTTAACTTGTTGACGGCATTTCCTTTTTTAGATTGAATATATTTTAAAGACTCTAAAGAAGCTTCTTCTAAAATAGCATATACAACAGCATCAAAATTATTACTATTGGCTGCTGCTATATTATTTCCTTCAATAATTTTAGCATCTATACTTTCGATACTAGGATTCGTTTTCCAAAAATCACGACTTAAAAATACATTGTCTTGTGCAAAACTAAATGTGCAACAGAAAATGGTTACTACGATTATTATTTTATTTAAATACTTCATTTTATTTTTTTACAAAAGATTCAATTAAGGGGTTAATTTCTTCAGCTGTTTGGTATTTTTCTTTATCAAATAAGTACTTAAACAGTACCTTATTATCTACTTTTTCTTCTAAAACTAAATCTTTATTTCTAGCAAAAACTTCCTCCCATTTTGTTCTAACTAAAGCCCATTTTGCTTCATTTTTTTTCCAATATTCTTGTGCTGCACTACATTTGCTATCTTCCACTCTCTTATACACATTATGTCCTTTTTCTTCTGCAATCAGCTCATAAACACCTTCTTCACTAAGTATTTTTTCATTGTCTTGATCATGAATCCATCCTGTAGCTATAATTTCATGTCTGTTTGTTCTACCTGTAACATTATAATCACTACGCTTTGTGTATTCACGTCTTGGTAAAGGTGCATTAGTTGTGTTTTCCCAATAGTGTTTTCCGTCAACATGTACCCAAGTTGCAGAACCTTCGTAACGCGGACTATCATCTACCTGAAATACCTTTTGAGACCATTGTCCTTTAACTTGTTTTTTATCTAATTTTGTGTATTTCCACTGGTTATTTCTAAAATATGCATATAAATCGGTGTTTTCATATTCCCAATCTTGCCTCCAATGTTTTATTATATATGGCTTTTCTTTAGAACCAACAATAAGCAAGTGCTGCATGGAGATTTTATCTTTAGTATCTTCTACCAATTGCACCCATTCTAATCCTTTATCGTGTTTTGTTTTAGAAGCAACGTATGTAGAATCTTCTGAATATTGAAATGTTTCTGCAAAATTGAAGCTTACCTCATAACAACCACACATAGCTTTAATGGCTTTTTGATCTTGTTCTTTTTTGTTTTGTGCTTTTGTTGTGTTTATAAAAGCAAAAATTACGGTTACTAATACTAGTAAATGTTTCATTTTAAAAAGGTTAAATTTTGATATTAAAAAAAATTAAAAAAACACTATTCTTATTTAGATTGAATTAAAATAAGATTCTATATTTGCAGCAAATATAAAATAGAATGAGTCTAAATAAAAATAAAATATGCATTTATTTTTTATTTTTTTTGAGTTACACGATTAGTGCTCAAGAGAAAGAAAGAGACACTACTAGTATTGAAAAATTAGACGAAGTAGTTATCCTAGGAGAAAGCAATGTCATGTCTGTAAGTAAGAAATTATTTACCGTTGGAACTATTAAAAGAAAAGACATTGAAAATGTTGCAGGAAACAATTTAGCAGATGTTTTACAAAACAATTTAAACATAACAATCAACCCAGATGCCTCAGATGGGCGTTCTACCATAAGCTTATTTGGTTTAGATGGTCAGTATGTAAAAATTTTAGTAGATGGTATTCCAATTATTAGTGATAATGGTGTAGGAAACAACATTGATATTACACAACTAAATATAGATGACGTAGAACGTATAGAGGTTGTAGAAGGTTCTATGGGCGTATTATATGGTGATAATGCTGTTGCAGGAGTTGTTAATATAATTACCAAAAGAGGTTTAAAAGATAGCGGATGGCAACTGCAATTATCACTGCAAGAAGAAACCGTAGGAAACGAGTTTGAATTATTTGATAAAGGAAGACATATTCAAAACATTAGAGCTACCAACCAAGTAAATGAAAAACTATCCTATTCTATTGGAGCTTCAAGAAATGATTTTGCTGGTTTTTACAATGGTTATCAAGGAGAAAACTATGTAAATATTGAAGATGGAGTAGTTGTAAACGATAGTTTACGAGGCACCGAATGGAATCCTAAAGAACAAATTACTGTATCTGGAAACATGAATGTAAACCTTGGAAAACACAATATATTTTACAAGCTTCAATATTTTAATGAAGACTTAGATATATACAATAGAGCTGTTAATGGTAGATATGAAAACGGTGTGCTTAACCCAACTGCTGTAGATCAAAATTACCAAACAGATAGATGGGTAAATAACGTAAATGTTTCTGGGCCATTACATGGAGCTACCAACTATAATTTTTCGTTTTCTTATCAAAATCAAAAAAGAAACTATAAAGAATATGTATATAACATATTAGAAGAGCGAACACAGTCTTTGAATACAGACACGGTAAGCCAATCTAGTGAAGTTTGGTATTCTAAAGCGTTTGTAAATAACATTATACGAAAGTCTGATTTTTTCGACCTTCAACTAGGTTACGAGTTTACCAATCAAAAAGGTTTTGATGCTATTGCTACAGGAAATTATTCTAGCGATGTAGTAGAAAACACAATTACGAATTACGAATTATTTGGCATTACAGAGTTTCAACTTTTAAAAAAAGTATCTATTCATCCTGGCATTCGTTTTACACATAGTTCGCAATTTAACAACCACCTTATTTGGTCCTTATCTTCAACTTATGACTTTACAGAAAAGCTAAAACTAAAATCAGTGGTTGGTTCTGCCTATAGAGCACCAAATTTCGAAGAACTTTTTTACTCTTTTGTAGATACAAACCACAACATACAAGGGAATCCAGATTTACAACCAGAAGATGGTATTTCTGTTTTCACCAACTTAAAAAACAATTATAGAATTGCTAAAGAAGGATTTTTAAACCAGAAAATCACATTCTTTTATATAGATCTTAAAGATGCTATAGCTAGTATAACTACAGAAGATGAGGATGGTAGAACTCTATTTACGCAAGCAAATATAGATTACAGCAAACGATTAGGTTTCAATTTAGAAAACAATTTTATCTATAACAACTGGAATATTGGTTTAGGTGCTACGTATTTAGGAGTAACTAGTACAATTAATGAATCTATAGAAAATGATTCCGATTATTTATGGAGCTTAAATGTTCAAGCATCTTTAGGGTATTCCATAGAAAAATGGAATACTACCCTTAATAGTCAATTAAAACATACAGGTAAAACACAAGGCGTATTTACAGATACAAATGGCGAATTATTTATTGGCGAAACCGATGCATTTACCTGGTTAAACGCCTCGATAAGAACAGATATTACACCAAGAATAAACGCAACATTAGGAGCTAGAAACCTATTAGATGTTGTAAACATAAATACAAATGCTTCAGCTGGAGCACATACTGCAGCAACATCAAGTTCAAGACTAATTGGTAATGGACGATCTTATTTTTTAAAACTATCCTATAATTTAAATTTTTAAAACTAATAATTATGACAAACAAATTTTTAACACTGATATTAATGGCTGCCACTGTACTTATTACAAGTTGTAGTAGTGATGACAACGGTGAAAACACAGAAGTAACTACACCACCTTCTACTGGAGGAATTATAGATCCTGATGTAGGTGGATTTAATCAACCAAACCGTGTTTTTGTAGACTTAAGTACAGGTAACCAAGTAGCTGTAACTCGTGATGCATGGGAAATAGCTGTTTATAACGGTTCGGATAACAGAGTATTTCTTAACAATACCTTATTAGTATCTGCTGCAGAACTAGATGGTATTACGGATATAACAGCGGTTACAGAAACAACAGTGTTAACCTCTCCACTAACTTTAAACGCATTAGACCAAACTTTTACGCCAACAACAGTAACTGTAAATACTGTTGCTGAATTAATAGAAGGTTTACCAGTAAATTACTACCAATATGGCGATTTAGATGCAGGTATTGCTTTTACAGATAGTAAAGAAGGGGAATTATCTGGTACTGCATTTGATGAAATATCAACAACAGATAGTGAGAACAATGTATATATTGTAAACTTAGGAAACGAAATACCAACAACAAATAGTGGTACCATAAATACTACTGGAGACGCTAGAGGATATCTAAAAGTTAGAGTATTAACAAATGGTAATACATACACCATTCAGTATGCTGCATTAAGTAATACAACAGATTATTCTGAACTTACTGTAACTAAAGATAGCAACTATAATCTAACTTATATAAGCTTAACAGATGAACAAGTTGCTACTTTAGAGCCAACTTCTTCGAATTGGGATATTGACTTTGGTGGTGTGTTTTCTTATTACGGTCTACAAGGTACTTTAGCAGCAGGTTTGACGTATTCGGATTACACGTTACACAATACTCTTGGTGGTGTTGGTTTATATCAAATCACTGTTGAAGATGATACCACTCCAAGTTACACTAACTTTAGCTATGCAGATATTACCGAAGCAAGTTTTGTTTATAATGATCGTGCTTTAGTAGGAAGTAGCTGGAGAAGTGTTGACTTTATGACAGGAGAAACCTCTGTAACAGAAGGCAGATACTACATTGTAAAAGATACTGACAATAATTACTACAAATTAAGATTTACAGCTGTAGAAAGCGAAAATGGAGAAAGAGGTTATCCGCAATTTCAATATGAATTATTGCAGTAAAAAATCATTAATATTTTATAATATTAGTCTATTATAATAACTAAAAAGCCACTCTTAAAAGAGTGGCTTTTATTTATAGTTATGCTTATAATTAATCTAAATGATAGATTTCTCTAATATCATTTAAGATACTTTCAAAATCTATTTTTAAATCGATCAGTTTTCCTGTGTGAATATCAAATACCCAACCATGTACCACTAAACCTCTTCCGCGAGCTGCTTTTTGAACAGCTGCAGTTTTAATAAGATTTACACATTGCTCTTGTACATTTAATTCTACTAAACGTTCATACTTTTTCTCTTCATTTTCAATAACATTTAATTCTTCGTTATGAATACGATATACGTCACGAATATTTCGCAACCAAGGATTTAACAAACCTAAATCTTCAGATTGCATAGCAGCTTTTACTCCTCCACAACCGTAATGTCCACAAACAACAACATGATTTACTTTTAAATGTGCTACGGCATATTCTACTACAGACATCGCGTTTAAATCGGTACCAATTACCATATTAGCAATGTTACGGTGTACAAAAACATCTCCAGGGCCTAATCCCATTAATTCTTCGGCGGTAACTCTACTGTCACTACAACCAATAAATAACAATTCTGGGTTTTGCCCTTCGCCTAACTTATCAAAGTATTTGCTATCTTCTTGAAGCTTGTATTTAATCCAATCCTTATTATTTTCAAATACTTTTTTTAAGTTCATAACATATTTTTTAGAATATATTAATATTCATCTTTTATATTTTCTTTAATCCATTTGGTACAAGACTTAAAATTATTAAAAATATGTTCATTGGGAATAAAATCTGGGATGATATCAATACGTTCCATCATATATCTTGGTTGTTTTAAAAGTCCAACAAAGAGTACTTCAACATCTTTCTTTTTTAGATCTAGAAGCATATCTTCCATAGCATATAAACCAGATTGATCCATATATTGCATACGGCCTAAACGTAGAATAACAGTTTTTGCTGTTTCAGGAATTTGCTCTGTTAATGCTTGAAAATCGCTAGTAGAACCAAAAAACAAAGGGCCTTTAATGTGTTTAATAAACACTTCTTCTTTTAGGTTTTCAGGAAAACCACTTTCATCTGCCCATGATTCTTCTTTTAAAGATTTTACATCCGAACGTTCTGCAGTTAAATCTCCAATTTTTTTCATAAACATTAAAGATGCGATTACAAGTCCTATTCCAACAGCATAAATTAAATCCCAAAAAGTAGAAAGTAATAATACAATAAGCATAATTAAAACTTCTGAACTTAATTTTATTGGACCAAACTTAATATCTCTTGGTAAGCTTGGTATTGCTTTAAGTCCTTTATAATCCATAACACCAATACCAACTGTTATTAAAATACCAGCTAATACTGCTGCAGGGATTTTAGATGCTACTGGAGCTAAAACTAACATAATGAGTAATAACATAATACCAGCAATCATACCAGATAATTTTGTTTTACCACCAGCATTAATATTTACAACAGTTCTAATAGTAGCACCTGCTCCAGGTATACCTCCAAATAAAGCAGCAATACTATTACCAATACCTTGACCTATTAGTTCTTTATTAGGTTTGTGTTTGGTTTTTGTCATATTATCTGCAACGACACTTGTTAACAAAGAATCAATTGCGCCTAAAAGAGATAAAGTAAGCGCTGTAAAAATATAAGGTGTAATACTACCTAAATTAAAACTAGTAAACATTTCTAGTCTTGGAATTGGAATACCTCCTGGTATTTCTGAAATAGGTCTGTAGCCTAAATTAAAGCCGTAAGCGATTCCAGACATTACAATTAAGGCTACCAATGTACTAGGTATTGCCGTTGTTATTCGTTTAAAACCATAAATAATAAGTATGGTTCCTAAAGCCAAAATAAGTTCTAACCAATTAATGTTTTTTAAAGCTCTTGGTAAAACTTTAATTGCTCCAACAGTTCCAGAAGCTTCTTTAGCTGCTAGTGTTTGCGATTCGTTTAAAATCTGTTCTGGAGTAATTTGGTGTGCACGATCTATTGTTTCTTTAAAATCTTCCAGAACTAAAATACCTTCTCCAGCTTCATCTTTTAAAATGTTTTCTAGAATAACTTCTTCTGCTTGCGGTTTAAATTGTTCTACAAATGCTGTGTCTTCTTTTGGGTAGTAACCAATGGATGGTAAAATTTGCGTTAGCAAAATAATAACTCCAATAGCTGTCATAAATCCAGAAACAACTGGATATGGTATATATCTTATGTACTTACCTAAACCTAAAAAACCAAGACCTATTTGCATGACTCCTGCTAATAAGAATACGGTTAAAATTGCAGGTAGTGCTTTTTCTACACTACCATCATTTGCGGCTACAATTCCAGCAATAATAACCATACTAACGGCTGTCATAGGTGCTGTAGGTCCAGAGATTTGTGTAGATGTACCACCAAAAAGTGCAGCAAAAAAACTAATAAAAATTGCTCCATATAGACCAGCTTCTGGCCCTAATCCTGAAGAAACACCAAAAGCTAGTGCTAAAGGTAAAGCTACAATACCTGCAGTAATACCACCAAAAGCATCGCCTTTAATGTTTGAAAATAAATTTTTCATATTTAATAGTTTTAGTTTGTTTGTTCTACAAAATACCTTTTTTCTACTGACTTTAAAAGGAATTTATATTAGAAGTTAACAAATGCTATTAAATTTATTTGGTCACGTCCTGAGTTTTCAAAAAACTGATTCATATAACCTAATTCTAATTTTAAGTTTTCAGAAAACTTATATCCTAAACCACCATATACTCGATTTCTATCGAAAACATCTGATTCTGTATTAAGAAAGACTTCATTATAAGCGGAGAGGTATAAAGGATTTTTACCTTCTTCTTTATTTTGAAGCGGATAATTAAATCCTAAAAAGTATCGGACTCTCATTTTAAAATCGTCTTCAACAAAACGTTGTTCGAAACGATAACGATGGTTTAATTTTAGCTTTCCTATATTTTGTTTAGATGTAAACTGTTGAAAAATTCGATGTTCATTCACAGTGACTTTTTCGTCGGTTTCTCCAATATAGTTTTCAGATAAAATATAACCATATCCTAAAAGGATGTTATTCTTACTTTCGTTAAAAGTATATCCTAAACCAGTTCTTAGTAATAGTTGTTCTAAATCACCTATAGCATCATAATTTCTATATTGCACTTCGTGATGAATATTCCATGTATTGTTTAATTTTTTGTTTCCAATATAAATTAACCAATTCCCTAAATTACTCTCTTGACTTGAAGCAACAAAAGGCAACACCAATACAAATATTAGTGTTGCCATAAAAGTTTTCTTTTTCATAAAAGCCTTTACTGGTTTTATTAATAAAAGTTTACTGCACCAGTATTAATATCATACATTGCTCCAACGATTTTAATTTCACCGTTTTTTTCCATTTCTGTAAGTATTGGACTTTCGGCGTGTATTCTATCGATAGTTAATTCTACATTTTTCTTAGATACTTCATCTACAAATGCTAAATTTTTAGAATTTCTTAAGCTTTCATCTTTAGGTTCTGTAACCGCTTTAACTGCTGGATCAATTTTTTCAATTAGTTTCGTAAGGTTCCCCATTTTTGCATGGTCGCATGCTCCTTTTACTGCACCACAACTCGTATGACCTAAAACTACAATTAATTTAGTTCCTGCTAGTTTACATGCAAATTCCATGCTTCCTAGAATATCTTCGTTTACAAAGTTACCTGCAATACGTACACTAAAAACATCTCCTAATCCTTGGTCGAAAACAAGTTCTGCAGAAACTCTTGAATCTATACAGCTTAAAATGGTTGCAAATGGAAATTGCCCTTCACTAGTGTCGTTAACTTGTTCTAAAAGATTACGATTGGCTTTTAAATTATCTTGAAATCTTTGATTTCCTTCTTTTAAATATTGTAATGACTTATCTGGAGTCATTGTAGACTGTGTTTCTTTTGTATGTGCTTTCATGTGTGTTTTGTTTTTATTTATTAAAATAATATTTATTTATGCTTCGGAAACTAATAATGAAACATTTAACTTATTCACCACTTCTTTTAATGGTGTTTTCGTTTCGTTTTCAGCTCTATCTACACATAATAAATTAATGTTGTTTTTAAGTAGGTAGGAAGATAGTGTAGTCATGGAATTGGCATTTTTGTCAAAGACATATTCTACCATTTTTTCTTCGTTTAAACTTAAAACATCTGATTGTTCTTTTTGACTATTAAGGATTCTAAAAGATTTTACCGGTGTTTTGGTATGTGTAATTAAATCTTTAGTAAACTCTGTTTCAAAAACTTTATTAGAAGTGTTTAAAACTCCTAATGTCATTTTTTCGTTTGGCTCTAACGCGTTTTCGTTAGAAGCAATCATAATAATGCCTTTAAATTTTTTTAATATAAATCGCGTAATACTATCTCCAATAAGTTTAAAAGGGGTTGTATCTCGTTGCCCTAAAACTATAATATCTGGATTATACGATTTTATTTGCTTTTGGATTTCTTCTTTTATTTTTCCGAAGGCATAATTGCTTTTAATGTTTACATTATACTCTTTAGAAAAACGATTAACTAAAGCATCCATATTCTTTTTGGTATTATTATGCTCTTCATTTAAAGTTCTCATTGCAGTAAATTGGTTATCTCTATCTACAATGTCAATGTGTTTTTTAACATGAAATAATGCTATTTCGGCATCTATCATTTTTGCTAAACTCACACTACTTTTTAAGGTTGTACTAACCGATTTCTTTAAGTCTGAAAGTACTAATATTTTATATTTATTATTTTTCATAGTATACTAACTTAAACTTAAATTTGATTTAGGTCTTAATTGAAAAAACTCAATAAAACTAGGTGGATTTTCAACAACGCCACGTTTTGAAATTAATTTAATATCGATGTTTCTTTCCTTTGCTTTAAAAGCAAAATCTTCAAGAATCTCAATAATATCATAATCTAGATATCTTGTTTTTCTAACATCAAACTCTAAATAAGTATCTCTTGGCAAACTGTCTAGTTCTTTTAAAATAGCTCCTTTATTAAAGAAGGTTACTTCTTCAGCAAGCTCCATTTTAATTTTATGTTTCCCATTACTATTATCTTCAATATGAAGAAAGTGAGAGTTTTGGTAACTTTTTAATAGTATAACAACAATACCAACAGCTAAACCTAAACCAATACCTACTAATAAGTCTGTAAATACAATTCCTATAACCGTTACAAAAAATGGAACAGATTGTTTCCAACCTAGTTTGTACATCTTCATAAATAAAGACGGTTTTGCTAGTTTATAACCTACTATTAATAAGATTGCTGCTAAAACAGATAAAGGAATTTTATTAAGTAATGTAGGTATTAATACTACAGAAATTAATAATAAAAAACCGTGAATAATGGTCGATAATTTACTTTTTCCACCAGATTGAATATTAGCAGAACTTCTAACAATTACTTGAGTTACTGGAAGACCTCCAACTAATCCAGATAATATATTTCCTGCACCTTGCGCTAATAATTCTCTGTTTGTAGGTGTTACGTTTTTGTTTGGATCTAATTTATCTGACGCCTCTACACATAATAATGTTTCTAAACTTGCCACTAAAGCAATTGTGAAAGCTATAACCCAGACTTCTGGGTTTGTTATTGCAGAAAAGTTAGGAAAACTAAATTGACCAATAAAAGAATCAAAATCGTCTGGAACAGGTACACTTACTAAGTGTGATTTTGAAATAGCTAATGTCTCATTAGATTGTGTTAATATGTAAAAAATAATTCCTACTACAACTGCTACTAATGGTCCTTGAATAATTTGAAAAAACTTTCCTTTTTTAGCTAAAACGTTACTCCATAATAAAAGAATACCTAATGCTATAAATCCAGCTACCATTGAGCCTAGTATCAAGTTATCAAAAATATTCCAGATTGCTGAAAAAGTGTTTTCTCCTGATGTTTCTAAAAAACTATCAGCTCCTTCAGGTTCTGCATCATAACCAAAAAAGTGAGGTATTTGTTTTAAAATAATTATAATACCAATTCCTGTAAGCATTCCTTTAATTACAGATGAAGGAAAATAATAACCAATAATTCCGGCTTTTAAAAAGCCAAAAATCAATTGAATAACACCTCCTAAAACAACAGCTACTAAAAAGTTTTCATAACCTCCTAAAGTACCTATTGCAGTTAATACAATTGCTGCAAGTCCTGCAGCAGGACCACTTACTCCAATTTTAGAACCACTTAAAGCTCCTACTACAATTCCTCCTATAATTCCTGCTATAACTCCTGAAAAAAGTGGTGCTCCACTTGCTAATGCAATACCTAAACATAAAGGTAAAGCAACAAAAAATACAACGACACTTGCAGGCAAGTCGTTTTTTAATGTTTTAAACATATAAACTGATTTTTTACTATTGATTCTTTATTTTATCAATAGTTATTTTTAATATTTTCTTGGGGACAATAAATGTCTAACGAATAAAATATTAAATAAAATCGGGGGGTGGAGAAATAATATTTCTATGTGGATTTACGTAGTTTTTAAAGAAATAATCTAAATCATTACTTTTAAATAAATCGCAAAATGGGTGGAATTCATTATCAATTTCAGAAAAAACTAATTGGAAATTATTGTTTTCTTCCTCTTCAGAAAGACTATAAAAAACAGACACATCTATAGAACTATCCATTGCTATAATTATAGATGGCGTAGTAATTATTGCCATAAATAATACAGTAAAAAATATAGAAATGTTTCTTTTTAGCATCCTTTAAATGAAATGAAGCTGCAAATATATAACTATAGAATTGTTTTAATGTTAAGGAAAATTTAAATTTCGCTTAAAGCTTTAATATCTTCATTAGAAATCCAACCTATTTTACCATCGGTAAGTTTAATTTTTTTCCAATTATTTACAGTATCTAGAATTAAAACTTTAGTTCCTTCGTGTAATCTAAAAGATTCTTCGCTTCTTAAATTTGGTTCGCTTTTTACTAATGCTTCTTGCGAAAACACAATTGCTGGATTGTTATTTTTGTCTATATCGAATTTATGAAATGCAAAAAACAGCATAATAAAACTTAAAAACAAAAAACTGGAACTACCAATAAAAGCCAGTCTTTTTCTTCCTGTAGAATAACTAAAATAATACCATAAAGACATAAGCACAAATAATACCATTGCAGCAACAGAAAGGTAAGCCCAAGCGTCAAAACTAAACGCATTGGTTAGATTTTTAAAAAGTTTAGAAAAACCAACCTCTGGAACCACATCTATTGCATCTACCGTCATATTTCTTGCAAAAGCGATATTGTTTTGTATTTCTTTATCGTTTGGCGAAAGCTGCAATGCTTTTTCAAAATAGTAAATACTTGGTGCTATATTATTTAATTTATAATGTGCATTACCAAGATTAAAATATAAGGACGCAGCATGTTTTTTGGTGTCTAAAATGGATTCGTACTTAGTGATTGCTTCCGTAAATTTCCCTTCGTTATACAATGCATTTCCTTCTTCAAAAAGCGTATTGTTTTGTGCTACTGATATTGTAGATAGTATACAGGTTAGTATGTAAATTATCTTTTTCATATTAACGAATTTGTTTATCTATTTCAGAAATTGTTCGAGATGCTTTTTCATAATCTTGTTCCATTTCCACTTGCGTAATTGGCGTATAACGTGCTAGCTCACAGTTTTGAAGAATACTTACAAATTCGGAAACCGTTGTGTTTTCTACTTCTCTTTCATTTAATGTTTCTGTAATCTTGTCTTTACTAAAATCACTTGTTTCTATTTGTAACTTGGCTTTTAAGTAATTATGTAATGCTTTTTCTAGAGCCACATAAAAAGCTTCTTTTTGCCCAAGTGCTCGTTTTGCTTCGCTTAAATACCTTTTTGCTAATCTATCTGCTTTTCTAATTTTATTACCAGTTACATCTGCAAGGCGTTCATCGCGTTTGTTTCTAAATACAATAGCTAATGGTATTGCTAAAAGAGGTCCTAATAAAGCTGTCCAAAAACCTGTAGTTTTAAAGAAATTTTTCTTTTTTATAGAAACAAAATTAGCGTTGGTTTTAATGAATGCAAATTGATCGTTACTTAAAACGGGCTGTTTGTTGCTACCATTTGCTATAGCATTATTAGCAGACTCGTTGTTTGTAGGCCCTTCTAACACATCGATAACCAATTCGCTTGAGGATAGTGTTTTATAACTTTCTGTTTGTAAATCGAAATAAGAAAAGGAAATACTTGGCAAAGGGTATTTTCCTTTAAATTGCGGAACAACAGTATAGCTCTCACTACGAGTTCCTTGCATACCATTAATGTTTGTTCTTACTTTGTCTTTGTTTTCTGGCTCATAAACCTCTAAGGAACTTGGAAGGCTTAGTTTAGGTAATTCGAATAATTTCAAATTACCATTACCAGAAACGGAAACAGTTGCTTGTAGGGATTCTGAAGCGTTTAATTCGGTTTTAGATGTTGCGACTTTAAAATTAAAATCTCCAACCGCACCAGTAAAGTTTGCTGGTTTATTATTTTCAGGTAACGGTTTTACGTTAATATTTCTACTTCCTGCAGAAATAGATTTATGTGCTTGAGTCATTAAACGCTCACCAAAAATATTACGTCTATTTGTTGGTACATCTACTGTAATGTCTAAACTTAAAGGTTCAATTTCTAATTTCCCAGTTTTTTGTGGATATAGTACTGTTTTACGTAAAACTACATATCTATAATCTTCTCCTTTATAGGTTCCTTTTAATATTTTTAAGCCTTTAATATCTATATTTTGAGACCAAAAATCGTTGTATCTGGGGCTTGATGTTTCTCTCCAATTACTTACTCCTGTATTTGGTGAAACGTATAATTTATAAACAACCGTTATACCTTCGTTTAAATAAGGGCTAGTTTTAGATACCTCAGCAACTAAGTGAATATTGTCGTCTATGTCTATTGCAGGATTATTAGGATCGTTTGGTTTATCTACTGCTTTAGAAACAACCACAGTTATTGGTGTTGTTTTATAGATTTCTCCTTTAATTTCTATTGTTGCCTGATTAATTGTAAATTTACCTTGCTTTTTTGGTGCTAAAAAGTAACTATACGTTTTATTAAAAGACTTTTTTCCATTCACCCATGAATGGCTAACCGATTGGTTTGGTCCTGCAACTACATTAAAATTTTGAAAGCTTGGTGGATTAAAATTATCGCCATCTTCATTCATTTCAAAATCAATACGCAAACGTTCATTAACACCTAGTTTCTTCTTACTAACTTTTGCTTCAAATTTCACTTGTGCTGAAGCAATACTTGTTACAAGTACGATGAATAATATGGTTATGTGTTTAATTGTTTTCATAAGCTCTTTTGTCCTTTGGACATCTTTCCCTAATGGAAAGTAAAGATTTTGTTTTATTTTTTTGTTTATAAATACAAGGCTTTAAAACCCTGTAAGGCAACCAAAAGGTGCTTGGGTTGCAAACATTTTACCAATCTTTTTCGGTTTGTACACGCTCTCCTTTTGCCTTTTGAGCATTCATTTTATCTTGTACTTTTTGTTCTTGATCATTCATTGCTTCTAATAAGTTTTTAACTTGTTGAGGCGATAATTGTCCTGGTTGTGGTTTTGGTTGTTCTTTTTTCTGATCTTCACCTTCTTTCCCTTGATCTTCATTTTCATCTTTAGGATCGCCTTCTTCGTCTTTCTTATCTTCGCCTTCTTTTTTATCTTGATCTCCTTCGTCTTCTGGGTTTTCTTTGTTTTCGTCGTCTTGATCTTTTTGATCTTCCTTGTCTTGCTCTTTATCTTGATCTTCTTTATCCTGCTCTTGGTCTTTTTGATCTTCTTTATTTTCGTCTTGTTTGTCTTCTTGGTCTTGTTGGTCTTGTTGTTGCTCTGCACATTCTTTTGCTAAAGCATAATTATATCGGGTTTCGTTATCTGTAGGGTTATTTCGCAATGCATTTTTAAAGGCTTCTGCCGCTTCTTTGCATTGTTTATCTTCCATTAAAACATTACCAATATTATGGAATGCCCTGTATTTTTCGTCTTTTGTTGTTGCGTATTTAGCAGTTTGTTTTAACCTGTATAAAGCTTCATCAAAAATTCCTTTTTTGTAATATGAGTTGCCTAGATTATAGGCACCCACAGCATAGTTTGGTTGTTCTGATATCGCTTTTCTATATTCCATTTCCGCAGATACATAGTCTTCATTATCTGCTAATATGTTAGCATCATAAACGAAATCATTTGCTTTATTTTGCGCAAGTAATTGTTGTGCTTCTTTTTCATTGTCTTGTGCAAAAGAAGAAATGCTAAAAATTGCGAATATGATTATTACTAAGTGTTTCATTTTAATTTTTACTAAATTATAAAACTACTGGTTTGCTTATAGTTAAAGATTTTATAAAATTATTTAAAGGTTTTCGTTAAATAGGTTTAGTTTTTTTAACCATGCTGTTTTTCGTTCTAATAAAAAGATATCGACTAACAACAAAAATATTGCTAATGCTAAAAACCATTGGAATTGATCTTTAAAATCGGCAAATTCTTTGGCTTCAAATTCTGTTTTATCCATTTTATTTAAAATGTCTCTAATGGTATCTACAACTTCATTGGTGTTTCTACCATTAATATAAACACCGTTTGCCTCAGCTGCAATGCTTTTTAAATTTTCATCGTTTAAACGTGTTATTACAGTTTCTCCTTGTCTGTCTTTTTTATAATTTAAAACAACACCATTTCTTTTAATAGGTATTGGTCCTCCTTTTATATCTCCAACTCCAATAGTGAAAATTCTAATTCCATGTTCTTTCGCTTCTTCGGCTGCTCGAATTGCAGATTCACCAAAATGATCTTCACCATCTGAAATGATTATTAATACTCTATTGGTTTGCTCTTCGTTATCAAAATAGGTTTCGGCTAATTGTATTGCTCCATTTATAGCTGTTCCTTGTGAAGACAGCATATCGGTGTTCATGTTTTGCAAAAACATTTTGGCTGCTGCATAATCTGTGGTGATTGGTAATTGTGGAAATGCTTTTGCTGCGTATGCAATTATACCAACACGATCGCTTGCTAGATTATTTATAATTTGGGTAACTAATTGTTTCGATTTGTCTAACCTGTTTGGCGCAATATCTTCAGCCAACATACTTTTAGAAACATCTACCGCAAATACAATATCTACTCCTTGTCGTTTTACCGTTTCAAGTTTTGTTCCAACTTTTGGATTTACCAAAGCGATTGCTAAACATGCAAATGACAAGCATAATACAATGACTTTTAATATACTTTTAAATACGGATTGGTTTGGGCTTAATTTTTTTAATATTGCTTTATTGGCAAAGTTTTTTTGCGCTTTATGTTTCCAAAATTGAAGCAATAAAAAGAGTAGGATTATTACTGGAATAATCACTAAAACCCAAAACCATATTTTTTCTTCTAGTTGATACATGTTAACTTTCCGCAAAAGCGGAAATCTTTTAATTATTATTAATATTTTTAAAAATCTACAAGGTTTTTAAAATCTTGCAGAAGATTCTATAAACCTATACAAAACTTCTAAAAATGGTGAAACGCAATAACAATTCTATTGCTAATAAAAGTCCTGCCAATAATACTAACGGGCGATATTTTTCTTCGTAATTATAAAACTTAAATTCTTCTATTTCTGTTTTTTCTAGTTTGTTTATTTCGTCATAAATTTCGGCAAGCTTCTTATTATTAGTTGCTCTAAAGTATTTTCCTCCTGTAGCATCTGCGATTTCTTTAAGTAACGTTTCATCAATTTCTACTTGCACTCTTGCGTATTGAAAAGTACCATTAGGATTTACAGCATAAGGAGATAATGCCATACCGTTGGTACCTAAACCTATGGTGTACACTTTAATACCATATTCTACTGCTAATTCGCTAGCAATTTTTGGATCTATAAAACCTGAGTTATTTACACCATCTGTAAGTAAAATTATTACTTTACTTTTAGCCTTGCTGTCTTTTAAACGGTTTACAGATGTTGCTAATCCCATTCCAATTGCAGTTCCTCCTTCAATAATAGTATTGTATTTTATTTCGTTTAAAGAACGTAACACAATGGCTTTATCGCTTGTAATTGGTGTTTTTGTATAGCTTTCTCCTGCGTATTCTACTAGACCAATTCTGTCATTTGGTCGTCCTGCAATAAACTCGGATGCAACATCTTTTAAGGCTTCTAAACGGTTTGGTCTTAAATCTTTTGCTAACATACTTGCCGAAACATCTATTGCCATAACAATATCTATTCCTCGAGTTGTTTTTGTTTTTGTGGAAACATCTACTGTTCTTGGTCTTGCTAACGCTGTTATTAATGCTGCTAGTGCTGCTAAACGTAAAACAAAAAGCAAGTGTCTAAATTTTGGCAACCAAGAATTGGTTATTTTAAAACCTTTTAAACTTGATATTTTTAATTCTGCTGTTTGCTTTTTGTGTTTAAAAATATACCATAGCACAGCCAATGGAAGTAATAAAAACAACCAGAAAAATTCTTTATTTAAAAATTCTATTCCTTCAAACATGGTTTACTTTTCTTCTTGTTCTTTTTTAGCTTTTTCTTCTTTTACTAGTTCTACAGAATTAATTATTCTATCGGCTATTTCTTTAGCATACACATCACCTTTTCTATAAGTAATTGCAATTTCTTGTATTACATTTTCTGCGGTAAAATGAAGTAAGATATATTCGCCGTCATAAAAATTATCTGTATTAGCAACTGGAAGACTAGCAGTTCCTTGTGTTTTTAATCCTTCTGCATTATTAGGAGTAACAAACTTTTCTTTAGTTACTAACATATTAGTAACTCCTTGTTTTTCTAGTTGCTTAATAGCTTGTTCGGACGTCTGATTTAAATCTATTTTTTCCTGACTTTCTTGTTGGTTAAGCTTTAAAGTAGAAAGGATTACACTTAGAGGCTCAGAAACGTTACCAAAACTAAAAACCGTCATTTGTAGTTTGGCTTTTATTTCTTCAGGAATTGGTGGGTTTGCTCTTTTTAAAACTTTTGGTGTAGAGATTGTAATAGGAGGAAAACCATAATCACTAGTTACCCAATTTCCTTCCAGCAACTCTTTACTTTCATGACCAATAATAGTGTCTTTTACATAACCGAATCCGTATTTTAAACCAAAACCAATAAACGTTGCTATACATAACCCAACAACTACAAATATTGTTATTATCGTTTTTTTACGTTTTTGTTTTCTCTCTTTTTCTTCTTGATATTTTTGATCTAGCGCTTTCTCTTCTTCTGTTGGTTCTGGTAAAGCTTCTTTTACCTGATCTATTTCTACATCAATCGTATTTCTATCTAGTTTTGCAAGCTCAATATCTGGAGCAGACTTTGCGAATTTTACTAAATCGGCACGCTTTAAAATCGTTTCAATATTTTTAATATCGTCTTTACTAATATCTATTTGATTTGCATCTTTTAATATGTTTAATCGATCTATTAACTCATCTGTGGTACTTTCTAAAGCACGGTCGTATACTTTTTCGTCTAGATATTTTCTAATAATAAAAGTTAATTCGGAATAGTAATCTTTTAATTCGGCATTTTCTAAATAGCTACTTTCATCTAAGGTTTTTAGTGCTAGTTTTGCTCTATCATAAGGTGGAAGTAATGCTATTTTCTCTTCTTTGGTAAGCGGTTTTTTGCGCCAAATAAACCAGTATAATAAGAAACCTATTAAAGATAAAACCAATAAAGTTAAAAGAACATATTGAAACCATTTACTTGGTGTTTTATCTACTTCAATTATTGGTTTAATATCATACAAGCCTTGTTGTGTAGTATCTACCACAATATTTTTCACTTCCACTTGTAAAGAATCGGTATGAAATACCTTAGTACCAATTACAATTTTTTGTCTTGGAATTGTAAATGCTCCAGAGTCAAATTGCGTTAATCCATATTTTTTAATTAGTTTATATTTTGCGTCTTCTTTTGTGGTGTCTATTGCGTAGGACTCTATTACTTCTAGAGGAAGAAATGATTGTCCTTCAGGAAAAACCACAACATTGGTTGTATCTGTTTCTACTTGTACTTTATAAGTAATTTGTTCTCCTATTTTTATGGAAGTAGAGTCTATAGAAGAGGTTACTTGCGCATGAGAAAGGAAAGAGAATAGAACAAACAATAAAGACATAGCTAATACTCTAGTATGCTTTATTTTATCATTCAAAAATCTAAAATCGTAATTCATAAATCGTTAGTCTTTTTACCCTCTTCTTTTAAAATAACCTAAAAGCTTTTTCACATAACTTTCATCTACTCTACAATCTATGGCACCTGCTCCAGATTTCGCAAAACTATCTGTATAATATGCTACTTTTTCTTGGTAGAATTTAGCGTAATTTTTTCGTACAGATTTAGATTGTGTATTCACTAAAAGTAATTCTCCTGTTTCTTCATCCTGCATTTGCACCATGCCAATATTAGGCATTTCTTCTTCGCGTTTATCAAACACTCTAATTCCTGTGACATCGTGTTTTCCTGCTGCTATCTTTAAAGTATGTTTATAATCGTCTGCAATAAAATCAGAAAGCACAAAAACAATCGCTTTCTTTTTCATTACGTTTCGCATAAACTTTAAAGCTTCTGCAATATTTGTTCCTTTGCTTTTTGGTTTAAACTCTATTAACTCACGAATAATTCGCAAAACATGCGATCTTCCTTTTTTTGGAGGCACATAAAGTTCTACCTCATCCGAGAATAAAATTAATCCTATTTTATCATTATTCTGTGTTGCTGAAAATGCTAATGTTGCTGCTATTTCGGTTACTACTTCATTTTTAAATTGTTCTTCTGTACCAAACAATTCAGATCCTGAAATATCTACCATAAGCATCATAATTAGTTCACGCTCTTCTTCAAAAACTTTTACATGTGGCACAATAGTTCTTGCAGTAACATTCCAATCTATATTACGAACATCGTCTCCATATTGATACTGTCTCACTTCAGAAAAAGTCATACCACGACCTTTAAAGGTAGAATGGTATTCTCCTCCAAAAATATGATCAGACAAACGACGTGTCTTAATCTCAATTTTACGAACTTTTTTTAGTAATTCTTTAGTATCCATCTTTATAAGTATGCCGTGAGCAATCTTCAGTTAGTAGTAATTAAAATTCAGAATTCGAGTAAGTAACTGAATACTGATTTACTAATAACTATTCTATGGCACTTCAATTTCGTTTACAATTTTGCTAATAATATCTTCTGAAGTTATATTTTCTGCTTCTGCTTCGTACGTAATTCCAATTCTATGACGTAATACATCATACACTACAGCACGAACATCTTCTGGTATTACATACCCTCTTCGTTTAATAAATGCATAACATTTTGCAGCTGTTGCAAGGTTTATACTACCACGAGGCGAAGCACCAAAAGAGATTAATGGTTTTAAATCTTCTAATTTATATTTTTCAGGGTAACGCGTCGCAAAGATGATATCTAGAATGTATTTCTCGATTTTTTCATCCATATACACCTCACGAACCGCTTCTTGCGCTTTCAAAATCTGTGCTATTGAAACAACAGGCTTTACTTTGTCCCAAGATCCTTTTAAATTAGCACGCATAATTAGCTGCTCTTCGGCTTGCTTAGGGTAATCTATTACAGTTTTTAGCATAAAACGATCCACTTGTGCTTCAGGTAAAGGATAGGTTCCTTCTTGTTCCACGGGATTCATAGTAGCCATTACCAAAAAAGGTTTGTCTAACTTAAAAGTTTCATCACCAATAGTTACTTGTTTTTCTTGCATTGCTTCTAATAAAGCAGATTGTACTTTTGCTGGAGCTCTGTTAATCTCATCTGCTAGTACAAAATTTGCAAATATTGGTCCCTTTTTAATTTTGAAGTCATTTTCCTTCATGTTATAAATTAAGGTTCCTGTAACATCTGCAGGTAATAAATCTGGAGTAAACTGTATTCTACTAAAGCTTCCGTCTACAGCTTGAGAAAGGGTATTTATTGCTAATGTTTTAGCTAGACCTGGAACTCCCTCTAATAAAATATGTCCTTGCCCTAATAACCCTATGAGTAATCGCTCGACCATTTCTTTTTGACCAACAATTACTTTATTCATTTCTAAAGTTAGCAAATCTACAAAAGCACTCTCTTTTTCAATTTTCTCATTAATTGACTTAATATCAACTGTACTTGTGTCTTCCATCATTTTTAATTTTTAAACGCTCGAATTTAACATTCCTAATTTGGAAGTGCAAATTGTTAAAATTTTTAATGTGTTGCTGTTAATAATTGGTTAAAAAATGTAGTGTTTAATATATGTTTAAGAGTTTTTCTTTTCTATTTTTAATGTTCAAAATAAAAAAATGATACAAAAACCATTTTCAAAAATTATTGCAGGAACCATGACCTGGGGTACATGGGGTAAGCAACTATCTAAAAAAGAGATGATTACATTATTAAATCATTGTCTATCGCAAGGTGTAACCAGTTTTGACCATGCAGATATTTATGGAGGCTATACTACCGAAACTGCTTTTGGTAACGCTTTCGCGGAAAGCAGCATTAACCGTGAAAAAATACAATTAATCACTAAATGTGGTATTCAATATCAAAGTGAAAATAGAAATAATGAAGTAAAACACTACAATTATAGTAAAGATTACATCATTTGGTCTGCGGAAGAATCCTTAAAAAACTTAAAAACAAATTATTTAGACCTTTTATTACTTCACAGGCCAAGCCCTTTAATGCATCCTGACGAAATTACTGAAGCAATTACCATATTAAAAGCACAGGGAAAAGTAAAAGCATTTGGTGTTTCCAACTTTACACCTTCTCAAGTGGACTTAATTTCTAAATATACCGAAGTTTCAGTAAATCAAATTGAATTTTCATTAACACAACACCAAGCAATGCATAATGGGACTTTAGACCAAATGCTATTAGAAAGAATTATACCAATGTCATGGTCACCTTTAGGTGCTGTTTTTAGAGAAGATACGGAACAAACTAGTCGAATACACAAACAACTTGGGTTGTTATTAGAAAAATATGATGCTACCGAAGACCAATTGTTACTTGCTTGGGTTTTAAAACATCCTGCAAAAATCCACCCTGTTATAGGAACCACAAACGAAAAACGAATTGAAAACGCTGTAAAAGCAATTGATATAGATTTACAATTAGAAGATTGGTTTAAAATTCTAGTAGCTTGTCAAGGTCATAAAGTACCTTAATAGTGAATAGTGAATAGTGAAAAATTAAACTATGAATAACAACAAAACAGCCTTAATAACTGGAGCTACAAGCGGAATTGGTAAAGCAACAGCGCATGAATTAGCAAAACACAGTATCAACCTTATACTTTGCGGAAGAAGAAAAGAACGACTAGACACCATACAAAAAGCATTAAGCAAACAAACCAATGTACATACTTTAAGTTTTGATGTTCGTGATAAAGAAGCAACTTTTAACGCTATAAATTTACTACCAGAGGCATTTAAAAACATTGACATTTTAATTAATAACGCTGGAAACGCACATGGTTTAGACCCAATTGAAACAGGAAATCTTGACGATTGGGATGCCATGTTAGATATTAACGTAAAAGGATTACTTTATGTAAGTAAAGCGATTATACCAATGATGACTAAAAGAAATTCTGGGCATATTATTAATATTGGTTCCTCGGCAGGAAAAGAAGTGTACCCAAAAGGAAATGTATATTGTGGCAGTAAACATGCCGTTTTAGCAATTACAGAAGGTATGCGTATAGACCTCAACCAATACGGAATAAAAGTTGGTGCAATTAATCCTGGATTGGTAGAAACCGAATTCTCGCAAGTACGTTTTAAAGGAGATCCCAAAGCAGACACTGTTTATAAGGGCTACAAAGCATTACAACCAGAAGATATTGCAGACATTATTTACTTTGCTATTTCGCGTCCACCACATGTAAATATTGCAGATTTATTAGTGTTTTGTACAGCGCAAGCTAGTAGCACCATTGTGAAAAAGGAAATATGACACTTTGGTTAGAAAAGTATTGGCAGAATTTAGCTTCCAATTACATGGATGTTTTAACGATGAATAGCTATTGGAAAGAAATAGTGATAAATTACAGTGCCAAAAGCAGACATTATCACGACTTAAATCACCTTTATAATATGTTTCTTCAATTGGAAGAAATAAAAAAAGAAATACATGATTTAGATAATCTAAAATTCGCTATTTGGTATCATGACATTATTTATAAATCTTCCAAAAATGACAATGAAGAAAAAAGTGCGATTTTTGCTCAAAAACGTTTAAAAAACATAAATTTTGAAGACAAAAGACTAGAAATCGTTCAAAAATTAATTATTTCAACAAAAAAACATGAGCTTATTTTAACTAACAATAAAGACAATGCATACCTTTTAGATTTAGATTTATCCATTCTAGGTACCGATTGGAAAACGTATCAAATATATATTCAAAACATTAGAAAGGAATATAAAATCTACCCAGGCTTTATGTATAAACCTGGTCGTAAAAAAGTTTTACATCATTTTTTAGAAAGAGAAACGTTATACTTTACAGATACTTTTAAAAACAAGCATGAAGAACAAGCACGATTAAATATAGAAAAAGAAATCAATCTTCTATAAACTAAAAAAGGTTTCCGCTTTTACGGAAAGTAAACATGATTAATAAACGCTTACTTATTAAAAACCTACTAGCTCATAATGATGAGAACAGTTTTTATGATAAAAAGCGAAAAATTAATATTAGTCAAAAAGAAGGAAAAGCCAAGTTTTTAAAACACGTTTGTGCTCTTTCTAATAGCAACCCTAAGAACAATTCGTATATCGTTATTGGTGTAGAAGATGAAGACAATAAGATTATTGGTGTCGACTTTTTTGACGATTCTAAAATTCAAAATTTAATAAATGCCTATCTTACTAATCCACCAATAGTACAATATGAGAATATTCCATTTCCACATTTACCAGACGATAAAGTTGTTGGTTTAGTTACTATACGAGCTATAAATAGCTTAACATCCCTTCGTAAAAATATTTGGAAATATTATGGTGGTGCTGTCTTTTTTAGAGATGGAAGTATGAGTATGCCTAAGGTTTTTAAAAGTGAAATTACAGATGTTAATTCAAAAATTGTTGAAGCTATTGAAAACCACTCACAAAACAACATACAACATACGCTGGATAGCGTTTTTACTTTTTTAAATAAGCGAAAAGATTACAACCCAAAATACAAAGTATTTAAAGAGTATTTTGTGCTTTGTTGGTCTGGACAAAAAAAAATAGTTGGTAAAGAAATTTTTTATTCTAGAGTGGATATAGAAATGGTAAACGAGCAAGTACGCCTGTTTTTTTCCACCTTAGATGAAGTTGCAATTAGCTACAATGAAGACAGCTTTAAAATTATTGAATATGTTAATCTTGGGTTACAAAACACATCTAAATATTATACCTTAGAAGAAACCGTTATTCAGTTTCAAAATAACGCGAACTATACTATTGAAACTAAATTAGTGTTTGAAGCTCCTCAATTTGACAAAAAAGTTTTACATCATATTTACAATGCTAACAATGCCTTATTAGAAAAATTAAAAAAAGGACAATCACTAAATAAAAATGAAGAAGCAGATTTAATGAGTCTTCCTGAAACATACTTAATTTGTTATCTAAATAATTTTCAAGAAGCTTTAAGTAAACTTACCGAAGCAAAACCTTTTTTAAAATCGCACAGTGAAGATGCGTATCTATTTTATAAAGAATCACTACGTATTTTACGAAAAGTAAAATATAGTTAGCTACCAACTATACAAAAAACAGTACCAATTATATATTCTTTACAACTAACGATAAATTTTTAATGCTTTTATGCTTTGATTATCATATATTTACACTGCTATTAATCAACAGAGTAATTTAAATCTTGCTTCTTTCTTTATTTGTTTAAAGATGAAGCAAGTTTTTTTTTATTCATTAAAGTCTTATTTAAATTTATTGGTTTTTAAAATAATGTATTAAAAAGTTAACGAATAATGTTAACCTTTAAATTATTTCAGCATTAAAAGTTAGACAATAAAACCCAATATTATGAAAACTCTAAAACTTATTGCTTTAAGCATTTTATTTTCTTTAACCTTTTTTAGTTGTGATAATGATGACGATAGTAGTAATCTGGAACCTACTACTCAAGAACTATTAGCACACAAATGGTTTATAGTAATAGAAGGAGCTACTCCTTGTACAGCAACTTCTTATTTTGATTTCAATACTGATGGAACATTTGCAACAGATACCTTTTATGAACATAGTGTTTCTGGGGATTGTACTTCAGGAGGTTATTTAGAAGGAACATATAGCCTGTTAGATGATAATGTAACCCTTATTATTAATCTAAGTACTTCAGAAACATTTATCATAGAACTAATTTCTACTACAGACTTAGTAATATCACCACCTGATGAAGATGGCGAACTAGTATTTACTAGATAGAGAATATGTTTAACTTATAGCTTCCTTAGTAAAGCAACTAAGGAAGCTTTTTTTTAAATAAAATCCAGCTGCTCAAAAGATTTATTCAAAATTGTCTTATCGTCTACTTGTAACCATTTTTTTAATATGGTTGCGTAAATAGTTCTAAAATCAATTTCATATTTTATATCTCCATTAGCATCTAAATCACTCAAACTAGCTAAGTCATTATACAGTCCTTGTTTTTTTAAATTATCGCCAATTATAAATACATTGTTTGCAGCACCATGATCTGTACCATTAGAAGAGTTTTGTTGGACTCTTCTACCAAATTCAGTAAAGGTTAAAATCAATGTATCTTTAAAGGTGTTTTGCTGTTTTAAATCTCTTACAAAAGCTTCCATACTTTCAGCATACATCTCTAAAAGCACCTTCTGTTTATTATTTTGATTCGAATGCGTATCAAAGCCTCCCAATGAGGAGTAAAAAACCTTAGTATCCATTCCAGAATTAATAAACTGCGCCATTGTTTTTAACTGATTTGCAAAACCATTATTTGGATAATCATTAGATTTAACTACTTTTTTAGCATTAAAAAAAATGTGTTTTGCAGAAGATTCGGCAGCAATCATTGTTTTATATAAGTAGCCTAAATTATGTTCACTTAAATGTTCATCATTTTGATAACTCAGTATTTTTTTAAAAAAAGGATCTTGAGATGCAGAATATAATCTTGAAGCACTTTTAGTAGCAATACCGCTTATATTTTCACCCTTCATCATTAAAGATAAACTATCATCTATCTCGATAGCATTATAATAATTTTTGCCAAATGCATCTAAATACCTTCCTACCCAGCCACTTTGTATATATTCACTAGAATCACTTGCAGTTTGCCATATATCTGTAGATCTAAAATGAGAACGATTTGGGTTTGGATAGCCCACATTATTAACAATAGCAAGCAATCCTTGGTCATATAATTTTTTTAACGGTGTTAAACTAGGATGCAAACCAATAGTATCATTTAGTTTAATCACTTTATTTTCTTTTATAGAAATCGTGGGCCTCAGTTTATAATACAAATCATTCTTGTAAGGAATTACCGTATTTAAACCATCGTTACCACCAGATAGCTGAATTATCACTAGTTTTTTATAGCCTAAACCTTCAATGGCTATTTTCTCGAAAGCCTTCACAAAGCTAGGAACAAAAAACAATGTACTAGCTAAAGATGAGTTTTTTATAAATTGTCTTCTTTTCATAATTCTTCTTTTACTTTTAGGTCTTCCTGTTATTAATAATCTCTAGCATAATTGGTATTCTGGTAAAGACATCATTTGAATTACAATATCTTTCTTATTATATTTATTTATGCTTTCTAAAAAAATTTCGGTTCCATCATTTAGTGCGCATTGAATTAAATTTTCTTTCATTTGGTTAAATGATATCGTTTCAAAATTTTCTTTGAAATAATTCCAATCTGGAGTAACATCTATTGTTGACTTTGTCTTTGTTTTTTTATAAAGTGTTTTATAAGACTCTGTAAACTCTCCTTTTTCTTTTATGTCTAACACTGTATTTGCTAGTAACAATTGAGGAAGCTTCAATCTAAACATTAAGGAATTGGTATCTATCCAACCTTTTCCACCTTTCCAGCCTGCAACATTTGGAGGGTCAAGCAAAAATTGACCTAACAGTTTTTGAATTTTTAAATAGTCTTTTTTCTCTTTAAACTCCATAGGCACTACCTTATTCATACCAACTAAAAGTTCGATAGGAGATTTTATTTTTGTTCCAATATTTTCATCATTATAGAACCAATTGGAAGTAAAAACATATCGCATTAATGTTTCTATATTATAATCGGGGTAAAAAACAGCAACCATCTCAGAAACATGAGAGTCTACTAATTTATCATTCACAAAATATTTGTATATTTTTTCGCAAATAAATTTGGCACATTGTTCCTGCTCTAAAATAATATCAATTATATCATCACCATAAAATGCCCCTTGCTTATTTAGAAAAGTTTTATTTTTACCATCATGGGCTTTTTCATTAAAAATAAAAGCCCCATCCTTTTCATCATATTTATAACCTGTAAAGGCTCTTGCGCCTTCTTTAATATCTTGTTCACTATAGTTTCCTACTCCAAGAGTAAAAAGCTCTAATAATTCTCTTGAAAAATTTTCATTAGGACTTCTTTTACTATTCTTTCTAGTATCTAGATATTTAATCATTGAGGCTTCTTTTGAAATAACCTTAACGAAATCTCTAAAATTACCCAAAGCATTTTCACGAAGCGCGTTATTATATAGTGTGAGGTGATATATGTTTCTGTCTCTACAAACAAAATGATTTGCCCAAAACAAGGTCATTCTTTCTCTTAAAATTTGATTAGAATAATTTAACCTATCGATCCAAGCATAATTATACTCATTAAATTTTTCACCATTAAGATTTAAAAAAGCTTGTCTTGCCATTTTATCTTCTTTAAAACTTTCAATAGTATAAGTGTCTAATTTTGATGTATCGACAGATAAAGGCTTTGCATTTAATGATTTTTTAAACAAGTCGTTAACTATAAATTGTTTCGACTGTTTTTCTAATTCCATAGATTCTTTAGGCAATACCCCAAAGCCTGCCCTCCAATACAAATGTAATATGTGTTTTTTGTTCATATTTTTAAGATAAATAAAAGCTACTGTTACCCATTAAAGTTATCAAAAATCTAACCAAATTTTTAATAAACATCTTAATTTTATTATAAAAAAAACCGTTTTAGTTTACTAAAACGGTTTTTAATTTGTTTTGTAAAAGGAAAAAATTACTTACCTCCATCTAATTCATCTTGCCAATCAAACAGTTCTTTCCATTTTCCTTGATAAGCTAATAATGCTTGTTTTGGCCAAGTTCCTGGTTTATGTATTTTATACCTTTCTCCTCCAGAGTTTAAAACTTCTTGGCATTTTTCTACACTACAATCTGATAATGCTTGCCATGTTTTCACATCATGATTATGAAAAAGTTCTTTAATTTTTGGACCAATACCTTCTACTACTGTTAAATCATCTTCTTTAATTTTTTTACCAAATACAGCTTTAGCTGCGTCAGCATCAAAAGCGATTTTAGCAACAGAACCGACTCCTGCTCCTGCCGCAAAAGAAGATACCGCAGAACCTAATCCTGAAGACTTACTTGCTTTACAAGCTTCTAAATCTGCTTCTAGTTTTGCTATTCTACTTTTGTAAACATTTAGATCCGTAGAATTATCTTCACTACTTCCTCCAAATAATTTTCCTAGTAAATATCCTAATAAGGCACAAATTGCACCAACTAATAATGGAATTAATATACACCACATATTTTATATTTTTTAAATTTTAATTTAATTAATTGTTACTACTGTTCTTCTATTTTTAGCTCTACCTTCTTCTGTCGCATTATCTGCAATTGGCTCATTAGGGCCTTGAGATAAAGCTTCAATGTTAGTGCTTAAAATACCATTTTGTATTAAATAATCTTTCGCAAAATTAGCTCTATTTTGACCAAGAGTTATATTCTTTGCGGCAACACCAGTATTATCTGTATGCCCAACAACTTGTACTTTGACTCCTAGTTTATCAACACATCTAGAAATAGCTGCAATTTTTTTACGTTGCTCTAATGTTAAGTTTATTTGAGCTTCTCCGGTATTAAAATATAATACTAACGGATTTGCTTTTAAAGAAGCACAATCTGCTTTTAACGCGTCTTCAGCTGAAGTATCCCCTTCTTCTTTTGCAGATATTTTATAATCCACAGGCCCAAAAAAGACTTTGTTTTCGTCTGCAACCATACTGTCTTTTAATTCGCCCTGAGTATCTATTATTTTTGAAGATATTCCTTGTGAAACAAAATAGTTTTTAACTGCATTTGCTCTAGCCAAACCTAAATTGGGATATGCAGAATTGTTAGTTTCGCCATTAGTATAGTATCCCGTAATAGATACTCTTTTTGAAGGGTTTTCGTTAAAATACGTTTTTAGTTGTACAACAGAATTCTTCAAATCTTCTGAAACTGGTTCTAAAATTTTAAAATTAGAATCTTTAAAATTAAAATTGTCATTGCTATTAATAGCATAATTTCCATCCTTTATAGAAAAAGAATTTAGGGTTGTTTTACTTACATTAGGCTTTGCTACTATTGTACTTTCTGTAACTTTTTTGTTCTTGCAACTTTCTTTATTACAACAACCACAACAAAGCCACCAATACAATAAAGTTCCAATAATAATGGTAAGCAAAATACCTAGAAGGTAAGATGTTTTTTTACTCATTTAGTTAGTTTTTATAAGTTAATGATTATCAAGATATTAAATTTTAGATGTAATTTTCATTTTTAAAGTTTAAGTTTCTTTTAATTATCGATTAACTACTTAATTTATACGTTATGAAACAAAAAAAGCCACATCAAATGATGTGGCTTTTTTTAATTAGAATTTATTTGGTCTTACAAATCAAATTTAATTCCTTGAGCTAAAGGCAACTCATCAGAATAATTTATAGTATTCGTTTGTCTTCTCATATATACTTTCCATGCATCAGAACCAGATTCTCTTCCACCTCCAGTTTCTTTTTCTCCACCAAAAGCACCACCAATTTCTGCTCCTGAAGTTCCTATATTCACATTTGCAATTCCGCAATCAGATCCTGCATAGGACAAGAATTTTTCTGCCTCTTTCATTTCGTTTGTCATGATTGCAGAAGATAAGCCTTGTGCAACTCCGTTTTGTTTTGCAATAGCATTTTCTACTTCACCAGTATATTTCATTAAATATAAAATTGGAGCAAAAGTTTCATGTTGTACAATTTCAAAATGATTTTCTGCTTCAATAATTGCTGGTTTTACGTAACAACCAGATTCGTAACCTTCACCAGTTAAAACACCACCTTCAACTAACACATTTCCGCCTTCTGCTTTTGCTTTTGCTATAGCTTCCAAATAAGTATTTACTGCATCTTTATCAATTAATGGTCCAATATGATTTTTTTCATCTAAAGGGTTTCCAATAATTAATTGCCCATACGCACCAACAATGGCGTCACGTACTTTATCATAAACCGATTCATGTATAATTAATCTTCTTGTAGAAGTACAACGTTGACCACAAGTTCCAACAGCTCCAAATACAGCTCCAGGAACCACTACTTTTAAATCGGCTGTTGGTGTAATAATAATTGCATTATTGCCTCCTAATTCTAATAAAGATTTCCCAAAACGTTCTGCAACTGTTGCTCCAACTATTCTTCCCATTCTAGTAGATCCTGTAGCAGACACAAGTGGAATTCTTGAATCTGTTGTCATCATTTCACCTACTTTATAATCTCCATTTATAATACAAGAAATCCCTTCTGGTAAATTGTTATCTTTTAATACTCCAGCTATAATATTCTGACAAGCAATGGTGCATAAAGGTGCTTTTTCTGAACCTTTCCAAACACAAACATCTCCACAAATCCAAGCTAAAGCGGTATTCCATGCCCAAACAGCAACTGGAAAGTTAAATGCAGAGATTATACCTACAACACCAATAGGATGCCATTGCTCACGCATAACGTGTCCTGGCCTTTCTGATGGAATGGTTTGTCCGTTTAATTGTCTAGATAAACCAACTGCAAAATCGCAGATATCAATCATTTCTTGCACCTCACCATAACCTTCTTGCAAAGATTTTCCCATTTCGTAGGAAACAAGTTTTCCTAAAGGCTCTTTCAATTCTCTTAATTTATTTCCAAACTGACGTACGATTTCTCCACGTTGTGGAGCTGGCATATCTCTAAAAGATAAAAATGCCTTGGTAGCAGTTTCCATTACTTTGTCGTAATCTGCTCTTGTCGTTGTTTTTACTTTTCCAATTAATTTTCCATCAACCGGAGAATAAGACGCAATAATTTCTCCATTTGAAAAATTATTAGAACCTGTAGAGGTTCCCTCATTAATTGCGGCAACACCTAATGCTTTTAATGCGTTATCCATTCCGAAATCTGTAGAAATAGCTTCCATATATGTTTGTTTTTTACGAATTATTTAAATTTATTTCAAAGATACTAATTATTTACCTGTTCAACCATCGTTTTATTTCTTAAAAATATTCATTTAAAAAAGCGTAAATACAGGCTTCTTTTTTTAACTTTAAGAACAATTTAACAGCTATTAAAAATCTAAAACGTTTACTGCAAGAGTATTTATATTAACACGAATTATATTACAGCTCTTTTACATGTATTCACTTTAAAAATCTTCTCCTATGCACATCAAGAAACTTCTTGCTTTAGTATTCCTTTTCTCTTTAATCTTTTCCTGTAAAAAAAAGGTGGAAGAAACGGATAATATCTTCCAATTTAAAGACTACATAAGCTACACTACTTCTGGACATGTTTCTATAGCAAATGCTATTGAAATTAATTTAGCAAATGATGTAGAAGGTTGGGAAATAAATCAAGAAATAACAGATAATATGGTTACCATAAAACCACATGTTAATGGGAAACTATTAGTAAACAATAAGCATTCGCTTCGTTTTGTTCCTGATGAAACCTTAGATCCAGACACAGAATATACTGTAAATATTAAACTAGATAAGATCTATAGTGATATTCCAGCAGACTTTAAAACCTACACGTTTCAGTTTAAAACCATTACACCAAACTTCAATATTGTTACCAATAACTTACAATCGTATAATAAAGAATGGCAATATTTAGAGGGTGTTGTTCGCAGTGCAGATATGATTTATTTAGAGGATGCAAAACAACTTGTTGAAGCATCACAAAATGGAAAAAAATTAAAAATTGTTTGGAATGAATCTTATAAAAATTCCAAAGTTTTCGAATTTAAAATAGATAGTATCCATCGATTAATTGAAGATGATAAAATACTTGTTACATGGAATGGAAAAAGCATTAAAGCAGATAATTCTGGCGAAAACATTGTGAATATCCCTGGTAAAAACAACTTTATAATTACCAAAGTAGATGTGGTACAAACACCAGAACAATTTTTATCTATCAATTTTTCGGATCCTTTAAAAAAGCAACAAAATTTTGACGGATTAGTATCCATTCAAAATGTAAAAAACCCTAAATATATTGTAGATGGCAATGTATTAAAAGCATACCCTAATGCTAAAATTGTTGGCAATATACAGGTAGATGTTTTTCAAGGAATAGCTAATACAGAAGGGTATAAACTAAAGAAACCATTTTCGGAGATGATAGCTTTTGAAGATGAAAAACCTCAAGTTAGACTAATAAGTAATGGTGTTATTTTACCAAACTCACAAGAACTAAAATTCAATTTTGAAGCGGTTAATTTAAAAGCTGTCGATGTTAGAATAATTAAAATATTTGAAGATAACGTGCTTCAGTTTTTACAAGACAACAACCTCAACAACACAAATAGAAATGATGTACGTCGTGTTGGTAGACGTATTGCAAAACAAACCATTACACTTCAAAATGAAGCAGATAATACAGGGAAATGGAAAACATACAGTGTTGATTTATCCAAATATATGAAAGCAGATCCTGGAGCAATTTACAGAGTAGAGTTAGAAATGAAAAAAGAATACTCTTTGTACAACTGCGAAGGCAATCAAAACATTACAAATTCTGAAGACAACGACGATTATTATGAAGAAGAATACTACGAAGAGGACTATTATTATGATGACTATAGAGAAACTACAACAGAAGATGAAAACCTTAGAGAGGAAGAATATTGGGACAATTTAACCTACAGTTACAGAAACAATTACTACAACTGGAGCGATAGAAAAAACCCATGTAAAGAAGCTTTTTACAACAACAAAACAGTTGCTCAAAACGTATTAGCCTCTAATCTTGGAGTAATTGCAAAAAAAGGTGCAAACAATAATTATTATTTTGCTGTAACTAATATTTTAGATACCAATCCTGAAGCAGGAGCAACAGTTCGTATTTATAACTTTCAACAACAAGAAATTGCTAGTACGAAAACAGATAGCGAAGGTTTAGCTACTATAGATGCAGAAAACCATGCTGCTTTCGCAATCATTTCTAAAGGAAACAATACGAGTTACCTAAAATTAAACGATGGTAATTCTTTATCCTTAAGCAAGTTTGATATTTCTGGAAACCATTTGCAACGTGGACTAAAAGGCTATATTTATGGCGAACGTGGTGTTTGGAGACCAGGGGACACTTTACATTTATCTTTTATGTTAAATGATGCTGGAAACAAACTACCAAAAAAGCATCCTGTAAAAATGGAAATCACAGATGCCAATGGAAAACTTGCTTTTAGAAACATTACAACAAACAACCTCAACAATCTGTATACCTTTACTGTTCCTACTTCAACCGAAGACAAAACAGGAAACTGGAATGCAAAAGTTTCGGTTGGTGGAGCCACTTTTTATAAAGGCTTAAAAGTGGAAACAGTGAAACCTAATCGTTTAAAAATTAAAGTCGATTTTGAAGACGAAGTACTTTCTGGTGCAAATCCGTTAAACGGAAAATTAGATGTAAAATGGTTACATGGAGCTCCTGCAAAAAGTGTTAGAACCGAAATTAAAGCGAAATTTAGCAACTCGTATTCCAGTTTTAAAAACTATAAAGATTACGTTTTTCGTGATCCTTCGCGAACTTTTTCAAGTGAAGAAATCGTCATTTTTGATGGTAAAGTAAACGAAGAAGGTATAGCAAACATTACCAACAAACTAAACGTTGGTAGCAATGCTCCAGGAATGTTAAATGCACAATTTTTAGTTCGTGCTTTCGAGAATGGGGGCGACTTTTCTATGGATGCTTTTACCAAACAATATGCCCCTTACAAATCTTTTGTAGGTTTAAAATCACCCAAAGGAAAAGGTTATGGCTCTTTTGTTACCAACGAAAACCAAACCTTTAATATTGTCGTTGTAGATGCACAAGGAAAACCTATAAAACGTAAAGGTTTAGAAGTAAAAGTCTATAAAATAAATTGGCGCTGGTGGTGGAATTCCTCTTATGACAACCTATCTTCGTACACCTCAAGCACCTTTCATCAAGCATATAAAAACCTGAAACTAGATACAGATACCAATGGCAAAACTAGTTTCACTTTAAATATTCCAGAAAGCGACAAAGGTCGTTTCCTTATTCGAGTATTCGATCCTAAAAGCGGGCATGCAACAGGACGAACTGCTTACTTTTATAAAAACTGGTACACACCTTCTGGTGATAAAGAAGCTGCAAAAATGTTAGCATTTGCATCAGACAAAGAAAATTATAATGTTGGAGAAACTGCTACAATTACTTTTCCTTCTGGTAGCGAAGGTCGTGCTTTGGTGAGTATTGAAAATGGCACAGAAGTATTAGAACACAAATGGGTAAAAACTACCAAAGGCGAAACAAAGGTAAGCATTCCTATTACAGCAAAAATGGCTCCAAATGTTTTTGTAAATATTTCGCTGTTACAACCACATGCAATTACTGCTAACGATTTACCTATTCGTTTATATGGTGTAATTCCTATAATGGTAGAAGACCCAAACACCAAGCTAGAACCAGAAATTAAAATGGCAAGCGTTTTACGTCCTGAACAAGAATTTGAGGTTTTTGTGTCTGAAAAAAACAACAAAGCAATGACCTATACGATTGCTATGGTAGAAGAAGGCTTGCTGGACTTAACACGTTTTAAAACTCCAAATGCTTGGGGTGAATTTTACAAACGTGAAGCTTTAGGCGTAAAAACTTGGGATATTTTTGATGATGTGATTGGTGCATACTCTGGAAGCGTAGATCAAATATTCGCCATTGGTGGAGATGCAAGTGCTGCAGGTGGTAAAAACAAAAAAGCCAATCGTTTTAAACCTGTTGTAACCTTTTTAGGCCCTTTTCAATTAAACGCAGGGGATAACAAAGTACATAAAATTAAAATGCCAAACTATATTGGTTCGGTAAGAACCATGGTTGTGGCAGGAGATATTAATAACGAAGCATATGGAAGTACAGATAAAACGGTTCAAGTAAAAAAACCTTTAATGGTGTTAGCAACGCTTCCGCGGAAACTAAGCCCTGGCGAAAAAGTGACCCTTCCAGTTACTGTTTTTGCTATGGAACCAAATATTAAAAACGTAAATATAAACTTAAAACTAAGCAATGGTATAGAAGTAGTTGGTAGCAAAACACAAACAGTCTCTTTTGCTAAACCAGACGAAAAAATGGTTTATTTTGAATTGGATGTTAGTAAAGCAAAAGGTATCCATACTGTGGAAGTTGTTGCGACTGGAAATGGTGAAAAATCTACATATAAAGTAGAGTTAGATGTGGTAAACACCAATCCAATTACATCTGTCGCTTTAGATAAAACTTTAGAAGCAAATACTTCCGAAAATCTAGATTTTAAAACCTTTGGTGTTTCAGGAACTAATAGTGCAACGGTTGAATTTTCTACCATGCCACCAATGGACTTTTCTAAAAGATTACAATACCTTGTGCAATATCCTCATGGTTGTGTAGAACAAACTACTTCTGGCGTTTTTCCGCAATTATACTTGCAAGATATTTTCGATTTAACTTTTAAGAAAAAGCAAGAAATACAATCGAATATAGAAAATGGCATCAAACGCTTAGGTCATTTTCAAAGACCAAATGGAGGAATGAGTTATTGGATGGGAGAAAACACTGCCAATGATTGGGGAACTAGTTACGCTGGACATTTTATGATGGAAGCCGAGAAGAAAGGATTTGTGCTTCCTCTTACTTTTAAAAGTAACTGGATTGCATACCAAAAGCAAGCGGCTCGAGATTGGAGACCAAGCTATAAAACCTACAATAGTGATTTAGCGCAAGCATATAGATTATACACTTTAGCATTAGCAGGAAGTCCAGATTTAGCAGCAATGAATAGGCTTAGAGAATTTACCGAAATTTCTAACGAAGCAAAATGGCGTTTGGCTTCGGCTTATGCTTTAGCAGGACAACAGGAAGCTAGCACACAGATTTCTAAAACTGCAAATATTGAGTTTTTACCACCTAAATATAATTATTACACCTATGGATCTGTAGATAGAAATCGTGCAATGGCTTTAGAAACCATGGTAATTACTAAAGACCCAAGAGTTAGAGAATTGGCTAAAACTATTGCTAAAGATTTATCTAGTAGTCGCTGGATGAGTACACAAACCTCTGCATACAGCTTGTTAGCAATGGCAAAAATGGTAGAGGCAAATGGCGGAAAAGCAATGAAGCTACAATATACGTTAAACGGAAAAACAGAAGAAATAGACACCAAAAGTGCTATTGCACAACGAGATTTAATAGTTAAAGAAGGAAGCAATACATTTTCCTTTACAAACAAGCAAAGCAATATTGTTTATGTTCGTGTATTAAATTCTGGTAAACTGCCTTTAGGTAACGAAATCACTGAGCAACGTGGTTTAAGTGTTTCTGTTGTGTATAAAGATTTACAAGGAAATACAATAGACATTTCGAAATTGCAACAAGGTCAGGATTTTGTAGCAACAGTTAAGGTGAGTAATCTTAAAAATGAAAAGGTGAATGATGTTGCGTTAACACAAATTTTTCCATCAGGTTGGGAAATTGTAAATACACGTTTTACAGACTTTGGAAGCAGTACAACAAGTCAAGCGCGTTTTACAGATATTCGTGATGATCGTGTAAATTTTTATTTCGATTTAAATAAAAAAGGAAAACATGACACTAAGACCTTTAACGTCATGCTAAATGCTGCTTATTTAGGAACTTATTATTTACCTGGAGTGCAAGCTGAAGCAATGTATGATAATGAGTTTTTAGTTAGAAATAAAGGTCGTTGGATTGCCGTTGTAAAGTAACAAACTCTTGCACAGGCTGCAACATCGCAAAAAAGAAGTCGTTTTAATTTTGAAAAAAAACATAACAGGTTAGTGCGTTAAGGATTGAACGGTTTGTTTGAGCTCCTTAAAAAGAGTGAGTAGTGAAAGCCTGACCTTTAGGTAACGCCAAATTAAATTAAATCCCACTTTCGTGGGAACTAAAGATGAAAGCAAAAGAAATACTTAATCATTGTAAACACAGGCCTTTTGATTACCCTTCACGCGCTTGGAAATTTTACCAAGAATGGAATGATGCTATTTTTTTACATTGGGAAATAGATTGTAATTTGATAAGACCTTTACTTCCAAATGGTTTAGAATTAGATGTTTTAAACGGAAAAACCTGGGTGAGTTTAGTGGCATTTAACATGAATAATATTGGAATTAGAAGCCTCCCTAAACTACCACATATTTCCGATTTTCAGGAAATAAATATTCGTGTTTATGTTATATGTAATAATAAACCTAGTGTCTATTTTTTAAGCATGGAAGGTAGTAAACGTTCCTCGTGCAAAGTTTTAAAGTCCATTTCTAAATTTCCGTATTATCCTTCTAAAATGAAACGTACCTCTTACAGTTTTGCATCTTCAAACAAGAAAGAAAACAATTGGTTTTTTACAGAATATCGATTAGAAAATAATCCCGTAATTAAAGACGAAACAGATAATTGGTTGACGGAACGTTATGCTACTTTTCAAGATTATAAAGGTCAATTTTTAGAATACGACGTACATCATGTTGCTTGGCCAATGCAAGCTATTGAGATTAAAAAACTAGAAATACATTACCCTAAATTAAATCATATTCTTAATAATTATCCAAGTAAAATACATTATTCTAAAGGTGTACAGGTTTTAACTTGGGATAAAAAGAAATTAGCTTTATGAAAAACCTTAAACCTTATTACGCAGTTATTTTTACTTCAACTCAAAATGAAAATATAGAAGGTTATGTAGAAATGGCTGAAAAAATGGAAATTCTAGCAAAACAACAAGAAGGCTTTTTAGGAATAGATTCTGCTAGAGACAATGTTGGAATTACTGTAAGTTATTGGGAAACTATAGAAGCTATTAAAAACTGGAAACAGCAAGCAGATCATTTAACAGCACAATTAAAAGGAAGACAAGACTGGTACAATTGGTATCATGTTAGAATTTGTAAAGTAGAACGTGAATATGCGTTTAATAGTTCGTTTTAATACAAAAAAGTTACAACAGAAGCAATTAGAGCTTGTTTCGTTTTACTGCAATAAAAAAATTATCGCTTTAAAGTAAAATGCCCTTTCATTTCTTGATTGTCTAAAATGACAATATACCAATAATCTGCATTTGGAAGTTCTTGATTGTTAAATGTGCCGTCCCAAACAAAAGGACTGTTTTTAGCGCTTTTTATAAGCTTTCCAAAACGATCAAAAACATACACTTCGGAAGTATTATAATTCTCCATTCCATTTAAGTTAAAAGTATCATTATATCCATCATTATTTGGTGTGAAAAAAGTAGGAATTGCAAAATGAAAATGTGTAATTATCACTGGATTACAACCTCTTACATCTTTCACATACACAGTATTTAAACCATTTTCTACATTATAAAACGTATTACTAGACTGGTATTGAACTCCATCTAGAGCGTATAAAAAATCGCCCATATTTGTAGTTTCGACAACAATATCATTTCCAACAGATATAACACTTTCGATAATTGGTTTATCTATTTGAGTAACTTGAAAATTAATAATTTCGGTAGTACAACTATCGGATATTTCTACAGAATAATTACCTGGATTACTAATTGTTATACTTTGTGAGATTTCTCCCGAATCCCAATCGAAATCTGGGTTTATTAAAGTGGTATTAGCAAATAAAGTGATGTCTTCTCCTTCGCAAAAGCTGTAGGACTCATTACTCTCTGTCATAGGTTCTATTCCCCTATTTTCCCATTCACATGTTATAGGATTAAACTGAAAATCATCCCAGCAAGTTACATTTGGAGGCTGTACATCTTGAAATCCAATATTTTGCCATGTACAAGTTGTTGTATCAAACTGATAATCGTCCCAACAGTTTATAATTGGTGGCTGTACATCTTGCATACCATTATTTTGCCATGCACAAGATGCTGTATCAAATTGGTAATCATCCCAACAATTTACATTTGGTGGTTGTGCATCTTGCACTCCAATATTTTGCCATGTACAAGAAGTTGTGTCGAATTGAAAAGCATCCCAACAGTTCACATTTGATGGTTGTATATCTTGTGTTCCTATATTTTGCCATGTACAAGTTGTTGTGTCGAACTGAAAATCATCCCAACAATTTACAATTGGTGGCTGTATATCTTGCGAACCATTATTTTGCCATGTACAAGATGCTGTATCAAATTGGTAATTATCCCAACAGGTTATATTTGGTAGTTGTGCATCTTGCACTCCAATATTTTGCCATGTACAAGTTGTTGTGTCAAACTGATAATCGTCCCAACAATTTACAATTGGTGGTTGCGTATCTTGCGAACCATTATTTTGCCATGTGCAAGAAGCTGTATCTAATTGGTAATCATCCCAACAAGTTATATTTGGTGGTTGTGGTCCTGCTTGTGTAATGATCACAGAAAAAACATCTGAAAAAGTTATACAATCTGCATTATTTAAGTTTGTTGCATATTCAGCAACTTTTGCTCTGTAATATATAGTAGAAGTAACTCCAGAAACCGTTAAGGTAGCATTTGTTTCTCCTATAATATCTCCCCAAGTAATTCCATCTACACTTTCTTGCCACTGATAAAAATGACTACTAAAAACCGTATTATCTGGTGTTGCAGTAAAAATGGTATTATAAGGTATATCTACACTACATAAAGCAGCAGCATTATCGCCTGAAGAATCTGTAATCCCTATAAAGTCACCACAACTTTTAAAAACAATATCATCAATCGCTAAATCGTTTCCACAACCACCAATTCCATTATTAATCATTTTTAAAATCACAGAAGTTTGAGCAGGTAATGTTTGAAATACTAATGCGTATTGTTCCCAATTAGGAGAATTAGTTTCAAAAATATCTCCTGTATTACCACTAGCTAATCTATTAGTGTCGGTATTATCCCATATTTCAAATCCAACATTAATTGGAATGGTTCCTGAAGAAAGTGTAGAACAAAACCCACCAGCAATCACTAGATTCATCATCCATGCAGAAAACTCATAAGTAGTATTTTCACATAAACCAGAAACAATAGTTCTATAAAACTCACCAGCAGAAAAACTCGCATTTACAACAAGCATTTTTCCATTAATATCGCCAGCAGTATGGTCTTGAATTGCATGCCAACCAAAAGTGTTTCCAGAAGTGGTATTCATAACCGAATAAAATCCGTCATTCGGAATTCCATTAAAATAAGAATACGTTGTAGTACCAGCTGGTAAAGTCGTGTTTGTTGTTCCAGTACCAAAGGTTTCTGTAAAAATGGAATCGCCAGAATTTCCTTGACAAAAACCTAATTGCGCAAGTATATTTCCGGTAGAAAAAAACACAAGAAAAATTAGGAAAACATTATGATATACAAGGCTTTTTTTCATCTAAATCTATTATTGTAAGATTTCTAAAATAACTATATTTATTGAATTACAAATAAGATAAAAGAACTAAAACTAAAGATGTGCAGTTCATGTATAGGTTAAAAAGTTATATATATAAGAATAAAGTAAAATCTACAGTATTAGTAGTGCTATTACTTTCTTATTATTTCTGTTTACCGAAGCAACTTTTTAAAGACCCAACAGCAACAGTGATAACAAGTTCTAATAATGAACTTCTTGGTGCACAAATTGCAAAAGATGGACAATGGCGATTTCCAGAAAACGATACTATACCAAAAAAATTTAAAACTTGTATTATTCAATTTGAAGACGAATATTTTTACAAACATCCAGGTTTTAATCCTATTTCTATATTTAAAGCACTAAAACAAAACATACAATCTGGGGAAGTAAAACGAGGTGGAAGTACCATTACACAACAAGTAATTCGTCTTTCAAGAAAAGGACAGTCTAGAACTTATTTCGAAAAAATTAAAGAAATCATTCTTGCTACACGATTAGAATTTCGCGAAAGCAAAGAACAAATATTATCGTTTTATAGCAGTCATGCTCCTTTTGGCGGAAATGTAGTTGGTATTGATGCTGCATCTTGGCGCTATTTTAATAGAAATGCAAACCAATTATCATGGGCAGAAAGCGCGACACTTGCTGTTTTACCTAATGCACCAAGTTTAATTTATCCAGGGAAAAACCAAGAACGATTACGAGCAAAGCGAAATCGTTTATTAAAAAAACTACTAGAAAAACAGATTATAGATTCACTCACCTATACTTTATCGATAGCTGAAGGTTTACCACAAAAACCATATCCTTTACCACAAACAGCACCTCATCTATTACAAAAAATAGCTAAAAAAAATTATGGGAAACGCGTACAAACCACCATTAAATCTGGACTGCAAAATCAAGTCAATGCTATTGTAAAAAATCACTATAATTTATTGAAACAAAATGAAATTTACAATATATCTGCCTTAGTTTTAGATGTAAAAACGCGACAAGTGTTAGCCTATGTAGGTAATACACCTACAGACAAAACACACCAAAAGGATGTAGATATTATAGACAAGCCAAGAAGTACAGGAAGCGTTTTAAAACCATTCTTGTACGCTGCTATGTTAGATTCTGGAGATTTGTTACCTAATACTTTAATTGCAGATGTGCCAACACAATATGGCAACTATTCTCCTGTAAATTTTAATAAAGAATACGATGGTGCCGTTCCTGCAAGTCGTGCTTTATCTCGTTCTTTAAACGTACCTGCTGTACGCATGCTTCAGGAGTTTGGTTTAGACAGGTTTCATCATTATTTAAAAAAATTAAACCTAAAAGATTTAAAATACAACGCAAATCATTATGGCTTAACATTAGTTTTGGGGGGTGCAGAAAGTAATCTCTGGGATTTATGTAAAAGCTATGCTTCGTTATCTTCAACCATAAATCATTACTCCGAAAACTCTAGTCAATATTATACCAATGAATTTTGCGAACCTACTTTTTTAGCTTCTGAAAAAATAGATTTTGGAAAGAAAACTTCAGAAAAAACCTTATTGGATGCAGCTTCCATTTACTTAACATACGAAAGTTTAAAAGAAGTAAACAGACCAGAAAGTGATGAGAGTTGGGAATTTTTTGATGGTTCTAAACAAATCGCCTGGAAGACAGGAACCAGCTTTGGTTTTCGTGATGCTTGGGCAATTGGTACTACTAAAGATTATGTAGTTGGTATTTGGGTTGGTAATGCAGATGGCGAAGGAAGACCAGGTTTAGTAGGTGTGCAAACAGCTGCTCCAGTTTTATTTGATATTTTTGATGTTTTACCAAATAGCGATTGGTTTGTAAAACCTTTTGATGAAATGCAAAAAGTTCGCATCTGTACAAAAAGTGGTTATAGAGCGACAGAAAACTGTGAGGAAATCGAAAATAAATTCATACAGGTTAGCGGATTAAAAACGAAACCCTGTCCGTACCATATGCTTGTGCATTTAGATAAAAACGAAAAGTATCAAGTAAATTCCTCGTGTGAAGATATTAGTAACATGGAAAACAAATCTTGGTTTGTACTTCCACCTTTAATGGAATTCTATTACAAAACTAAAAATCCTTTTTACAAACGGCTACCAAAATTTAGAAGCGATTGTTTAGGCGAAAACCCTGTTTCTATGCAATTTATTTATCCAAAAGAGAATACAACTGTTTTCTTGCCAAAAGATTTTGATGGAAACACGAATGAACTGGTTTTAAAAATTGCACATTCTAAACCAGAAACTACTTTATTTTGGTATGTAGATACTGTTTTTGTTGGTACTACAAAAGACATTCATGATTTGGCAATACTACCAAAAGTAGGAAAACATAAAATTACTGTTGTAGATGCTTTTGGCAATGAAGTAAAGCGTTTTATTACGGTTTCCAAATAGCTATCGTAAAGAAATCCCTTTCGCGCACCACCAAGGGTGCATTTCTATTTTTAATCTTCCAGCTTGTACCATAGGATCTAGATTCGCCAAGCTATCTGCTATTTTTTTAGTTGGCACATTATACACAGTAATACCACGAATATCTCCATCGTCACCAAAAGGTCCCGATAAATCTGCATAACCCTCGGCATACATTCTGCTTAAATGTTCTAAATGATCCTCTTGTAATGCTTTTGCTTCTTCTTCATTCTGGTTTCTAATTGGTCCCGTTTTTAAGAAAGCCATAAAATATTTTTGCATGATTACGGTATCTTTGGTTTTTTCATCTACATAATTAAACGTTTCAAAACCTTTGGCTTTAAGTTCTGCTAATACATTAGCGACAGATTTTTTTACTTCCTGTATATCAGGAACTACTTCTTCAATAACTTCTTCTTCTGGAACGCTTGAAATTTCGTTGGTTATCGTTTTACTCTCTTTTTTGCATGCAAGAACCGTTGTACATACAAGAATTAAAATTATAATTTGTTTCATAGTTAATGTTCTTTGTTTGTCCAAGTAGTATATGGGTTGTTACTTAATTGCGAGTTGTAATATTTTATTTTACCTGTAACTTCTTTACCAAGCCAATTTGGTTTTGTGAATAATTCAGCTTCGGTTTGTAATTCTACTTCGGCTACAATTAATCCTTGATTTTTACCAAAAAATTCATCTACTTCAAAAATATGATTATTTACTTTAACTTCATACCTAATCTTATCAATAACTCCTTTTTTACAAAGTTTCAAAAGATCTTCTGCTTCGCTTTTAGAAATTTCTTTTTCCCACTCAAAACGAGATAATCCGCTTTTTGAAGATGCTCCCTTTATGGTTAAAAAACCTTGTTCTCCTTTTAACCTTACACGAACGGTTCTTTTTTTATTAGTACTTAAAAACCCTTGAACAATCTTTGTATGCTTAAAAGCTTGGTCTTTAAACAGTGTAGATTTTACTAAAAATTTACGTTCTATTTCTAAGTTATGCATTTGTTTTTGTTTTATTGTGAATATGAATAGTAGAAAGTGAAATTAATGTAACTGCAGACCAATAAGTACTAGAAACTAAAAATTGTGCGATAGTAAAATCTGCAATAAACATTCTATACGATAGTACAGAATCGGAAACTAAAAACAAAGAAGCCCCTATTGCAATTAGTAAAAAACCATATTCCTTTTTCCAAACATATAAGTTTATTGCTTGCCAAGCCATAAGTACAATACAAGTTACATATAGAATTACTGGAATCATTAAATTACCTAAATGGTCTTTTAAATTAAAAAAGATAAGACTAGCTATTATTAATAACGGAATTAGTGTTTTAATGTTCCACAAAAAACCATTAATGGTTGTAAATCCATACACAAAAAATAAGTGACCAATTAAAAAGGAAGCTAAACCAAAAACAAAATAGGTATCTAACATTAAAAAAACATCTCCAAAAAGACAAAACACCAAACCAATTAATATAATATTCTTGTATGGTTTTAGTCCATTTTTAGCATATAAAAAAGGTAATAGTATTACTAGTATGGTAGATAATGGCTTAAAAATATAATGCATTATAGTATTCTCTATGTAAGACGAAATGATGGTACAGAGTACAGAAATTATTATTAAAATGAGAAGAATACTTTTTTTCATGAATTGTTTCATTCTATTATTGTCTAAATTTACATCATGTCTAACGATTTACCAATACGAAAAATTATTCATGTAGATATGGATGCTTTTTATGCATCTGTAGAGCAAATGGATAATCCCGAATTACGAGGCAAACCTATAGCTGTTGGTGGTGGAGGTACTCGAGGAGTGGTAAGTGCTGCAAGTTATGAAGCTAGAAAATTTGGAGTACGAAGTGCTATAAGCGGCGCACAAGCAAGACGAAATTGCCCAGAACTTATTTTTGTAAAACCTAGATATGATAGATATACAGAAATTTCTAAAAAGGTGAAAAAGATTTTTTTCGATTATACAGATTTGGTAGAGCCACTTTCTTTAGACGAAGCCTATTTAGATGTAACCGAAAACAAAAAAGGAAACCCTAGTGCATCTTTACTTGCAAAAGAAATTAGAGATCGTATTTTTAATGAGGTTGGTTTAACAGCTTCTGCAGGAATTAGTATCAATAAGTTTATAGCAAAGGTTGCAAGTGATTACAACAAACCTAACGGGCAAAAAACAGTAAACCCAGAAGATGTTTTGCCTTTTTTAGAAGATTTAGATATTCGAAAGTTTTACGGAGTTGGTAAAGTAACCGCCGAAAAAATGTATCAAAAAGGTATCTTTACAGGAAAAGACTTAAAGTCTAAAACGCTAGAATATCTAGATGAAAACTTTGGAAAATCAGGACGATACTACTATTATATTGTTAGAGGAATACATAACAGTGAAGTAAAACCAAACAGAATTAGAAAATCCCTTGCAGCAGAACGTACTTTTCATGAAAATCTTTCTTCTGAAATATTCATGCTAGAAAAACTAGAACATATTGCTGCCGAAGTTTCTAGACGACTAAACAAAAGTAAGGTTTCAGGAAAAACAGTAACGTTAAAAATTAAATATAGTGATTTCACCTTACAAACTAGAAGTAAAACATTACCTTATTTTATTAGTGATTCTAGTATTATTTTAGAAACCGCAAAAGATTTATTGTATCAAGAAAAATTGAATAATTCGGTACGGTTACTTGGTATTTCCATATCGAATCTCAACACAGAAAAAAAGGTGAAAAAAGTTGAAAAAGAAGTCAGTGTACAGTTGCAATTTGATTTTTAAAAAAAGCCATAAAATATAAAAATTACGAAAAGGTGACAAAAGTCACATTTCTAACCAAAAACCCATCGTACATTTGCGATAAAGAATATGAGGAGAAATTTAGAACATATTGAATATAAAGAAAACACTGAAGCTTTAGCTAAATTTGCAAAAGCATTAGCACACCCAACTCGTATTGCTATTTTAAAACATCTAGAAAAACAATCTTGCTGTTTTACTGGAGATTTGGTAGATGTATTTCCTTTAGCACAATCTACAATTTCGCAACACCTTAAAGAGTTAAAAAATGTTGGTTTAATTCAAGGAGAATTAAAACCACCAAAAATAAAATACTGTATTAATACAGAGAACTGGAAGATTGCTAAAGGATTATTTCAGCAATTTTTTGATTGATATTATTTAATAATCATATCGTTTATTTACGATAAACAAAACCAAATAAGATGCAAAAAATTATTAAAATTCTAGGAACTGGTTGTCCAAAATGTAAAACATTAACCACTTTAGTTCATGAAGTTGTTACTGAAAACAATATTGATGCAACTATTGAAAAAGTAGAAGATATTATGGAAATCATGAAGTTTAATGTTATGTCTACTCCCGCTTTGGTAATTGATAATCAGATTACTATTAAGGGAAGAATCCCTTCAAAAGAAGAGATTTTAACTCTTTTAAATTAATTAAACTTTAAATTATGTATTACCATATTAAAGCAGCATCAATTGCTAATGAGGATGCTGTAATTCATATTAAAGATTCAAGTATAGATTTTGGTACAACTTCAAAAACTGCAGAAACATTACCAAATCCAGCAGAATTATTTTTGGGCTCGTTTTCTGCTTGTATGCTTAAAAATGTAGAACGTTTTTCTAAAATGATGAAATTTAATTACACAAAAGCAATGGTAGAAGTTCATGCTACTCGACTAGAAAAACCACCTAGGATGGATAATATCGAATACCAATTAACCATTTATAGTAAAGACAATAACATCAATACTTCATTATTAAAAAAAAATATTGAAAAATTTGGTACTATATACAATACCGTACAATTAGCTTGTACCATTACAGGAACAATAATCACGAAAAAGCATGTTTGATTGGATTCAAAATATTGCAGATTGGTTCGTTTATGATATTTTAAATTTAAGCAAAGGTGCTCATCTAGCTGAAGCATTAAATTTCTTTATTTATGATACTACAAAAATTTTAATACTCCTTTTTATAGTTATCTTTTTTATGGGAATTGTTAATAGCTATTTTCCCATAGATAAAGTTAAAAATTACCTTTCTAGAAATAAATTATATGGTTTAGAGTACCTAATGGCTAGTCTATTTGGAGTAGTAACCCCTTTTTGTTCTTGCTCTTCTGTACCATTATTTATTGGGTTTGTTAGAGGCGGAATCCCTCTAGGTGTTACTTTTGCATTCCTAATCACTTCTCCTTTAGTAAATGAAGTTGCTATTGGTTTATTTATAGGATTATTTGGTTTAAAAACCACCATTATTTATGTGATTAGTGGCGTATTATTAGGCACTATTTCTGGAGCAATACTTCAAAAATTACAATTAGAACGCTATTTAACACCTTGGGTAAAACAGATTCTAGAAAATGCTCAAAAAGATCAAGATGCTTTTATTGCAGAGAAACAATCTTTAGTACAACGATTACCAATTATATGGAAAGAAGTACTAAAAATACTAAAAGGTATAATCCCTTATGTTATTGTAGGAATAGCTATTGGTGGATTAATGCATGGTTATATTCCAGAAGGTTTTTTTGAAAAATATATGGACAAAGACAATCTTTTTGCGGTACCAATAGCTACCGTTTTAGCAGTGCCAATGTACTCTAATGCTTCCGGAATTCTTCCCGTTGTTCAAGTATTGGTTGCCAAAGGAATTCCTTTAGGAACAGCAATTGCTTTTATGATGGGTGTTATAGGACTTTCTTTACCAGAGGCTATGTTATTAAAAAAAGTAATGACCGTAAAACTCATCGCAATCTTTTTTAGTGTTGTTACACTATGCATCATTATTTCCGGGTATCTATTCAATCTATTATTATAAAAACTAAAATCATAAAAAATGAATAAAATATTAAAATCAGTAGTCATATTTACAATTGTATTAGTTATAATTTCTTGCAAAAATGAAACAAAATCTGAAGTCCAAAATAGAGATAAAAACATTTCAAGAATTGAGGTTTTCGATTTTCATTCTACACATAGATGCATGACATGTAATGCCATTGAAGCAAATACAAAATACACGTTAAACACCTTTTTTTCTGAAGGATTAAAAACAAACAAAATCACCTTTCAAGTAATTAATGTAGATAAAAAAGAAAATGAAAAAATAGCAGAAAAATTTGAAGCATCTGGAACGGCTTTAATTTTAAACGTAATTAAAAAAGGAAAGGAAAACAAAATAGATTTAACCGAATTTGCTTTTATGGAAGGTAACAATAAAGACTCCTTTTCTAAACAACTTAAAAACAAAATAGACAAAGAATTAAAAATGCTTTAAATGGATTTTTTACAGTCTTTGTTAGAAAATTATAACATTCCAATTCTATCCGCTTTTTTATTAGGGCTAATGACAGCTATTAGTCCTTGCCCTTTGGCAACCAATATAACAGCAACTGCTTTTATTTCTAAAAATATTGCCAGTAAACGAAAAGTGTTTTTAAGTGGCTTATTATATTCTTTAGGAAGAGGATTTAGTTATACTGTAATTGGTTTAGTCTTATATTTTGGAGCTAGTAAATTTCATATTGCACGCTTTTTTAATCAAAATGGCGAAAAATATTTAGGGCCTTTATTAATACTTCTAGGTTTAATTATGTTAAATATTATAAAGCTTCCTTTTTTAGGAAAATCTAATTTTCAAGAAAAACTATCCGATACATTTAAAGACAAGGGATTGTTAGGTTCTTTTTTAATTGGAGTTGTATTTGCTTTAGCATTTTGCCCATACAGTGGCGCTTTATTTTTTGGTATATTAATTCCAATGACTATTGTTTCTGCAGACGGTTTATATTTACCTATAATATTTGCTTTCGGAACTGGGTTACCAGTAGTTCTTTTCACTTATTTGTTAGCCTTTACTGCAGGTAAAATAGGTATCTTTTACAATAGAATTACAAAAATTGAAAAAGGTATGCGTAGCATTGCTGGAATTGTTTTTATTCTAACCGGTTTGTACTATGTCTCCATATTTATTGGTGTTTTAACTTAAATAATCGAATGGTAACTCCTTTTAGAATATAGAATTTAAGGAATGTTATGATTTTTAACCATTTGATATTGAACCGCTTCCGTCATATCTTTTAAATTAAAATGTCCATACGGTGAGGAGCTGTATGTTTTTTCTCCATTTTGTCCAGGAATTCTAGAAGTATATTGTCCATAAACAAGATTGCCATAACCAATAATCTGATCTGCTGTAGACCAAATTGAATAGGTGTACGCTCCTTCATAATTTGTAGTACTATTTATATCTACTAAATAATCGGAAACACCATAAGGTCCATAACCCCACCATAAATAACCAGGATATAAACCGTTATCATTATCACAAGTTGCAGTTGCACCATTTACTTGATAACAAGAAACCAAACCTTGATTAGCTCCTGCAATACCAACAAATGCGTCTACTGAAGACGTTAAAGAGCTTCCTAAATTATAATTACCTACTGCTGCATCATAACCGCTTCCGCCTTTTATGGCTTTTCTACCTAAAGTAACTCCCATAGAATGCGAAATAACATCCACTTTTGAAGCACCAGTATATGTTTTTACTGCTTGAATAAATGCTCTTATTTGAGTTAGATATGCATAAGAATGGTATTGGGATCCTGATTGATAGGCATCTGCCGGCCCCCAAGTAAAACCATATAACTCTGCATTAGTATATCCTTGAGATACAAAATAATCTCTAGAATCTGTCCAACCAGATTGTCCAAACACATCTCCTAACGCTTTATCTGAATTACCATGAATAAATATGACTGGTTGATTTACGACTTGGTCTGTAGAGTTTATTTTACCTCCAAAACTACCACCTATTAAATCGTTTCTTAGGAAGTCATAATTCCCATAACCATTAGATTGTAGCCAAGATTGAAAATCGTTTGTAATAGCATCTTGAATTACAACACCAATTTTAGATTGCGAAGTAGTGGATGGGTTTAAATAGATAAAATCCTCTTCTTCTGTTTCGCATCCAAAAAAGGAAATAACTATAAATACCAAAGGAATAATATAAGTGAATTTTTTCATGATTTTAATTGTTTGTTGTACGTAATGTAACCCAAAACAAAGAAAAAAGTAGCTCTTGATAAAAATACAATCCCTAGACTATTATGATTAATCAAAAAAAATGAAAATATTAAATATTTGATAATCAAATAGTTAAATTAAATTTAAAGCTTTTAATTTTAGGGATGACTATCATTTAAGTAGCTACAAAGTGGAATATTAAAACCATTTAGAATAAAAAAACCAGCGACAAGGACGTAACTTGTTCTATTAGATATATTTTATACTCTTGTATTTGCTATTCTAGCTTTTAGATTAAAAAAAGCAAGATATTACTCGATGTTTTAAATATCACTTTTAGCTTTTATAACATCTCGAAATGTTGGTACATTCTCTGAGATACTTCCTACTCCTTTTTTATTTACTTTAAAAGTAACATCTTTAGTTGTTGTAAATAAAATAACGGATAAAAATGGGTTTAATAAATAGGGCTTTAAAAATGCAAAAGCCTCTTCTAAAGAAAATTCGTGTACCTCATCTTCTATTTCTCTTGGTCTATAATGCAGTTTTACTAAAACCATAGAATTATTTTCAGAATCAAGAGGTCTTACAAATATGTTTTTTAATTCTAATTTACCAATAGTTTTTGCCATAGTTAATTTGGCAAATCGGTCTTCTTGAATACTATCTTTTACTTGTTCCCAGAAAAGAAGAAATACATCTTGGTATGGCATAAATAAAGTTAAATGTTATGATTGTCAAAAGTAACATTAATAATTCAATTCGTATATTATTGTTAGGCTTGAAAATGAAGTATTAAAAAACCAGCTACATTACTGTAACTGGTTTTCATTATTCTTCTATTCTCGATTTCGCGTTAGCGATAGAACGGTTTGTTTGAGCTCCTCGCAGAGAGCGAGTAGTGAAAGCGCGACCCTTGTGGTAACGCCCAAGTGTTTTAGAAACTACAGCTAGTAATTTCGGTTACACGTAAAGTATTTACCATTCCTTTTTCTTGTATTGGCATTGCGGCAAGGCTGATTAGCATGTCGCCAACTTCTAAATATCCTTTTTTACAAGCTATTGCATTTACATCTTCTATGGTTTCGTCTGTGCTTACAAACTTATCATAATAGAATGCCTTTACTCCCCAAAGTAAGTTGAGTTGGGTTAATATGCGTTTGTTGGATGTAAATACTAGGATGTGTGAGCTTGGTCTCCATGCAGAAATTTGAAATGCGGTATATCCACTATTGGTAAGTGTTGAAATACCTTTTGCATTAATTTCGTTTGCCATATTTGCTGCGTGATAACATATAGATTTAGTGATGTATCTTTTGGTACGAATATGTGGTGGCAATTGTGGTACTTGAATAAGTGGTGAGTCTTCTACACTTTTAATAATGTTAGACATTTGTCTTATTACTTGTACTGGATATTGCCCAACGGAAGTTTCACCAGAAAGCATTACTGCATCTGCGCCATCCATTACAGAGTTGGCAACGTCATTAACTTCTGCTCTTGTTGGTGTAAGGCTAGAAATCATGGTTTCCATCATTTGCGTTGCAATAATCACTGGGATTCTAGCTTTTTTAGCACGTAAGACTAATTGTTTTTGAATTAAAGGAACTTGCTCTGCAGGAACCTCAACACCTAAATCACCACGAGCTACCATTAAACCATCGCAATAGGCAACAATTTTATCGATGTTTTCTACAGCTTCTGGTTTTTCAATTTTTGCAATAATTGGAATTTTATGATCGCTATGTTTTTTAATTAGCTCTTCTAACTGCATTAAATCTTCTGCATGACGAACAAAGGATAAAGCCATCCAATCTACTTTTTGAGAAATAGCGAAGATTGCATCTTCAATATCTTTTTCGGTTAAAGCAGGTTGCGAAATATTAGTGTTTGGCAGATTAACTCCTTTTTTAGATTTAAGAGGTCCTCCTTGTATAACTTTTGCTTTTACTTCGGTTTTTTTATCTGTTGAGACTACTTCAAAAATAAGTTTACCATCGTCTAAAAGAATACGCTCTCCAGGTTTTGCATCTTGTGGAAAACGATCGTAGGTCATATAAACACGTTCCTTTGTTCCTTCAAAACGTTCGCCCGTTGCAAAAATGATTTCATCTCCTTCATTTACAATAACATCTCCTTTCATTACACCTACGCGTAGTTTAGGCCCTTGTAAATCTCCTAAAATTGCAGCATTATATCCAAATTCTTCGTTTAGTTCACGTATCATTTGGATGCGCTCTTTTACATCTTCGTAATCGGCATGCGAAAAGTTAATTCTAAACACATCTACTCCTTCTTCAAGCATTGCTTTTAAAACTATTTTGGTGCTTGTTGCTGGTCCTAGAGTTGCTACTATTTTTGTTTTTTTTCTTTTTAACATTAGTTAAATATTAATTGGTCTGTAGTTTTTAATTTGTTTGCATCTATACCAAAAGCAGTTACTACTTGAGGTATTTCTAAAATTTTATTCAAAGCTTGTTTTTCTAAGTGTTGATTAGGGTCTTCACTTATCTTTAGTATAAAGTTTACTTTTTTATATTCTGGAATTAAATGTTTTGTTTTAGTAAATTTCTCTTCGTTTATAAATAATGAAGTAACATCTACTGTGTCGCTAACTTCTATTTTGCTAATGTTAGAAACTAAATTCCAAATGGTTAATTGTTTTTCATCTTCCCATTCAAAAATAGAATAACTAGAAGTGTCTTTATATTCTATATCAACGGTTTTTCTTGTAAGATTTAACCCTAAATGTTTATTAAGTAAATAGGCCAATCTGTAATCTTCAATAGAGCAATGTATGCCTATTAGAGCATAGTCTATATCTTCTATAAAGTCTTCAAGAATTAGTTTTCGCAAAATGTTAATTCCTTTTAATTATTGTAAATATAGTATTTAAAACGAATAATTATGTTAAGCAAAAGGTAATATTAGCAGTAGTTTTTAACGAAAACGTTATAGTTTGTATATTATTTTTTAAACGGAAGTTCCTCTAGGAATTTGTTTTTGTAAAGCAAAAAATGCTCGTTTAGAAGCTTTTTCTTCAGCTTTCTTTTTAGAAGTTGCTCGTGCTTTAGAAATGACTTTTTTCTCTATGGATAGTTTTACAGAAAAATGTCTAATATTATCGTTTCCTGTATCTTCATAAACGTCGTAATTAAAGTTTTTCTTTTCTTTTTGACACCATTCAATAAGTAAACTTTTATAACTAATTACTTTACCTTCTAATGTTTCGATGTCAACATGTGGTGTGATTACGCGTTTGTAAATGAATTTCTCACAGTATTTATAGCCTTTATCTAAAAATATTGCTCCTACTAAAGCTTCAAATAAATTACCATGAATATTATCGCCAAATTGGCCTTTTGGTATTTTGCTTTCTACAAGTTTAATAAGCTCCAGCTCTCTACCAAGTTCATTTAGGTGCTCTCTACTTACAATTTTAGAACGCATTTTAGTAAGATAACCTTCGTCTCCACTTGGTACCTCTATATATAAATGATGTGCAATTACAGCACTTAGCATCGCGTCTCCTAGAAATTCTAGTCGTTCATAATTAATAGCATGACCTTTGCTATTTTTTATGTTCATAGAACGGTGTGTAAAAGCCGTTTGGTAAACTTTTATTTGCTTAGGTTTAAAGCTTAAAATTTTAGTAATTGCCATAAAAAAATTCTCGTTGCCTTTAGCACGAGAATTAAATATGTTACTTATGTAGCTCATTCAAAAATTAATCTAACTTCTTAAATAAAACACAAGCATTATGACCACCAAAGCCAAAGGTATTACTCATAGCAACTTTAACCTCTCTTTTTTGTGGTTTATTAAGCGTTAAGTTTAATTCTGGATCTATATTTTCATCTACTGTAGTATGGTTTATTGTTGGAGGAACAATACCATGTTCCATTGCAAGTATAGATGCAATAGACTCAATAGCTCCTGCTGCTCCTAATAAATGACCAGTCATAGATTTTGTAGAGTTTATGTTTATATTTTTTGCATGCGCGCCAAATACTTCCGAAATAGCTTTAAGCTCTGCAACATCTCCTAAAGGTGTTGAGGTACCATGTGTATTAATATGGTCTACTTCTTCTGGTTTAACTCCTGCGTTTTCTAAACAATTTTTCATCACAGCAATAACTCCAATTCCATCAGGATGTGGTGCTGTCATGTGATGTGCATCAGAAGACATTCCGCCTCCTAATACTTCTGCATATATTTTTGCTCCTCTTGCTTTTGCGTGCTCATACTCTTCTAAAATAATAGCTCCTGCTCCTTCTCCCAATACAAAACCATCTCTGGTTGCATCAAAAGGTCTAGATGCTGTTTCTGGACTTTCATTTCTAGTAGATAATGCATGCATAGCATTAAAGCCTCCCATTCCTGCAATAGTTACTGCAGCTTCACTTCCTCCGGTTACTATAACATCACAATGTCCTAAACGAATATAATTTAAAGCATCAATCATAGCGTTAGCAGAAGAGGCACAAGCAGAAACTGTTGTATAATTAGGTCCCATAAATCCATGTTTAATAGATATGTTACCAGGTGCTATATCTGCAATCATTTTTGGGATAAAGAACGGATTAAATCTAGGTGTTCCATCTCCTTGAGCAAAGTTTAAAACTTCGTTTTGAAATGTTTCTAGACCTCCAATTCCAGCGCCCCAAATAACACCAACACGTAGTTTGTTGATGCTGTCCAAATTCAGCTTAGCATCTATGATAGCTTCATCGGAAGCTATCATAGCATACTGAGCAAACTTGTCCATTTTACGCGCCTCTTTTCTATCAAAAAAATCGGTAGCGTTAAAGTTTTTTATTTCACAAGCGAACTTGGTTTTGAACTTTTCGGTATCAAAATATGTTATAGGTGCAGCACCACTTTTACCACTTAATAAGGCTTCCCAATATTCATCTTTGGTATTACCAATAGGTGTTAATGCGCCTAGACCTGTAACTACAACTCGCTTTAGTTCCATAAAGTTTGTTCTTATTTAGCTGCTTCAATATAAGAAACCGCTTGACCAACTGTTGCAATATTTTCAGCTTGATCGTCTGGTATTTGGATATCGAATTCTTTTTCGAACTCCATTATTAATTCAACAGTATCTAATGAATCTGCTCCTAAGTCGTTTGTGAAGCTAGCTTCTGTTACAACTTCGTTTTCATCAACTCCCAGTTTGTCTACGATAATCGCTTTTACTCTTGATGCAATGTCTGACATAATCTTTTTAATTTTAAGTTTTAATTAGATGGCAAAAATAAAAAACTTTATTTTAAAACACACCTTTAGTTTAAAAATGTGCTTGTAATTTAATAAATAAAGCTGAATATTTTCTTTTTTGCTACTAATTGTTAATAATTATTCTTTTTTTTGTTCGAACAATTTTAACATTATTATCTGTAAATGAAACGTATTGTAATTTTTGCTTCCGGAAGTGGAACTAATGCTGAAAATTTAATTAAGTTTTTTCACAACAGAGAAAATGCTTCTGTTATTCAGGTTCTAACTAACAATCCTCATGCCAAAGTACTGGAGCGTTGCAAAAAACTGAATACAAGCGCTTTATCATTTAACAAAATAGCTTTCACTAAAACCAATGATGTTCTAAACATACTTAAAAACACGCAACCGGACTTAATTGTACTTGCTGGTTTTTTATGGAAATTCCCAGAAAAAATACTCGCACATTTCCCTAATAAAGTGATAAATATACACCCTGCTCTGTTACCAAAATTTGGAGGAAAAGGCATGTACGGTATGCATGTTCACGAAGCGGTTGTTAATAGTAAAGAAAAAGAAACTGGTATCACGATTCATTACGTAAATGAACATTATGATGAAGGAGCAATCCTTTTTCAGGCAAAATGTGAAGTAAAAACGACAGATTCTGCTGAAGATATTGCAAAAAAAATTCATTTATTAGAAATGAAACATTTTCCAGAAGTGGTAGAAAAATTGTTGCTAGATACTAAATAATAAGATTTCTGTTTTCACGGAAACTAAAGATGGCTAAAAAGAAAAAAAAATATTACACGGTTTGGAAAGGGCATCATGTTGGTGTTTTTGAAACATGGAATGATTGTAAAGCGCAAATTAAAGATTATCAAGGTGCACAATACAAATCTTTTGCCACTTTTGATGCTGCAAAAAAGGCATTAAATGGGAATTATAAAGATTATATAGGTTCCAACAAAAAATTTAAAAGCGAACTCACACCAGAACAATTAAAAAAAATAGGTCAACCTAATTATAACTCTATTGCTGTAGATGCTGCTTCCTCTGGGAACCCTGGTATTATGGAATATCGTGGTGTAGAAACAAAATCTAAAAAACAACTTTTCATCCAAGGCCCTTTTGCCGAAGGCACAAATAACATAGGAGAGTTTTTAGCTTTGGTTCACGGATTAAGCTTTTTAAAAAAACACAATAGCAACCTTATTATATATACAGACTCTAGAACAGCCATGAGCTGGGTTCGCAAAAAGCAATGCAACTCTAAGCTAGAACGAAACGATAAAAACAAACCTGTTTTCGATTTAGTAGATCGTGCAATTACATGGCTTAATAAAAACACGTACACCACAACCATTGTAAAATGGGAAACAAAAGCTTGGGGAGAAATACCTGCAGATTTTGGTAGGAAATAATTTATTAAACTCGTTTTAAAATAACGTATATTTGCAAAAAAAATTAACATCGCTTTATGAGCAAATTAGTAATAGTTGGAACTGTAGCCTTTGATGCTATTGAAACCCCTTTTGGTAAAACCGATAAAATTCTTGGAGGCGCAGCAACATATATAGGTTTTTCTGCAGCCAATTTTGACAATGTAGATGCAGTAGCTGTTTCTGTTGTTGGTGGAGATTTCCCTCAAGAATACTTAGACCTTTTAACCGAAAGAAAAGTAAGTATAGAAGGAATAGAAATAGTAAAAGAAGGCAAAACGTTCTTCTGGAGTGGTAAATATCATAACGATATGAACTCTCGTGACACTTTAGTAACAGAGCTTAATGTACTTGAAGATTTTACACCTGTTGTTCCTGAAAGCTATAAAGACGCAGATATTGTTATGCTTGGCAACTTACATCCTTTAACCCAACAAAGTGTTTTAAATCAAATGTCTAAAAAACCAAAATTGGCTATTTTAGACACTATGAATTTCTGGATGGATATTGCTATGGATGATTTAAAAGCAGTATTAAAAAATGTAGATGTTATTACTATTAATGATGAAGAAGCTCGCCAATTATCTGGAGAGTACTCATTGGTAAATGCTGCAAAAAAGATTCATGAAATGGGTCCTAAATATGTAGTTATTAAAAAAGGAGAACATGGCGCTTTACTTTTTAGTGAAGGGAATATGTTTTATGCACCAGCTTTACCTTTAGCCGAAGTATTTGATCCAACAGGAGCAGGAGATACTTTTGCCGGTGGTTTTGCAGGTTATATTGCTAAAACAGGCAACATCTCTTTTGATAATATGAAGAAGGCAGTCATTTACGGCTCTGCATTAGCGTCCTTTTGTGTTGAAAAATTTGGAACTGAACGCATGCTAACACTAACAGATAAAGAAATCTTCGAACGCTTGCAACAGTTCAAGGATTTGACCCAATTTGATATCGAATTAAAATAAACACAAACGCGCTCTAAAATAGAGCGCGTTTTTTATTTCCGCTAAACAAAAGAAGCACAATTAAAATATTGTAAATTAACTGGTAAAGCGAAAAACAAAATAAAAAACAACAAACACAATACAACAAAATGAGCGATGCTTTAAAACATGAATGTGGAATTGCACACATTAGACTTTTAAAACCATTAGAATATTACAAGAAAAAGTATGGTACCGCATTTTACGGCGTGAATAAAATGTACCTTTTAATGGAAAAGCAGCACAATCGTGGACAAGATGGAGCTGGTTTTGCAAGTATTAAACTAGACACCAAACCAGGAGAACGTTATATTAGTAGAGTTCGCTCTATTGCACAACAACCAATTCAAGATATTTTTGCGCAAATTAATGAGCGCATTAACAAAGAACTAACAGAGCATCCAGAATACCAAAACAATGTTGCTTTACAAAAAAGAAACATTCCTTATATAGGAGAAGTTTTATTGGGTCATGTTCGTTATGGCACCTTTGGAAAAAACAGTGTAGAAAGTGTACACCCTTTCTTAAGACAAAATAACTGGATGCATAGAAACCTAATTCTTGCGGGTAACTTTAACATGACTAATGTTAAAGAGTTATTTAAAAACCTGCTGGACCTTGGGCAACACCCAAAAGAGTATACAGATACCATTACTATAATGGAAAAAATTGGACACTTTTTAGATGATGCTGTTGCAAAAATTTACAAGAAACTCAAAAAAGAAGGTTACAACAAAAACGAATGCTCTCCGTTAATTGCCGAAAGATTAAACGTGGCTAAAATATTAAAAAGAGCAGCTAAAAACTGGGATGGTGGTTATGCCATGGCTGGGCTTTTAGGTCATGGAGATTCTTTTGTACTTCGAGATCCTGCTGGAATAAGACCAACGTATTATTATCAAGATGATGAAGTGGTAGTTGTAGCTTCAGAAAGACCTGTAATACAAACTGTTTTTAATGTAGATTTTGACGACGTTAAAGAACTAGAACCAGGACATGCAATTATTACAAAAAAATCTGGAGAAGTTTCTATTCAAAAAATATTAGAACCTTTAGAAAGAAAAGCCTGTTCTTTTGAACGTATTTATTTTTCTAGAGGAAGTGACGCTGAAATTTATCAAGAACGCAAAGAGCTAGGCAAATTATTAATGCCTAAAGTTTTAGAAGCAATTAATAACGATACTGAAAACTCTGTGTTTTCCTATATCCCCAATACCGCAGAAACTTCCTTCTTTGGAATGATTGAAGCTGTTGAAGAACATCTTAATAAAAAGAAAACACAAGCTATTTTAGATGGCGATGGTAAACTCTCCAAAGAACGTGTTATTGAAATTTTATCGGAAAGAACCAGAATTGAAAAAATAGCTATTAAAGATGTGAAGCTAAGAACTTTTATTACAGAAGATAGTAGTAGAGATGATTTAGTTGCTCATGTATACGACGTCACTTATGGGGTAATAAAACCAACAGATAATTTAGTGATCATAGATGATAGTATTGTAAGAGGTACCACCTTAAAAAAGAGTATCATTAAAATGATGGATAGACTACATCCTAAAAAAATAGTTGTTGTCTCTTCTGCTCCTCAAATACGTTTTCCAGATTGCTACGGTATTGACATGGCTAATCTAGAAGGACTAATTGCTTTTAGAGCAATGTTAGCTTTGTTAAAAGAAAACAACAAATATCATTTAATTGAGGAAGTATATAAGAAATGTAAAAAACAAGTAGACTTACATGATTCTGATGTGAAAAACTTTGTTAAAGAATTATACGACCCTTTTACAGACGATGAAATTTCAAATAAAATTTCGGAACTCTTAAGCGATGAAACAGTAAATGCTGAGGTGAAAATATTATTTCAACCTGTTGCAAATTTACATAAAGCCTGTCCTAAAAATTTAGGAGATTGGTATTTTACAGGAAACTATCCAACAGTTGGAGGAAATAGGGTAGTAAATAGAGCTTTTATTAATTTTTATGAAGGAAACAAAGAACGTGCTTATTAATTTGTTTTTTACGGTTTATCCGTATCTGCCTTGTTTTGAAACACTTAATCCAAAAAAAAAGCTTTTCATCTAAAAGATTTTATAAATTCCAATAAATAAAAGTACATTAGTTATACCATAACATAAGTAGGTTAAGTTCATGGTAGATTTGGGGCAAAAAAGGTGAACTCTCGTTCACCTTTTTTTTATTTAATAACATTTCTTTCATATTTCTCTCTAAAACAGACACTTTACCCCTTTAGACTAATATATTAGTCGTTTGTCTAATAATTTTCGCATTTACATCCAAGCACACTTATATTTGCTAGACCATAACATAAGTAGGTTAAGTTTATGGTAGATTTGGGGCAAAAAAGGTGAACTCTCGTTCACCTTTTTTCATTTTATAACCTCAAAAAAAATAAAGTTATATAAAATATTCAAAATACTTTTACGTTATTTGTATATCTCCATAACATAAGTAGGTTAAGTTTATGGTAGATTTGGGACGAAAAAAGGTGAACGCAAGTTCACCTTTTTTTATTTACACCTAATAAAATAATAATAGGTTTTGTTTTTGTATTAAAGCTTATTTAGCTTCGGCATAACGTCTTTCTACTTCGTTCCAGTTAATTACATTAAAGAAAGCTTCAATATAATCTGGTCTTCTGTTTTGGTAATTTAAATAGTAAGCATGTTCCCAAACATCTAATCCTAAAATTGGTGTTCCTTCACAAGTAACTCCTGGCATCAATGGATTATCTTGATTTGGTGTAGAACAAACCTCTACTTTCCCTCCTTTATGCACACATAACCAAGCCCAACCAGAACCAAACTGTGTAGCTGCAGCTTTACTAAAAGCATCTTTAAAAGCATCAACAGATCCATAAGCTGCTTCAATAGCATCTTTTAAATCTCCAGACAAACGCCCTTTTCCTTCTGGATTCATTACTTCCCAAAATAAAGAATGGTTATAAAAACCACCTCCATTATTTCTAACTGCACCATTATTCATATCTAGATTACCAAGAATATCTTCAATAGATTTTCCTTCTAAATCGGTCCCTTCAATAGCAGCATTTAATTTTGTTGTATAACCGTTATGATGTTTTGTGTGGTGAATCTCCATTGTGCGTGCATCAATGTTTGGTTCTAAAGCATCATAAGCATATTTTAATTTCGGTAATTCGAAAGCCATAATATTTCTTTTTTTAAGTTAATATTTAATTTCTTTCAAATTTACGCATAAATGCTTTCAATTAAAAATAATAAATCGTTATGAAATCATTGATAGTTTTTATCTTGTCTAAAATTTAACGCATGACAAACCAACATCCTTTTACTATTTATAATGCATCTGCAGGAAGTGGCAAAACATTCACGCTAGTAAAAGAGTATTTAAAGATTTTATTGCAATCTAGTAATACCCAACAATACAAGCACATTTTAGCGATTACATTTACCAATAAAGCAGTTGGTGAAATGAAAGAACGTATTATAGAAATGCTTACTGCGTTTTCTTTAGAAGAAAGTATAGAAAACCCAAATAGCATGTTTACTGTACTTAGTGAAGAACTTGAAATGAAGCCTGAGAAACTTCAAAAAAAATCTAAAAAAATATTAAACAGTATTATCTATAATTATGCAGCTTTTGATGTTTCTACCATTGATGGCTTTACACATAAAATCATAAGAACTTTTGCACACGATTTAAAACTACCTTTAAATTTTGAAGTCGAACTAGATCAAGATTCGCTTTTACAAGAAGCTGTAGATAGTTTGATTGCAAAAGCAGGAACCAATAGAGAACTTACTAAAGTTTTAGTGGATTTTGCTATTGAAAAAGCAGATGAAGATAAAAGTTGGGACATTACTTTCGATTTAAATAAGATTGCTAAACTGCTAGTTAAAGAAAGTGATGTTCCACATATTGAAAAACTAAAAGACAAATCGCTTGAGGATTTTAAAACACTTAAAATACAAATAAAAAAAGACCTTAAAAATCTTGAAGATCAAATTGTAGAAATTTCAAAAAATCTATTACAACTTATTAGTGAAGCTGGTTTACAGTTTAATGATTTTTCAAGTAGTTATTTACCAAAACATTTTGAGAAACTAGCAAATAAAAACTTTACTGTAAAATTTGATCCTAAATGGCAAATTACCTTAATTAACAACGAAACACTATACCCTAAAAGACTCACTCCAGATCTTGGTGCTGTTATAGATGGTTTGCAACCGCAATTAATTAAGGCGTTTCTAGATACCAAAAAATTAGTTTTTCAATATAGATTCTTAAAAGCCTTTTACAGAAACATAACACCTTTATCGGTTTTAACTGCCATAAACAAAGAGCTTACAAACATAAAAATAGACCAAAACAAATTATTGATTTCCGAGTTTAATACCTTAATTCAAAAAGAAATTAAAGACCAACCCACTCCCTTTATTTATGAACGTTTAGGCGAAAAATTTAGACACTATTTTATAGATGAGTTTCAAGACACTTCTAAATTACAATGGCAAAATTTAATTCCGCTAATAGATAACTCACTTGCCGGCGAAAACCTAAAACAAGAAAACGGAACCGCTATGTTGGTTGGCGATGCCAAACAAGCAATTTATAGATGGCGAGGTGGAGAAGCAGATCAATTTATAGACTTATACTCTAAAAACGTTTATCCTTTTCAAGTAGAACAACATGTAGATAATTTACCAACAAACTATAGAAGCTATCAAGAAATTATTCATTTTAACAATCATTTTTTTCAATATGTAGCTTCAACTGTTTTTAGTAACCAAGATTACAGTAAGCTATATATAGATGGTTCTAAGCAAAAGACCTTTAATGAAAAAGAAGGTTATATTCAATTAGATTTTTTAGACCTAAAAGATGAAGCTAGAGACGAAATCTATCCGCAAAAAGTATTAGAGATTATTAAAACTTGTTTAACAAATGGGTTTACCTATCAAGATATTTGCATTTTAGTACGTAAGAAAAAGGAAGGTGTTGCTATTGCAGAATATTTAAATCAAGCAGATATTCCTATTATGTCCTCGGAAACAATGCTAATTTTTAATAGTCCAGAAGTACAATTTATAGATAATATGTTAACCCTCTTGGTACAATCTGAAAACGAAGAGATCAAGATTAACATGTTAAATTATCTTACTGAAAAATTTAATATTAAAGACAAGCATGCTTTTTTTAGCAAACATACAAAACAGTCTCTTTTTCAAACCTTTACCAGTTTTGAAGATTACAACATCTACCTAACTCCTAAGCAATTATTACAATTACCATTATATGAATTAGCAGAAACCATTGTTAGAAATTTTAACCTTGTAGAAACATCTAACGCATATGTTCAATATTATTTAGACTTTATACTAGAGTATGCGCAAAAACAAGGGTCTAGTCTTTCTGGTTTTTTAGAGCATGTAGCCAACAAAAAAGAAAAATTAAGTATTGTTTCTCCTCAAGGACAAAATGCAGTGCAAATAATGACCATTCATAAATCTAAAGGTCTAGAATTTCCTGTAGTTATTTTTCCATATGCAGATGTAAATATTTATAAAGAAATAGAACCAAAAGAATGGTTCCCATTACAAGCAGAAAATTTTAATGGCTTTTCCAACACCTTATTAAATTACAATAAAGAATTTGAAAACTATGGTGAAGTTGGCCTAGAAATTCATAACAAACACCAATCCGAATTGGAGTTAGATAATATAAACCTGTTATACGTAGCACTAACCAGACCAAAAGAACAACTTTATATTATTACAAAAAAAGAGACAACTCCTAAAAAAGAAGCAAAACCAAGAACCTTTTCTGCCTTGTTTTTAGAATATCTAAAACAAGCACAAAAATATAACGACAATGAAAGCATGTACACTTTTGGTACTGCTAAAAAAGTTTCAAAACGGGAAACTTCCCCTAAAGAAATTATAGAACAAAAAGAATTTATAACTACAACCAAAGAAAGTCATAATATAAAAATTGTAACAAACTCTGGTTATTTATGGAATACCAATCAAGAAAAAGCCATTGAAAAAGGAAACCTTATTCATAACATTATGGCGCATATTAAAACAAAAGAGGATATTACATTTGCGATCTCGCATTTTCTAGACAAAGCTATTATTAACCAAGAGCAAGCAAAAGAATTACAAAAAACCATATTACAAATAGTTAACCACAAAGATTTAAAAAACTATTTCACAGATGGTTACACGATATTTAATGAAAGAGACATTATATCTAAACATGAAATTATAAGACCAGACAGATTGGTTATAAACCAGAATAATCAAGCAACTATTATAGATTACAAAACAGGAGCAATAGACAAAAAGCACCAATTACAATTAGAAAATTACCAAAGTATTATTGAGCAAATGTCTTACAAAGTGATAAATAAAATTTTAATATACATTAACGATGACATTCATGTAGTTACTTTTTAATAATGGCGTTACGCTTTTTCGTTAAAGACTTCAAAACCGTCGTGTCATCCACTATATCTTTTTTATAATTTCCTATAAAATATTATACTAAAAGAAGCCTTTCATCTAAATATAAACTCTAATCTTAAAACCAATATAAAAAAGGATGCCGTTTCTACCACTAACGCAAAAAACATCCTAAATTTGTAAAAAACAAAAATCATGTACGGAAATATTCAACAACAACTACAACAAGAAATTCAAGACATAAAAGATAATGGTCTTTATAAAGAAGAACGCATTATCACCTCTCCTCAAGGAGCAGAAATAACATTAAACACAGGAGAAACCGTTTTAAACTTTTGTGCAAACAACTACTTAGGGCTTTCTTCACATCCAGAAGTAATTCAAGCTGCAAAAGACGTTATGGATACCCATGGTTTTGGTATGTCTTCGGTACGCTTTATTTGCGGCACACAAGATATACACAAGGAGTTAGAACAAAAAATTGCAGATTTTTATGGCACAGAAGACACCATTTTATACGCTGCAGCATTTGATGCAAATGGTGGTGTTTTTGAACCTTTATTAGGTAAAGAGGACGCTATTATTTCAGACGCTTTAAATCACGCATCGATAATAGATGGAGTACGTTTATGTAAAGCTGCTAGATATCGTTATGCAAATAATGACATGGCAGATTTAGAAAAACAATTAATAGAAGCGAATACAAATGGAGCAAGAAATAAAATCATTGTAACAGATGGTGTTTTCTCTATGGATGGCTTAGTAGCTCCATTAGATGAAATTTGTGACTTAGCAGATAAATATGATGCAATGGTAATGATTGACGAATGTCATGCAACAGGATTTATTGGGCCAAAGGGAATTGGTACATTAGAAGAAAAAGGTGTTTTAGGTAAAATAGACATTATAACAGGTACCTTAGGAAAAGCTTTAGGAGGAGCTATGGGAGGATATACTACAGCAAAAAAAGAAATTATTGAAATCTTACGTCAACGCTCTAGACCATATTTATTTTCAAATTCTTTAGCCCCAGCAATTGTTGGTGCATCTATTAAAGTTTTTGATATGCTAAAAAATGACACCACACTTAGAGACAAATTAGAATGGAATACCAATTACTTCAAAAAAGGGATGAAAGAAGCAGGTTTTGACATTGTTGAAGGAGATTCTGCTATTGTTCCAGTAATGTTATACGATGCAAAACTTGCTCAAACAATGGCAAATATGTTATTAAAAGAAGGTATTTATGTTATTGGTTTCTTTTTTCCAGTCGTTCCAAAAGAAAAAGCAAGAATAAGAGTACAACTTTCTGCAGCACATGAAAAAGCGCATTTAGATAAGGCTATAACTAGCTTCATTAATGTTGGGAAAACATTAGAAATTATTTAAATTGATTACAAACAGATATTTTTAAACGTTTTTTTTAATATTTTTTTATATTTGTCTTTGTTAATAATATTTAACAACTTACTTTTGCTTATCAATTAACACTTAAAAATTAAATTTTTGAATATGAAAAATCTTAGCAGATTATTGTTCGCTATGTTGCTTGTATTAGGTTTTAGCAACACGTATGCACAAGATGAAAACAATCCTTGGGCAATTAGTTTCGGGGTAAACGCAGTTGATCTTTATCCAGTAGGAGAAGATTCTCCTCAAGGTGACTACTTCGATGAATACTTTAATGTAGATGATCACTGGAACATCCTTCCTTCATTATCTACCATTTCAGTTTCTAAATACCTTAACAATGGGTTTTCACTTGGAGTAACAGGATCGATCAACAAAATCGAAAAAATTGGTGAAACAGTTGGAGTACCTAGCGTAACTGTTAGTGAAATGTCTTATTATGGTCTTGATGCAGCTGTTAGATATAGCTTTGCAGACTTATTAAACTGTACAACTATTGAGCCTTATTTAGGTGTTGGTGGTGGTTACACTTGGATTGATGAAATCGGAGCTGGAACTTTAAATGGTTCTTTAGGATTAAACTTCTGGATTACAGAAAACATTGGTTTCAACTTACAATCTACGTATAAACATTCTTTCGAAGATTACTTATCTAAACATTTCCAACATTCAGCAGGTTTAACTGTTAAGTTTGGTGGAAAAGATACAGATGGTGACGGTGTATATGATAAAGATGATGCTTGTCCAGAAGTACCTGGTTTAGAAGCATTCAACGGTTGTCCAGATGCTGATGGTGATGGAATCGAAGATTCTAAAGATTCTTGTCCTAATGAAGCTGGTTTAGCTGAATTTAATGGATGTCCTGATAGCGATGGTGACGGTGTAGCAGATAAAGACGATAAATGTCCTACAGTTCCTGGATTAAAAGCTTTAGCTGGTTGTCCAGATGCTGATGCTGATGGTGTTGCTGATGGAGATGATAAATGTCCTAACGAAGTTGGTCCTGCTGCTAACAATGGATGCCCATGGGCAGACACTGATGGTGACGGTATCTTAGACAAAGATGATAAATGTCCTAACGAAGTTGGTGTTGCTGCAAACAATGGTTGTCCAGAAGTTGTTGCTGCTCCTACTGCAGAAGTAATGGCTACATTAAACAACTATGCTAGAACAATCTTATTTGATAGTGCTAAGTCTTCTTTCAAACAAGAAACATTCCCAGTATTACAAGCAATTACTGCTATCTTAAAAGAATATCCAGAATCTAACTTTACATTAGAAGGACATACGGATAGTGATGGTTCTAAATCTTCTAACCAATTATTATCGGAAAGAAGAGCTAACGCTGTAAGAGATTATTTAATTTCTAATGGAGTAAGCGCTCAAAGATTAGTTGCTGCTGGATTTGGTGAAGATTACCCAATCGATAGTAACTCTACAAGAGCTGGTAAGAAAAATAACAGACGTGTTGAAGTAAAACTTAGAAAATAAGTATTACCAAACAATCTAAATATTTAATAAAAACGCTTCGATATATCGAAGCGTTTTTTATTTTTATAGAATGACAACATTCATTCTAGATGTATTAAAAGATTTACAAAAAAGAAATAAAGATTTATCTACACTAATCTTTATATTACCCAGTAAACGGGCTGGTATTTTTTTAAAACATCAAATTGCTCAAATAGTTAATCATACTATTCTATCTCCTAAAATTATTAGTATAGAAGAATTTGTAGAAGACTTATCGCAATTAAAAAAAACTTCAAACACTGAACTTCTATTTGTTTTCTATAAAGTCTATTTAGAATTAACTAAAAAAGAAGATCAAGAAGGTTTTGATTCCTTTTCAAAATGGGCTCAAATACTACTTCAAGATTTTAATGAAATAGATAGATACCTTATTTCTCAAGACAAAATATTTAATTATTTAAGCGCTATACAAGATTTAAAACATTGGTCTTTAGAAGAGCCTAAATCTGATTTTATAAAAAAATATTTATCCTTTTGGAGTAAATTAAATCAATACTACACAAAATTTTCAGAAACGCTTTTACAAAACAAAACAGGTTATCAAGGTTTAATCTACAGAGAAGCCGTTGAGAATTTAGAAACATACATACAAAGTAATTCTAAAAACCAACATGTTTTTTTAGGGTTTAATGCATTAAATAAAGCCGAAGAAAATATTATTCAAGAATTACTTGAAAATGAAATGGGAGAAATTTTTTGGGATATTGATCAAAAGTTTTTTGATAATAAATATCATGATGCTGGCTTATTTACAAGACAACATCACAAAAACTGGAAATACTTTTCTACAAACCCGTTTAATTGGAAAACGAATAATTATAAAAAAGAAAAAAAAATAGAGGTTTTTGGAGTCCCTAAAAACATTGGACAAGCAAAATATATTGGTACACTTTTAAAAAAAATAAAAAAAAATAATGCAAGCTTACAACAAACAGCAGTTGTTCTAGCAGACGAAAACCTACTCACACCAACATTAAATGCTCTTCCATCATCAATAGATGCATTAAATATTACAATGGGGTTTCCCTTACAATCCATTCCCTTAGCATCCTTGTTTGAACAAATTTTTCAAATACACAAAAAAGGAGGCGATACATTTTATTACAAAGATGTAATAGCTATTCTTTCTCACCAGTACATTAGGCCTTTACTTAATACTAATAATGTAGATATAGCATCAAAAATAACAAAAACGATACTTAACAATAACTTAGTTTACATCACTATAGATCGCTTAAAAGAGTTAGCCGTAAATTCTTCAAAAGTGCTAGACTTATTATTTGTGGTAAAAGACAACAATGTAGAAAACATTCTTAAAAACTGTAATACACTAATTTTATGCATTAAAGAAGATTTGGACTTAAATAAATCTTTAAACAAACTCTCTTTAGAATACTTATTTCGCTTTAATGAGCTATTTAATGAACTTTCTAACCTAAATAAAAGCTACAGCTATATTAAAGATTTAAATACGCTTCATGGTATTTATAAAGAATTATTAAGCGCAGCTACTTTAGATTTTCAAGGAGAACCTTTACAAGGCTTACAAGTTATGGGAATGCTGGAGTCTCGTGTACTAGATTTTGAAACCGTAATCATAGCTTCGGTAAATGAAGGTGTACTTCCGTCAGGAAAAACTAATAATTCATTTATACCTTTTGATGTTAAAATAGAAAACAAACTACCAACATATAAAGAAAAAGATGCTGTTTATACTTATCACTTTTACAGGTTATTACAACGCGCTAAAAATATTTACATTTTATACAATACAGAAGCAGATGTTTTAACTGGAGGAGAAAAAAGCAGGTTTATTACGCAGTTAGAATTAGAAGGAGATCATTCTATTAAGCATCAAATAGTAACTCCAAAGGTAGAAGCGTGTTTTACTAAACTATTAGAAATTGAAAAAACGGAAGCAATACAAAACGAGTTAATAGCTGTTGCGAAAAAAGGGTTTTCACCTTCTTCATTAACCAACTATATTAGAAACCCGATAGACTTTTATTATCAAAAAATATTAGGGATAACGCAACAAGAGGACGTAGAAGAAAGTGTTGCCTTTAATACACTTGGGACGGTTGTGCATAATACACTAGAGGATTTATATAAAGAGTTTATTGGTGTTTTTTTAACGGCTGAGAATTTAGAAAAACAAAAACAGAAAATCGCCCAAAAAGTTACCTATCATTTTGAAAAGGAATATAAAGAAGGAGATATTAATACTGGAAAAAACCTTATCATTTTTGAAATTGCAAAACGCTATGTTTTTAATTTTATTAATTTAGAAATAGAAGAAGTAAAACAAGGAAACCAAATTAAAATAATTGCTTTAGAGGCTAACAACAGAACAGCCATTTCTATTTCAGAATTAGATTATACAATACACCTAACCGGTAAAGTAGATCGCGTAGATTCCTACAATGGTATTACCAGGATTATTGATTATAAAACTGGGAAAGTTGCTTCCAATCAAGTAGAGATTTCTAATTGGGAAGACATAACAACAGATTACAAAAAATATAGTAAAAGTTTCCAGGTACTTTTATATGCGTATATGATGAAGCAAGAAAACAAAGTAGCATTTCCTTTAGAAGCAGGTATTATCTCTTTTAAAAACCTAAGCGCTGGTTTTATAAAATTTGGTGTGAAAGAGGGACGAAATAGCGACCAACTTATTACTGAAGAAACCCTAGCTAATTTCGAAATAGAACTCAAAAAAATCATTATAGAAATCTGTAATCCTAAAATTAATTTTATTGAAAAAGAAGTCTAATGCTAATGATTCACAAAAACCTAGTAATACAAAGAGAGCAAAAAAAACCAATACTTTGGGATGCTTTTTATAAAGACAATGCCAACAAAAAACCTTTAGTTATTTTCTGCCATGGTTATAAAGGATTTAAAGATTGGGGAAGCTGGGATTTAGTTGCGCAAGCTTTTAGTGCTGCAGAATTATTTTTTATAAAATTTAATTTCTCGCATAATGGAGGAACAATAGATAACCCAATAGACTTTCCAGATCTGGAGGCTTTTGCAGAAAACAACTACACCAAAGAACTAGAGGATGTTGAAAGTGTATTACAACATATTCTATCTAAAAATAATGCGTTTTTAAATCAAATAGATACAAATAACATTACACTAATTGGACATTCAAGAGGAGGTGGAATTTCAATACTAAAAACTTCTGAGGATATTAGAATAAAAAAACTAATTACTTGGGCAAGTGTTAGTGGTTTTGCAAAAAGAACTGCTACCATTGGCGATCTAGGGCAATGGAAAAAAGATGGTGTTAAATATGTTTTAAACGGTAGAACTAAACAACAAATGCCACATAATTATCAGTTTTACTTAGATTATAAAGCAAATGAAACAAGGCTTAATATTGAATTAGCTGCCAAAAGAATCAAGATTCCATTTTTAATTATTCATGCCGTTGAAGACCCTTCGGTACCATTTAACGAAGCAAAAAATCTAAATCTTTGGAACTCAGAAAGTGAACTTTTTAAAATAGAAAATAGCAATCATGTTTTTAATAGTTCCCATCCATGGACAGAAAGCAAAATGCCAATTTCGTTAAAAAAAATAGTCGATAAGAGTATTTCTTTTATTAAAAAAAATTAAGCGATTTTTAAAACAGCAGTATGACAACTAGAAGCGATTTTTGCTAATAAAACGTCTTTATTAACTGGTTTGGTTAAATAATCATTCATCCCCAAATCCAGAACTCTTTGCTTGGTTTCTTGCATTGCATCTGCAGTAACTGCTATTATTGGTATTTTTGTAATCGCTTCATTAAAGATGCCACTTCTAATAATTTCTGTTGCTTCATAACCATCCATTACCGGCATTTGTAAATCCATTAAAACGACATTAAAGGTCTCTGTTTTTAAAGCATCTAAAGCCTCTTGACCATTATTTACCATAGTATAAGTAACATCCGAAAAACTTTTTAAAAGTTTTCCCATAACCATTTGGTTTAACTTGTTATCTTCAACAACCAATATATGCATTGGCGTATGCAACTGTTTTACTTTTTGTTTTAAAATTTCCTTTTTTAATGCTTTTGGTGCACTTTCTAATTCTAAATCAATAAAAACTTCTGTACCAACCCCTTTTTCACTTTCAATTTTAATACTTCCTTTAAAAAGAGCTACTAAATGTCTAACAATGGTTAACCCTAAACCAACACCACCAAACTCTCTTTTATGGTTTAATCGCATTTGATTAAAACTATCGTAAACACTAGATTTCATTTTAGCATCCATTCCTACTCCTGTATCTGAAATATGAATAGAAAAGCGATGTATGTTATTGGGTTGCGCGATACAACTAAGCTTAAAACGAACACTTCCCTTATTGGTAAATTTTACAGCATTACCTAAAACATTATTAATTATTTGAATGAAGCGTTTCGAATCTCCTTTAATACTTTCTGGTAAATTATTATCAATTTTAAATTGATATGCAATACCTTTTTCTTCTGCTTTTATTTTCCAATTATCTACAATTTGTTGAATCGCTTCTGTTGGATTGAATATAGATTCATCTAGCTTTAGCTTATTTTTTTCTATATTTTCAAAATCTAATATGTCATTTATATTACTTAATAAGCTAAAGGAAGCATTTTTAATAATTTCAAAAGGCTTTCTATCTTCACCCTTTAATTCTTTAAGCTCTGTTTCTGCTATTCCCATAATAGCATTAATTGGAGTTCTTAATTCATGGCTCATATTAGACATGAAATATGTTTTTAGTAAACTAACTTCTTCTGCTTTTTGTAGTGCTTCTCTTTGCGATATTTCTTTTTCTACCCGCAAATTTCGTATTAATGTAGTCATGGAAATAGATAGAAAAATCACTTCAAATCCAGAACCAAACTTAGCACTGTTTAATGTGTAAAAATTATTAGGAAGTAGACTTAAATTATTCATTACAAAACCTAACAAGCCAATTACTAAAAAGAAAATACCGAAAGTAAAATAGGTGTCAATTTTAATGCGCTTATATCGCATTCTAAAAAGAGTACCAACAATTAAAACTAAACTAAATAGTCCATTTAAATTACTAAGAGGATATGCTAACTCTAATGTTTTAGGGTTTATAAAAAGCATTAAAAACAAAATACCTAACACAATGTAAATGGTATTAAATACTTTGTGTGTTTTATTAAATACTTCTCTTACTTTTAAAAAATGCTCACAATATTTTAAAAGAAAAAAGTTTGATAATAGTGCTGTAATTAAAACAGCTCTACTATTAAAGAAACCTCCTTCTGGAAGGATATATTGATGTATAAAACCATCTAGAGCAGCTTGCATTAATCCTATTGAAAAAACATAAAAACCATAATACAAAAAAGTTTTTTCTTTTATTCCTGTGTAAAAGAATAAATAGATTGTTCCTGCTAAAAATAGTAAACCATAAAAAATACCTAAAAACAATTGTTGCTTATAATTTACCATCCAAAAAGTAGACTCACTATATAGGTTCAATGGAATATTAATAGTTTCCCCGTCACTTTTTAGGTGAATATAAAACTGTTGTGTTGATCTACTAGGAAGGGTTAGCTTAAAAAAGGTGGAACGATGTTGTACTTGTCGTTCATTAAAAGAAATTTGATCACCACTTTTAAAAGCACTAATATCTCCTGCTTTATTTATTTGATATAATGTAGCAACATCTGTTATTGGTCTTGCCGTTTCTAGATAATAAGTCTTTTCGTTTTTAGTAGTGTTTTCAAGTTTAAATTTCACCCAGTAATCACTAGATGTAAAACCTACACTATGGTTATCAGAAGATAGTGATTGGTATTTTAAACTATCATTTTTAATAATAGAATTAATATCTAAATCTTGATTTTCTACAGTAGTAAAAGAAGCAGATTTATATAATTCATTTTCTCCTTTTTTAGGATTAAAAGACTCTTGAGCATGCATTAAATGGCACACAAAAACAGCAAAAAAAAGTAGGTATCTCATAGTTTTGGGGTTATGGGAATATATACGAGTGTATTAAAAAAGGGTTTTACTAAACCCTTGATTTTCGATAAGATACCAAAAAAATCTATGAATTGACTCAAAAAGACAATTCTCTAATTAAATAATAAGCATTAAAAAATTTTACTCTGCTCCTTTTAAAACCAATAATGGTACACGACTTTCAAAATCTGCTTTTTTAATCGTGTTTTGTTCCCAAAGCTTTTTAAAGAAACCTCTTTTGCGTCTAAAAACACAAATAACATCTGGATTATGTGTGTTTAAATGTTCTAAAACACCTTGAAATAAAGTAGCGTTTTCTGAAGTGCTATAACCAGTCTTTAAAGATTCTAATTCCCTAGAAATCTCTAAATCTTTTGGTGTGAATTTTTTAGTTTTCACTTGTAATAAATGCATGTTAGCTTCAAAAGTAGTAACTATTTTTTCTAAAGGTAATACTGCATTTTTCTTAGTAATAATACCCGATTTAATTGCTGTTAAAACCTTTTTAATTGGTTGAAAAATATATCCTTCCGGAATTATTAAAACTGGAATGTTTGTTTGTTTAACTAGACTTCCTGAGGTTCTTCCTAAAAAAAAGGATTCTTGTAAATCATTTGGCCTTTGCCCTACAATAACTAAATCTATTCCTATCTCTTTATTTAAAACATCTAAACTATCAATAACTCCACCTTTAGCAGATATTATCTTTACATCAATACCTTTAGTGTCTACTTGATCTACAACTGCTTTTACACTTGCAACCTGTTCTCTCGCAATAATACTATCTATATTTATCATTGCTCCTGCTTTTGCTGTTACACTAAAAGCTCTAAAAACAAAAACATTTGCATTCATATCTTTTGCAAAATCTATAGCATATTGTAAGGTGTTTTTTGCATTACTTGATGATCCTATAGGAACTAAAATATTTTTCATTACGTATTATTTAGATTGCAAAAATACAGATTTTATAATAATTGTTACGACCTTTAGTTTTTCTAATTAAATAATTAAACAATTGCACACCAATATTAGCTTGAAAAACATAAATAAATTGGCAATTCCTGCATTGATTTCTGGAGTGTCTGAGCCTATTTTGTCTCTAACAGATACTGCAATTGTAGGAAACATAAGTGTAAATGCTACAGAATCTTTAGCCGCTGTTGGTATTGTTGGTGCTTTTATTTCTATGCTTATTTGGGTTTTAGGGCAAACAAGAAGTGCTATTTCCTCTATCGTTTCGCAATATGTAGGAGCAGATAATGTCGATGCCGTTAAAAACCTTCCTGCACAAGCTATATTTATTATTACTTCTTTAAGCATTCTTATTATTATAAGTACCTATCCTTTTGCTCAACATATTTTTAAACTCTATAATGCCTCTGGCTTAATATTAGATTATAGTGTAGATTATTATAAAATTCGCGTTTTCGGTTTTCCTTTTACTCTTTTTACTATTGCTGTTTTTGGAACTTTTAGAGGCTTACAAAACACTTATTACCCAATGCTTATTGCTGTTATTGGTGCTTCAGCAAATATTATTTTAGACTTTATTTTAGTGTATGGTATTGAACACTATATTCCTGCCATGCATATTAAAGGTGCTGCATATGCAAGTGTATTTGCACAGTTTTTAATGGCAATTTTTTCTGCATATTACCTTTTAACCAAAACTAATATTCCATTACGTTTTAGCTTTCCGTTTAATCCAGAAATAAAACGTTTTATAGGTATGATACTTAATCTTTTTCTGCGTACTCTGGCTCTAAATGTAACCTTGTATTTTGCAAGTGCTTTTTCTACAAGCTATGGTAAACAATATATAGCAGCATATACAATTGCTATTAACTTATGGTTTCTTGGTGCTTTTATTATTGATGGTTATGCTAGTGCAGGAAATATTTTATCCGGAAAATTATTAGGAGGAAAAGAATATAAAAACCTCTTAAAACTAAGTAATAAATTAATAAAATACGGAATTATAATAGGACTTATCATTGCATGCTTTGGTGCTCTTTTTTACTATTCTTTAGGAACCCTTTTTACAAAGGACCCAGAAGTACTAAAAGAATTCTATAACATATTCTGGTTGGTACTAATCATGCAGCCACTTTGTGCTTTAGCTTTTATTTTCGACGGTATTTTTAAAGGTTTAGGTAAAATGAAAACCCTTAGAAACGTACTACTCCTTTCTACAGGTTTCGTATTTGTACCTATTCTATTTTGGCTAGATGCTTTAAACTATAAATTATATGGCATTTTTATAGCTTTTACACTATGGATTATCGCCAGAGGATTCCCATTAATCATAAATTTTAGAAAAGAATTTTTACCACTTTCACAAAAGGCGTAACTTTGACTAAACTTTTATCTTAAATATAAAATATGCTGCTTTCCCTTATTCAAGACATAGATATAGAAGAAAAAATACAACACGCGCCAGATGCTAATTATAGCATCGGTGTATTTATTGGTTCTATGTTGCCTTTTATCATTTTAGTGGCTCTTGCTTATTTAATATTTAGATATAATAAAAACAAAAAAGAATAACATGGATATTTTAAATTTTTTAAGCGGAAACGGATTGTTTTTAGTGCTAGGAATAGCACTAGTTATCATCTATTTTTATAACAGAAACAAACGCAGATAATGAGTAACATACGCATTACAAAACAATTTTCATTCGAAACTGGTCACGCGCTTTATGGCTATGATGGCAAATGTAAAAACGTACATGGGCACAGCTACAGGTTATTTGTAACCGTTATTGGTAAGCCAATCAAAGACGCAAACAATGTGAAATTTGGAATGGTTATCGATTTTGGCGATCTAAAAAAAATAGTCAAAGAAGACATTGTTGAAGTTTTTGATCACGCAACCGTTTTTAATAAAAACACACCACATCGCGAGCTTGCCAAAGAATTATCAGACAGAGGGCACAACGTACTTTTGGTAGACTACCAACCAACTAGTGAAATGATGGTTATCGATTTTGCCTCGAAAATAAAAAAACGCCTACCAGAAAACATACAATTACACTCGCTAAAACTGCAAGAAACAGCAACTTCTTATGCAGAATGGTATGCAAGTGATAATGCCTAAATAATTTTGGCGTTACCTAAAGGTCAGGCTTTCGCAAGTCGCTCTTTACAAGGAGCTCCAACAATTGCTTAATCCTTAACGCTGCATCTAGTTAACTAACAAACATTTTCTATATTTACAGTATGCAAATTCCAAAAGGAAAAAAAATATACTTCGCAAGCGATAACCATTTAGGGGCTCCTACAAAAGAAGCTTCACTACCTCGCGAAAAAAAGTTTGTAGCCTGGTTAGATCATGTAAAACAAGATGCTGCCGCTATTTTTCTTTTAGGAGATTTATTTGATTTTTGGGTAGAATATAAAAATGTAGTTCCTAAAGGCTTTACAAGAACACTTGGTAAACTAGCCGAAATAGCAGATTCTGGCATACCAATCTACTACTTTGTTGGTAATCATGATTTATGGATGAATGGCTATTTTGAAGAAGAACTAAACATCCCTGTTTATCACAAACCCAAAGAATTTACCTTTAATAACAAAAGTTTTTTTATAGGTCATGGCGACGGCTTAGGTCCACATGACAAAGGCTACAAACGCATGAAAAAAGTGTTTACCAACTCTTTGTGTCAATGGTTATTTAAACGCATTTTACATCCAGATTTTGCCATGCGAATCGGGCAATACATGTCTGTAAAAAACAAACTGATTTCTGGAGATGACGACGCAAAATTTTTGGGCAATGATAACGAATGGCTAGTACAATATTGCAAACGTAAGTTAGAAGACAAACATAGAGACTTTTTTGTTTTCGGACATAGACACCTTCCGTTAAACATTGATTTAGAAAACAACGCAAAATACATCAATCTTGGCGATTGGATTCAATATTACACCTATGGTGTTTTTGATGGAGAAACCATGACTTTAGAAACCTTTAAACCATAACACTTGCTAGTAACCGCTTGTATATTTATCCTTCTGGGAGCATTAATAAAATATGGCAAATGCTATTTTTTAATTGCTGGTTATAACACCATGACTAATGAAGAAAAAGAAAAGTACCATATAGAAGGAATTGCAACCCTTTTTAAAAATGTTATGTTTGGTATGGCATTAGTAATAGGTATAGGGTATTTGGCTTCCAAATATTTTGAAAACAACAACCTGCAAAACATCTTTTTCTTTATTTCTCTACTCATTGGAATTCCTTATTTACTTCTCCAATCCAATGCCAAAAAATATAAAAAATAGAAGGTTATTCTTCATTTTCATGTGCTTCAATATCCTTGGTTAAATCCAATTCCCGTAATGGCTTATTTTTAACCCCAATTATCGTAACAATAATAAGAGTAACTGTACCACCAAGAACAACCGCTAAAGGTGCCCCAAAAATACGTGCTGCAATACCACTCTCTAAAGCTCCAAGTTCATTAGAAGAACCAACAAACATAGAATTAACCGCACCAACGCGACCACGCATATTATCGGGGGTTTTAAGTTGGAGAATTGTTTGACGAACCACCATAGAAATACCATCAAAAACTCCAGAAAAAAACAATGCTACAATACTTAGCCAAAATAATTTTGAAGCCCCAAATAGGATCATAAAAACACCGAAACCAAAAATAGAAACCAACAACTTTTTACCTGTATTTTTAGTTATTGGAATATACGTTGTTGCTAACATAGTCAAAATACTTCCTGAAGATAGTGCTGCATTTAATATACCAAAACCTTTGGGTCCAGCATTTAAAACATCTGTTGCAAATACTGCAAAAAGAGCGACTGCTCCACCAAATAAAACAGCAATCATATCTAAGGTTAATGCACCTAAAATAACTTTATCGGTAAAAACAAAGCTAAGTCCTGCCCGCAAACTTTCTTTCACAGATTCATTAACACCTTGGTTTAAAATTGGTTTCTTATCAATTTGGAATACCAGTAACAAAGCAATCATTACCAAAACAAAAATAATTCCGAGCGTATAGTTTACTCCTATCCATGCTATAAAAAAACCTCCAAACAAAGCACCAAATACATTCGCTCCTTTCCAGGTACTACTGCTCCATGTTGCAGCATTTGGATAGGCTTTTTTAGGAACGATAAGTGCTATTAAGGAAAAGATTGTTGGCCCAAAAAAAGCACGCAATACACCACCAAAAAACACCAAACTATAAATTCCGTACAAAATGGTTTTTGTTTCCCAAGAAGATTCTATGGTATCTGACGTTAGCCAAAACAAACCAAAACTTATCAATGAAAATAACGCAATACAAAGCGTGAAAAGGTTTCTTTTTTCCTTTTTATCTACAATATGCCCAGCAAATGGGGCTAAAAAGAATGCAGGTAAAAATTCACAAAGACCAATAATACCTAACGCTAATGGGTCTTTTGTTAAAGCATAAACCTGCCATTCAATTACTACAAATTGCATGGACCAGCCAAAAACTAAAGCAAAACGCACCAATAAAAAAACATTAAATTCTTTAAACCTTAGCGCTTCATAGGGATCTTTTCTTGCCATAAACTTATGCTTTTAAATCTCTTAGTTTTAATTGCAAAGACACATTGCCTTGCCAATGATTTTCATCCACAGAATACACTGCTTTAAATCGTTTTTTGTTTGTTATAAGATCTAGCTTGTTTCCTAAACCAAAACCAATACAAACTATTTTATCTGCTTGCGGTTGTGTTACAGTAATTCTTAAATGCTTATCGTCTTCACCAACACATTTTCCGTAGCCTGTATCTTGTAAATCTTCGGTTACAAAAATGGGTGTCATATTTCCTGGACCAAAAGGAGCAAATTGTTTAATAATTCGCCATAACTTTCCATCTACTTGACGTAAATCTATCTTTCTATCTATTTTTATTTCTGGAGTCATTAAAGACTTGGCTATCGTTTTAGAGACTACCGCTTCAAAAGCCTGTTTAAAAGCTTCGTAGTTTTCTTCTTTTAAAGTTAAACCAGCAGCATATTTATGTCCACCAAATTGTTCTATATGTGTTGCGCAAGCTTCCAAGGCATTGTATACATCAAAACCAGAAACCGAACGTGCCGAAGCAGCCAATTTATCACCACTTTTAGTAAACACTAAAGTGGGCCTGTAATAGGTTTCAATTAATCGAGAAGCCACAATACCAATAACGCCTTTGTGCCAAGTTTCATGGTAAACAACAGTAGTAAAACCTTCCTCTTCTTTATGTTCTTCAATTTGTTGAAGTGCTTCTTCCGTTATGCGTTTATCTGCATCTCGTCTATCGGTATTAAATATTTCAATCTCGGTAGCATATTTTTCGGCCAAAGCAAAATCCATTTCGGTTAATAAGGTTACCGCGTAATTACCGTGTTTCATTCTTCCGGCAGCATTAATTCTTGGTGCAACGGTAAATACAACATCTGTTATGGTTAATTCTGTTTTTTTAACCTGATTAATAATGGCTTGAATTCCTGGTCTCGGATTGGCATTTATTACTTGCATACCAAAATAGGCAAGAGTTCTGTTTTCACCTGTTATAGGAACAATATCTGCTCCAATTGCAGTAGCTACCAAATCTAAATATTGGGTTAAGTCTTCTACTTTTTTATTTTGTTTGCTAGCTAAAGCTTGAATAAGTTTAAAACCTACACCACAACCACAAAGTTCTTTATACGGATAATTACAATCCCCTCTTTTAGGATCTAAAACAGCAACAGCATCTGGCAAATTTTCTCCAGGTCTATGGTGATCGCAAATAATAAAATCGATGCCTTTTTCTTTAGCATATGCTACTTTATCAATCGCTTTTACACCACAGTCTAATGCAATAATTAATGTAAAATCATTGTCTTTTGCAAAGTCAATTCCTTGATAAGAAACGCCATAACCTTCGTCATAACGATCAGGTATATAGGTTGCTATACGGTCTACTCTAGTTTTTAAATACGAAGACATTAATGCCACAGAAGACGTACCATCTACATCATAATCGCCAAATACCAATATATTTTCTTTTTGAAGAAATGCGTGTTCAATTCGAGCAACAGCCTTGTCCATATCTTGCATTAAAAAAGGATCATGCAAATCGGCTAAGCTAGGTCTAAAAAACGTTTTTGCATCCTCATAAGTATCTATACCACGTTGTAAAAGTAGAGTTGCAACCACTTCATCTACCTGAAGCGCTTTTTGTAAAGCTTCTAATTTTTTAGTTTCCGGTTTTGGTTTGATTGTCCAACGCATATACTAATATAGAAAATTTTCGCTATTTATTGTGAAGATGGACAGAAGTTTTTACGGTAGCAAACTTTCTAAACATTTCCATAACACCGCAATATTTTTCAACCGATAAATTAACAGCCTTATTAATTTTAGATTCGTTTAACTCTTTTCCAGTAAAATGATATTCAACAGTTACTGTATGGTAGTATTTTGGATGTTCATCGGTAAGCTCTCCTTCTACAGTCATATAAAAACCTTCTACAGAAGCTTTCATTTTTTCTAAAACAGAAACCACATCTAAACCAGAACAACCAGCTAAAGAAGAAAGCATCATAGCTTTTGGAGCCATTCCTGAATTGGTTCCTCCAAATTCTTCAGAAGCATCCATCATTATAGAATCCCATCTTGGGTTATCAGATTCAAAAACCATATTTCCTTTCCAATTGGCTGTAATTTTATCAGACATTGTATTATTTTTTTTGTTTATTGTTACATCAAAAATACCACTAAAAAAAAGATTATGCCATTAGTTACACCATTATCTGCCGACCATGACTTAGAAACCAAAGCGTTAGCAGAATTTTTTAACGAAACATTAGGTTTTTGCCCAAATTCAGTACTTACCATGCAACGTCGTCCTGCTATTAGCAAAGCATTTATTAATTTAAATAAAGCCGTTATGGCTAATGAAGGTAAAGTCACCTCTGCTTTAAAACGAATGATTGCTTGGGTTTCTAGTAACGCTACAGGTTGTAGGTATTGTCAAGCACATGCTATTCGTGCTGCAGAGCGTTATGGCGCAGAACAAGAACAGTTAGATAATATTTGGGAATACAGAACCCATCCTGCATTTAATGAAGCAGAACGTGCTGCTTTAGATTTTTCTCTTGCTGCTAGTCAAGTACCAAATGCTGTAGATGCCGAGATACAAAAACGATTACATGCACATTGGACAGAAGGCGAAATTGTAGAAATGCTAGGAGTAATTTCTCTTTTTGGTTATTTAAATAGGTGGAATGATAGTATGGGAACAACCCTTGAGGGAGATGCTATTGAAAGCGGAAACCAATTTTTAGGAAAACACGGATTTGAAGTTGGAAAACATGTGTAGATAGTAGGGAGTTGTTGTTTTCAGTTTGCTTACTCTTCTAAATAAGATATAAACCTTGCTAGAGATAGTGAGGTTTATTAGGATAAAATATTTTGTGTTATTCTCTGCAACTCAGGAACCACATCGATTTCAAACCAAGGGTTTTTACTTTTCCAAAATCTATTGGTTGGTGAAGGATGCGGAATAGGAAAATACTTAGGTAAGTATTCTTTATAATTCGCAACCGTTTCGGTTAGTGTTTTTTTAGCATCCTTTTTTAAATAATATTTTTGCGAATACATTCCAATTAAAAGAATCAATTTTACATTTGGCATTTTTTTTAATAAAGCTCCATGCCATTCTGGTGCACATTCTTTTCTTGGTGGTAAGTCTCCTGTTTTTCCTTTTCCTGGATAACAAAAACCCATTGGCATAATGGCAAATTTGTTTTCATCATAAAAATCTTCATCGGTTACTCCTAACCATTTTCTTAATTGTCTTCCGCTAGGATCATTCCAGGCAATTCCAGTTTTATGCACACTAGTTCCTGGTGCTTGTCCTATAATAATAATTTTAGATTCTATATTTCCTGTTACTATTGGTCGTGGACCAAGTGGTAAATGTGCTTCACAAATAGCACATTGTCTTATTTTGTGCAGTAAATCTTCCATTGTATGAGAAATAATTTTTTCACTTTTTCACCAAAGGAAAGCTTTCAAAAACCAAACCTTCAAAACTAGTATTCATAAAATTTCTAATATTTTGATGCCCTTCTCCGTTTGGGTCTTTTAAAACATCTTTAAAATAAAAAGCACCAAAACATGCTAGCGTTTCTTCTTTAGATAATCCTTCTGTTATTGCAAAAGCAAACAATTTACAGGAACCAGAATTTTGTCCTTCGGCATTTTCTAAAGGACCATTTTTAAATGCTTTTGGTGTGAATTCATAATTCGTTTCAATAACATCCATAGTTTCTGAAAACACAATAGTCCTTGGAGTTGTTTTTAATTTATTTTTGAATGTTTGTATATCCATTTTCATCTTTAAATTGTTATTCTAAAAAAGAAAACAACTTTCTTATTTTTTAGGATTTCCTCCAACCACAACTACAATTTCTCCTTTTGGCGGTTTATTTGTGTAGTATTCTAAAACTTCTTTTGCTGTTCCTCTAACCGTTTCTTCGTATAGCTTTGTTAATTCTCTAGAAACAGAAACCTGTCTTTCTTCTCCAAAATATTCTGAAAAATGGGTGAGTGTTTTTATAAGCTTATGTGGACTTTCGTAAAAAATCATGGTTCTGGTTTCTTCAGCTAGAAGTAATAATCTAGTTTGTCTTCCTTTTTTTACAGGAAGAAAACCTTCAAAAACAAATTTATCATTTGGCAAACCACTATTAACTAATGCTGGTACAAAAGCGGTTGCTCCAGGCAAACAGTCTACCTTTATACCATTTTCTACACAAGCTCTGGTTAGTAAAAAACCTGGGTCTGAAATAGCTGGAGTTCCAGCGTCACTTATTAATGCAATTGTAGTTCCTGCTTTTAGTTTTTGTATTAAACCTTCCACCGTTTTATGCTCATTATGCATATGATGGCTTTGCATTGGTGTGCCAATCTCGAAATGCTTTAAAAGCTTACCAGAAGTTCTAGTATCTTCGGCTAAAATAAGATCTGCTTCCTTTAAAACCTCAATAGCTCTAAAGGTTATGTCTTTAAGGTTTCCTATTGGTGTTGGAACAATATATAGTTTACTCATTACTCAAACTTACTTTCAATGAGTTCTAAAAGGCGTGCTTCTACTTCCTCTTTTCCTATCCAGTTATTATAATCTGGTTTTACCATTGTTTGAATAAAACTTTGTGCAGCTTCAAAAGATTCGGAAGTATTTATTTGCGAAATTACACGATCATAATCTTCATTTTTATTGTCAAAAAGATGTTTTATAAAAGCTATTTTATCATTTAAACCAATATGTAATGCTCCCGTTTTAAGTTTTTCATTTAACGACTTTTTTTCATTCGTTTTATTTACTTTTTCAAAAACAGGCATTTCTGTAAAATCGGCAGTAATTTCATCTAAATCATTTTTATGAAACTGTGTTTTTGGTATTACCTTTTCTAAAAAATCATCCACCTGATGAGTTTCACTAGGCATTTGAGCTACCATGTCTTTTATTTTTTCGATAGCAGGTTCCATGATGGCTTCATTCTCATTATCATCCATATTTACATAGATTTTATCTTCAATCTCTATGTTATCACTAACCTTATTATTAAAAGCAGTATCTAGCATTCCAAAAAAAGAAGAATCATTACCAATTGTAGGTAAGCTTTCCTCAAAATTTTCCTGTGCAAATTTTAATACCGTAAGTTTTTCATAAAGTGCTGCAACCTCTTCATGCATTTTATTAACGTCTTCTTTTCCTTTTAGCTTTAAAATTCTATGAGCAATACTCATTAATTCAGATTCTAACTTCTTCTTCATGATTTAATAAATTTTAATTTTTTCAATATAATGCAATTTAGGCTTTTGATTTTTAATAAATTTACGCCACCTTTATGCAAACGAAAAACTAGTTTCGTTGCAGTGATAAAATTACAAAATGTTTCTTGAAAATACAGTAAATCAAAAAGAACAATTTGGTTGGATTGAAGTAATCTGCGGATCTATGTTCTCTGGCAAAACCGAAGAGTTAATACGTAGGCTTAAACGTGCGCAATTTGCAAAGCAAAGAGTCGAAATCTTTAAACCAGCTATAGACGTACGTTACGACGAAGAAATGGTGGTATCTCATGATGCTAACGAAATTCGCTCGACGCCAGTTCCTGCTGCTGCTAATATTCCTATTTTAGCAGACGGTTGTGATGTGGTTGGTATTGACGAAGCGCAATTTTTTGACGATGAAATTGTACGCGTGTGTAATGATTTAGCAAACAAAGGTATTCGTGTAATAGTTGCTGGTTTAGATATGGATTTTAAAGGAAACCCCTTTGGACCAATGCCAAACCTTATGGCAACTGCAGAATACGTTACCAAAGTGCATGCTGTTTGTACTAGAACCGGTAATTTGGCACAATATAGCTTTAGAAAATCGCAAAACGACAAATTGGTATTACTTGGTGAAACGGAAGAATATGAGCCTTTAAGTCGCGCTGCATATTACAAAGCTACCATGCGTGAAAAAATAAAGAGTATGAAAGTGCAAGGAGCTGAAGAAATTTCTTCCAAAGAAAACAAACCCAATGTCTAAAGTGCAAGAAACAATACTTGAAATAGATTTAAAAGCACTTTCTCACAACTACAAACATCTTAAATCTAAAATACAGCCAAAAACAAAATTTTTAGCTGTTGTAAAAGCGTTTGCTTATGGAAGTGATGCAATAGAAGTAGCAAAACACCTTCAAAATTTAGATGTAGATTCATTTGCTGTAGCATATGTAAATGAAGGTGTTGCTCTACGTGATGCAGGAATAACAAAACCTATTCTAGTATTACATCCTCAACCTATTCATTTTAAAACCATTATTGAACGCTGTTTAGAACCTAGCATATATAGTCTAAAAATTTTAAAAGAATTTATAAACGTTGCTTCTAAAGAAAAACAACAGAAATATCCAATTCATATAAAATTTAATACCGGATTAAATAGGTTAGGCTTTAATGCCGAAAAAGTAGACGAAATAATTACCATACTTCAAAAGACAGAAACAATAAAAATAGCATCTATCTTTTCGCATTTAGCAGCAAGTGAAGACCTTAACGAAAAGGAATTTACTTTAAATCAAATGAATAAGTTTAAAGCGATTGCAGAAAGATTTATCGAGCAGATTTCGTATCAACCAGTCCTTCATATTTGCAACACATCTGGAATACTAAACTATCCCGAAGCACATTTTAATATGGTAAGAAGTGGTATTGGTTTATATGGATTTGGAAATTCTGAAAAAGAGAACAAAAATCTATTACCTATTGCGTCCCTTAAAACTATTATTTCGCAAATTCACACTATAAAAAAGGGAGAATCGCTAGGTTATAATAGAGCATTTACCGCAAACAAAACCACTAAAACGGCAACACTACCTATTGGTCATGCAGACGGTATTGGTAGACAGTATGGAAATAAAATTGGCTTTGTAACGATAAACAATAAAAAGGCTCCTATTGTTGGTAATGTTTGTATGGATATGATTATGGTAGATATAACCAACATCGATTGTAAAGAAGGAGATGAAGTTATCGTTTTTGGCGGCATTACAACTGCCGAAACTTTAGCAAAAGAAACAAACTCAATTTCTTATGAGTTACTTACGGCTATATCTCAACGGGTAAAACGAGTATTTCGTCGTTAAAATCTCTTTTCATAAAATTTATCATTTAGATTTTGTTAAAATTTTAAGTAAATTGCTGCTTAATTAATTAACTATAAAACACTAAATCATGTTAAAAGAATTTAAAGAATTTATTACAGGTGGAAACGTAATTGAGTTTGCTGTTGCTGTAATTATGGCAGGAGCAATTGGAGCGGTTGTAACTGGGTTTGTAAACAATATTGTTATGCCGTTTGTTGGTCACTTTACAGGAGGAACCGACTTTGCAGACAAAAAAATCATTCTTGATGAAGCTATTGTAGATGCAGCAGGAGTAGTAACAACTCCAGAAAACGCAATTATGTGGGGAAGTTGGATAAACACAATTATTAACTTATTAATAGTTGGTTTAGTTATGTTTTTAATTGTAAAAGCATACAACAAAACTAAAAAACCTGTAGAAGCTCCAGCACCAGCAGGACCATCTCAAGAAGATTTACTTGCAGAAATTAGAGATTTATTAAAAAAGTAATTTTCTTTAATAGAACACTATAATTATATATTATTCATATAATTACTTAAAAAGCCTCATTTAATTTAAAATGAGGCTTTTTTTATACTTCATTTTTAACAAAAAAAACACAGTATATTAAATGTTTGCATTAATAAATGATATAATTTTGTAAACTAAATTTTTAATAAAATGAAAGTAGCTGTAGTTGGTGCCACTGGAATGGTTGGCGAAGTTATGAGACGAGTGCTTGTAGAACGTAATTTTCCTGTAACAGAATTTATTCCTGTTGCATCAGAAAGATCTGTTGGTAAAGAAATTGAATTTAATGGGAAAAAATACACTATTGTAGGTCTACAAACAGCTGTAGAAATGAAACCAGACATTGCAATATTTTCTGCAGGAGGAAGCACCTCTCTAGATTGGGCTCCAAAATTTGCAGAAGTAGGAACTGTTGTAATAGACAATTCTTCTGCCTGGAGAATGGATCCAACAAAAAAACTTGTAGTTCCAGAAATTAATGCAAAAGAACTTACTAAAGAAGATAAAATTATTGCCAATCCTAATTGTTCTACTATTCAATTAGTACTAGCGCTATCTTCACTTCATGAAAAATACAAAATGAAACGTGTAGTTATATCTACATATCAATCTGTTTCTGGTACAGGAGTTAAAGCTGTACAGCAATTAGAAAACGAAATAAAAGGTATTGAAGGAGAAATGGCTTACCCATATCCTATTGGACGAAATGCTTTACCGCATTGTGATGTTTTTGAAGAAAACGGCTATACAAAAGAGGAAATGAAACTTGCTAGAGAACCTCAAAAAATATTTAACGACAGAACTTTTTCGGTAACCGCAACAGCAGTTCGAATACCAACAGCAGGAGGTCACTCGGAAGCAGTAAATGTTGAATTTGAAAATGATTTCGATTTAAACGAAGTAAGACAATTATTAAGTCAAACTCCTGGAGTTGTCGTTCAGGACAATACAGCAGCAAACGAATATCCAATGCCAATTTTTGCTAATGGTAAAGATGAAGTTTTTGTTGGAAGACTTAGAAGAGATGAAACACAACCAAACACATTAAATATGTGGATTGTTGCAGATAATTTACGAAAAGGAGCAGCAACAAACGCTGTTCAAATTGCAGAATATTTAGTAGAAAATCATTTAGTTTAAATATATAAAACAACTTTAACATAATTATTACTGTAGTTTAACCTGTTTAACATATCGTTTACATAAAAAATCGTACCTTAATAGCCATTTTTAAATCTATGGCTAAAAAGGTACTTTCTATTCTCTCTTGTTTTTTTCTTAGCATACTATTTTATGCTTGTGACTCAGATGACAACTACGTGGCCAACGAAGTGCCAGAAATTTCACCTGTAGTTTTTGATATTACTCAAGTGCCTTACGCTACCCTTTCAGAATACAACTTTTTTGAAGGCGACATCCAAAACTTAAACCCCGTTTATGGTGTATTGCCTTACGATTTACGTTCCACGCTTTTTTCAGACTATGCTAAAAAAAAACGATTTATCTGGATGCCTAATGATGTGAAAGCAAATTACATTAGCGATAGTGATATTTTAGATTTTCCGATTGGAACCGTTCTAATAAAGAATTTTTATTACAACAACGTATTGCCTGAAAATAAATCGAAGATTCTAGAAACTAGGTTAATGATTAAAAAAGACGACAGTTGGATCTTTGCAAACTACATTTGGAATGATTCGCAAACTGAGGCGGTTTTTGATTTAAGCGGAAGCGTTGTAAGTATGGATTGGAATGAAAATTCTATAACAAATCATGTAGAGTATAGAATACCAAGCGAATCTCGTTGTCACACATGTCATAAAACTGGAGATACTTCTATACCTATTGGGCCTAAACCTAGAAATTTATTCTTAAATTATAACTATGAAGATGGCTCCATGAATCAACTGCAAAAATGGGCGGAATTTGGTTATCTTAACACTAATTACCCTTCTAATGTAGAGGCGCTACCAAAATGGGATGATACCACTTTATCGCTAGATTTAAGAGCACGAGCTTACCTAGAAATTAATTGTGCACATTGCCACTCGGAAGAATCCCATTGTGCTTATAGACCTGTTCGATTTAATTTTAATGCTACCTCAGATCCATTAAACATGGGAGTTTGCGTAGTTCCAGACACAGATCTAGGTGTAGGTTTAACTTATATTGTAGAGCCACGAAGCACCAGAAATTCTGTCCTATTTTATAGGTTAAATGAAACCGAAGAATCTGTAAGAATGCCACTTTTAGCGAGAACCTTAAGGCATCAGGAAGGAATTGAATTAATTGAAGAATGGATTAATTCATTAAATATAAATTGTAACTAATTATCAAAACCATGAAAAAAATTACACTAATTATCGCTTTTCTTATTAGCAGTACCTCTGTTATTGGCCAAGTATTAAATGAAGATGCTAATTGGCCAAATTCCAATTGGGATTTAGACGGATCATTTGACGATGCTTCAAATATTTTCACAGGAAACCCAACAATAGTAGGTGGTTCTTCTAGTTTTTCTTATGACGAAGATGAAGCAGGAGGATCTTCTATAAATAATATTGGTGTTCAATCACCAACAATTAATTTAGTAAATGCATTTAATGCTGGAGAAACGGCATTAACTATTACCTCAACTTATGTTTTAAATGTTTACACGGATGAATCTTTAAATATACAATATTGGGATCAAGATGCTACTTCTTGGGTAAATTGGGGACCAATTTATACTAATAACAGTAGTGGTGATGTTCCAACTGTAGATTTTTGTTCAGGTGAAAGAGCAGTATTTAATCCTGGCGAGTTAGACATTTCTGGCTTTTCAAATAATCAACTTCAAAATTTTAGATATCGTATTTATTATGACGACAATGGAGCTTATGGTTGGGGAGTTTGTTTTGATTCTCCAAATATATCATCTGTAGCACCACCAAATTGCCCAAATATTTCTGATTTAAGTATTTGTATAATAACCGATTCTTCTGCTAATATTAGCTGGTCAGCTGGTTCTAATGAAATTGCATGGGAAATTGCTGTAACACCACAAGGTTCTGGTGCTCCAACTTCTGGAACTCCAACTAGTTCGAATGATTCTTATTCTGTAACTGGACTTTCAGCTAGTACTGGATATGAGGTTTATGTTAGAGGGAATTGTTTAGACGGTAGCGGATTTAGTTCATGGATTTCCATGCCATTTACAACAAATGCAACTTCACCTACCCCTGGTGCTTTTATTTTCACTCAAGACAGTAGTATTTCTATGTCTGGAACAAGTTATGCCGCTGTAGATATGAATAATGATGGACTTGATGATTTAGTTGCTGCAACCTCTTCTAATGTAAGAATAGCTTACCAAACAACAAATGGTTGTTTCGATGAGGCTATCTATACTGCTTCTACCACATATGGTCCTGGTTGGAGTATTGCTGCTGGAGATTTAAACAAAGACGGTTATAACGATTTATTATATGGCGCAGGAAATGGCGTTTCTTTTCTTACGAATAATGGTGACGGAACAGGTTTTACAAATTCCTTTAATACAGTTGCTTCAGCAGATGTGTTTTCACAACGTTCTAATTTTATTGATATTAATAACGATGGAAATTTAGATGCATTTGTTTGTCATGATGTAGAACCAAACGTGTATTTTATTAATGATGGTAGTGGAGCTATAACTTATTATCAAGGGGCCTCATCTATTTTGCCAAATGGTTTAGGAACTCATGCTAATGGCGGAAATTATGGTACTGTGTGGATTGATTATGATAATGATGGTGATATGGACATGTTTATTGCTAAGTGTAGAGGAGGAAATATTACACACAAAATAAATGAATTATGGCAAAACCAAGGAGTAGATATAAATGGTAATGTAACTTTTATTAATGTAGCAGATTTAGGTCACTATGCTGCCACATTCCCTACACAAGGACATAACAATAGTTCTGGGCTTGGGGATCCTGTGCAAACTTGGTCTTCTGCTTGGGCAGATTATGATAATGATGGTGATTTAGACGTATATGTTGGTGCTAGTTCTAGCTCAGATGGTTCTCATAAATACATGCTTAACAATGGCGATGGTACATTTTCTAATGCAACTAGTGGAGCTGGATTTGATAGCGCACCTTATGGTATTGAAAATGCTCCAGCAGATTTTAATAATGATGGATATGTCGATATTTTATCTAATGGTAACATTCTGTTAAATGATGGTGATAATACTTTTACTTTAGTAAGTGCAAATATGCCTCCTAGTGGTGCTATTGGTGATGTTAATGATGATGGTTTCTTAGATGTATTTAGACAAAATATGTATTTAAACAATGGTGGAAACGGAAACAATTGGATTAAAATTAGACCACAAGGAATACTAAGTAATTCTAATGGTATTGGAGCAAGACTAGAAATTGTTACAGCTTTAGGAACTCAAATAAGGGAGATTCGTAGTGGTGAAGGTTTTGAATATATGAGTACATTATTTGCACATTTTGGGATTGGTACAGATACCGAAATTACTAGCTTGACCATTAAATGGCCGTCAGGAACTGTCGATGTAATTCTTAACCCAGCTATTAATGAAACCATAACAGTAGCTGAAGGAGATTATCCGCTTAGTGTAAATAATAATTCATTAGAAGGAGACCTTGTAATTTATCCAAACCCAGCAAAAGATATCGTTAATATTAATGCTTCGGTAGAATTAAATAATGCTACTTATACTATCTATGATATTACTGGAAAACAAATCCTAAATGCAGACTTAATAGATAAGGCGATTAATGTTTCCAAATTAAATACAGGAATATACATTTTACAGATTACAGTAGATGGAAAACAAAAAACACAAAAGCTAATCAAACAATAAACATATAATAATATCTTAAAAGCTCTAATATTAATTTATTAGAGCTTTTTTTATGTTATTTTTATACCATCAAACTTTATTATTATGAAAAAAATAACACTTTGTTTAATTACACTAATAACCATAATGTCTTGTAAAGAAGAAAAGAAAAAGGTAGAAAGAAAGATAACTGTAAACTATCCAGAAACCAAAAAAGTAGATACCGTTACCAATTACTTTGGCACAGCTATTAAAGATCCTTACAGATGGTTGGAAGATGATAGAAGCACAGAAACCGAAACTTGGGTAAAAGATCAAAACCAATCTACATTTGGTTATTTAGACAATATACCTTACCGAAAAGAATTAAAAGATCGCCTTGAAAAACTTTGGAATTACGAAAAAATAGGCGCACCATTTAACGAAGGCGATTACACCTATTTTTATAAAAATGATGGCTTACAAAACCAATATGTTATTTATAGATATAAAAAAGGAAGCAACCCGGATACCGCAGAAGTATTTCTAAATCCAAATACTTTTTCTAAAGATGGAACCGTTTCTCTAGGAGGAACTAGTTTTTCGAAAGACGGAAAAAAATTAGCTTATTCTATTTCGGAAGGTGGAAGTGATTGGCGAAAAATATTAATAATGAATGCCGAAACGAAAGAAATTATAGAAGATACCTTGGTAGACATTAAATTTAGTGGGATGTCTTGGTATAAAAACGATGGTTTTTATTATTCTAGCTACGATAAACCAAAAGGAAGCGAGCTTTCGGCAAAAACAGATCAACACAAAGTGTATTATCATAAAATAGGAACTCCTCAAAAAGAAGATGCCCTTATTTTTGGAGGCACTAAAGCCCAAAAACACAGATATATCTACGGAAGCGTTACAGAAGACGATAGGTATTTATTAATTTCACCTAGAGTATCTACCTCTGGAAACAAACTTTACATTAAAGACCTATCTAATCCAAATAATCCTTTAGTTACTATTTTAGATCACACAGATAGTGACACTTACGTTATAGACAACATTGGCAGCAAACTTTATTTAGTCACAAATTTAAATGCTCCGAACCAAAAAATAGTAACAGTGGATGCCTCGAATCCAACTCCAGAAAACTGGGTGGATTTTATTCCAGAAACAGAATATGTTTTAAGCCCTTCAAAAGGAGGCGGGTATTTCTTTACAGAATATATGGTAGATGCTATTTCAAAAATAAAACAATACGATTATGACGGAAAATTCGTAAGAGATATACAACTTCCAGGAGTAGGAAATGCAGGAGGATTTGGTGGTAAAAAAGAAGAGAAAATAGATTATTATTCCTTTACAAATTATAATACACCATCAAGCATCTATAAATACGATATGGTAACTGGTACTTCAGAATTATACTGGAAACCAAACATAGATTTTAACCCAGAAAATTATACCAGCAAACAAGTATTTTACAACTCTAAAGATGGTACAAAAGTACCTATGATAATTACACACAAAAAAGGTGTTGAACTAAACGGAAAAAACCCAACTATTCTTTATGGTTATGGCGGTTTCAATGTAAGCCTTAACCCTTCTTTTAGTATTGCTAATGCAGTTTGGATGGAACAAGGCGGCATTTATGCAGTTCCAAATCTTCGTGGTGGTGGAGAGTATGGAAAAGAATGGCACAAAGCAGGAACCCAACTAAAAAAACAAAATGTATTCGACGATTTTATTGCCGCAGCAGAATACCTAATAGCAAACCATTATACTTCTAGTGATTATTTAGCAATTAGAGGTGGTTCTAATGGTGGGTTATTAGTTGGTGCAACCATGACGCAAAGACCAGATTTAATGAAGGTAGCACTACCAGCAGTTGGTGTTTTAGATATGTTACGTTACCACACATTTACAGCAGGAGCTGGCTGGGCTTACGATTATGGTACAGCTGAAGATAATAAAGAAATGTTTCAATACCTTAAAAATTACTCACCAGTACACAACGTAAAAAAAGGCGTGCAATACCCAGCAACACTAGTAACCACTGGAGATCATGACGATCGCGTTGTACCAGCACACAGTTTTAAATTTGCTGCAGAATTACAAGACAAACAAACAGGAAATAACCCAACCCTTATACGTATTGAAACAGATGCTGGACATGGCGCTGGAACTCCTGTAAGTAAAACGATAGAACAATATGCAGATATTTTTGGTTTTACATTATATAATATGGGCTATGATATGCTTCCAAGTAAAATAAAAGAATTTAAAGACTAACTAAGAAATCTAATACATTATTTAGACCTGTCTAGTTTTAAAAAACGGACAGGTCTTTTCTAAATTTACACATGCTTCAAGTAAAAAATCTCACCTTTTCCTATAACAAAACACCAGTCTTAAAAGATGTTTCTTTTGCTGTAAAACCAGGAGAACACCTTTCTATTATTGGAGAAAGTGGTTCTGGAAAAAGCACCTTACTAAAAGTTTTATATGGAGAATATGATACCTTAAAAGGGAGTGTTTTCTGGAAAAATGAAGCAATTCTTGGCCCAGAACACAATCTCGTTATTGGTTATGATTTTATGAAATACGTAGCACAAGAATTCGACTTGATGCCTTTTATTTCTGTAGAAGAAAACATAGGGAAATTCTTATCTCGTTTTTATCCAGAAGAAAAACAAAAACGTGTAGCAGAGTTAATGAAGGTAGTAGAACTTACCAACGTTGCAAAAACCAAAGTAAAATTGCTTAGTGGCGGACAAAAACAGCGCGTGGCACTTGCAAGAGCTTTAGCAAAAGAACCTGAAATTATTTTACTAGATGAACCCTTTAGTCATATCGATAATTTTAAAAAACAATCCCTGCGTAGAAGCGTTTTTAAATATTTAAAAAAAAATAACATTGCTTGTATTGTTGCTACACATGATAAAGAAGATGTTTTGGGTTTTGCCGATAAAATGATTGTTTTAAATAACCACAAAATAGCCGTTCACGATACTCCAGAAAATTTATACAAAAACCCAAAAACCGCTTTAACAGCTTCGTTTTTTGGTGAATTTAATGTGATAAATAATGAAATAGTTTATGCGCATCAATTACAAGTAGTTGATAAATCTAATTTAAAAGCAACTGTTATTAAAAGTTATTTTAAAGGAAATTATTATTTGGTGGAGGCAGGTTTAGAAGATAAAACTGTTTTATTCGAGTCTCCAAAACCACTTCCTATAGATTCTAATGTATACCTGAAAACATCAAAATAACAGCTCTTAAAAAAGTAAGTGAAAGATGTTTAATTTTAGATATTTAAAGGATAATGAAATTACTTTTATTTCTAACCGAATAAATAGAACAAAAAAAGCGCTTTTAGGTTTATTTATCTTAGTTTTTATAATCATTACTATTGTTGCCTTTTTTGTATACAGCGAACTAGACGCAACAAACTACGCAATTAATGTAATATTTGGTGTTTTAATATTACTTCTTTATTTTCTAAATTGGTTTGTCAAAGGTTATAAAGAGCATGTTATAGACAGAAAGGTGCAAAAATCAGAAGGCTTTTACAAACGCATCTACGAACAACATGGTAAAAACGGAAGATACTACGACACTATAAATGGTATAAAAATTAAAATCCCTTGGCATTGGAGAAGCTATCTTAAAGCTCAGAAAGAAAAAGTTACTTTCGAGTTTATTGTTAGGGATGGAGCTGTTGCTTTTAATGAAGGCGCTTCACTATATTTAATTTCAGTAAACGATACATTATCCTTGGATTATGAATTGAAAAACGGACTTAAAAAAACGAAGCCAATTTCTTTTATAAATATGGCAAGTATCGTGTTAATTATTCCTATTAGTGTAATTTTATACATGAATCGCGATTTAAACACTATTCAAAATTTTCTTCAATTAACAAAAACAGAAAAAGACATCCTTACGCTTAATGCTTCTGAAGACATCCTCCAGATACAAGCTCCTAATTACATTACAATAAAAAATGCTTGGGTCTATCAATATAAGCGTCCTTATGATTTATATGGGGAAAACTATGTCATCACAAAAGCAGAAAGAGACCGTATTTATTACAATCCTTCTTCGCATGCAAATTATCAATATTACTTGCCAGCTAAAGCGTTTACAAAACCAGAAAAAGAAAGCTTTAAAAAGCAGTTAAAAGAAAACATGGAACAGTTTGGTTTTCAACAAAAAATGGACTCTAGCTTATGGGAAAAATCGATAAGTATTGCTTTTAAAAGTCAAATGTCAGACTATAAAAAACGTATATTTAGAGCAAAAAGGATGGATTCTGTTTTTAACGAGTTAAAACCAAAAACAAGTCTTCTTAAACTTTATGACAATTGTTTTAATCCTTCTGAAAAAAAAACCTATTCTATTAAAAGCAGTTTAGAAAAAACATATGTTATTCGTGGTTTTTACTACCCAAAAAAGAATACCATTATCAGTTTTGAAGAACAAGAAAACAAAAGAAAAGAAATTAAAAATGCTTGCCTATTATTTTGTTTTTGTGCTATAATTGCAGCCCTTTTTATTGTTTCCATTTTTAAAATAGCTTCTAATTCTATCCTTAAAAAAAGACTTGTAGAAGCACAATTAAATATTAATACTGGAGATCCTAGGATACAAAAATGATTTTATTTTAAAATACTTTTTTTATTTTAATCGCTTGCTCCCTAAAACTAAAAACATCCCCAACCGTTTTTCCTAATAACAATTTACCAATTGGTGTATTGGCAGAAATAGCATAAAAAGAAATATTATCTATTTTTAATTCCCCAGCACTAATAGCAACAAAATAATTGTTTTGAGTGGTATAAATAACAGATCCTAAACTTATGGTTTTTGAAGTTTTTGAGGCATCTACTTTAGAAAGGACTTCTTTTAACTTTTGAGTTTCGGCAAGTTGTTGCCCAATTTTTTCGCGCTCTAATTGTAACATAGCACGACCTGTTTCGTGCTTATCGCCTGCACTACTTTTAGTTTCACTAGTTAAAGATTCTTGGATTTCTTGGATTTTATTTTTTATTGTTTGTAGTTTCTCTTCTACAAACAATGCGCATTGGTTATATAATTGTTCTTTTATTTTCAATCTGTTTACTTGCTTTTATTATAATCTAAAACTCCAATATAACGCATTTGATTTATAGTCCATTTTTTTCGTGATTCGATATAACTTGAAGCTGGATTTGCTTTATATTTTCTTGGATTTGGTAAAATAGCAGCAATAGCAGCCGCTTCTTGTTGCGATAATTGAGAAGCCGATTTATTAAACCAATATTGAGAAGCAGCTTCTACACCATAAATACCATTTCCCATTTCAATACTATTTAAATAGACTTCCATAATGCGTTCTTTAGACCATATTTTCTCAATTAAAAATGTGAAATAGGTTTCTAAACCTTTGCGCAACAAACTGCGTTCTGGCCAAAGAAAAACATTTTTTGCGGTTTGCTGACTTATCGTACTTCCTCCCTTTATGTGTTTGCCTTTTTTATTGTACTGAAAAGCTTTTTCAATAGCCTTAAAATCGAAACCATTATGTTTTAAAAAGTTTTGATCTTCATTGCAGATTACGGCAAGTTGTATTTTTTTTGAAATTTTATCTATAGAAACCCAATCGTGTTTCCAAACGATGTCTTTACCTTCTTGATTTTGTTGAAACCCTCTAATTACCATTAAAGGTGTAGCAGGAACAGGGGCTTTTTTATACACAAAAACCAATACAATAGACAATACGAACAACCAAAAAATACATTTTAATATGAATCTAAAAAGTCTTTGCAACAGATTGTCTTGCTTATTTTTTCTTCGCAACGCCATTATACTAAATCTGCTAATTCTTTACCCACTAAACTACCAATAGCAACTCCCATTCCGCCTAAACGTACACCACAAAACACATTATTGCTAAGTTGTTTTACTATGGCTTTTTTCTGGCTTCCAACTCCCATAATACCACTCCATCGATGCTCGATTTCAAAGCTTGTATTTGGCAAAATAGTAGTTTTTAAAAGCGTTTCAAGTTGGTTTTGAATTATAGCTGTTTGTTCTAACACTGTAGTTTCTTCGGTTTTAAAATCTAGGTTTCTTCCACCTCCAAATAAAATACGATCCTCAATATTTCTGAAATAATAATAGCCCTTATCTAAATGAAAAGTTCCTTTTATATTAAGATTTTTTATTGGTTTGGTAATCAATACTTGTGCTCTTGCAGGTTTTACTTCAGGAATACCTAATTGCGAAGCAAAACCGTTTGTTGCTATTAATAGTTTGGATGTTATAAATGAGAATTGATCTGTTTCTAGTTTTACCGAATTAATGTCTTCTGAAAAATTAGTAACCGATATATTATTCCATATTTTAATGCCCTTTGAAAGTACTTTCTGAAGTAAGGCATGCATCATTTTTCCGGTATCTATTTGTCCTTCAAACTTGTTAAAAATATAAGTCTCTTGTATATTTTTAAAATGGAAACTATTATTTTTTAAACTAAAAACATCGTTTTTAAATATGGGTTTCAATAATGTATTAATGGTTTGTTTTTTTGAAATACAATCTTCAAACAATTTAGAATCTTCTTTTGTAAACAGCTCGTAACCTCCAAATTGTTTATAGTTAATTGTTTTATCTCCAAGCGTTTTTCTTAATAACTTTAGGCCATTAACGCGTTTTTTAATGAGCTGTATCACTTCTTCTTCGGAGTGTGTGTTTAAATCGTCTAGAATTTCACTTAGACTGCCAAAACATGCAAATCCAGCATTTTTGGTGCTTGCTCCTTGTGGTAGGGTTCCTTTTTCAAGTATAAGAATATTTGCTTTTGGGTATTTTTCTTTTAGTTGCAATGCACAATTTAAGCCAACAATTCCACTACCAACAATGGTATAATCTATATTCGTGAGCCATGTTTTTATTTCCCAGTAACTTAAGTTCATGAGGTAAAGTTAGGGTTTTAATTTGAAGTTACGCTTTGTGTTAAGGATAGTAGCGGCATCCTTTTTGTTTTTACAAAAAGATATAGCGAATAGCCTGACTTTTGCTTTTGGGGCAAAAGTAACGCCAAAAAAAACTCCGAAATTGCTTTCGGAGTTCTTTGTATTTATTCTTCTTCTGTTGGTGGTTGCATTTCAAAATCTTCCATGAATTTAGTAGTATAATTTCCTGCTAAATAGTCTGGATGATCCATTAATTGTCTGTGAAAAGGAATGGTTGTTTTTATTCCTTCAATAACGAACTCGTCTAGAGCACGTTTCATTTTATTAATGGCTTCTTCTCTAGTTTGCGCTGTGGTAATTAACTTTGCAATCATAGAATCGTAATTTGGAGGAATGCTATACCCTGCGTACACATGCGTATCTAAACGCACTCCATGTCCTCCTGGAGCGTGTAATGTTGTTATTTTTCCTGGTGAAGGTCTAAAGTTGTTAAATGGATCTTCTGCGTTAATACGGCATTCTATAGAGTGTAATTGTGGTAAATAGTTTTTACCAGAAATTGGCACTCCTGCTGCTACAAGGATTTGCTCACGAATAAGATCGAAATCGATTACTTGTTCTGTAATTGGGTGTTCAACTTGTATACGTGTATTCATTTCCATGAAGTAGAAATTTCGGTGTTTATCTACTAGAAATTCTACGGTTCCTGCACCTTCGTATTTAATGTATTCTGCTGCTTTAACTGCTGCTTCACCCATTTTTTTACGTAATGCTGTAGTCATAAAAGGAGAAGGAACTTCTTCTGTTAATTTTTGGTGACGACGTTGAACAGAGCAATCTCTTTCGGATAGGTGACATGCACGACCTGTAGAGTCTCCAACGATTTGAATTTCGATATGGCGAGGCTCTTCGATAAGCTTTTCCATATACATATCATCGTTACCAAATGCAGCTTTAGATTCTTGTCTTGCAGAATCCCAAGCGTCTTTAAGGTCTTCTTTTTTCCAAACGGCACGCATACCTTTTCCACCACCACCAGCAGATGCTTTAAGCATAACTGGATAACCGGTTTCTTCGGCTGTTTTTTCGCAAGTTTCATAGTCTTCAATAACACCTTCACTTCCTGGTACTACTGGTACTCCTGCGGCTATCATGGTTGCTTTGGCATTGGCCTTGTCTCCCATTCTGTCTATCATCTCTTCAGATGCACCAATAAATTTTATATTGTGTTCTTCGCAAATTTTAGAAAATTTAGCGTTTTCAGATAAGAATCCATATCCAGGATGTATTGCATCTGCATTGGTAATTTCTGCAGCCGCAATAACATTAGACATTTTTAAGTACGATTCGCTACTTGCTGCAGGACCAATACATACTGCTTCGTCGGCAAATTTAACATGTAGGCTATCTGCATCTGCTGTAGAATATACAGCAACTGTTTTAATGCCCATTTCTTTACAGGTTCTAATGACACGTAGTGCTATTTCCCCTCTATTGGCAATTAGTATTTTTTTAAACATAACTTTTTGTATTAAAAATTTCAAATTCCAAGCTCCAAATTCCAAATATTGGATTTTAAGATTTGTTTATTGGAATTTTTAAAGGGTTATGATGGATCTACTAAAAATAATGGTTGATCAAATTCTACTGGAGAAGAATCATCGACTAAAACTTTTACAATTTTACCAGATACTTCTGATTCGATTTCGTTGAAAAGTTTCATTGCTTCGATAATACATAAAACATCTCCTTCTTTAATGGTTTGTCCTACCTCAACAAAAACAGGTTTGTCTGGAGATGGTTTTCTATATAAAGTTCCAATGATTGGAGACTTGATAGTGATGTATTTTGAATTTTCATCGGCAGCAACCGCTTGTACTGGAGCTGCATCTGAAACTGGTTGTGGTGCAGCAACAACTGGAGCTTGTGCCATTTGCGTTGCCATTGGTATTTGTTGTACAAATGTTTGCGTTTCCGTTTTGTCGTCTCCACCAGTTTTTATAGTGATTTTAACATCATCGGTTTCTAATTTTACTTCACTTGCGCCAGATTTAGCTACAAATTTAATTAGGTTTTGAATGTCTTTTAAATCCATAATATTTAGATTTTAATTATGATTGTTTGTTAGTTAGTTTAAGAATTGTAGGCCCATTTTAAATATATAGAGCCCCAAGTAAATCCACCTCCAAAAGCAGCAAGTATTACTGTATCTCCTTTTTTTAGTTTAGATTCATAATCGTTTAATAGTAAAGGTATGGTTGCAGAAGTAGTGTTTCCATATTTTTCAATATTCATCATTACTTTGCTAGAGTCTAAATTCATTCGGTTTGCAGTAGCATCAATAATTCTTTTATTTGCTTGATGAGCTGCTAACCAATCTACATTGTCATTTGTAAGGTTATTATTTTCTAGAACCTTTACACAAGCATCTGCCATATTAGATACCGCCCATTTAAAAACGGTTTTACCGTCTTGAAAAACGAAATGTTTTTTAGCTTTAACTGTTTCTTCTGTTGCTGGGTTTATAGAACCTCCTGCTGGTACTTGAAGAAATTCTCTTCCAGTTCCATCACTTCTTAAATATTCGTCTAAGATACCTAAACCTTCCGTATTTGGTTCAAAAAGTACTGCTCCTGCTCCATCGCCAAAAATAATACACGTAGTTCTATCTGTATAATCTATCATAGAAGAGTTCATATCTGCTCCTATAACTAATACTTTTGTGTATTTTCCTGATTCTATAAAACTAGCGGCTGTGGATGCTGCATATAAAAAGCTTGAGCATGCTGCATCTAAATCGTAAGCAAAAGCATTTGTGGCTCCAATTTGAGAGGCTACAAAAACTGCTGTTGCAGATGCTTGCATATCTCTTGTTGCTGTAGCTACTATTACTAGTTCTATTTCTTTAGGGTCTAGATTTGATTTATTTATCAAATCTTTGGCTGCTTCTGATGCTAAAAAAGAGGTGCCTTTGCCTTTTTCTTTTAATATTCTACGTTCCTTGATTCCTGTTCTTGAAGTTATCCATTCATCATTAGTATCAACTAAGGTTTCCAATATTTGGTTAGTTAATATATATTCTGGAACATATTTACCTACAGCTGTTATTGCTGCTGAGATTTTACTCATAATTTTGGTGTTAATTTGACCTAAAATCGTTCAAAATTGGCTAAAACGAATCCAAATTTAATCAATTTGAAGTGTTTATGCTTATTTAATGCAAATTAAGTTGTTTTTAACGTAAAGAAAAATATATAACAAAAAAAACGCTCACAAAGGAGCGTTTTATTGTATGCACGCATAGTAACTATGCTAAATTTTCTTCTACTTGCGAGTTGTCTATTAAAACTTGTCCTCTGTGGTATAATTTACCTTCAAACCAGTGTGCTCTGTGGTATAAGTGAGCTTCACCTGTTGTTGGACATGTAGCAACTTGTGGCGCAACTGCTTTATAATGTGTTCTTCTTTTATCTCTTCTTGTTTTTGAGATTTTTCTTTTAGGATGTGCCATTTTTTATATTATTTATCCGTTAATAGTTTCTTTAATGTATTCCAACGAGGGTCAATTTCCTCTTGGTTTTCTTTATCTTCAGCCGATTTAGGGCTAAGCTCTTCTAGTTTTTTAAGTATTTCAGAATCTAATGTTCCATCCACTACACCTGGATGAATTAATTTATTTGGAACTGCTAAAACAATGAGTTCATATATATACTGTTGTATATTTATTTCATATTCACCATGTGGAATGATTAATATGTCAATATTTTCGTCATTATACTCTTCACCAAAATTAACTACCAAATCGAAATTGTTTTCAATTTCTTGATTATATGGCTCATTGGTAAGATCACAATTTACGTTTATTGTTCCATAAATTTTAAAATTCAATTCTAGTAATGTTGCTTTTTTATTTAAAACAAGATTTACTTTTATATTTGAACTATTAAAATCTTCATACTCAAAATGTTCAAAGAACGATTGTTCAATATCATACTCAAAAAGGTGTTCTCCTACTTTTAAACCTACAAAAGGTATTGTAAATGCTTTCAAAAGCTTCATTTCCACATCTATTTTGAGCCTGCAAATATACAAATTTTTATTTACCAAGCACAGTTATAAACATTTTTTTGTTTATATCTTTTTTTGATTGAATTTTAAAGGGTTTTTACTAATCTCTTCAAATTCTAATCTATTCTTAAATATCTCCATTGCTTTATAAACTGCTTCTTTAAAAGAACTATTGTCTGCAAGATTTTTTCCTGCTATTTCAAAAGCGGTTCCGTGGTCTGGAGAAGTTCGTATCTTATTTAGTCCTGCTGTATAATTTACACCTTGACCAAAAGAAAGAGTTTTAAATGGAATTAAACCTTGATCATGATACGAAGCTATTATAGCGTCAAAATTTGTGTAGTTGTTAGAACCAAAAAAGCTATCTGCTGCATAAGGACCATAGACTAACTTGCCTGTTTTTTTTATTTCATGTAATGTTGGTCTTAAAACGGTATCGTCTTCCTTACCAATTACACCATTATCCCCTGTATGTGGATTAATACCTAAGACTGCTATTTTTGGTTTTCTTATTTTAAAATCTTTTTGAAGTGCGTTATAAATGGTTTCTATTTTTTCTTTAATTCGTTCTGGTGTAATTTGTGCAGCTATGTCTTTTACAGGTACATGATCTGTTAACAAACCAACACGCAGTTTGTTAGCAACCATTAACATTAAGCTATTACCTTCTAATTCTTGTTCTAAATAATTAGTGTGCCCAGGAAATTTAAAAGTATCTGATTGAATATTGTGCTTGTTAATTGGTGCGGTTACTAATACATCTATGCTTCCCTCTTTTAAAGCTTTTGTTGCAGCCTCTAAAGATTTTATTGCAAATTCGCCTATTTTAAAATCTTCTTTACCAAAATCTATTTTTACATGTTCATTCCAAACGTTTAAAACATTTATTTTTTGTGGAAGGTTTTGTTTTATGTCATTTATTCCATTTAAATTCACATCTATTTTAAAATGATTTTTTAAAAAAGTCATTGTTTTTACGGATGCAAAAATCACTGGAGTACAAAACTCTAGGGTTCTAGAATCTTCAAAAGTTTTTAGTACTATTTCTGCTCCAATACCATTTAAGTCTCCAATAGATATACCTACTATTATATTTTCTTCTTTCTTCATTAATAATGCTAACTTTTGTTTGTAATTTTACTGCTACAAATTTAACTAAATAATCGACAATAATGTTTACTGGAATCATTGAGGAATTAGGAGAAGTAAAACAGCTGAATCAAGAGCTTGATAATTTGCACATTACAGTTAAAAGTAATTTTACTCAAGAACTAAAAATAGATCAAAGTGTAGCGCATAATGGAGTGTGTTTAACTGTTGTTGCAATCAATAATGAGGAGTATAAAGTAACAGCGATAAAAGAAACATTAGAAAAAACAAACCTAAACACAATTAAGGTTGGCGATTTAGTAAATCTTGAAAGAGCGATGCAACTTGGCGAAAGACTAGATGGTCATATTGTACAAGGTCATGTGGACCAAACTGCAATTTGTACTCATATTGAAAATACTTCTGGAAGTTGGCTTTTTACTTTTAAGTACAATAGCGAATTAAATAATATTACCATTGAAAAAGGATCTATTACTATTAACGGTGTAAGTCTAACGGTTGTAAACTCTAAAAAAGATGCGTTTAGTGTGGCAATAATACCATTTACTTTCGATCATACAAATTTTAAAAACTTTAAAATTGGCACGTTAGTAAATTTAGAATTTGATGTAATTGGTAAATATGTTGCTAGACTAGTAAACTTAAACAAACTTTAAGCTTTAGCACGAATCGTTTTCACAACACCATAAATTAATCCAATAGCTAGTAGGAAATATATACCAGCATCTACAGGAAGTCCTGGAGGTGGTGGTGGAGCTGGAGGTGGTGGCCCACTCATTGTCTGTGCTGTACTAACAAAACTTATTAATAAAAATAAGATTGAGGCAATTATTTTTTTGTTTTGTATCATTCAGTTGTAAATGTATAAAAAAAAGCGAATTAACAAAAAGAATCTATTTCTTTTTAAGGCAAAAATCTCTTTTAATTGCAAAAAACATCGGTAAACTGTTAAAATTTAACACTTTTTCTATAATTAAATAAAAAAAGTGGTCCCACTTGGGCTCGAACCAAGGACCACCTGATTATGAGTCAGGTGCTCTAACCAACTGAGCTATGGGACCAAAATTTTAGAGTGCAAACTTAATATTATTTTTAAAACTCTACAAACAATTTATTTTAAATAATTTCTTGACAAAGTTCTATTAAAACTCCATTAGTACTTTTGGGATGTAAAAAAGCAACTAACTTATTGTCTGCTCCTTGTTTAGGTGTTTCGTTAATTATTTTAAAGCCTTCCGATTTTAATCTTAAAATTTCTTTTTCAATATCATCCACATCAAAAGCAATGTGATGAATTCCTTCTCCTTTCTTCTCTATAAACTTCGCAATGGCGCTATTATTGTTTGTAGCTTCTAATAATTCTATTTTATTTTCACCTACTTTAAAAAAAGACGTATTTACACCTTCACTTGCAACCTCTTCTACCTTATAATGAGGTTCTCCAAAAAGTTGTGCGTATAATTTATTTGCTTTTTTAAGGTCTTTTACAGCAATACCTATATGTTCTATTTTATTCATCAAAAACTAGTTTTATGTTTCCGTGAAAACGGAAATCTAATTACTTTCTATATCATTAAGTATATATAATCATCCTGTTATCAAGCCCAAGCAATTCTGTAAGGCACGAATTTTGTCTATAAATGTAAGATAATCTTTAAATATCAACTATTTTTGCAGTGTAGAAGATAAAGTTTATCTTTTATGTAAATTAAGATCTAATATTAAATAGGTCTAAAATAAAATTAAAGTGGAAGAAACACAAAGACAAAAAAAAATAGGTTCTGTATTACAACGTGACATCGTAGATGTATTACAAAAAGCAGCATCACAAGGTGGTATGCGAGGAATACTTATATCTGTTAGTAAAGTAAAAGTAACTGTAGATCTTTCTGTTGCTAAAGTGTATTTAAGTATTTTTCCTAATGCTAAAGGGAAAGAATTATTAGACGGTATTAAATCGAACACTCCTTTAATACGACATGAATTAGCACAACGTACTAGACACCAATTAAGACGTATGCCAAATTTAGAGTTTTTTATAGATGATTCTTTAGAGTATATTGACAAAATTGAACAATCCTTAAAAGGTAAAGAAGACCCAATTAACGATCCAGAACTTTTAGGAAAACGTAAAAAACAATAAGTGAACTTCGCGCTTTACATAGCCAAACGTTATTTGCATTCTAAAAGTAGTAACAATGCTATAAATTTTATTACCATTATTGCAGCTGTTGGAATAATTGTTGGAGCTGCTTCGCTATTTATTGTACTTTCTGGTTTTGCAGGTTTAAAAGATTTTACACTTCAGTTTACTTCTATAATAGATCCAGATTTAAAAGCAGAAACTGCAGAAGGCAAATCTTTTTTTATTACAAATCAAGAATTAGAAAAACTAGATCGTCTAGAAGACATTGTTTCTTATTCAAAAATTATTGAAGATCGCGTTTTTATTGCTTTCGATAATAAAAATTACCCAAACGCATATATAAAAGGAGTAGACGAAAATTACGAAAAAGTAAACACCATAGACTCCGTAATCCCTTTAGGAAGCTGGCTCTCTCAAAACACGAACCAAATTGTTGTTGGTTGGGGAATTTCTAGTAACCTATCTTTTGGCGTTTTAGATTATGGGAAACGTGTAAGTCTATATGTACCTAAACCAGGAAAAGGACAAATAACAGCTACCACCCAAATATACAATACTTTTCAAGCCATAAATGTTGGTATATTTGATATCAACGAAGAACTAAATGATAAGTACGTTTACGCGCCTTTTCATTTTGCAAAAGATCTTTTAGGCTACCAAGACAATCAAATTTCTGCTATTGAATTTAAACTAAATGAAGGAATTAAAGAAGACCAAGCAAAAACCAACATTCAAAATATTTTAGGAAATAAAGTGGTTATAAAAAACAGAGCACAGCTTAACGATGCGTTATATAAAATGCTAAATACCGAATATCTAGCTGTATACCTCATCTTCACGCTAGTACTAATTATTGCGTTATTTAATGTTATTGGCTCTATCATTATGATGATTTTAGACAAAAAGAAAAACCTAAATACCTTATTCAATCTTGGTGCAACACAAAAAGACATCCAGAAAATATTTTTTTATCAAGGCGTTTTAATGACACTTTTAGGCGGAATTATTGGTTTAATAATTGGTGTAGTTTTAATCTTTTTACAAAAAACATTCGCATTAGTAATGATAACACCATCGCTACCATACCCTGTTGCATTAAAAGCGATCAACATCCTTATTGTGTTTTTAACCATAACTATTTTAGGTGTTATTGCCTCTAAAATAGCATCTACACGAATTACTAAAAATCTAGTTTCTAATTAAGATTATTTGGGCAAGTTGCCTGAAAAAGGCAAACAGGCTTTTCACTATATCTTTTTTTAAAGAAAAAAAGGATGTCGTTTCAATCCTTCTTGCGTGTACTTGTAGAGGTTTTGTTTTATGTAAAAGGGAATTCTATTCCATAAACTGAAAATCGCCAAACTTCTCTAATACTTCATCAAAAGCAGCAAAAACATCTGCAGATGCATCGCTAGTTACCATTTTCATTCTATATTCCTTAAAGTGAGGAATGCCTTTAAAATAATTAGTATAGTGTCTTCTCGTTTCAAAAACACCTAAAATTTCTCCTTTCCAATCAATAGCCATTTGTAAATGTCTACGTGCTGCCTCAACACGTTCTTGCATAGTAATGGGTCTATAATGTTCTCCCGTTTCAAAAAAGTGTTTTACTTGTTTAAAAAACCAAGGATTCCCTATGGTTGCACGACCAATCATTGCACCATCTAACCCATACTCATCACGCATAAGCATTGCTTTTTCAGGAGAGTCTACATCACCATTTCCAAAGACAGGAATATGCATTCTTGGATTATTCTTTACAGCTGCAATTGGTTTCCAATCGGCTTCCCCTTTATACATTTGTGCTCTAGTACGACCATGAATAGAAATAGCAGCACAACCAACATCTTGCAATCTTTCGGCAACCTCCACTATTTTAATAGAGTCATGATCCCAACCCAATCGGGTTTTTACAGTAACTGGTAAATTGGTACGTTTCACCATTTCGGCAGTAAGCTGTTCCATTAAACAGATATCTTTTAAAATTCCTGCTCCTGCTCCTTTACTTACTACTTTTTTTACAGGACAACCAAAATTAATATCTATAATATCTGGTTTCGATTTTTCTACAATATCAATGGTTTGCAACATGCTTTCCATATTGGCTCCAAATATTTGAATGCCAACAGGTCGTTCCTTCTCGTAGATATCTAACTTCATGACGCTTTTTGCTGCATCGCGAATTAAACCTTCACTCGAAATAAATTCTGTGTACACTACATCTGCACCTTGTTCTTTACATAATGCTCTAAAAGGTGGATCACTAACATCTTCCATTGGAGCTAATAATAAAGGAAAATCTGGAAGTTCTATGTTGCCTATTTTAACCAATTCTGTTTTATTTTGTGGCAAAATTACACCTTTTTATTCAATAGACCTTTCCTGTTTTAAAAACCTAACAAGGCTAGGCTATAATTTATTAGCATTTATACTAAAACACGTAAAAAAGCGGTTATATGTAAATATGTATATTTGCTTCAAAAAAAACAAAATGAAAAAGAGCCTACTTACACTTTTCATCTCTTTTGCACTACTTTTAAATTGTAGTGTTGTAGATGAATTAACCAAATTTGATTTAGAGTATCAGACAAGTTATTCTGTACCATCTTCTACATTATTAAATACACCTTTCGATTTTCAAACTCCAGATATGACAACAGAATCGGAGTCTACTTTTGAAAACAATGATACACGTAAAGATTTAATTGAAAGTATTAAACTAAAAACAATTAAACTTACTATTGAAACTCCTGAAGATGGAAATTTTAACTTTTTAAAAGAAATTCACATTTATATTAATGCTGAAGATGTTGAGGAAATAGAAATTGCCAATGCTTTTGATTTAGAAAATATAGGTGCTACTACGTTAGAATTAGAAGTTACAGACGAAGAATTAAAAGAGTTTATAAAAAAAGACAGTTTTAATTTACGTGTACAAACAGTTACAGACGAAACTATTAATGAAACACACGATATTACCATTGACACAAAATTTAGAGTTGATGCTAAAATTTTAGGCGTGTAATCTATTAACAACATAAAATTTGCATATACCATTTGAACCCATTCTATTTGGTTACACTATAAATATTCACCTTGTTTTAGAGTATTTAGCATTTTTTATTGCCTTTAGGTATTATCTTTTTTTAAGACGAAAAAGCACAGATAGTATTACTTCTAATAACAGATTATCTATTATTCTTGGTGCTGCTTTAGGTGCTTTAATTGGTTCTAGGTGGATAGGTTTTTTAGAAAACCCGCTATTAGAATATACACAACAAAACCTTATACAATTACTAAACACCAAAACCATTATGGGTGGTTTATTTGGTGGTTTAATTGGTGTAGAATTAGCAAAAAAGATTATTGGAGAGAAACATTCTTCTGGAGACTTGTTTGTGTTCCCTATACTATTAGGGATCTTTATTGGTAGAATTGGTTGTTTCTTATCTGGTGTAAATGAGTTTACCTATGGTAAAGAAACCTATTCTGTTTTTGGTATGGATTTAGGAGATGGTTTGCTACGACATCCTACTTCACTTTACGAACTATTTTTTTTAATTTTCTTGTTTCTTTTTTTACAACAGATGAAAAATAAGATGGTTTTAAAAAATGGTGATTTATTTAAAATCTTCATGCTAAGCTATTTTGGTTTCCGATTTTGTATCGAGTTTTTAAAACCAAATGTGTTTTATGTTTTTGGTTTTAGTACTATTCAACTATTATGTGTAATTTGTTGGTTGTATTACAGTACGTTTATTGCTAATCTATTAGTACGTTGGAAAGCGCGTTAAGGATTGTAGTGAAAATCCTTTTTCTTGTCTGTTCGAGTGTTTTACGAAGTATGAGTAAAATGTATCGAGAACACAAGCAAAAAGATTGCAACGTAAAGCCTGACTTTTTTTGATCCTGTAAGTTCTTAAAAACTTGACAGGATTGAAAAAAGTAACGCTATAAAAACATTTAAAAAACAAAAAATGCCAGTTAGAAAATATACCTATTATGATTTTACCTTAAGTCTGTGTCCAGACTGTTTAAAGCGTGTAGATGCAAAAATTGTGTTTGAAGATGGTAATGTGTATATGCTGAAACGCTGCAAAGAACATGGTAATTCTAAGGTGCTTATTGCAGACGATATTGAATATTATAAAAACATACGAAACTATAATAAACCTAGCGAAACACCATATACGTTTAATACAAAAACCGATTATGGTTGTCCGTACGATTGTGGTTTGTGTCCAGACCATGAACAACATTCTTGTTTAACCGTTGTAGAGGTTACAGATCGTTGTAATTTAACCTGCCCTACTTGTTACGCTGGCTCTTCGCCAACCTATGGAAGACATCGTACTTTAGACGAAGTTAAAGCCATGTTAGATACTATTGTTAGGAATGAAAAAGAACCTGATGTGGTTCAAATTTCGGGAGGTGAACCTACAATTCATCCGCAGTTTTGGGAAATTATGGATTATGCCAAATCGTTGCCTATTCGCCATCTAATGCTAAATACCAATGGAATTAAAATTGCTAAAGATTTCGCTTTCGCGGAAAGGCTAAAAACTTATGCTCCAGATTTTGAAATTTATTTACAATTCGATTCGTTTGAGAATAGCGTTTTACAAGAACTTCGTGGTGCAGATTTAAATGACATTAGAAAAAAAGCAATTGAAAATTTGAATAAATTAAACCTATCGACCACTTTAGTAGTTACCCTTCAAAAAGGTTTAAATGATAGCGAAATTGGGAAGATTATTGATTATGCTTTAAAGCAAAAATGTGTTCGTGGTGTAACTTTACAACCAACACAAATTGCAGGAAGATTAGAGCATTTTAATCCAGAAACCGATAGAATGACATTAACAGAAGTGCGAAGAAAAATCTTAGAACAAACTTCTGTTTTTAATCCTGACGATTTGCTTCCTGTGCCTTGTAATCCAGATGCTTTGGTTATGGGCTATGCATTAAAATTAGGAGATGAAGTTTTACCGTTAACGCGTTATATTAATCCGAATGACTTATTAGATAATAGTAAAAATACTATTATTTACGAGCAGGATGAACAGTTACAAGATAAAATGATCGAACTTTTTAGCACAGGTAATTCGGTAGAAGTTGCCGAAGAAAATTTAAAATCTATTATGTGTTGTTTACCAGATATTGATGCGCCAAATTTGGGTTACGACAATTTATTTCGCGTAATTATTATGCAGTTTATTGACGCCTATAATTTTGATGTTCGTGCCATTAAAAAATCTTGTGTACATATTGTAGATAAAGACAATAAAATTATTCCTTTTGAAACCATGAATTTGTTTTATCGGGATGATAAAAAGGCACGATTAGAAGCACTTAGAAATGAAATATAAGGATGTGGTTGATTCTAATTCTTGTGATGTTTTTGCCTGCAGCAATATTCGCTATTTATGGTAAAGAAGCAGAAAAAGGAAGTGCTAAACAAAAACAATACTATCAATTAGCAATAGTGTGTTTGGTTACTAGTTTTGTTATTTATAGCGTTGTAGTATTAACTAATTTATAAAATATATGAGTACCTTATTATTGGAAGCAACAGGAGGAATGAATTTAGATGGTCTATTTATAATCATTGGTTTGATTATGTTTGGTCCAGCTATTTTACTTGCTATAATAGGTGCTTTTGTGTTTAAAAAAAATAAAACAGCAGCTAAAGTACTATTTATTTTAGCTGCTGTTTATTTGATAATTAGTTTAGGTGTTTGCGGAAGTATGATGCTTTAAAACTGTATTTCAGCTTCTACTTCTTTACCATTTCTTTCCACAACCACTTTAGTAGTATCTCCTTTTTCAAACTTAGATAATCCCATCATATATGTTTTCATATCTATAACATCAATATCCCCAAGTTTGATAACCACATCTCCCTTTTGTAATCCTGCTTTTTGTGCAGGTTTTTCTTCGCTAATACCATCAATTCGCATGCCTTTTCCGTCGTATAAATAATCAGGAATTACTCCTAATCCTACTTTAAATCTTGGCACATCTTCGCTTTCGTTTTTGGTTTTTCTAAATGGAAGTTTTCCGTTATTATCTAAATCGGAAACAATTTCATAAATATAGTTTGAAATCACTTGCATACCATTAAAGTGCAAACGCTCTGTATCGTCGCTTGGTTTGTGGTAATCTTCATGCTGCCCTGTAAAAAAATGTAATACTGGAATATCTGCATTATAAAAACTAGTGTGATCGCTTGGGCCAACCCCAGATTCTTTTTGTACTAATTTAAATCTGTTATTATTCGCTTTTAATGTTTGTTTAAATATTGGTGAAGTACCAACACCATAAACAGCTAATGTGCTATCCTTTTTAAGTCTACCAACCATATCCATATTAATCATATAGTTTGCTTTTTTGGTATCTATAGTTGGGTTTTTTACAAAATAATTAGAACCTAATAATCCCATTTCTTCTCCAGAAAAAGTAATAAATAGGTAATTATTATTAATGTTTCCTTTCATTAATCGTTTTGCTAAGTTTAATAATACAGCTACGCCGCTTGCATTATCATCTGCTCCATTATGAATAGCTTTTTCTCCTCTATATAAAGAACCTTCAGCGCCATATCCTAAGTGATCATAATGCGCACCAATAATCACTGTGTTTTCTGCTTTATTATCTATATAAGCAACTACATTTGTTCCTGTAATGGTGCTATCACCATCTTTTACAGTATAGTTTACTTCCTGGTGTGGGTCTGTTTTTGGTTTAAAAGAAAACGTTTGAAAGTAACCATCTGTACCTTTAGCATGTAGACCTAAATCTTGAAAACGTTTTGCAATATATGCTGCTGCTTTTTGCTCTCCAACGGTTCCTGTTTGTCTACCCTCTAGAGCATCGTCGGCTAAAAATGTTACGTCTTCTTCAATAGATACTTCTGGTTTTGCAATATCCTTATTACAAGAACTTAATAGAATTAAAAAAATGACAAGAATGCTATATTTCATAATGATAAATATTAATTTTACACAAAATTAGGTATTAAATGCCATTTAAGTAAAAAATCATGACTAAAAACTATACGCTATTTATAGTACTACTTTTATCGATTGTTTCTTGTAAAAAAAATGCTTCTAAAACAGAAGACGCTAGAACTGGAGCAACTAAATGGGTAGATTCTTTAATTTATCCAGAAGAAACGCATTTTAAAAACATTCGTCAAATTACTTTTGGTGGAGATAATGCGGAAGCGTATTGGAGTTTTGATGACAAGCAATTAGTGTTTCAATCCAATAACAAAGATTGGAATGTAAACTGTGATCAAATGTTTTTAATGGATGTAGATGAAACGTTTAAAGATAAAATACCACCAATGATTAGCACAGGAAAAGGAAGAACTACTTGTGCTTATTTTTTACCTGATAATAAACATATTATTTATGCGTCCACACATTTAGGAGCAGATGCCTGTCCAGAGACACCATTACGTAAAAACGGAAAATACATCTGGCCAATTTATGATACTTACGATATTTTTGTAGCAGATTTAGAAGGCAATATTACATCGCAATTAACCAATGAAAAAGGTTATGATGCAGAACCAACGGTTTCCCCTAAAGGAGATAAAATTGTATTTACCTCAACCAGAAACGGAGATATTGATTTGTATACTATGAATTTAGACGGAAGTGATGTAAAGCAAATCACTTTCGAATTGGGTTATGATGGTGGTGCTTTCTTTTCTCCAGATGGCACAAAAATTATCTTCCGTTCTTCAAGACCAAAAACCGAAGAAGAAATTAAAGAATACAAAGATTTGTTAGCGGAAGGTTTAGTACAACCAACAGAAATGGAGCTGTATATATGTAATGCTGATGGAAGCGATTTAAAGCAATTAACCGACCTAGGGAATGCTAATTGGAGTCCGTTTTTTCATCCTAGTGGAAAGAAAATTTTATTCTCTTCAAACTTTGAATCCGAACGCGGTTTCCCTTTTAATTTATATTTAATAGATATTGACGGGAAAAACTTAGAACGCGTTACACATAGCACCACTTTTGATGCATTTCCTGTATTTTCTAATGATGGTAAATATTTAATATTCTCTTCGAATAGAAATAATGGTGGAGGACATGATACCAACTTGTTTATTGCAGAATGGCAGGACTAATAAGATTCTTTGTTACTCCTTTTCTAAACGATCTCTTTCTTTACGAGATTTAGTACGTGCATTGGTTTCTAAAGTAGTATTGCCAAACTTATAGCTAAAACCAAGTTTTATATACCTATTATCTTGATTATAGAATCTAGAATTATTTTGACTTTGATATTTAGAAGTTACTGTAAAGTCTTGTGTGTTAAACAAATCGGAAGCAGATAACGACAGAGTTGCTTTTTTGTTTAAAATGGTTTTCTTAATTGCTAAATCTGTTGCTAATCTAGCATCTACTATTTGAAATCCTTGTTGGTTTTTACCAACGTAAATAAAGGTTAAATTAGCGGATAAACTCTTGTCTTTTAAAAAAGAAAAGTCATTACTTAATACAGAGTAGTTAGACCAAGTATCTGTTTTTATTAGCTCCTCATTAAATATCGCTTGTTCTTCAACATTATAAAAGGACGTTACAAAATATACAAACCAGTTCTTATTAACATTAAAAAAGGTAGTAAAATCAAAACCATATTCTACAGTATTACTTAAATTAATTGGTGTGTGAACAATTATGTTTTCTTCATTATTTTGAATTGGTAATTCTAAAAAATTAGCATCGGTATATTTGTAATAGGCTTCAAAAATATACTTATCATCTAGAGTTGTTCCTAGAGTAATAAAGTCTGCAAATGCAGGTTGTAAATTAGGATTACCTGTAACGATAGTATTATCATTTAAATAATACTTAAAGGGGTTTAAATCTTGATAGTTTGGTCTTTCAACACTTCGCTTATAATTAACATAAGTATTTACTTTCTCTGTTATTTGATATGCTAAATTTAAAGTAGGAAAACCCTTAAAATAATCTTGTTTGTTTTCTTCGTTTGTAATTGGAGATTGGCCTTCTATATTTGTTTGTTCTATTCTAAAACCTGAAGATAAACTCCATTTTTCCCAGTTTTTCTCATAGCTAAAATATGCAGCTAAAATAGCTTCGTTATAATTAAAAGCATCCGAATTGTCTGTATTAACTGTTTCATTACCTCCTACTACATCAAACTGTTTTATATCACTTTCTGTTTTTATAAAAGAAGATTTAATTCCTACAGAAAAGGAAGAAGATTCGTTAATAGTAGAAGAATAGTCTAATTGCGAAGTATAAATATCTGTATCTTGGTTTGCATTTGTATTAAAAGCATTTGTAAAATTATTCAGGTTCTCTTGAAAAAAATACCTGCTTAAAACATCTTGTTTTCTGTTGTAGTTATAAACGGTGTAGTGTGTATTAAAGGATAGTTTGGAAGCGTTTTTAAATAGATGAACATAATCTAGGTCAAATCCTAAGTTGTGCTTTGTATCTCTTGATAAATTATTAGAATCAAAACGATACGAATTGTTTTCTCCATTAGCATTTACCTCTGTATTACTTAGAATTTTATATTTATAATAAGGTAGAAATAATAGATTTGTAGAAAAACTTAAAGTATTAGCATTATCGAAGAAATAATCTAAATTAAAATTAAAATTATGTGTTTTAGTCCATGTATTTCGATCTATGTTCGTATTCCATTCTTCAGAAATATTATCATTTTCTAAAAAATTAATCTTTTCATTACTCTCTCTATTTAACTTATTCTGTGTGTAACTATAATTGGCAAAAACATTAATTTTTTCGGTTTTATAAAAGTTTGTGGTTCCTACATTTGTTCTTGGAAAAACACCTTGTGTATAATTGGCAAAAACAGAACCTCTATAGCCCGTTATTAAATTTTTATCCATAACAATGTTTAAAACAGCACCACTAGATGCATCATATTTTGCTGGAGGATTTGTAATAACTTCAATAGATTTTATACTATTTGCTGGTGAGCCTTCTAATAATTGTGCTAGCTCTTCTCCAGAAAGATGTACTTTTTTATCGTTTATATAAACTGTTGGAGTTGTACTTTTTATTTGAATATTATTATCTATTACTAAAACACCAGGAGTACTTTGTAAAACTTCCATCATGTTACCTTCGCTTAACGCTGTATTTGCAACATTAAAAATCAAACGGTCTACTTCCTTTTTTACTGTTGGTTTTTTTACAACAATAGCCACTTCGTCTAAATGTTCATTAGATTCGGTTAAAGTAATTGTAGAAAGGTTCTTGTTTTTAGCGACTTGAATTTCTTTACTATAGGTATTAAAACCAACAAAAGAAACTTTTAAAATGTAGGTGTTTGCCTGGATATTATTTAAAAAAAAATCACCTAAATCATTACTACTAGTTCCAGATACAATCGTAGAATCTTGTTTATTTAAAATTATAATATTTGCATAAGAAATAGGAATATTCTCAGCATCTTGAATTTTTCCACTTAAAGAAAAGTCTTGGCTAAATAGACTTAAAGGAATTAAAACAAATAATAATATGTGGATTATTTTTAGATTCAAGATATTTTAGAATTTAAAACGCAATATACCAATACTTTCACAGTTTCATTTACGGTTTAGCCATAAATTTCAGGTTATTTTTCCTACAAAATAAAAGTGTGTAAAAGCGTAATAAATGCACTATATTTGCCAAATCTCTATAGAGAAGAGAAAAGGATTATGAAGCACATTAGAAATTTTTGCATTATTGCACATATAGATCACGGAAAAAGTACACTTGCAGATCGTTTACTAGACGTAACTGGTTCTGTAACTGCTCGTGAACAACAAGCGCAACTTTTAGATAGTATGGATTTAGAACGCGAACGTGGTATTACCATTAAATCGCATGCCATACAAATGGATTATACTTACGAGGGGCAAGATTATATATTAAACCTCATTGATACACCTGGTCACGTTGATTTCTCTTATGAGGTTTCTCGTTCTATTGCTGCTTGCGAAGGCGCTTTACTTATTGTAGATGCAGCGCAAAGTATACAAGCGCAAACCATTTCAAATTTATATTTAGCACTAGAGAATGATTTAGAAATTATTCCGGTACTTAATAAAGTAGATTTACCAAGTGCAAATCCAGAAGAAGTAACCGATGATATTGTAGATCTTTTAGGTTGTGATCCAGAAGAAGTTATTCATGCAAGTGGTAAAACAGGTTTTGGAGTTGAAAATATTTTAAAAGCAATTATTGAACGTGTTCCTGCTCCGCAAGGAGATCCTGACGCTCCTTTACAAGCATTAATTTTCGATTCGGTTTATAATACTTTTAGAGGTATTGAAACGTATTTTCGAGTTTTTAATGGAGAAATAAAAAAGGGACAAAAAATAAAATTTGTTGCTACAGATAAAGAGTATAATGCAGACGAAGTTGGTACATTAAAACTAACACAGATTGCTAAACAAAGTGTAAAAACCGGGGATGTTGGTTATTTAATTACTGGAATTAAAACGGCAAAAGAAGTAAAAGTAGGAGATACAATTACAGATTTTGCAAACCCTACAACTAATATTGTTGCAGGTTTTGAGGATGTAAAACCAATGGTATTTGCTGGTATTTATCCTGTAGATACCGAAGATTATGAAGAGCTTAGAAACTCTATGGAAAAATTACAATTAAATGACGCTTCTTTAGTTTTTGCACCAGAAAGTTCTGCAGCATTAGGTTTTGGTTTTCGTTGTGGTTTCTTAGGAATGCTTCATATGGAAATTATTCAGGAACGTTTAGAACGTGAGTTTGATATGACTGTTATTACAACAGTTCCCAATGTATCTTATAACGCATATACTAACAAAAACCCAGAAACACCTTTTATAGTAAATAACCCTTCCGATTTACCAGATCCTTCCACAGTAAATCGTGTAGAAGAACCATATATAAAAGCAACTATAATTACAAAATCGGACTTTGTTGGTAACGTCATGTCGCTTTGTATTGAAAAGCGTGGGATGATTATTAATCAAACATACTTAACTCCTGTTCGTGTAGAATTAACTTTTGAAATGCCTTTAGCAGAAATTGTTTTCGATTTTTATGATCGTTTAAAAACGGTTTCTAAAGGATATGCTTCTTTCGATTATCATCCAATAGGAATGAAGGTTTCTAAGTTAGTACGTTTAGATGTATTACTAAATGGGCAACCTGTGGATGCGCTATCTGCTTTAATTCATGCAGATAATGCACACAACATTGGTAAGAAAATGTGTGAAAAGTTAAAAGAGCTTATTCCGAGACAACAATTTGATATTCCAATTCAAGCAGCTATTGGAGCAAAAATTATTGCTAGAGAAACAGTAAAGGCCTTACGTAAAGATGTAACTGCAAAATGTTATGGTGGAGATATTTCGCGTAAACGTAAACTACTTGAAAAGCAGAAAAAAGGTAAAAAACGTATGCGTCAAGTTGGTAATGTAGAAATACCACAACAAGCATTTATGGCTGTTTTAAAGTTAAATGATTAAATAAAAAAAGCGTTGTGATTTACAACGCTTTTTTTATTTCTAATTTATTTTAAACCGTATCTATTTTTTCTACATCTAAAGGTTTTCCTAAGTATACTAAAGCAAACCCTTCTCCTACTTCAATTTCTGTATTGTAAGAAGATATAATATGAAGCTCTCCTTCATCATCTTTTATAAATAAAGGAATAATATCTTTGTCTTGGTTTGTCGCTTTTATTAAGTCTAGTAAATGTTCTTTATCTATTATTTCTATTTCTTGAATACTCGGAAACTTTCTAGTAACATCAGATAATGTACTAAAATCATCTGTATGCGAAAATAATCCTTCATGCGGATTATTGTTTTGATCTAGCATTTCTTCTGTAGAAACCAATCTAAAAGCACCATTTTCCCCAAACTGATTGGTAAACTTATTAATTGCATACTTATTAATTTCTGTGTTTCCTGTTAAGGCCATCAAATAACCAACATCATTAAGCTCAATATTATCGGTTAAGTTTTCAGAATATATATTGGTATTAATAGCCTCTAGGCCTAATTCTTTAGCCTTATTTATATTACTTTGATTGCTGTCTATTAAAACAACATGTCTGCCATGCGTCTCTAAATAATGCCCAATTAACCTAGAAACTTTAGATGCACCAACAATTAAAATTCCATTAGATTTCTTTAAAAACACACCTACTAATTTTGCAAATAGTCTTGCTGTTGTAGCGTTTAAAAGAACGGTTCCTAAAACGATTACAAAAACTAATGGTGTTATGTATTCTGCACCTGTAATTCCTTTACTTGCTAGTTTTAAACCGAATAAAGAAGCAATACCTGCTGCTACAATACCGCGAGGACCAACCCAACTAATAAATAATTTTTCGTTTAATTTAAGTTTAGAACCATGTGTACTAATAAACACACCAATAGGTCTAACAATAAATACAATTACAGCAAATAAAGCAGCTGTTTCCCAATTGAAAATTAACAATAACTCACTATAATTAATGTTTGCGGCAAGTAGAATAAATAAAATAGAAATAAGTAGCACACTTAAAGATTCTTTAAAATAAAGAAGATCTTTTAAATAAGGAGAATTTGAGTTTCCTAAAACCATTCCCATCACTACAACTGCTAATAAACCTGATTCATGTGCAAATGCATCCGATAGAACAAAAACGCCTAAGACAGCTGCTAATGCAAATACATTTAGTAAATAATGTGGTACCCATTTTTTATTAATAATAAAGTTTAAAGCATGTGCAAAAGTAAATCCGAAGGTAGCTCCAAATAACACAATTTTTCCAAATTCTATTAATGCCGTTTTTGTAAACTCTCCTCCTGCATCTACACTTATAAATTCAAAAACCAATACAGCAACTAATGCGCCTATTGGATCAATTAGAATTCCTTCCCATTTTAAAACCGCAGAGACATCTTTCTTTAATGGAATATTTCTTAAAATTGGTGTAATAACTGTTGGTCCAGTAACGATTATTAATCCTGAAAACAGAAAAGAAATTTCCCAGCTTAGTCCAAAAATATAATAAGCAGCTACTCCTGCTCCAAAAAAAGTAACTAAAGACCCTAAAGAGATAAGTTTGGTTATCACTGGTCCTACATTTTTTATTTCGCTTAATTTAAGGGTTAATCCACCTTCAAAAAGAATAATACTTATTGCTAACGAAACAAAGTAAAATAAACTTTCTCCAGGAAATAAGCCTTCGGTTTCATTCCAAATGGGTTCAATCCATTTTGTACCATCTTCAGATAAAAACTCTGCAGCAATTGGTCCAACAAGTAAACCAATTAGAATTAAAGGTAAAATTGCAGGAATTTTAAATTTCCAGGCAACCCATTGTGCTAATATTCCTAAAATAATAATTCCTGCTAATTCTAACATCTAGTTGTTTTTGTGTGTGAAAATACTAAATAATTATAATTATTAAAGATATCTATATGTAATAAGGCTCTTGAGTTTTTAAAAAAATACTATCTTTCAATCTTAATTGATTTAATAGCCTTGTCATTAAACCCTTTTCATACTATAGGAATTGGTGTAACCTTTTCTCCAAATTTAAAAGCAAATGTTTTTGAAGCATCTCGTTTAGCTATACTGTTTAAAAGTAAACTAATACTTATTCATGTTGGCGAGAAGTCTTCTGAAAAAACAAAAAAGTTTAAAAATCTTTTAGAACCCTTTGTTACACAGTCTTTAGATTATGAAATTGTATTTAAAACAGGAGATCCTGTAAATGTTATTTTATCTGTTTCCGAAGAAAAAAAAGTAGACCTATTAATTTTAGGAGCTTTAAAACAAGAAAATTTTCTTAAATATTATGTAGGCTCTATTGCTAGAAAAATAACAAGAAAAGCAAAATGTTCTGTTTTATTACATATTAATCCTTCTGTAGAAAGAATACCTTGCAATCATGTCGTTGTAAATGGATTAAAAGACCCAAAAACAGAAAAAACGATTGCTTCTGCATTTTATGTCGCAAATTGTTTGGGTTCTGAAAAAATTACTATTGTAGAAGAAATAACACAAGACAAAAGAACGGTTAAGGTAGATGATGATAAGTCTTTAAGAAAAGCAACTATTGTAAAAGAACGTTTAAAACTACGAGAAACTTCTAGAGTAAATAATATTATTAAAAATATACCTGAAGAACATACACAAAACATTGCTATAAAATCGCAACCTATTTTTGGTACAAAAGGATATTCTATTGGTCATTACGCACAAATAGCTAGAGCAGATTTATTAATTATGAATGCGCCCAGTAAAATGACTTTTTGGGATCGTTTATTTCCACACGATATAGAACATATATTAACCGAATTACCAACCGACGTACTTATTATTCAATGATAAAAAAAGAAAAAAAAATAGTGTCTTTTTTTAAAGCATTGCCTAAAAATATTTTTTCTGGTTTTGTGGTAAGTCTTATTGCTTTACCATTAGGTTTGGGGTTAGCAATGGCTAGCGATGCGCCTCCAATTGCAGGAATAATTGCTGCTGTTATTGGTGGTTTATTAGTTTCTATTTTAGGGGGAAGTAATGTTACCATTTCTGGCCCTGGAAACGGTTTAGTTGGCGTGCTTTTAGTTGCTATTACTACTTTAGGTTTAGAAAGCGCTTATGCTGCAATTATTTGCTCTGGAGTACTTTTACTCGTTTTAGGCTTCTTACGTTTAGGTAAATTGGCAGATTTTTTCCCTTCTTCGGCAATTCAAGGAATGCTTGCTGCTATTGGTCTAATTATTCTTGGTAAGCAATTTCACATCATGTTGGCTCATAAAATTAAACGTGAAGACACGATAGATTATTTAATAGAAATACCTGTTACTATAAACGATGCCATTCACTATGATAAATCTGGTCTTGTGTTTGCTGCTTTGGCTGGTGTGCTTAGTCTTTTAATTATGGCTTTTTATGGTAAAATTAGAAATAAATATTTTCAGCTAATTCCTGCACCAATGTGGATTGTTATTCTATCTATTGGATTTAGTTATTATTTTGAATTGATTGCACATGAAAACAACCCAATTGCTTCCGAATATATGATTTCAGGCATACCTTCGTTTCCAGAAATTATATCACAGTTACCAACTATTAATTTTAGTAAAATTGGAACCTTCCCTTTTTGGTCTAGTGTTTTAGCATTAACACTTATTTCTAGTATCGAATCGCTTTTAAGTATTAAAGCGGTAGATAAACTAGACCCTGAAAAAAGACGATCTAATGTAAATAAAGATTTAAAAGCATTAGGCTTAGCAACTATTGGTTCAGGTTTTCTTGGAGGTTTAAATGTAGTTACGGTTATAGCTAGAAGTTCTGTAAACGTTAATAATGGAGGAACTAACCGTTCTTCTAACTTTTTTCATGCTACTTTTTTAGTTGTTTTTATCTTACTTTTTAGCACACAATTAACCAGAATACCGCTTCCTGCTTTAATGGCAATTTTGGTTTTTACTGGATATAAATTAGCTTCTCCAGAAAATATTAAAAAAATATTTTCTATTGGTAAAGAACAGCTTATCATCTTTTTTGTAACCTTAATATTAACGCTTAAAGTTGGGTTAATTACAGGTATTATCTCTGGTGTGGTAGTTACTTTTTTAATACACATTTTTATAAATAAGAGTTTCTCTTTATTTGCAAGAAATGTATTAAAACCAAATGTTTTAATGTACAAAGAAGAAGAAGGTAATGGCAACTACTATGTAAGTGTGAAGCATTTTTGTAGCTTCCTAAATTATTACAGATTAAAAGAAAAACTAAATGCTGTCCCAGAAAATCAAGATGTTATTGTAGATTTTTCGCTTTGCGATTTTGTAGACCATACTGTTATGGAAAACCTTAATAACTATCAAGAAATTTTCACTAAAAGGGGTGGTCATTTTGAAGTGGTTGGTTTAGATCTTCACGATACAGATTCTAAACATCCTTTCGCTTTAAGACGTTTACTTCCTGTACCTAATGTTATTAAAAACAGCTTAACAAAAAGACAAACCAATATTGAAACATTGGCTAAAGATTATACTTTAAACTATGTCTCTAAAAAAGAAAAAAACGTTTCTTTTTTAAATCGTTTTTTATTTTTTAAAACCAAACAAATAAATCACATAAACAATCAGCTTTGCTCAGATAACAAAAAGTTAACCATGTTTGATATCGAATTTTCTGAAGGAGAATTCATTGCAAAAGAAGTTGTAAGATCTACCATGTTACATATACAATTAGATACAAAAATTCCAGAATTCACTTTAGATAGAGAGGGTTTTCTAGAAAAAGTATATGCTTTTGCTGGTTTTAAAGATATTCCTATTCAAAACCACGACGATTTTTCAAAACGTTTTTATTTACTTGGTGAAGACGAGCAAGCAATAAAACAGTATTTTAATGATGCTATTACACACTTTTTTGAAAGCAATCCATATTATCATGTAGAGTCTAATGGTAAAGCCCTTTTAGTTTTTAGTAAAGAAAGACATGCTAGTATTAAAGAAATTAAAGCCCTTTTCGATTTTGGAAAACGTTTAAAACAAGTTATTTCTTAATAAAATCTTAACACTTAATAAATTACGCTTCCTATTTAGTAATTTGCACATCTATGAAATTATATCCTATAAACGCAGGGAATTTTAAGTTAGATGGAGGCGCCATGTTTGGCGTAGTACCAAAATCTTTATGGACCAGAACCAATCCTGCAGATGCAAATAACATGATTGATATCGCTGCAAGGTGCTTATTAATTGAAGACGGTAATCGACTAATTTTAATCGATACAGGAATGGGAAACAAACAAAGTGATAAATTTTACGGTTACTACCACCTTTGGGGAAATGACTCTATAGACAAGTCGTTAAAATCACATGGTTTTCATCGCGATGATATTACTGATGTTTTTATGACGCATTTACACTTTGATCATTGTGGAGGTAGCGTACAATGGAACAAAGACAAAACAGGCTATGAGCCAGCATTTAAAAATGCTCATTTTTGGAGTAATCAAAATCATTGGCAGTGGGCAACACAGCCTAATAAACGAGAAAAAGCTTCGTTTTTAAAAGAAAATATTCTTCCTATGGAAGAAAGTGGTCAATTAAAATTCACTTCACTTCCACAGAAAACAATTTTAAAAAATTCTGCTTTAGGATTCGACATTTTTTTCGCAAATGGACATACCGAAAAACAAATGATTCCCATGATTAACTATAAAGGAAAAACCATTTGTTTTATGGCAGATTTACTTCCAACGGTTGGTCATTTACCAATTCCATTTGTAATGGGTTATGACACAAGACCTTTGTTAACCCTAGACGAAAAAGAAAACTTCCTCAATCTAGCTGCAAATAATAATTATTACTTATTTTTGGAACACGATGCAAACAACGAAATTATTACAGTAAAACATACAGAAAAAGGAGTTCGACTAGACAACCTTTTTACTTGTAATGATATTTTTTAAAAAACTAAAACTCAATTATGAAAATTATTAAACCTTTTGTGCTAGTTGGAAGCTTAGCGCTTATTTTAACTAGCTGTGGTGGTGGAGCAGAAATTTTATCTACACCTCTCGAAAACATTGATACTGTTGCTTTAAAAGAAGCAGAATTAAACGAAAATGAAAAACACACCTGGGGACATTTAGATCTTGTAAAAGATACAATTCCTGGTATGAGTGTAGATAAAGCTTACGCTGAAATAATAAAAGGAAAAGAAGGAAAAACAGTTATAGTTGCTGTTATAGATTCTGGAATTGATATTAATCATGAAGATTTAAACGGTGTAATCTGGACCAATAAAAAAGAAATTGCTGGAAACGGAATTGATGATGATAAAAACGGTTATATAGATGATATCCATGGCTGGAATTTTCTAGGAGATGCTTATGATGAGCAATTAGAAATGACAAGAATTGTTGCTAATGGCGATACAAGTGCTCCTCGTTTTGCGGAAGCTAAAGCAGATTTAGAAGAAAATATCGCTCAAATGGGGCCAACAAAAACGCGTTATGAGCAAATTTATGCATCCTTAGTAGAAGCAGACAAAGACTTCACTGCGCATTTTAAAACAGCAGACTATACTAATGAGCAAGTATTAAAATTAGAAACTACAGACGAAACACTACTACAACACAAACAAGTTGCAACACAAATGAACGGTTTTGGTTTACCGAGCGTTCAAGTAGCAAAAAAAGAATTAAAAGGTGCTTTAGAAGGTTTAACAGGAAGATTAAACACAAACTATAACTTAGATTTTAAAGGAAGAACAACAGGTGACAATCCAGATGATTGGAATGACAAACCTGGTTATGGAAATGCAAATGTATTACCTATTGCAGACGATGAAATTCATGGAACTCACGTAACAGGTATTATTGCTGCTGTTCGTGACAATGGTAAAGGAGCAAATGGAGTTACTAATAATGTTGAGATTATGAGTATTCGTGCAGTACCAAATGGTGATGAGTATGATAAAGATGTAGCGAAAGCTATTCGTTATGCTGTAGATAATGGAGCAAAAGTTATTAATGGTAGTTTTGGTAAAAGCTTTTCTCCTCATAGTGATTGGGTTAGAGATGCTATAAAATATGCTAGTGATAATAATGTGGTTTTTGTACATGCAGCTGGTAACGATAGTAAAGATGTAGATACAGAAGCTAATTTTCCTGATGATAACGTAAATTATGTTGAAATTAGTGATACTTACATTCGTGTTGGTGCATTAACTAGTAAATATGGTTCTTCAATGGTTGCTGGTTTTTCTAACTACGGAACTAAAAACGTAGATGTTTTTGCTCCTGGAGCTCAAATTTATTCTACATTCCCAAATAATGAATATAAAGCAATTAGTGGAACCTCTATGGCTGCTCCTGCTGTTGCTGGTGTTGCTGCTTTAATTTGGTCACAATACCCAAAATTAACTGCTGCACAAGTAAAACAAATCATTATGGATTCTGGACTACCAATTCATCAAAAAGTTGTTGTTGGTGGTAATTCTGGAGATGTAAGAGACTTTAGTACATTATCAAAATCTGGAAAAATGGTAAATGCTTATAACGCTTTAATTATGGCATCGCAATTATCTAAATAATAATAACAATCAAAAAAAGGCATCAAAATTATTGATGCCTTTTTTTATTCAATAACATATACAAATGAAAAAGTTTTTTCTTTTTGCTTTAGGTATCACATTGGTTTCTTGTGGTTCTACGAACTCTGTTTCTTCCACTCCAGAAACACCAACCTCACCAATAAATACTTCGATTTCTAAATCTACATATTGGCAACAACATGTAAATTATAAAATGGATATTGATATGGATGTTAACAACTATCAATACCAAGGAAAACAAAACTTAGTATATACCAATAACTCTCCAGATGTATTAACTAGAGTATATTATCATTTATACTTTAATGCTTTTCAACCAGGAAGTGAAATGGATGTACGTTCTCGTACCATTCCAGATCCAGATAGTCGCGTAGGAGATAGAATTAGTAAATTAGCTCCAGATGAAATTGGTTACATTAAAGTGTCTTCATTAAAACAAAACGGAACCACATTAAATTACGAAACGGTTGGTACTGTTTTAGAAGTAAATTTAGCGAAACCTATTCAACCGGGAGAAAAAGTGACCTTCGATATGGTTTTTAATGCACAAGTTCCTGTACAAATTCGTCGTTCTGGTAGAAATAATAAAGAAGGTGTAGCACTTTCTATGACACAATGGTATCCTAAATTAGCAGAATATGATTTTGAAGGTTGGCATGCAGATCCATACATTGGAAGAGAGTTTCATGGCGTTTGGGGAGATTTTAATGTAAACTTAACTATTGATAAAAACTACGTAGTTGGTGGAACTGGTTATTTACAAGGAAACCCAGAAATAAACGGAAACAAAAAAACACTTCGTTTTAAAGCACCAAATGTGCATGATTTTACTTGGGCTGCAGATCCAGATTATATTCACGATACCATGCAAGTACCTAATGGACCAATGTTAAACTTCTACTACAAAAAAGATTTACCTGCTGAAAACCTTCAGTTTTGGAAAGACTTTCAACCAAAAACAGTAGAATTAATGCAGTATTTTTCAGAAAACATAGGAAAATACCCTTACGAGCAATATTCTGTTATACAAGGAGGAGATGGTGGAATGGAATATGCAATGTCTACACTTATTACAGGAAAACGTAGTTATGGTAGTCTTGTTGGTGTAACTGCACATGAATTAGCACATACATGGTTTCAGTTTCTACTAGCTACAAACGAAGCGAAACACGAGTGGATGGATGAAGGTTTTACAAGCTATATTAGCGATCACGCTATGAATTCTATAATGAATAGTAAAAGAGAAAACCCTGCTTCCGGAGCCTATAGAAGTTATTTAGGTTTAGCAATGTCTGGTAAAGAACAACCATTAAGTACACATGCAGATCGTTATAATTACAATAGAGCTTATAGTGCTTCTGCCTATAGCAAAGGTGAGGTTTTTATGGCACAATTAGGATATATTATTGGTGAAGCTAATTTGAAGAAAACCATTAAAAAATACTATACTGATTTTGCTTTTAAACACCCAAGACCAATAGATATTATTCGTTCTGCCGAAAAAATTTCTGGTTTAGAGTTAGATTGGTATTTAATAGACTTTACACAAACTACAAATACGATAGATTATGCGGTAAATACTATAGAAGGAAACAAAGTAACCTTAGAAAGAATTGGTCTTATGCCAATGCCTTTAGATGTCACACTAACATATGTAGATGGTACAACAGAAGATATTTATATTCCGTTACAAATGATGCGTGGCGAGAAACCAACCACTGCTACCATTAAAGCAGATTGGGCTTGGGCATATCCAACCTATACTTTTGATGGCTCTAAAGCTATTCGTAGTGTACAAATAGATCCTAAAGAAATGATGGCTGACATTAATAAAGAAAATAATAAGAAGTAAAAATAAAGTATATTCTTTTTTTAAAACCACTAGATAAGTTAACTAGTGGTTTTTTTATTTCATTACCTTTGAAACATTAAAATAAACCACTTGAAATTTACCTATAACAAATCCGAAAAACTGAAAAGCGAAAAGCTTATCACCAAACTTTTTTCTGAAGGAAAGTCTGTTTCGGCATACCCTTTGCGTCTTGTGTATTTAGAAAGTACGTTTACTGAAGCAGTAAAACTAAAAACTGGCGTTTCAGTTCCTAAAAGGAATTTTAAAAAAGCGGTAGATAGAATTAGTATAAAACGCATGATGCGTGAAACATACAGACTCCATAAACACATGGTTTATAACAACATAAATTCATCATTTGCGTTTATGATTTTGTATGTTGGTAAAGAAAAACCTACGTACCATGAAATGGAATCTGCTACTAAAAAAATATTTAGTAAATTTTTAAACAAATACATTGAAACAAATAAATAAGAATCATGAAAATTTTTTCTGCGCTTCTACTTCTTGTTCTTCCATTAGCTTGCTCTAATTCTAGTAGTAAAGAATCTAATTATGATTATGTCGAGACTTCCGAAATTGTATTAGAAGACATGGAAGCTCCCACACAAATATTGAAAACCGTTCCAGAAAATATGGAACAAAAATTAATTAAAGAATCTTATTTACGCTTTCAAACCCAAAATTTAGATAAAACGTATCAAAAAATTATTAGCTTCGTTAAACAAAATAATGGCTTTGTACAAGACGATAATTCTAGTAAATCCTACAATACAGTAACTAGAAATTTAGTAATTAGAATGCCTTCTAAAGGTTTTCAAAAAACAATAGATTCTATAAGTAATCATGTTGCTTTTTTTGATTCGAAACGTATTTCTTCCAAAGATGTAACCGAAGAATTTATAGATATTGAAGCGCGTTTAAAAGCTAAAAAAACACTAGAAAATAGATACTTAGAACTGCTTTCTAAAGCAAAAAACGTAAAAGAAATTTTAGAGATAGAACGCGAACTTTCCACTATAAGAGAAGCAATAGAAGCCAAACAAGGACGACTAAAATACTTACAAAGTAAAGTATCGTTAAGTACTTTAAATATTGAGTTTTACAAACAAACTGCCGAGAGTGGCGTAACCATTTCTTATGGAACAAAAATGGGTAATGCTATTAAATCTGGTTTTAATGGTATATCTTTATTTTTTCTAGGCGTATTACATATTTGGCCTTTTATCCTTATCTTAGGAATTGCTATATTTTTCTTTAGAAGATGGCTTAATAAGAAAAACAAAAAATAATGCAGATGAAAACTAGACTTATTAAAAGAATACTAATTCCCGTATTTGCAGCAACTATACTTTTTACAGGATCTGCTTTTAAAAATGATTTTTTTGAAATCGCTAAACAAATTGAAATCTTTACTACCTTATTTAAAGAACTCAATATGAATTATGTAGATGAAACAAATCCTGGAGATTTAATGGATTCTGCTATTAAAAATATGCTTACAAATTTAGATCCTTATACTCGTTTTTATAACGAACAAGATGTAGAAGCAGAACGAATAAAACGTACAGGAGATTATACAGGAATTGGTGCCAACGTACGAACCTTAAAAGACAAGTTAATTATTATTGAACCTTATAAAGATTATCCTGCAGATAAAGCAGGATTAAAAGCTGGCGACGAAATAATTAAAATAAACAATGTATCTATTGCAGATTATAAAGAAGAAGCAGGAAACTTATTAAAGGGAGCTGCTAATTCTTCGGTAGATGTTACTTATGTGCGTCAAGGAAAAGAGAATACAGCGTCTATAATGCGTTCGGAAATAGAAATTAATGCAGTACCTCATTTTTCAATGATAGATGCTAAAACAGGCTATATTGTACTAAGTAAGTTTAATACAAAAACTACGAGTCAAACCGCTTTTGCTTTAAAAGATTTAAAAACCCAAGGAGCCGAACGTATTATTTTAGATTTAAGAAATAATCCTGGTGGATTACTACGCGAGGCTATTAGTATTGTAAATCTTTTTGTGCCTAAAGGACAATTAGTGGTTACCACAAAATCTAAAGTGAAAAAATACAATAAAACCTATTATACTAAAAACGATCCTTTAGATACCGAAATTCCGTTAGTGGTTTTAATAAACGGTTCTAGTGCATCTGCAAGTGAAATTGTTTCTGGTTCTTTACAAGACTTAGATAGAGCTGTAATTGTTGGGTCTAGAAGTTTTGGTAAGGGTTTAGTACAGAGACCTAAAAGTTTAACATATGGAACACAATTAAAGGTTACCATTTCTAGATATTATACACCTTCTGGTCGTTGCATACAAGCGTTAGATTACTGGAATAGAGATACCGATGGAAATGCAGTACGCGTAAAACAAGAAAACTATAATGCCTTTAAAACTAAAAACGGTAGAAATGTTTTTGATGGTGGAGGTGTATATCCAGACGAAGATTTAGCCATTACTAAAAACTCTCCTATTACTAAAGCTATTAATAACGATTTCTTGATATTTGATTTTGCTACTGATTATTATTACAAAAATAATATACTAGATATTAATACTTTTAAATTAACTAATGCCGATTTTTCAGACTTTAAAAACTTTTTAAGCTCTAATAATTTTAGCTTTGAAACCAAAACAGAAAAATCATTATCTAATGTTTTAATTCAAGCAGAAAAAGAAGAATTAGACGATGATATTTTAAAAGATTACAACACATTATTAGCTAATTTAAATACATCGAAAAGTAAAGCTATAGATGAAAACAAAGAGCAAATACTTGGATTATTAACAGACGAAATTGTAAAACGCCATGCATATAGAGAAGGTTTGTATGAATATTATAAAACTCATAATCTAGAAATTAAAAAAGCTACCGAAATTTTAGCAAATCCTTCTAAATACCAGAGTTATTTAAAATAAAATCTGGTACATTGAATTTTATATATGCCATTTCTATGGGAAATAAATTATGAAAAAAACAGTTATTTATTTATTCTTTTTTATAAATACTTTTTGTGTTTTAGCACAAGAAAAATTAACGCATGAAGTCTATTTTGAAACCGATGATTATCATGTTTTATCTACCGAAGAGAATAGATTATTATTATTTATTTCTGGCCTAGACGGAATTGATATAGAAAAGATTTCTATCTATGGATTTTGTGATGACAGAGGAAGCGAGCATTACAATTTAGCCTTATCACAAAACAGAGCAAATGCAATTAAAACTGTATTTTCTAATAACGAAATAGACGAATCTTTAATTAGTAATGTAGATGGAAAAGGAGAAGTTTTATTAAAAATTATAAAAGAAGATCAAGTTGATAAAATAAGAGGTTTAAACCGAAAAGTCGAAATTATAGTTACTAAAGAAACTCCGAAACCTAAAGAAAAGGTTATAGTAGAGAAACCTAAAGACACAGTTCCGAAACCAAAAAATCAAAAAACAACACAAGATATTGCAAACGGTAATGTGGTGGAAGGTGATAAAATACGTTTAGAAAATATTTATTTTAAAACCGGGTATGCTACACTTGCTAAAGACTCTAAGGGTACTCTTGAAGATATTGCTAATATATTAATAGAACAGGATAATATTTATTTTTCTATTGAAGGGCATGTATGTTGTACACAAAACTCTAGAGATGCTGTGAATAGAAAAACAAATCAGCGAAATTTATCACTAGCTAGAGCGAAATTTATTTACGATTACTTAATTAAAAAAGGTGTAAGTAAAAGACGTATGCGTTATATTGGTATGCGAAGAAAATTTCCGCTTGGTGGAGAACCTAAATTCGATAGACGTGTAGAAATTTTAATTACACATGTATCTGAAAAACGTTAGTTTTTTAACATAGCAATATGTGGTATACCATCTTCTAAATATTCGGCTCCTATTTCTTTAAATCCTAAACTATTGTAAAACTTCTTTAAATAACATTGTGCAGAAATTTTTATAATAGTTTCGTTATAATGTTGTTTTATAGCATCTATAGAAGCTTCCATAATAGTAAAACCATATTTATGTTTTCTTTGATTTTGTGCAACTACTACTCTACCAATACTTGATGCTTCAAAATATAATCCTGGTCTAAAAATGCGCGTATATGCAACTATTTTATCTGCTTTAAAACCTATAACATGTAACGCTTTTTCATCTTTTCCGTCAAGGTCTTGATACACACAATCTTGTTCTACCACAAAAACTTCAGATCGTAATTGTAAGATATTATACAACTCTTGAGTGGTTAATTCTTGAAAGGTTTTGGTTTTAATTTCTAACATTAGTCTTGAACTATTACTTCTTTAGGATCTTTTTTATTAAACTCTGGCTGAATGGTTACATGGTTAATATTAAATTGTTCATGTAATACATTTTCAATATCTAAAAGTAAAGTATTAAATGCTGTTGTTGTAATATCTTCATTTAAATCTAAATGCGCTTCTAAATGTAGTTCATTGTCACTTAAATTCCAGATATGAACATGGTGCAATTTTTTTACTTTTGGTAGTTTATTAACAACGCGTACTACTTCTTTAATATTAATATTCTCTGGAGTAAAAAGCATGAGCATTTTGGTCGATGTTTTTAATAGATCGTAACCAACCCAAATTAAATACAATGCAATTAAAAGTGTAAGTACACTATCTACCCAAAACAATTGGTAATATTTCATTAACAAGCCTCCTAGTAATACTGCTACGCTTGCCAACATATCTGTAAGTAAATGTAAATAAGCAGAGCGCATATTTATATTATTTTTAGAGTCGTTTTTAAGTAATAAAACACTAAATCCATTACCAATAATAGCAATAACAGATAACCAAATTACTAATCCTGATGCTACTTCTTGTGGATTTTGAAAACGTTTAACAGCTTCTATAATTAATAAAATAGCTACTATAATTAATGTAGATGCATTAATAAAAGCAGCAAGAATTTCAGCACGTTTATAGCCAAAAGTTCTGTTAATAGATGCTTTTTGTTTCGATAATTTAGAAGCTATATAACTTACTATTAATGAAATAACATCGCTAAAATTGTGTAATGCATCACTTAATAAAGATAAACTTCCCGAAAGTAATCCTCCAATAACCTGAGCTGCAGTAATTATTATATTTAAAAATATAGTAATTAACAGTTTCTGCCCTTTTAAATCTTTTTGATTAGGAGAGAGGTTATGTACGTGAGAATGACTCATTTTAGCAACTAATTGGTATTTTATCTACTCTATTTTGATGACGTCCACCTTCAAATTTAGTTTCTAAAAAAGTATCTACCATTGCAATAGCTTGTTGTACGGCTGTATAACGTGCAGGTATACAAATAATATTAGCATTATTATGTTGTCTAGTAAGTTGAGTTATTTCTTTGGTCCAACAAATACCAGCTCTAACTTTTTGATGTTTATTAGCAGTCATAGCAACACCATTTGCGCTTCCACAAATTAAGATACCAAAATCTACTTTTTCATTTGCTACATCATCTGCAACAGGATGTACAAAATCTGGATAATCTACACTTGTATTATTATCTGTTCCATAGTTATTAACAATATATCCTTTTGCTTCTAAATGCTTCAGTATAGCAAATTTGTAATCTGTTCCTGCGTGATCGTTCCCTATTGAGATTTTCATTTTTTTTAAATTTTAAAATAATTTACGTTTTAAAGAAAATAAATATTTACTGTTTATAACCTCAAAGTTAATAATAGATAATAAGTATACAGCATATATAGAGTTTTACTTATTCATATTTTTTAGTTTTAAAAATTATATATAAATAATAGTGTCAATAATTACCTGTTAACAACTGCACTTGTTAATTAGAATAACTTGTTAATATCTTCGTATTGTTTTTTAAAACTTTAATTAGGATTATCCAGTTAATTTTTCAAACCAAAACTTAAAATAAACCACCAAAAAAGTTAGGATGTTTTTTTGGATAAGTTTTCAGACTAAAAAGAACAGATACCAACACAAAAAAAAGAAATACTTATTAAAAATTGTATGTCAATAACACTTATTAACAACTGTTAATAGTAAAACTAAATCCTTTAAAAATAAAGCTTTTAAATAACTAATAACTTGTTAATAGAGTGTTTTATTAAAACCATCAAACAAAAAACTAATAAAGTTATACCGTTATTAACAAGCTATAATAACCAACATTATTTTTTTAAATTTTTAAAAGAAAAAGATGATTATATATATATATGTGAATAACTAATTTTTTATTTACTTTAGAGTAATAATTAAAATCATTGATATGAAGAGGATATTATTTATACTATTAATTTTCCCATTTATTTGTTTTAGTCAAATTCAAATAGGAGAAGATATTGATGGAGAAGCACAAGGAGATGAATCTGGATGGAGTGTATCCACTTCATATAATGGTAATATAATAGCTATTGGAGCAAGATCTAATGATGGAAATGGTTTTACAGATGGTTTTGGTTATAATTCTGGTCAAGTTCGTGTATTTGAAAATATTGGTAACCATTGGATTCAAGTAGGACAAGATATAGATGGTCTATCTGAAGGAGATGCTCTAGGTCATAGTGTTAGTTTATCTTCTAACGGTAATAGAATTATTATAGGATCAATAAGTAATGATTATAATGGAGATAATTCAGGACAAATAGTAGTTTACGAAAATATTAATAATGTTTGGACTCAGATAGGTCAAAAAATTAATGGAGAAGCAGAAGGAGATTTATTTGGTTATTCAGTAGATGTTTCTTCAGATGGTAATATTATAGCTATAAGTGGTACTTATTATGATGGAAATGGTTCAAATTCTGGTTTTGTACGTATCTATCAATTACAAAATAACTCTTGGACTCAAATAGGGCAAGATATTTTTGGTGAAAGCGATAATGATCATTCAGGTTATAGCATCAATTTATCTTTAAATGGTAATATTATAGCTATTGGTGCTCCTGATAATAGAGCGGAAGGTACAAGTATTACTAAGTTTGGTCATACACGTGTTTATCAAAATATAAATAATGTATGGACTCAAATAGGTCAAGATATTGATGGAGATACATATGGAGACGAATCTGGTAGTAGTGTTAATTTATCTTCAAATGGAGATTTTATAGCAATTGGTGCAATTGGTAATTCAGTTAATGCAAATCATTCTGGTCGTGTTAGAATATTTGAAAAAATAAATAATAATTGGGTTCAAAAAGGGCAAAGTTTATATGGAGATGTTTATAATGATGAATTTGGTACTAATGCTAAATTATCTTCAGATGGTACTATTTTAGCAGTTAGTTCAGATGGAAGCTTGAACAACCCAAGTTTTGTAAGAATATTTAAGTGGATTAATAATAGTTGGGTACAACAAGGACAGGATATAATAAAAGCAGGTATTAAAAGTATTAATTTATCATCTGATGCTTCTACTTTAGTTATAGGTGTTGGGTATAATAACTATACAACTGTATATGATTTATCTACATTACTATCAATTAATGAATTTTTAGAAAGTAAAATTTTAATCTACCCAAACCCAACATCAACTTTTTTAAACATAGAATTATTAGATAATTCAGAATTTAAAAAAGTAATTATTTACAATAATTTAGGTCAATTAATTTCTGAAGAAAACCAACTAAAAATAAATGTTTCAAAATATTCTAAAGGAATTTATTTTGCTAATATTAATACAGCAAAAGGAAAAATAATAAAGAAATTTATTATAGAATAGTTTTAGTAAAAACCTATTAAATTTATAAAAGACTTTCAAATAAATGAAGTCTTTTTATAACCATAACATTAAAGAAATATCCATTTAATATTAAAAACGTAACTTTGTAAAAACAAATAGCGAAATTTCTCCACGTAAAACGCTATATAATAACAGAATTTCACATAACTTAGAAATTCAAAAGATTACAAAAATTAAATGAGTAAAAAGAAACACAGGAAACCTTCACATAATAAGATTTCCAACCTTACAAATACTATTCTTAGTATTTTAAAAAAAGACAGAAACCAAACATTCAATTATAAACAAATAGCTGCTAAGCTTGGTGTTAACGATGCTAGCAGTAGAAACCAAATCATTAAAAAATTACAACAACTTAAAGCGAAAGAAGAAATTAAAGAAATAGATCGTGGCAAGTTTCAAATAATTAATAATACCGAATATCATACTGGAATTTTTGATGCTGCACAACGTGGTAACGGATACGTAATTTGTGACGATTTTGAAGACGATATATACATAGCTTCTAATAATGTAAACAAAGCATTAAATGGTGATGAAGTAGAACTTTATGTGTATAAACGTAGAAAACGCGGTAAATTAGAAGGAGAAATTACCAACATTATCAAACGTGCAAAAACCGAATACGTTGGTATTATTCAAATTCATGCTAAAAAGAATTTTGCCTTTGTAGTAGTAGATGGTAACAAAATGAAAACAGATATTTTTGTGCCAATCAATAAAACCATGAAAGCTGAAGATGGAGATAAAGTACTAGTCTCTATGGAAGATTGGCCAGAAAAAGCAGATTCTCCAAACGGAAAAGTATTAAAAGTTCTAGGAAAAGCTGGGGAACACAATACCGAAATTCACGCTATTTTAGCAGATTATGGCTTGCCTTATGAGTTCCCAAAAGAAGTGGAAGACTATGCTAATAACATAGATTTAAACATCCAACCAGATGAAATAGCAAAACGTCGTGATATGCGTAAAGATTTAACCTTTACTATAGATCCAAAAGATGCTAAAGATTTTGATGATGCACTTTCTTTTACCGTTTTAGAAAATGGTAATTATGAAATAGGAATTCATATAGCAGATGTTTCACATTATTTAAAAGAAGGAACCGTTTTAGACGATGAGGCTTACGAACGTGCAACCTCTGTATATTTAGTAGATAGAGTAGTACCAATGCTACCAGAAATATTAAGTAATGGCGCTTGTTCGCTTCGTCCTCATGAAGAAAAATATACCTTCTCTGCTGTATTTGAATTAAATGCTAAAGCAGAAATAAAAAACGAATGGTTTGGTAGAACAGTAACCTACTCAGATGCTCGTTTTGCTTATGAAGAAGCACAAGCGATTATTGAAAATAAAAACAATACCATTCCACAAGAAGTTTCCCTTACTGGTACAGCATATAAAACAGACCAAGCCATAGCAGATGCTGTTTTAAAAATGGATGAACTCGCAAAAATTATGCGTGGAAAACGCATGCGTTCTGGAGCAATTTCTTTCGATAAAGTAGAAGTAAAATTCGATTTAGATGCAGCCGCTAATCCCGTTGGCGTTTTCTTTAAAACTAGTAAAGATGCTAATAAACTAATTGAAGAATTTATGTTATTAGCAAACCGAAAGGTTTCCGAATTTGTAGGTAAGCAAAAACCAGAAAAAACATTTGTTTATCGTGTGCATGACGAACCAAACGAAGAAAAACTTATGGCTTTACAAGGCGTAGTTGCTAAGTTTGGACATAAATTAAACTTTAATAGTAAAGAAGGAATAGCATCTTCGTTAAACAAATTATTACACGATGTTCAAGGTAAAAAAGAGCAAAATTTAGTAGATACTTTAGCTATAAGAACCATGTCTAAAGCAGAATATACTACCAAAAATATTGGTCATTACGGACTAGCTTTCGATTATTATAGTCACTTTACTTCACCAATTCGTCGTTATCCAGATGTCATGGCACATCGCTTATTACAACGCTATTTAGATGGTGAAAAATCTGCTAATGCAGACGTATATCAAGAACGCTGTAAACATTCTAGTGATATGGAATATCTAGCTACAAAAGCCGAAAGAGATTCTATTAAATACATGCAAATTCGTTTTATGCAAGACCATCAAGACGAAGAGTTTTTAGGTGTTATTTCAGGTGCTACAGATTGGGGAATTTATATAGAAATTATCTCTAATAAATGCGAAGGAATGGTAAGAACTCGAGATATTAAAGGCGATTATTATGAGTTCGACCAAGAACAATTTGCCTTAATTGGTCGCGATACAAAAACCATGTACCAACTTGGTGATGAGGTAATTGTAAAAGTTAAAAATGCAGATTTAGTTAAAAAACACTTAGATTTTACACTTATAGGAAAACCAGAATAACACAAGTATAATTAGTATATTTAAGTAATTAATTTTCAAATTTTTTATAGCGTTTACTACTTCGTAAAAACTACGTAGTACCACGCTTTCAGCAGTCGCTTTTTTTACAGCTTTTTTAAGAAGCTGTAAAAAAGAGCTTCAACAAAGCCTCAATCGTTAACGCAAATGGTAACAAATAGAGAAACAATACTACTAATTAGAAAACATAAAAAATGATTCTAACCACAACAAACACAATCGAAGGACATAAAATTCATGACTATTTAGGTATTATTACTGGTGTAGCAGTAAATAGAAAACAAACCGGAATGTCTTTTAGTATGAAAAAATACTTTGATGCTTTAGAAAGTAATATTGAATCTGTAAAAGAAATAGCCTTTCAAGATCTTAAAAAAAATGCCACCGCATTAAATGCTAATGCTGTTGTAGGTATTACTATAGATTTAGAAACGATGGCAACTTCCGGAATTCTAATGGTATCTATTACAGGAACAGCTGTTAAAGTTGCCTAAAAGTCAAGGAACTAAATATTTATTTTTATTAAATTTACTTAATAATTTATTATTTATTTATCATGAAAAAGCTTCTATACTTTCTTTTTTTAATAACCACAATTACAACCTTTGCACAAGAATCTCAAAAAACAACAATTGGAGAGTTTAGTGAAATTAAAGTTTACGATCGTATAGAGGTAGAACTTATAAAAGCAGACGAAAATAAAGTTGTTGTTTCTGGTAAAAACACCGAAGATCTTGTAATTGTTCACAAAAAAGATATTCTTAAAATTAGAATGACATTACAAAAAGCATTTAATGGAGACGAAACAACAGTTCAGGTCTATTATACTTCTTTAGATGTTATTGATGCGAACGAAGGTACTTTTATAGGCTCTAACGATGTTATAGAACAGTTTGATTTAAACGTTAAAGCACAAGAAGGAGGAACCGTTACCTTACAAGTTAAAGATCTTAATTACTTAGATATTAAATCGGTTTCTGGAGCAAATATCAATATCTCTGGTACTACTACTAATCAGAACATAGATATTAACACAGGAGGATCTTATAAAGCAAAAGATTTAATTTCAGAAAATGCTACTGTAACTATTAAAGCTGCTGGAGTTGCACATATTCATACTACTAAAAAAGTAGAAGCTAAAGTTAGAGCAGGAGGAAGTGTTTATATTTATGGAAATCCAGAAATAGTAGATGAAAATACTATTTTAGGAGGAAAAATTATTATTAAAGAATAATCCTATCCTTTTTCTTAAATTTGTAAGAAATAATCTCTTATGCTCGATGCAATTTTAACAGCAATTCCTTTCGGAATCATCCTATCTTTTACCATAGGACCTGTTTTTTTTGTACTACTCGAAACTAGTGCTACCAAAGGAATAAAAAGTGCTTTAATATTTGATTCTGGAGTAATTTTAGCAGACATTTTCTTCATTATTGTTGCTTTTTATAGTACCAATAAACTTCTAGAGAAAGTAAAAGACGATCCTAGCTTTCTTATTTTTGGAGGTGTTTTATTAACAGCTTATGGTTTAATTTCATTTATTAAAACCTCAAAATCTTTTCGTGAAATTGTTAGAGAATATCATAGAGTAGAATTTAAAAAAGATTATGGTAAACTATTTATTAAAGGTTTCTTACTTAACTTTATAAACATTGGTGTGCTACTTGGTTGGCTTGGTTTTATTGTAATTGGTAACTCTTTAACAGAAAATACAAAACAACTGCAAATATTTTTAGGAACTATTTTATTGGTTTATTTTTTAGTAGATTTATTAAAGATTGTTGCTGCAAAAACACTTAAAAATAAATTAACACCAAGACGTATTTTTAAGACAAAAAAAATAGTAGCTCTTGTAATTTTAGGTTTTGGCATTTTACTTTTAGTACAAGGTTTTTTTCCTAAAGAAAAAGAACTTATTAAAGATAAGTTAGAGCAGATCAGCCCTATTTAATAGTACTCTTAATGAGTAGTTGTTATTTATAAATATCAAAAATCTAGTCCTTTTTCTAATTTAGTATCCACAATAAAATTTCCTTTTAAATAGATTTTTTCCTCTATTAATACCCCTTTTTAGAATCCATATATTGTGAATAAACCTTCATTTTATATTTACTAATAGAATTAATTAGAAAGCTTAAATCTACAGTATCCAGATAAATCCATCTGTTTCTTTTCCACTTTCCAATTTTTACACTATTGGATAAAATCAACCCATTCTTATTTAAACGAAAATTTTTATAAAAAGTCAAAGCTACCTTTGACTTTTATACAATAAACAATGTTTCAGTCAATATTGTAATTTCTTCATTATTTAGTCTAACAATTTTTGAAGACTCTATTACTTCATGCTTACAGCCACACGATAATAAAGTGTAAAAAACAAGATTGAAAATAAGAATTTCATTAAGTTTTAATATTTGTTTAGCTGTAAATACAAAAACTCCATTCATGTTGAAATTTTCTTTGGTGTCTATCGGATTCGAACCGCTGTATCAATCTTACTATAAATTTTCTTAAAATTTAAAATAAAAAAAACCCTCAACTTTTGTTGAAGGTTTCTTGAGGTGTCGTTTCTTTCTTTCGAACTACTGTACAAACCTTACTCTATTTTTTTTAAATTTCTTAAATTAAAAAACTCCATTCATATTGAAATTTTCTTTGGTGTCTATCGGATTCGAACCGCTGTATTAATCTTACTATAAATTTTCTTAAAATTTAAAATAAAAAAAACCTTCAACTTTTGTTGAAGGTTTCTTGAGGTGTCGAGCGGATTCGAACCGCTGTAGATGGTGTTGCAGACCACTGCCTAGCCACTCGGCCACGACACCTTTTGTTCTCATAAAAAAGGTGATTTTATACTTTTAAAGTAGAAAACCCATTATTTATAACGAGAAGGCAAATATAAAAATAATTCCCTTTTTACGCTATTTAGATGTACTTTTTCTTTTTTCGGTAATTTCAATCGTTACCATTTCTACATCTCCACCAATTGGAGGGTTAATTTTACTCACTGCAACTGTAGCAATAGTAACTAATTTATCTTCATTAAAAACACGAGTTAAAATACGTTTTGCAACGGTTTCTAATAAATGAGAAGGTTTTGCCATTTCTTCACGAATCACTTTATTTAAAAACACATAATCCACAGTATCTTTTAAATCGTCTGTGTTTGCACTTTTTTGTAAATCGGCTTTTACCTTAATATCTACACGATAATCGCTACCAATTTTTGTCTCTTCGGTTAAGCAACCATGATGTGCAAAAACACGAATATTTTCTACTTTAATTATTCCCATAGCGCAAAAGTAGTATAATACATTACACTAAAGATAAAATATGTAATGTATTTTAAAATAGAATTATTAGTTTGTAAATAAATCAAATATATTACTTATAGCACTTGTTTTTGCTTTGTAAAACTCAGTATAAGTACAGTTATTACAGGTTACCGAAGTGTATTTTTGCGATTGTACATCAAATATTTTTGACCAAGTTCCTCCTGTTGCTCGCATTTGCCCAGTAGTATAAGAATTGTTATTACATTTTGGACAATGATAGTTAATGTGTTCCATAATTTTTGTTGATTTACTGATAAGTCTAAATTCCTCAAAAAAGTTACAAAATTTATACTTATTTGTAAATACATAGTTACTATAAATTTGACTAGTTTTGTATTTCAGTTTATAAAGCAAAATAATTATGTCTGAAGAAGCTAAAGCGCTCCATTTTATTGAGCATATTGTAGAAGAAGATTTACAAAACGGAATGCCAAAAGAGCATCTACGTTTTCGTTTTCCACCAGAACCAAATGGCTATTTACATATTGGTCATACCAAAGCAATTGGTATTAGTTTTGGTTTAGGTGAAAAATACAATGCACCTGTAAACCTTCGTTTTGATGATACCAATCCAGCAAAAGAAGAACAAGAATATGTAGACGCTATTAAGCGTGATATTGCTTGGTTAGGGTATCAATGGGCAAATGAAGTATATTCATCAGATTATTTTAAACAGTTATATGATTGGGCTATACAACTAATAAAAGAAGGTAAAGCTTATGTAGACTCGCAATCTAGCGAAGCCATGGCAGAACAAAAAGGAACACCTACACAAGTTGGTACAAATAGCCCGTTTAGAGATAGAAGTGTAGATGAAAATTTAGACTTATTTCTTCGTATGAAAAACGGAGAATTTAAAGCAGGTGAGCATATTTTACGTGCAAAAATAGACATGGAAGATCCAAACATGCTTATGCGAGATCCTATCATGTATCGCGTTATGCATGCACATCACCATAGAACAGGAAACGATTGGTGTATTTACCCAATGTACGATTGGACGCATGGTGAGAGTGATTATATCGAGCAAATTTCACATTCCCTATGTTCATTAGAGTTTAAACCGCATCGTAAATTATACGATTGGTTTAAAGAACAAGTATATCCATTAAGCGCTAGCAAATATCCATTGTTACCAAAACAAAGAGAATTTGCGCGTTTAAATTTAAGTTATACCATTATGAGTAAGCGAAAGCTTCTTAAATTGGTGGAAGAAGGAATTGTTTCTGGTTGGGACGATCCTAGAATGCCAACTATTTCTGGTTTACGAAGAAGAGGTTATACGCCAAATTCTATAAGAAATTTTATAGAAAAAGTAGGAGTAGCAAAACGTGAAAATGTTATTGATGTTTCGCTTTTAGAATTTTGTATTCGTGAAGATTTAAATAAAGTAGCACCCAGAGTAATGGCTGTTTTAGATCCATTAAAAGTGGTAATAACTAATTATCCTGAAGATAAAGAAGAATGGTTTGAAGCAGAAAACAACCCCGAAGATGCTACAGCTGGTAGCCGAAAAGTGCCATTTTCAAAAGAAATTTATATTGAAAAAAATGACTTTAAAGAAGAAGCTAGTACTAAGTTTTTTAGATTAAAACTGGGAGGTGAGGTACGACTTAAAAATGCCTATATCATTAAAGCTGAGAGTGTAGCTAAAGATGCTAATGGAAACATCACGGAAGTACATTGTACCTATTCTAAGGATACTACTAAAAAAGTTAAAGGGACACTACATTGGGTTTCTGTAAAACATGCGGTGCAAGCAGAAGTTAGAGAATATGATCGATTGTTTATTAATGAAGCTCCAGATAACCAAGAAGGTAAAGATTTTATGGAGTTTATTAACCCTAATTCTTTAAAAGTCACAACCGCATTTGTTGAACCAAGTTTAACTGAAGCTAAAGTTGGGGAGCAGTTTCAATTTCAACGTTTGGGTTATTTTAATGTAGATAATGATACTACTTCAAATAAACTAGTATTTAATAAAACTGTAGGTTTAAGAGATTCTTGGGCAAAAGTAAAGCCTAAAGAAAACAATAACCAACAAAAACCACAACAACAAAACCAAAGAAAAGCAATTAGCGTAATTCAACAATTTGGTAAGAAATACACCAATCTTCCTAAAGAAAAACAACTAAAAGTAAGAGCAGAAATACTAGAATTAGCCAAAGATGTTTCTTATGAAGAATTAGAACCTCTTTTTGCAACAGCAGTAAAAAAAGCTGGAACTAGAATAGGAGTCATGTTAACTTTAAGTGTTTTATTAGAAAAAGGTTTAGAAAAAAATGATGTTATAAACGATTTTATAACGAAAGCACTAGAGGACAAAAATGAGTTGTTAGTTGCAGAAGCTTCTAAACTTTAATTTTTTTTGCTAATGTCATGGTAATTATATAGTTAATTTTTTTTTTTAATAAATAGGAGAAATAAATTACTACCTTAGTAATCTATTATTTTATTTATTAAACGCTATTAATCAACCATTAAATGAGGTACAAAAGAGTTTTACTCTAAGTACCTCTTAAGTACATTATGAAAAAACGAAACCAACCTAAAGGCCTTTTTGGCATGCTTTGTTATGTCTTTATTGCAATAATTTTCTTGAATTGTAATATTATTCAAGCGCAAAATTCAAATTCTATTTACTTCCAAGATGAGGTAATAAACATGCCAAATAATATAGATTCTTTTAATTGGGTGGATATGCCAGAATCTGCAAAATTTAGAAATGGTTATTTTGGATGGCTGCAATTTAATGAAACACCTTCTCAAAATATTCAAGATCAATTTAAAGTTAGAAAACTAAAACTTATCGCTTATTACCCCGATAAAACGTATCTTTTTTATTTCCCAAAGTATACCAATATAGATTACTTAAAACTGTCTGGAGTACGTTCTATTATTCCTATTAAAAACAGTTTTAAAAAATCCTTAAATATTAAATCGAATACCATCGATGATTATGCTATGCAAGGAAATAAAGTGCTTATTATGTTAGAGTATTATGATTTTATTAATAAGGATTTTGTAATTACAGAATTATCAAAAATAGGAGCAGTAACCATTCAAGAAAATTATAAAGGGCATCATTTTTTACAAATAGCAGTTCCTTATGCAGAAATAGATGCTGTTGTATCTAAATCTTTTGTAAAATGGGTAGAACTTATTCCTGCACCTGCAGTTAAAGAAGATGATAGAGGGCGAAATTTACATAGAGCATCTAATCTAGATTCGCAAACATCAATCGGAAGAAATTATACAGGAGCTGGTATTGGTGTATTAGTTAGAGATGATGGTGTTGTAGGACCACATATTGATTTTCAAGGAAGAATAGATAACTCAGCAACAACAACAACAGGAAATACTCATGGAGATGGGGTTGCTGGAATTCTAACAGGAGCAGGGAATTTAGACCCACGAAAAAGAGGAATGGCAGCAGGTGCTAACCTCTATGTAACTAATTATGTTGCTTCCTTTTTAGACCCAGAAACTACAACTTTAATTAATAATGGATCGGTTCAAATAACAAACTCTTCTTATGGAGATGGATGTAATGATGGATATACTACTATTTCAAATACGGTAGATGCACAAATAAATACCACGCCTTCTTTATTGCATGTATTTTCTACAGGTAATTCTGGAACTAGTAACTGTGGTTATGGTGCAGGATCTGGTTGGGGAAATATTACAGGAGGGCATAAACAAGGTAAAAATGTTATAGCAACAGCTAACACATACTTTGACGGTACGTTAGCTACTTCTAGTAGTCATGGACCAGCAACAGACGGTCGTATTAAACCAGATATTACAGCGCATGGACAAGATCAAGAATCTGCAGCAGAAAATAATACCTATCAAACTTTTGGTGGTACTTCTGGAGCAGCACCAGGTATCGCTGGAGTATCTGCTCAATTATATGAAGCGTATGCAGACTTAAATGGTGGCGCATTACCAGAATCTGCTTTAATTAAAGCAACCTTATTAAATACAGCAAATGATTATGGAAATATTGGACCTGATTTTAGTTTTGGTTGGGGTATGGTAAACGGACTGCAAGCTGTAAAATTAATAGAACAAGGACGTTATATAAATAGTACAGTGACACAAGGAGTAAATAATAACCATTTAATGTATGTACCAGCAAATACTGCACAAATCCGTTTTATGGTGTATTGGAGTGATGAAGCAGCAGCTCCAGCAGCTTCTCCTGCTTTAGTAAATGACTTAGATTTAGTAGTAACAGCTCCAGGAGGTGCTACTCATTTACCATGGGTTTTAGATACAACACCAAATGCAGCAGCATTAAGCACACCTGCAACAACAGGAGTAGACCGTTTGAACAATATGGAACAAGTTTTAATTAATAATCCAACTGCTGGAGCATACAATATTAACATAGCGGGATTTAATGTTCCAATTGGTCCTCAAAAATATTATGTGGTTTATGAAATTGTTACAAATGGGTTAACACTTACGTATCCAATTGGAGGAGAAAAATTGGAGCCAGGAACTCAAGAGGTAATTCATTGGGATGCCGTAAATACAACGGGATCTACAGACCTAGAATACTCTATAGATAATGGGGCAAGTTGGACAGCAATTACATCTGTTGCTGCAACAACAACAAATTATACATGGACTGTACCATCCACTATTTCTGGTACTTGTTTAGTTAGAATTTCTAATGGCACTTTATCCGATCAAAGTATAGATAATTTTTCTATTGCAGAAAGAGTATCAGGTGTTAATATTACCCAAATTTGTCCTACAGAAGTAACAGTGACCTGGAATGCTGTTACAGATGCCACATCGTATGATGTATATTTTTTAGGGGAAAAGTTTATGGAAGTAGCAGGAACTACAACAGCAACATCCTTAGCGATTCCTATTACAGACCCTTTTACGCAAATTTGGGTGGCTGTTAGCCCTAAAGGAGGAAATAACTGGGAAGGATTAATTAGCAATGCAGTAAATTATGCAGGTGGTGGTTTATTTAATTGCCCGTTAAGTAAAGATTTATCGGTTACAACAATTCATAATACTTCTGCTGATTTTATCACCATCTGTAATGCCGATCCAGTTATTATTTCTGCAGCTATTAGCAATGAAGGTACAGACCCACAATCTAATTTTATGATTTCTTACCAAATGGGAGCAAATCCGGTGGTTGATGAAATGTATTCAGGTACTTTGGCATCCGGAGCTTCCGAGACATTTACTTTTACAACACCTGTAAATTTAACAGCTAATGAGGAAGATACTTTAAAAGTTTGGACGACACTTATTGGGGATGAGTTTATTAATAATAATGAAAAAACCTTAGATTATTTTGCGCAGGTAAGCGGAACAGTACTAGATATAGAAGAATCTTTTGAAGTAAATGGTTTCGTTCCAACCGGCTGGACAATAAGTAACCCAGATAACGCTAGAACTTGGGTGGAAGCAAGTAATATTATTGGTATCGATGGAAACCTAACAAAAACTGCCTACGTAAATGGAGCTAATTATTCCGGTACAGGACAAGAAGATACTATGACAACGACCTTTTATGATTTAGATTTTGATGGTACTGCTGAATTAAAATTCGATATAGCAAAAGCACAATGGTCTTCATCTTATAATGATGCTTTTCGTGTGGAAGTTTCTATAGATTGTGGAGATTCTTTTACGCAAATTTATTTTAAAGATGGCTTGGATTTAGCAACAGTACCTTATACTAATTCTGGATGGTCTCCTGCAAGTGCAGCTAATTGGCGAACAGAGAGTATAGATTTAACACCTTTTATTGGCGAACAAATAGTACTGCGATTTATAAATATAAATAATTACAGTAACAATACTTTTTTAGATAATATTAATTTAATTAAAGATGAAAATCCATTATCTATTACAGAAAACACATTAGAGAAAGCAATTTATGTGTATCCAAACCCAGCAAAAGAAATCGTAACTATTAGTATTAATACCCAAATAGGTAATTCATATCAATTAGAATTATTTAATAACCTTGGACAAAGCATATCTACTGTTTCTAAAACTCCTTTTAATAATAATGCACAACATCGTTTGGATGTTTCAAAATACGCAGCAGGCCTTTATTTTTTAAAAATAAAAGTTAATAATCAAGATATAATTAAGAAATTAATAATAAATTAAGGTCTTTTAACTAACTAAAAACTTAAAAAATGGAACAATTTATTAACCCTTGGGCAATTCCTGTTGCAGCAGTTGCAGCTTTAGTAATAGGAGCAATTTGGTATAACCCAAAAGTATTTGGAAGTATTTGGATGCGCGAATCTGGTATGACGGAAGAGAAAATGAAGGGTGGAAATATGGCAAAAATCTTTGGATTATCTTTAGTTTTTGCAGCTATGTTGGCCGTATTATTAATGAATTTCACCAACCACCAATGGGGAGCTGTTGGAATGATAGGAGGAGACCCAGAAGTGGCACTACCATCTTTTGAAGCTTTTATGGCAGATTATGGCAATGCTTTTAGAACTTTTAAACATGGCGCATTGCATGGTACTATGTTTGGTATCTTTGGTGCGTTACCAATTATAGGAACAATAGCATTGTTTGAGCGTAAAAGCGCAAAATATATTTTTATTAATTCGGGGTATTGGATTGTTACGCTTGGCGTAATGGGAGCTTTACTTTGTGGTTTGTAAAATATTGTAATGATTTTATACCTTTAAAGACTGAAATTATTTAATTTCAGTCTTTTTTATTTCTCTTTTATTTGATACACTTTAAACTTTTTAATACTATTGATACACTTCCAGAATCCTGGGATGCACTACCAATACAAGATATATTCTTAAAAACTCCTTTTTTACAAGCATTAGAACAGTCTTCACCTAGTAATATTACATCTTATTATTTGACCGTTTATAAAGCCGAAAAATTAGTTGGAATAGCCATTTTGCAACGTTTAGAAATGTATGCAGATGATATTTTTAGAAAAACATCTACTAATACCTTCAAAATTTTTGCAAAAAAAATGATAGCTCAAATTGTAAAAGGTAACGCCTTAATTGTTGGAAATGTAATGCATACAGGACAACATGGTTTGTTTTTTTTAACCGAAGAAATTTCGCAACAAGAATTTCTTAATCAAATAGGTGAAGCTATAGTAGAATTAAGAAAAATTATAAAAAAAGAGTATAATAAAAAGATTAGAATCATTGCCTTTAAAGATTATTTTGAAACCGATCTTATTCATAATAGTCATGCTTTTTTTAATAAAGAAAACCTATATAAAGTACAAGTACAACCCAATATGTTGTTTCCTATTCTTGACGAATGGAATACCAACGAAGATTATATCGCAGCATTCAAAAAAAAATATAGAGATCGTTTTAAAAGAGCAAGAAAAAAAGGAAATTCACTGCAGCTTTTAGAACTTGATTTAGAAAACATAAAGAAGCATGCTAATACACTTTTCGAATTATACGAGTGTGTTTCAGACAACGCAGGAATAAACACGTTTAAACTATCTAAAAATCATTTTTATAGCTTAAAAGAACATTTAAAAGAAGATTTTAAGGTATTCGGTTTCTTTTTAAATACAGAATTAGTTGGTTTTTATACTTTAATCTTAAATAATAACAACTTAGAAACTTATTTTTTAGGATATAATCCAGACCTTCAACATGCACATCAAATGTATTTAAACATGTTGTATAATATGGTTAGTTTTGGTATCGAAAATAATTTTGAGACTATTGTTTTTGCAAGAACAGCAATGGAAATTAAAAGCTCTATAGGAGCAAAACCAAACAAGATGTTTTTGTATTTAAAACACACGAATAATTTTATTGCTAATACGGTTTTAAAGTTAATTGTTAAATACATGAACCCAATAAGAGAGTGGCAAGAACGGCATCCATTTAAATAAAAAAACCTCAAAGTATCATTTTGAGGTTTTTCGTTTTTATGTGTTTAAATTTAGTCTTCTATTTCTTCAGATTCCATCGTATCATTAGGAATTTCCATATTTGTTTCAAATCCAGGAAATAAAGTTTCTGCAACTGTTTGGTTATTCATTTTTTCGGCTTCAATAAAATACCAAAATTTTTCTTGGGCATTATAAAAACCTAATAAGTGACTTTTAGATTTAATTCGCATTCCAGGCATTTTCATTTGGTTGTATCCTTCTACAAGACATCTGTATTCGTCTTGTTCAAAAACCACATCCGAAACGCTAATTACATCTGCTTTTTCAAAAACAATGCCTTGTGCATTTATAGATTCAAAAGTAGTCTCCACAAGGTTTAAAGCTTGTTCTTCTCCTCCCATTAATTTAATAACACTAGGGTGAGTATGTTTTAAAACGGTTTTAAAATCTTTTTTTAGAGTTGCTTCACTAGTAATCTTTGCATCTCTTAAAGCTTCTTCTTTAAGAGCTGTTTTATCTTGAGCAAAACTTAAAGAGCAACTAAAAAAAAGAAGAAATAGCAGTTGTAGTTTATTCTTCATCTTTTTTATTTTTCTTATTTAATTTAGCTTGTTTCATTGCTTCACCAATTTCATTACTTGCTGCAAAACTAGCAACCATGTCGTTTAACATATTACTTCCTGCTTGAGGAGAGTTTGGTAGTAAAATTAGATTACTATTCGTTTCTCCACCAATAGCTTGTAAGGTATCATAATGTTGGGTTACTACAATTAGTGCAGATGCTTCTTGACTGTTAATACCAACTTTATTAAGTACTTCAACAGATTCTTCTAAACCTCGAGCAATTTCACGACGTTGGTCTGCAATACCTTGTCCTTGTAATCGTTTGCTTTCTGCTTCTGCTTTTGCTTTTTCTACAATTAAAATACGTTGTGCATCTCCTTCATATTGTGCCGCAGTTTTTTCTCTGTCTGCAGCATTAATTCTATTCATTGCTTCTTTTACTTGCGCATCTGGATCAATATCTGTTACTAAGGTTTTAATAATATCGTAACCATAGTCCAGCATTGCTTCGTTAAGCTCCGATTTTACTGCAATAGCAATATCATCTTTCTTTAAAAAGACATCATCTAATATCATTTTTGGTACTTCTGCACGAACAACATCAAAAACATAACTTGTAATTTGATCATGTGGATAATCTAATTTATAAAAAGCGTCTTCTACTTTTAATTTAATAACCTTGTATTGTACAGAAACTTTTAGTCTTACAAATACATCGTCTTTTGTTTTTGTTTCAATAATTACATCTAATTGCTGAATTTTTAAACTTAAACGACCTGCAATTTTATCAATTATTGGAATTTTAAACTGTAATCCAGACTGGCGTATACTTTGAAACCTTCCAAAGCGTTCTATTATAGCAGCTGTTTGTTGTTTTACGGTAAAAATAGAAGAAATCAAGATGATTATTCCGAAAAAAATAATTGGTATAAAAAGAAATTGTCCCATAACTTGTTTTTTTAATGGTTAAAATAATATGACTTTAAAATTAAACTATATTTGTCCAAACACATAAAGAATTATGAAATTTAAACAATACATCTTATTAGTAGTACTTTCTGTAGGTTTTGTTACAATTAATTTTGCGCAACATAGAACGGTTCCTATTAAAAATGGCCTAGGAATTCAAGGGGGTTTAACGCAATTTGATATTATTACAGATAATTTTGAAACTACAGCAGGTAATGGATGGATAGGGGGAGGATCTGCTACTGTAGATTTACCTCACAAATTTTATAACATGAGTTATAGCATTCAATTGTCTGAAAACACTATTGGAATAGCTTCTAGACCTTTTGCATTAGCAACGGTGGATGAATATGTAGACTATAAATTATTTACAGCGCAAATATCTTTACAAGCACACATAAAAATTATAGAAAGTTATTTAACTCTAGACGTTGGACCAATGTTACAATACAATAGTGAACTTGAATTAAAAGACGACGACCAGGAAAATTTTATTATTAATAACTACGATAATTTATTAGCGAAAGACATAAGTGATATTTCTAAATTTAATGTAGATGGAGCTATTGGTTTATCTGCTGGAGTTAGTCATTTTAGACTTAAAGCACAATATATTTACGGATTTACAAACATGTTTGGTAAGCTTAATAAAAATAATCTTGATACCTCCGGAAGTGGCGGTAGTAAGTTTAAAGGAAACCAATCCATGTTGGCTTTTACCCTTATGATTACATTTTAAACCTATATATTTTTATATTTATAAAAGTAAAAAGCGAGCTGTTAAGCTCGCTTTTGTATTAAATAGTTTTTGTTAGATTTTCTATTCGTTCTAAAGATTGGTTTTTACCAATCATGTACATAATATCAAAAACATCTGGTCCTTGTAAAGCACCTACTAGTGCTAATCGCAATGGCATCATTACTTTACCAAAACCAATTTCTTTATTGGTAATCCAAGTTTTAATAGTAGTGGTTAGATTTTCTACATTAAATTCTTCTATCGCATTTATTAATAATGAAAGCTCACTCATTAATTCACGAGTACCTTCTTTCATTGCTTTCTTATATGCTTTTTCGTCGTAAGTTTTTGGACTTGTAAAAAAGAAAGCACTTAAATCCCAAAAGTCGCTTACAAAAGTTGCACGTTCTTTAATTAAGCCAACAACCATAGCAATATAATTTACGTCTATATCTTTTAATTCATCATGATTTTGTTGAAACATAACCGCTAAAGCATCATTGCTTTGCTCTTGCATATAATGATGGTTAAACCATTTTATTTTGTCTGGATCAAAACGTGCTCCAGATTTATTTACGCGATCTAAATCGAAAGCAGCAACCAATTCATCTAGGTTAAAAATCTCTTGTTCTGTTCCTGGATTCCATCCTAAAAACGCTAGAAAATTCACCATTGCATCTGCAAAATAGCCATCTTCTTTATAACCTCTAGAGATTTCTCCTTCTGGTGATTTCCATTCTAATGGAAACACAGGAAAGCCTAATTTATCACCATCACGTTTGCTTAGTTTTCCTTTCCCTGTAGGTTTTAAAATAAGAGGTAAATGTGCAAATTCAGGAGCTTCCCAACCAAATGCTTTATATAATTGATAATGTAAAGCCAAACTTGGTAACCATTCTTCTCCTCGAATTACATGTGTAATTTCCATTAAATGATCATCTACAATATTTGCTAAATGATAGGTTGGCATACCATCACTTTTAAACAGAACTTTATCATCTAAAATATTAGTATCAATACTAATGTTTCCTCTAATTATATCTGTAAGTGCCAATGTTTCGTCTTGTGGTGATTTGAAACGAATTACATAATCTTCGCCAGCATCCAATTTTGTTTGTACTTCTTCTGCCGAAAGCGATAAAGAGTTGCTTAATTTTAAACGATTATGCCAATTATAGATAAACGTTTTTTTATTGGCTTCATGTTCTTTTCTGTGTGTATTTAAAGCATCTGCAGTATCAAAAGCGTAATAAGCATTTCCAGACGCAATTAATTGTTCCGCATATTGTTTGTATAAATCTTTACGTTCACTTTGTCTATATGGTCCAAATTTTTCGTTTTTACCTGGTCCTTCATCAAAAGGAATAGCACACCAATTTAAGGCATCTACTATATATTTTTCTGCGCCTTCTACATAACGATTTTGGTCTGTATCTTCTATGCGTAACACAAAAGTTCCGTTGTGTTTTTTTGCAAATAAATAGTTAAATAAAGCAGTACGAACTCCTCCAATATGTAAAGGTCCAGTTGGACTTGGTGCAAAACGCACTCTAACGTTTTTGGTCATTTTATTGTATTTTGAATGATTGCAAAGATAGACTAGCAAAGAATAAAGAACAAAGAAAATAGAATAAAGAGCAAAAGAGTTTTTTAAGATGAAATCATTTCACGTGGAACCCGTTTATTCATAATTTTAAACCAAAGCGGAGGAAACAAAGAAATAAGCATAGAAGTTGGATATCCATATGGCATTTGTGGACTTTCTTCATGACAATCTAAAATCTGATATTTTTTATTTGTTTTATAATGATGGTCGCTATGCCTAGTGAGTTCATATAGTACAATTCGGCCAATTACGTGGTTGGAGTTCCATGAGTGAATTTGTTTTACACGTTCGTAACGACCAGATTTTGTTTTTAAACGAAGCAAACCATAATGCTCTATATAATTAACTGTTTCTAATAGAATAAAACCAACAATTCCAGATACTAAAGCAAAAAGTAATCCTGTTGCAGAAAAAAAGAAATACACCAAAACCAAATACGTTATCTGGATAATAGAGTACCAAAACATGTCGTTTTTTAAAGAGAAAAAAGAAAGGTTTTTATTTTTTAAAAGCGTTTTTTGAATCTTCCAAGACTTGAAATATTGTCTAATAGTTGAGGTAAACCAAAAAGAATACACACTTTGGTTATATCTTGCAGTTGCTGGATCTTCTGGAGTTGCTGCATGTAAATGATGTCCAAAATTATGTTCTATATAAAAGTGCATGTATAACGAAGGAAGCAGTAAAGCTTTACCAAGAAAACGTTCGTTAGTACTTTGTCTGTGACCAAGTTCGTGAGCTACGTTTATTCCGTTAATTGCTAAAACAATTCCTAAAGAAATCATTAAACCAATCCATTCATAGGTTTCAATATTTTGTGAAGTAATTGTTTTTAAACTTAAAAAAAGTAAGCTAAAAACAATAGGAATATTTAAATATAACAACCAGTCGAAGAAAATATTTTTTAGTTTGTTTTCTACTTCTTCATCTTCTAGATTTTTTTCATCTACAGGAAAAATCATTTCAAAAATAGGCAATAAAACAAAAGCATAAGCAGGAACCAAAAACGAATATATTCCTTTAAAATATAAGCCAATAAATGCCATTAAAGGAATCGTAAATGCAAATAAATATTTAAGGTCTTTCATTTAAAATTATGTTTTTAGTTTCCATGAAGGTGGAAATCTTTTAATTCTAGACTAGAATTAACAGAATGTTACCAAATTTAGGCATTTATAGTTTAAATTATTATTGTAGTTTAGTAAGTTAAACGGCTATACATTGAGTAATTTTAAAAATATACAAGCAAAACTAGAAGCGTTTATTAGAAAATACTATACTAATGAACTCATTAAAGGTACCATTCTATTTTTTAGTATTGGTCTGTTGTATTTTTTATTAACCTTACTTATTGAGCATTTTTTATGGTTAAGCTCTACAGGAAGAACCGTCTTGTTTTGGTTATTTGTAGTTGTTGAGGCGATGTTGTTTGCTAAATTTATTGCAATTCCTTTATCGAAGCTATTAAAGCTTCAAAAGGGAATAAACTATGAAGATGCATCCAAAATAATAGGGCAACATTTTCCTGAAGTGAATGATAAACTACTCAATGTACTTCAATTAAATCAAACAACTAATCAATCGGAATTACTTTTAGCAAGCATTGAACAAAAATCGGAAACATTACAACCTATTCCATTTAAGTTAGCAGTTAATTTTAAAAAGAATACAAGGTATTTAAAATACGCAGCTATTCCAGTGCTTATTCTTCTTTTAGCCTTTGTTTCTGGACGTTTGGATTGGTTTAGTGATAGTTATGAGCGTGTTGTAAATTATAAAACAGCATACGAACCACCAGCTCCTTTTCAGTTTTTTGTTGTGAATGAGAATTTGCAAGCAATAGAGAATAAAGACTTTAAACTCTTAGTAAAAACAGCAGGTACAATCCAACCTGAAAATGTACAAATCACATATAATAATGAAACCTATTTTTTACAGCAAAAAGCCATAGGTAGTTTTGAATATAATTTACCAAAGCCAAAAAAGGATATTACGTTTCAGCTTTCTGCCAATAATGTTACTTCAAAACCCTATACTTTGCGAGTAATTGAAGCGCCAACCTTACTTAGTTTTGATATGATATTAGACTATCCTAGTCATACTAAAAAGCGAGATGAAACATTAAAGAGTACAGGAAATGCTGTGGTTCCTCAAGGAACTAATATTACTTGGAAATTAAACACCAATGCTACAGAACAAGTACAATTATATGCAAAAGACACTTTAGTGTTTACCACTAATAAGACTGGTGTTTTCGAAGCTTCTAAACGTATTTTTAATACTTTAAAATACAATCTAACCACAAGTAATTCTAAACTAAAAGATTACGAAAACTTAGCTTTTAATATAGATGTTATAAAAGACGAATACCCTGAACTAAATATCGAAATGCGTGTAGACAGTTTAGACCAGCAAAGTCTATATTTTTATGGTCAAGCTAGTGATGATTATGGGTTAAGTAAATTGCAATTGGTATATTATCCTTCGGAAACAGAGAAGGATAAGAAGCTTGAAATAATTCCTATTTCTAATTCGAACGTGTCGGATTTTATAAGTGCCTTTCCAAATAATTTAGAAATTACAGAAGGTGTTAGTTACGATATATATTTTGAGGTTTTCGATAACGATGCGATTCAAAAATATAAGCGTACAAAAAGCCAAGTTTTTTCCTATAGAAAATTAACCAAAGAGGAAGAAGAACAAAAACAATTACAAGAACAAAACGAAACCATTCAAGATTTAGATAAATCTTTAGAAAAGTTCGAAGAACGCGAAAAGGAACTCCGAGAACTTTCTAAAACACAAAAAGAAAAAACAGAACTTAATTTTAATGATAAACGTAAACTGGATAATTTCTTGAAACGCCAAAAAGAGCAAGAAGAGATGATGCAGAGTTTTAATAAAAAACTGAAGGATAATTTAGAAGAATTTCAGCAAGAAAAGAAAGATGACCAATTTAAAGACGATTTAAAAGAGCGTTTAAAAGAAAATGAAGAACAGCTTAAAAAAGACGAGAAACTGCTGGAGGAGCTTGAGAAATTGAGAGAAAAATTAGACAAAGAAGAATTAAGTGAGAAATTAGAAAAGTTAGCGAAGCAAAATAAAAATCAGAAAAGAAGTTTAGAACAATTACTAGAGCTTACAAAAAAATATTACATAGGAAAGAAATTAGAAAAGTTACAACAAGAATTAGCAAAATTAGCAGAAAAGCAAGAAAAGTTATCTGAGGAAACTCCAGAAAATAATACCAAAGAAAAACAAGATGAAATAAATAAGGAGTTTGAAAAATTTCAAAATGAAATGGATGCGCTTGAAAAAGAAAACCAAGAATTAAAACGTCCGGAAAAAATAGATCGAAATAAAAACGAGGAAGATAATGTAAAAGAAGATCAACAAGAAGCTTCCGATAAATTAGAAGAAAAAGAACAAAGTCAAGAAGAACAACAAAAACAAAATAGCCAGAATCAAGCAAAGCAAAAACAAAAGCAAGCAGCTCAGAAAATGAAAAAAATGAGCGAACAAATGCAAGCTGCTATGGCGGCTTCTGGAGGAGAACAAATGGCAGAGGACGCCGAAATGTTGCGCCAAATACTAGACAACTTAGTACTTTTTTCTTTTAACCAAGAAGGATTAATGAATCAGTTTGAAAGTATTGAGGTAAACCATAATAAATACGCATCTTATTTGCGTAAACAACATAATTTAAGAGAACATTTCTCACATATAGATGATAGTTTATTTGCACTATCGCTTCGTCAACCAAAAATTTCTGAGAAAGTAAATAAAGAAATTGGAGAAGTGTTTTATAATATAGATAAATCTTTAGTGCAGTTTTCTGAAAATCAGATATATAAAGGGGTTTCCAATCAACAATATACCATAACTTCAGCAAATAATTTAGCAGATTTTCTAAGTAACGCATTAGATAATATGCAAATGCAAATGAATGGTGAAGGGCAAGGGGGTAAAGGAAATCCTAAACCAGGTGAAGGTAAGGGAGGAGATGGCGGACTTCCAGACATAATAAAAAGCCAAGAACAACTTGCAAAAGAAATGCAAGAAGGGATGCAAAAAGGAAAAGAAGGGGAAGAAGGAAAAGAAGGAGAAGCCGGCGAAGGAGATAATGGAAAGGAAGGAAAAACAGGTAAAGAAGGTGATGCCAAAGAAGGGAAGGGTAAAGAAGGTGGAGATAAGAAAGGTGAAGGAGAAGGTAATAGCGAAGAATTAAATGGAGAGCTATATAGAATTTACCAACAACAACAGCAAATACGTCAAGCATTGCAAGATAGATTAGCTAAAGAAGGAAAAAATGGTGTTGGTAGTAATCTAGTGAAACAAATGGAACAGATTGAAATGGATCTTTTAAATAAAGGTTTCACGAATCAAACGATGGAGAAAATGTTAAATTTAAAACATCAATTATTAAAATTAGAACAAGCAACTTTTCAACAAGGTCAAGAAGAAAAGCGTGAATCGGAAACCAACCAAAAGCAATTTGATAACAAAACAAACAATCAAATTCCTACAGCAAAACAATATTTTAACACTACCGAAATATTAAATAGACAAAGCTTACCTTTGCAACCAATTTATAAAAAGAAAGTGCAAGAGTACTTTAAAAAAAACAATGATTAGTTTTAATTACGAGAACGATTTTATATTAGAAAATGAAACAAAATTAGCTACATGGATATCTAGCGTAATAGTTTCAGAAGACTGTAAAGAAGATGAAATAAATTACATTTTTTGTGATGATGCTTACTTGCATAAATTAAATGTTGAATTTTTAAATCATGATACTTTAACAGATATCATTAGTTTTGATTATTCAGTAGGTAAAATCTTACAGGGTGATATTTTTATTTCAACAGAAAGAGTAATAGATAATGCATCCGATTTCAAGGTTTCTTTTACTGAAGAATTACAAAGGGTTCTTGTTCATGGTATTTTGCATTACTGTGGTTATAAAGATAAAACAGAAGAAGAAGCAAAAAAGATGCGTAGCAAGGAAAACTTCTACTTAAAACAACTTGAACGTATTTAGAACTTTCGTTGTATATTTGCAAGCTTTTTAATTTTACAAACAAAAGTGTTCCACGTGGAACAATTTTTATTTCAAACGAAGAACATATTTAAACTTATAATTACATGTTTAACGAGTTATATGATGTTATAGTTGTTGGAGCTGGTCACGCAGGAAGTGAAGCAGCAGCAGCAGCAGCAAACATGGGAAGCAAAACCTTGCTTATTACCATGAACCTACAAAATATTGCACAAATGTCTTGTAATCCTGCTATGGGAGGAATTGCAAAAGGTCAAATTGTACGAGAAATTGATGCTCTTGGTGGTTACAGTGGTATTGTTAGTGATACTTCTGCTATTCAGTTTAAAATGCTAAATAAATCTAAAGGACCTGCAATGTGGAGTCCAAGAGTACAAAGTGACAGAATGCGTTTTGCAGAAGATTGGAGACTTCTTTTAGAACAAACGAAGAACTTAGATTTTTACCAAGAAATGGTTTCTGGTTTATTAGTTGAAAATGATAAAGTAGTTGGTGTACAAACTTCTTTGGGAGTAAAAGTAAAAGGTAAATCTGTAGTGTTAACCAATGGAACTTTTTTAAACGGATTAATTCATATAGGAGATAAGAATTTTGGAGGTGGAAGAGCTGGTGAAAAAGCAGCAACTGGTATTACAGAGCAATTGGTGGAATTAGGTTTCGAATCTGGAAGAATGAAAACAGGAACACCTCCAAGAGTAGATGGTCGATCTTTAGATTTTTCAAAAATGGTAGAACAACCAGGAGATTTAAATCCTGAGAAATTCTCTTATTTAGATATTACAAAGCCGTTGACTAATCAACGTTCTTGTCACATGTCTTATACAAGTGAAAAAGTACATGATCTTCTTCGTGAAGGTTTCGATCGCTCACCAATGTTTAATGGAAGAATTAAAAGTTTAGGGCCTAGATATTGTCCGTCCATCGAAGACAAAATAAATCGCTTTGCAGATAAAGATAGACATCAATTATTTGTTGAACCAGAAGGTTGGAATACTGTTGAATATTATATTAATGGGTTTTCTACTTCATTGCCAGAAGATGTTCAGTTTAAGGCATTACGTTCAGTTGTCGGATTTGAAAATGTTAAGTTTTTCAGACCCGGTTATGCGATTGAATACGATTATTTTCCACCTACACAATTAAAGCATACTTTAGAAACAAAGTTGGTAGAAGGACTATATTTTGCGGGTCAAATTAATGGAACAACTGGTTATGAAGAAGCCGCATCTCAAGGTTTAATGGCTGGAATAAATGCTAGTTTAAAAGTTAGTGAAAAAGATCCTTTTACCTTAAAAAGAGATGAAGCATATATAGGTGTTTTGATAGATGATTTAATAACAAAAGGAACAGAAGAGCCTTATAGAATGTTTACTTCTCGAGCAGAATATAGAACTTTATTACGTCAAGATAATGCAGATTTAAGATTAACACCTAAAGGATTTGAACTGGGTTTAGCTAGTGAAAAACGTTTAAAGCGTATGGAAGAAAAACATGAAGAAGCTGAAAAGTTTGTTCAATTTTTTAGAACCACTAGTGTACAACCAAAAGAAGCTAATCCAGTTTTAGAATCAAAAAACTCTGCTCTTGTGAAACAATCAGATAAGATGTTTAAGCTCTTTTCTAGACCTAATATTACTATAGAAGATGTTAGGAAATTTGATGCAGTTGAGAATTATATTCAAGACAATAATTTAGATAATGAAATAATTGAGCAGACCGAAATTCAAGTCAAATATTCTGGATATATAGCCAAAGAAAAACTAAACGCAGATAAATTAAATAGGTTAGAGTATGTAAAAATCCCTGACAATTTTGATTACTCTCAAATTAAATCTATGAGCTTAGAAGCTAGAGAAAAACTTAAAAACATACAACCAACGTCGATAGCCCAAGCATCTAGAATAAGTGGTGTTTCACCAAATGATATTTCCGTTTTGTTGGTATATATGGGAAGATAGTTTTAAAGTGTTCCACGTGGAACATAGATGTTTTTTGGCTTGTTTATTGAAGCTAAAAATATTAAAAAGCATTATGAAATTACGAGTATTATTTGTTTTGTGTACAACATTATTTGTTTCATGTATTCCTGTGAAAAATGTTCAAGACATAAATGGATATCATATTATTGAGGGAAATAAAAAAGTTGGCAAAGACCTAAAAAGTCAAAATGTTTTTAGTTTTCAAATTTATAAAGACAGGCGTTTTTTCGATAGGTATTTGTACGAACGTTTTCATGATGTTCCTGGTTTTTCCTCCTCTGAATTTAATGTAGAAATTGAAGATGTACCGTTTACAATTCGAATATTAAGCAAAGAAGAAACAAGTACATATTTAGATTTTACTGATTATATATTTAAAAATGACGATCCCGAATTAGTTAAAAACGGAAAGAAAAAGCAATTCATTTATATGGTTGTAAAAGATGAAAATAATCAAGATGCTTTAAGTACAGATTCTTTTTATAGATATATTGTAGCAAAATATTTAGACGAAATTAGAATGGATTTTAAAGCTTATTAATATATTTGAAAACTAAAATAATTTAACAAAAAACATTTTTATTTGTTCTTCTGAATTTGTTTTCGAGTCTATTCTAAATGAAAGAAAACCGTATCCATTTAAAAGTAAAAGATCATTCTGTTTCTGGAGAAACATTTGAATTAATAGAAAATCCAATATTTGGTTTTTTAGAAACGAGTCCACAACCTAAAGCAGAAAAACTTTCCGAATATTATAAAACGGAAGATTATATTTCGCACACGGATGCGAAAAGAAATATACTTGAAAAAGTATATCATCTTGTTAGAAGTATTTCTTTAAAACGAAAATTGAAACTTATTAATTCTTTTTCCTTTGAAGAAAAAAAACTTTTAGACATTGGGTGTGGTACAGGAGATTTTTTACAAGTTTCCAAACAAAATAATTGGCAAGTTTCTGGTATAGAACCAAACCAACAAGCAAGAGAAATAGCAAATAAGAAAACAGAAAATAATGTTTTTGAAATAGAACAATTACAAAAATTTAAAAAGCATAGCTTTAATGTAATTACACTTTGGCATGTTCTAGAGCATTTACCAAATTTAGAAAATCAGATTTCTATTTTTAAAAGCTTACTTAAAAAAAACGGAGTTTTAATAGTAGCTGTACCTAATTATAAAAGTTATGATGCAAAACATTATAAAAATTTTTGGGCAGCCTTAGATGTACCAAGACACCTTTGGCACTTTAATCAAGATTCTATTGTTTCTCTTTTTGCGAAAGAAAATATGAAAGTGATAAAAATACTTCCTATGCAATTTGATGCGTATTATGTGAGCTTACTTTCCGAAAAATACAAATCTGGTTTTATGAATCCGATTAAAGCTTTTTGGATTGGTTTTCTTTCCAATCGCAAAGCGAAACGTTCTAAAGAGTATTCTTCCTTAATTTATGTGATTAAAAACGGTTAAATCTTCTTTTAACCTTAATTGTTACATTTTTAGAGTCACAAACAACTCTTTGTGCTTAAAATTCATAAAAGAGGCTTAAAACGCTTTATTTTAATCTGTTTTTAATAGTTGTAAACTATTGTTTTCGTATTTTTTATAAATAATTTTTATATAATAATATTCCTTTGCTTTTTTTACATTTGCGCTGATTAAAAAAATAAATCAGATAACATGAAAAAAATAATTTTAGCACTTGTAACCGTTTTCGTTTTTACTTCTTGTGAGCAACAAAAAATTGCTTTTATAGATAATGGAGAGTTAATAAATGACTATCAAGGTAAAATAGACATTGAAGCAAAATTTAAAGTAAAAGATAGTTTGTTTAAAAAAGATACAGATAGTATTGGAATGGCTTTTCAAAAAGAAGTTCAAAACTACCAAATGAATGGAGCAAAAATGTCCACTAAAAAAAGACAAGAAACAGAGCAACAATTAGGACAAAAACAACAAATGTTACAACAGCAAATTCAAATGCAACAACAAGCAATGCAGCAAGAATTTCAAGTAGCTATAGATTCTGCTCTTGTTAAAGTAAAAGATTTTGTTACCGATTATGGTAAGAAAAATAACTACACTTACATTTTAGGGAAAAATGAAGCTGGAAGTGTAATGTATGGTAGTGATACTAATGATATTACTAAAGAGGTTACTGAGGCTTTAAATGCTACATACACAAAGTAATTTAAACATTTTATTTATAAAAAAAGTCAAGCTTATGCTTGACTTTTTTTATGTATTAACCTTGTTAATTTTATAGATAAATCGGTAAGGATTATTTTCGAATTTCCATTACGTTCTATATGATAAATAGCATCTTGAAGTTCATTAGAAATTTCTAAAATATTATTTCCATGAATAAAAGGAGCAAAATTTTCTAGTTTAAATTTTTCGGTTTTAGGTTCAAAATATACTAGTTCTTTTGCATTGTAATTCAACAAAAGTGCTTGCCTAAAAAAATCGATACAGAAGTTTAAAAATTGTTTTTGTGTTTCTCTTCCTGTTTTTGCAATTTCTTCGCTCCAAGAAATTAAATCGTGAATAGCAGCCTTATTTCCTTTGGCTTTAAATGCGCTTCTTATCCAGAAAATAAACCAAGTTTCAAATTGTATGTCTTCACTATCTTGATATACTAAATCGCAAGCTTTATTGTAATTTCCATTCGCTTGATGTGCAATTTTTGTTGCTACAGCATCTTGTAAATTATATTGATTTATTAAGCCTTGTTTTACATCCATCTCGGCTAAAGGCGGGAAGTGCAAAATTTGGCAACGGGATCTAATAGTATTAATTATTTGTTCTTCGTCTTCAGCAATAAGAATAAAAATCGTTTTGTTTGGTGGTTCTTCAATCAGTTTAAGAAGTTTGTTTGCAGCAGCAGTATTCATTTTTTCTGCCATCCAAATTAACATCACTTTATAACCACCTTCGTAAGATTTTAAAGCAAGTGATTTAACAACTTGTAGTGCTTCTTCAACACCAATCTGTCCTTGCTTATTATCTACGCCAAGTAGTTTGTACCAATCAAATAAATTACCATACGGTTGTTCTTTTAGCAATTGCCTCCATTCTTCTAAGTAAAAACTAGAAACTGGTTTACTCTTTACTTTATCACTTGTAGTTACAGGAAAAGCAAAATGTAAATCTGGATGCGAAAGGTTGTTAAACTTAAGATTACAAGCTGCGTTTCCGTTGTTGTTTTCTTTATTTGTATTCGCACATAAAATGTATTGTGCATAAGCAATAGCCATTGGTAAAGTTCCAGAACCTTCCGGGCCTACAAATAATTGTGCGTGTGCAATTCTACCATTATCCACACTTTGTGTTAAATGGTTTTTTATATGTTCTTGTCCTAAAATATCACTAAAAAGCATACAGCAAATATAGTTTATATACTTAAAAGGAAAACTAAAAGCAAAGTCCAATTTTAAAGAAATAAGTAAAATTCTGCCCTATAATCCCTTCTCTAAAACCAATAAAACAACGATTAAATACACAAAACACAGATAAAGTGTTTTATTATTATTATATTTGAGCCCCAAATCATTTCCCAAAAATGAAAAACCTACTTAAATTCAGTTTTACTGTACTTATTGTGTTTTCTATAAATGCACAAAAAAGTCAGGATATAAAACCTGCTCAAGAACAAGCTTTAACCACTCAAAAAGAGTTTTATATTCAAGGGAGTGCCATCGCTATAGGAAATAATATTTTAAGCGAACACGCTACTCAAGATTATAATGAAATAGGTTTAATTAACGATAGAGTAGAAATGAAATATGTAGATATTGATAACGAGTTCTCTACATTTAGTTCTAGTTCTGCACATTTACAATTACCCAAAAACATTAGTAAAGTTAAGTATGCTGCCTTGTATTGGAGTGCTACATATGGATTTAAAAAAGGACAATATAAAAAAGTAAACAATAAAATGTTGGTGAAAGGAAAAGGAGAACGTGATACGACCTTTCATTCTATAAAATTTAAAACCCCAAATCAAGGATACAAAAAGATTAAAGGAGAAATTGTTTTTGACGGGCATGAAAAAAAGTTTTTTGCCGCAAATTCACCCTATGTTTGTTATGCAGATGTAACTTCTTTATTGCAAAATAATACCATAAATGGAAATTATACAGTAGCTAATGTGAGAGCTACAGAAGGGGTTATTACAGGTGGTAGCTCAGCTGGTTGGGTTTTATATGTAGTTTATGAAAAAGAAGACGACACGCCCAAATATATTAGAACTTTTCACGGATTGTCGCTTTTAAATAAAAAGCCTTTAGATATTAATTTCAATAATTTTAAAACTCCAGAATTTGGCGAAATTAACGCTACAATTACTATGGCTGCAATTGAGGGAGATGCTAAATTAAAAACAGATAAGTGTTCCATTTTTAGTGAAAAAGAAAAGCAATTTGTTAATATGAGTACAGGTTTACGACCTGAAACAAATTTTTTTAATAGTAGCATAACAAATAATGAGGAACATGTAACCGAAAGACTTCCTAAAAGTGAAAACACTTTAGGATTTGATCTCGTATCATTTAATATACCAAACACAAACAATACACTTTTAGATAACAATCAAACCGAATTAGATTTTAATGTATCTACTAAAGCAGATCGTTTTTATCTTTTTTTTACTGCATTTCAAACAAATATTAGTGAAAGCTGTTACCTAGAGAATAACTTAGATAATATCAATATATTGGTTTCTGGAGATGTTTTAAAAGAAGCAAAACCTGTTGTTGGTAATGTTGAAGACGAAGAGTAAACTACTCTAAAATATTAGAGGAATAAAAAAATTGCGCATATTATTTATTTTAAAGACCTTTAGCCTTTAGAATAATATGCGCAATTTATATATATAACGAAAATGAAAACACTAAACGACTTCAACTTTAAAGACCAAAAAGCATTAATTAGAGTAGATTTTAATGTACCATTAAATGAAAAATTTCAAGTTACAGATGCTACCAGAATACTTTCTGCAAAACCAACTATTATTAAAGTTTTAGAAGACGGAGGAAGCTGTATTTTAATGTCGCATTTAGGAAGACCAAAAGGAGCTCAAGACGAGTTTTCTTTAAGTCATATTGCAAATAAAATAGAAGAAATAATAGGTGTTGAAACAAAATTTGTTTCTAATTGTGTTGGTGCAGAAGCAGAAGAAGCTGCTAAAAATTTAAAGCCAGGGGAAATCTTATTATTAGAAAATTTACGTTTTCATTCAGAAGAAACTTCTGGAGATAAAGACTTTGCCGAAAAACTTTCAAAACTAGGAGATATTTATGTAAATGACGCTTTTGGTACTGCGCATCGTGCACATGCTTCTACAACTGTTGTTGCTCAATTTTTCCCTAAAAATAAATGTTTCGGCTATTTATTAGCTCAAGAGATAGAAAGCATAAATAAAGTAATGGAATCTGGAGAAAAACCAGTTTTAGCTATTTTAGGTGGAGCAAAAGTATCTTCAAAAATTACAATCATTGAAAACATCTTAGATAAAGTAGACCATCTAATTGTTGGTGGAGGAATGAGCTTTACTTTTATTAAAGCACAAGGAGGAAAAGTAGGAGATTCCATTTGCGAAGACGACAAAATGCCATTAGCTTTAGAAATATTAAAGCAAGCAAAAGAAAAAGGAGTGCAGGTACATATTCCAGTAGATGTGTTAGCAGCAAATGCTTTTAGCAACGATGCAGATACTCAAGTTTGTGATATTACAGATATTCCAGAAGGCTGGCAAGGTTTAGATTGTGGACCAAAATCGAAACAAATATTTAACGATGTCGTATTACAATGTAAAACCATACTTTGGAATGGTCCTTTAGGAGTTTTTGAAATGGAAAACTTTGCTACAGGAACCATTGCTTTAGGAGATTCTATTGCAAAAGCCACAAAAAACGGAGCATTTTCACTAGTTGGAGGAGGAGATTCTGTTGCTGCTGTAAAGCAATTCGGATTCGAAAATAAAGTAAGCTATGTAAGTACAGGAGGAGGAGCAATGCTAGAAAGTCTTGAAGGGAAAACGCTTCCAGGAATTGCTGCTATTTTAGAATAGTATAAAGCAGAAAACATTTTTAATTATAAAACACGAATTTAGTATCTTATACGTTTAAATAAGACGCTAAACACATAACTATGCAGTTACAAAAACTCTTTTTCTTTGTATATTTTTTAGGTCTTACCATGCTACAAGCACAAGACACTTTACAAGTTGCTATAGAAAATCCAAGGCTTACAGAACAACAATTAGAAGCAGGAAAAAATTATATAATAGACACTATAATTGATGGTCAAGCTTACTATAAAAAAGAAATAAAAGTTGTAGAACAATTAGATCTTAATACAACACTTTTAGATAATGATCATGCAGCTGAAATTGATGATAAATGGCTACAAGAATTATATAGCACCTCTTTGTTTGATACTATTTATAGAACGGTTAGTGAACTAGATTATAAAGATGTTTATTATCCTGAATTATCTACAGAGTTACTAAAATCAAGACTAGCAGAACTTAATGCTAGAACCCCTTTTAATGTAGAATATAACCCATCTTTAGAAAGTGTTATCAAGTCCTTTTTAAAAAACAGAAGAAAATCTTTTGAAAAATTAATGGGATTAGGACATTATTATTTTCCAATGTTCGAACGCGAATTAGATAATTATAACATCCCGTTAGAGATGAAATATCTCGCTATCGTAGAATCTGCACTTAAACCAAGAGCAAGATCTAGAGTTGGAGCAACCGGTTTATGGCAATTTATGTTTGCAACGGGAAAACAATATGGATTAGATGTAAGCTCTTATGTAGACGAACGTAGCGATCCTATTAAATCAACAGAAGCCGCATCTAAATATTTATCTAAACTGTATGAAATTTTTGGCGATTGGGATCTTGCTTTAGCAGCATACAATTCTGGCCCAGGAAATGTAAGTAAAGCAATAAGACGTTCTGGTGGTTATGAAAACTATTGGAATATTCGCCATAATCTTCCAAGGGAAACAGCAGGTTATGTTCCTGCATTTTTAGCAACTATGTATATCTTTGAGTTTGCTGAAGAACACGGATTTAAACCTGTAAAACCAGAGTTTCAGTACATAGAAACAGATACAGTGCGTGTAAAACATATGATTACCTTAGATCAAGTTGGTGAAGCAACTGGTGTACAAATAGAAAAATTACAGTTTTTAAACCCTTCATACAAACTAGATATTATTCCAGTTGTAAAAGGTGAAAACTATACCTTACGTTTACCAAGAGATGTTATTGGAAAGTTTGTAAATAATGAAGAAGCTTTTTATGCAATGACTAAAGCTGAATTTGATAAACGAGAAAAACAATTACCACAATTTTTTAATGCAGAAAGTAAAACAAGGTACAAAGTACAAAGTGGGGATTACCTCGGGAAAATTGCAAGAAAATTTGGTGTTCGCGTTAGTCAATTAAAACAATGGAATGGCTTACGAAGCAATAATCTTAAAATAGGACAACGCTTAACTATTTATCCAAGAAACACAGCTGCAACCACAAAAAGCACTCCTAATAAGCAGAATAAAAAGACAGTTCCTCCCAATGCAACAACCTACATGGTAAAAAGCGGAGATTCCCTTTGGAGTATTTCTCAAAAATTCCCAGGTATTTCTATTCAAAATATTAGAGATTGGAACGATATTAGTGGTAACAATTTAAAACCAGGAATGAGGCTTGTAGTATCGAAAGGCTAAAACTTCTATAAAAACTAACAATTATGCGTAATTTTCTTTGTATTGCAGTACTAATACTATTCTTTACTTCTTGTAATGATTCGAAAAAATCAAATAAAAGAATCGTTTCAGCATCTTCTGGAACACTTAATAACATTTCTGTTGTTGTTAATAATGATCTTTGGGATGGTAGTGTTGGAGAAGCTATTAGAGATGTGCTTGCTGCACCAATTTATGGTTTACCACAAGACGAGCCTATTTTTACAATGGCACAAATACCACCACAAGTATTTTCCGATTTTGTAACCAGGAACAGAACCGTTTTAAAAATAGAAAAAGGATCTGAAGAAGCTTCTGTAAAAATAGCAAGCGACGTATATGCAAAGCCTCAAAAAGTGGTTTTAATAACCGGAAAAACAAATGCTGAAATTGTTAAACAAATTAAAGATAATGCAGATAAAATTGTTTCTGCATTTAAAAACGAAGAGCTAAAAGAAAAACAAAGAAGAATTAACTTATCCCTTCATAAAGATAACGCAATTAAAGAAAAATTAGGGATAACAATAAATTTCCCAACAGCATATAGAATTGCTAAAGAAGAAGATAATTTTTATTGGATTCGTAAAGATATTACTACAGGAACTACTAATTTAGTATTATATGAATTACCATATAAAGCACTTAAAAAGAATGACAGTTTAATTAATCAAATAATAAAAATTAGAGACTCTATAGGTGAAAAGCACATTCACGGTTCACCAGATGGTGCGTATATGATAACTGAAAACGCATATACACCTTATTTATCGGAAACAATTATAGATAATAAAACCACTTTGGAAACCAAAGGGATTTGGGATATGAAAAACGCATTCATGTCTGGACCATTTGTAAACTATATGATAGAAGATAAAGTAAATCAGCGTTATTTAGTTGTAGAAGGCTTTGCTTTTGCACCATCCGTTTCTAAAAGAGATTATATATTTGAGCTTGAAGCTATTGTTAAATCTATAAAAATAGAATAAGCTTCAACTATTTTATAAAACAAAAAAACCAACGCATCGCGTTGGTTTTTTTTATCTAAAAGAATTGTTATTCTTTTTTGCTTTCTTCTTCCTCTTCTTTACCTGTAGCATCTTTAAATTCTTTAATTCCACTACCAAGACCACGCATAAGTTCTGGTATTTTTTTACCACCAAAAATAAGTAAAATAACAACGGCAATTAATACTACTTGTGGCCAACCTATAAAAAGAGGTGTCATATTTAAAATCATAATCTTTAAATTTAAAGCAAAGTTAATAATTAAAGTTTAATATTTTCGTTTTAACCCTAACTTTAGTATAATATTAAACTAAGACTTTGTAAATTTATATACTTTTGTTTTTAGTATGAAAAGAAAAAAGAAAAAAGAAAAAAAAATAGCAAAAAAGCTACTTCACAAGTATAGACTAGTAATACTTAACGAAGATACTTTTGAAGAACGCTTATCTTTTAAACTAACAAGGCTTAATGTTTTTGTTTTGTTAGCTATCTCTTCTATATTATTAATTACAGCAACAACCATATTTATAGCATTTACACCTTTAAAAGAATATATACCAGGTTACTCTTCAACAGCTTTAAAAAAGAAAGCCACTATTTTAAATCATAAAACAGATTCTTTAGAAAAAGTTATAGCGGTTAACGAACGTTATTTTTCTTCCATAAAAAAAGTTTTACATGGTGAGTTAAGTAGTGTCGACTTTAATAGAGATTCGATTATAGAATCGGCAAAGTTAGATGTTAGCGAAATAGACCTTGCTCCAATCAAAGAAGATTCCCTACTACGCGAGAAAGTAGATAAAGAAGATAAGTATAACCTTTTTGAATCTGCAACATCTAATGCAAGCTTTGTCTTATTTCCACCTGCAAATGGCGCCATTACAGAAAATTATAATGCCAAAGAAAAACATTATGCCGTAGATATTGTTGTGGCAAAAGACACACCAATAAAAGCAACAGCCGATGGTATTGTTATTTTTGCAGAATGGACTACTAAAACAGGACAAGTAATTATTGTAGAACATAGCCATGGATTAATTTCTGTATACAAACACAATGCATCTTTAAATAAAGAACAAGGAGATTTAGTTAAAGCAGGAGAGGTTATCGCTATGTCTGGTAACACAGGAGAACTTACAACAGGCCCACACTTACATTTTGAACTTTGGAGTGATGGTTACCCAATTAACCCAACCAACTTTATAGATTTTGAATAAATGCTATCATTAAAAGCAGCCTTAGCAAAACCATTTGCAAAACGAGTATATAAGTCCATCCAAAAATGGGCTAATAATCCTGTGGAAACACAAAGTAAAGTGTTTCAAAAGTTAATTATTGATGCAACAACAACACAGTTTGGTCAAGACCATGATTTTGTTAGTATTAATAATCATGAAGACTTTACTAAACGCGTTCCAGTTAGAGATTATGAAGACTTAAAACCATATGTTGAAAGGGTTGTTGCAGGAGAAGAAAATATTCTTTGGAAAGGCAAACCAATTTACTTCGCTAAAACCTCAGGAACTACTTCTGGCGCAAAATATATCCCGATTACTAAAGAAAGCATGCCAACTCATGTCGAAGCAGCAAGAAACGCTATTTTAATGTATATTCATGAAACAGGAAATGCTAAATTTGTAGATGGCAAGATGATTTTTCTTCAAGGTTCTCCAGTTCTTGAAACACAAAACGGAATACAATTAGGAAGACTCTCGGGAATCGTAGCGCACTACGTACCAAAATATCTTCAAAAAAACAGAATGCCTTCATTAAAAACGAACTGTATTGAAGATTGGGAAACCAAAGTAAATGCTATTGTAGATGAAACGTTACCAGAAAACATGACTATTATTTCTGGCATACCATCTTGGGTACAAATGTATTTTGAAAAACTCCAGGAGAAGACAGGAAAAAAGGTTGGTGATATTTTTAAAAACTTCAATTTATTTATTTTTGGAGGTGTAAATTACGAACCATACAGAGCAAAATTTGAAAGCTTAATAGGAAGAAAAGTAGATAGTATTGAACTCTATCCAGCAAGTGAAGGCTTTTTTGCATACCAAGACAAGCAAAACATAAAAGGAATGTTGTTACAGTTAAACTCAGGGATTTTTTATGAGTTTATTAAAGTAGATGATTTTTTCAGCCCAAACCCTGAAAGAATTACTATAAAAGATGTAGAAATAAATGTAAACTACGTTATGATTATTTCTACAAACGCAGGACTTTGGGGATATAATATAGGAGATACTATTCAGTTTACATCCACAAAACCATATAGAGTAATTGTTTCAGGACGAATAAAACATTTTATTTCTGCTTTTGGAGAACATGTAATTGGTAAAGAAGTTGAACAAGCATTACAAGAAGCTTTAGTCGATAGTGATGTTCAAGTTACAGAGTTTTCAGTAGCACCTCAAATTAGTCCAACACAAGGTTTACCCTACCATGAATGGTTTATTGAATTCGAAAAAGAACCAAAAAACATTTCCGCTTTAGCGCAAAAAATAGATGCATCTTTACAAAAACAGAACAGCTATTATTTCGACTTAGTAGAAGGTAAGGTTTTACAACAATTAAAAATTACTTTAGTTAAAAAAGATGGATTTCAAGAGTATATGAAATCTATAGGTAAACTAGGGGGACAAAATAAATTACCTCGTCTATCTAATGACAGAAAATTAGTTGATGATTTAGAAACATTAAATCTCACTAAATAATATTATATTTGCGGGTTAAATACAGTATATGAGTAATAAAAAACATCATGCAAGAACGAGAGCTCAAGAGAGTTCAAATGCTATAGAACGCATGTATATTACAATGAGGCACCTGTTTAATCGTGGTTTTTATAAGCCAATGGGTGTTTCTGGAGAAACATTAAGGGAAGCTTTATTATTACTAAGACCAGAAATTTATGGGTCTATTGGTGATGAGAAAGCAGAACTTGAAGGTCTTCTTTATGTAGTAGATCGATTGCCGGAAGGAATAGAAGAATGCACATTCATTAATTTAACAAGTGATGAAGGCTATGCAAATTCTCATTTTAAAGCTATAATTCCACCCAAAAGAAGACGTAATTGTTATCGAATAGATGATGAGCAAATGAACATTGAGATTACTCGTGGTCGCTCAGAAATTTATGATATACTTACGCATCTTACTTTTCTTTTTGTTGAGTCACATAAGATTAGCAAACGCGTTTTAATTGATGAAAATGGAGCTACTACCCGAGATTGGATTAAGCTTGAAAAAGCAGTAACGACCAAAAAGAAACTTACGCAACAAGAACGTGAAATAGCAATAACGCATACTGCAAATATTCTAGGAAGAACTTTTAATGAACTAAAAGAAGTATATTCCGATTTTGCAATACCAACACAACCAGAACGTTTATTACATATCGTATATTGGTTAGGTAAATTAGCTATTGAAGAAGTTGTAAAAAACAACAAAAGAACCATTACTTTTAGCCCTGTTTTAAGAGAACGTCTAGGGCACCATATTCATGGAGAAATTTGGGCAAATAATATAAAAGCAATTTTAAGTAAAAATGAATTGCTAGAAAGACCAATTCATGTAATTAGTGCAAATATGCACAGTGTTATGAATACTCTTTTTGCTCCAAATGCACTTAAATCTTTAGCTTCTAAAAATGATATTTTTGAAGTATATGAAGCAATTAGTCATAAAGACAATAAAGATTTACGTAATAAAGTAACAAAAGAAGCGTTGCAAAAAGGAATGCTGTATGTAGAAGATACATCGGGTACAAATATTAATGTGCAGATTTTTGATACAGCAAAAATTGATTTTTCTAAAATAGACTTAGATGTTAATATAGATAAACTAAAAGCAGATAAGCCAATTATAATTGTAATGGATTATGCTTTTGGTGAACAAGCTTATGAAACTATTGATGAGTTATTAAAACCCTATAAACCTAACGGAAAGAAAACGCATTTACATGTAGACTCTATTTCAATTATGGGAAAAGCAGGTATTTTAGAAGGAGGAAAAGGGGATATTATGATACCTTCTGCACATATTTTTGAAGGTACAGCAGATAACTATCCTTTTAAAAATGAGTTATGCAAATCTGACCTAGAAGGTCAAGGTTTAAAAATATTTGAAGGGTCTATGATAACCGTTTTAGGAACCTCATTACAAAATAAAGATATTTTAAAGTTCTTTTATAGTTCTACTTGGAATGTTATTGGTCTAGAAATGGAAGGTGCACATTACCAAAAGGCGATTCAAGCAGCATCCAAAGTAAGAGGTAGTATAAACGAAGATGTAAAAGTACGTTATGCTTATTATGCAAGTGATAACCCTCTAGAAACAGGAGGTACTTTAGCTTCTGGAGGTTTAGGAACTTCTGGTGTTAAACCAACCTATTTAATAACAAGAAAAATTTTACAACAAATATTTAATTAGTAAATTATTATGAGTGATAAATTACCAAATGCAAACACTACAGAAGAAGTAGATTTAGGCCAGATTTTTTTATACATAGAAAAAGTGTTTAAAAAAATAGGAAACCTTTTTGTAAAACTATTTCAAGCCCTAGGTTGGCTTATTAAGAAAATTGCAGTTCTTTTCCTTTTTGCAATTAGTATTGTAAAAAAACAATTTATTAAAATTGGTATCGCCGCTATATTAACTTATGTTGTATTTACAGTTTTAGACAAAAGATCGATTCCTGTTTACCAATCTTCCATATTAGTGAATCAAAATTATGAAACTGGAAAGCTGCTATATAACCATATTAGTAGGTATAATTTAATCGCAAGAAATAATGACTCAATAAGTTTAAGTAAAGAATTAAATATTCGACCAGAGGTGGCTGCAAAGATTACTGGATTTGATGTGAGTAGTAGTATCACAAAAAATCAGTTATACCATGAATATCATGAGTTCTTTAAAGAAGTGGATTCTACAATCTACGTGTCTTTTTATGAATTTGAAGACGAGTACCCAATGGAGCTTATTGAAACGCAACTAATTACAGTTCACGCACTTAACCCTGATGCTTTTGATGGTTTAGCGAATTCGATTGTAAATGTTTTTAGAGAAAATGAATACTTTAAAGAGATAAAAGAAACCGAAATTTCAGATTTTGAAAATCAAATCAAAACTAATAATGAAATAATTACAGAGTCAGACACCCTAATGAAGAAGTATATTAATTTGATGCAAAATTATTATGGTAATTCAGCAGATCCACAAAAACAAGATCAAGCAACTATAAACCTTAACTTAGCTAATAATAAGGATAGAATTAATACACGAGAGTTCGAAGTTTTTAATTTACAAAATTCTAAAAAACAAGAAATAGTAGGATTACAAAAAGAAATAGTAGCAAGAAAAGAAATTATTGAATTACAATCTAATTTTACACAACCAACTTTAATCATTAATTTTTATAAAAAAAACAAAATGAAAGCAACCGTATTAGCTGGTCTTTTAGTTTTACTCTTTTTCTTTTTCAAAGAACTTGGTGTTTATAATTTAATCGATAAATACGGGAACAAAGAAAACCTATTAGAATCTTAGGCATGACCAATAGTACTATATTAGTAAGTGGAGGAGCAGGCTTTATTGGCTCTAATTTTATTACTTATTATTTAGAAGAGAATCCAACAGCAAAAATTATAAATTTAGACAAGCTTACCTATGCAGGTAAGCTTTCTAATTTAATTGAAGTAGAAAACAATAAAAATTATTCTTTTGTTAAAGGAGATATTTGTGATAGAGCTTTAATTGAAAAACTATTTAACATTTATAATTTTAACGGCGTTATACATTTTGCTGCAGAATCACATGTAGACAACTCCATTGAAAAACCCGAAGCATTTATTAGTACTAATGTTTTAGGTACATTTACATTATTAGACGTAGCTAAAAACCATTGGATGCAAGCCCCAAATAAAGTAAATGAAGGTTGCACTAATAATAGATTTCTTCACATCTCAACAGATGAGGTTTATGGTACGCTAGGAGAAACAGGTTTGTTTACAGAGCAAACACCATATGCACCAAATAGTCCTTATAGCGCATCTAAAGCTTCTTCAGATTTTATCGTAAGAAGTTACTTTCATACTTTTGGAATGAATGTGGTTACCACCAATTGTTCTAATAATTATGGACCAAAACAACATGACGAAAAACTTATTCCTACTATAATTAGAAAAGCTATTCAAGGGGAAAATATTCCAATTTATGGCAATGGTAAAAATATAAGAGATTGGTTATATGTTTTAGATCATTGTAAAGGTATCGACTTAGTATATAAAAAAGGTAAAGCAGGAGAAACGTATAATATTGGTGGTAAGAATGAGAGAGATAATATATATATTGCAAACACCATTTGTGAAGTTTTGGATACGGTTTTACCTAAACAAAAATCATATAAAGAATTAATAACATTTGTAAAAGATAGACCGGGACACGATTTTAGATATGCAATAGATGCATCAAAAATTCAAAAAGAATTAGATTGGAAAGCCAATGAAAATTTTGAATCAGGGATTAAAAAAACAATAAACTGGTATCTTAAAAAGTACATTAAAGCATGAAAGGAATAATACTAGCAGGAGGTTCTGGAACTAGGTTACACCCGCTTACAAAAGTGGTAAGTAAGCAGCTTATGCCTGTTTATGATAAACCCATGATATATTACCCACTTACTACTTTAATGTCGGCAGGAATAAACGAAGTTTTAATTATTTCAACCTCTAAAGAAGCAGGAAGATTTAAAGAACTGTTAGGCGACGGTAGTGACTACGGATGTACCTTTAAGTATGCCGTTCAAGAACAACCAAACGGTTTAGCCGAAGCATTTATTATTGGAGAAGATTTTATTGGTAAAGATAGCGTTGCACTTATTTTAGGAGATAATATTTTTTATGGTTCTGGATTAGAGCAAACATTAAAAGCAACTAGTAACCCAACTGGAGGTGTTATTTTCGCCTATCATGTTCAAGACCCAAAACGTTATGGTGTGGTAGAGTTTGATGAAAATAATAAAGCAATTTCAATTGAAGAAAAACCTAGCGAACCAAAATCTAATTACGCAGTACCAGGAATTTATTTTTACGACAATACAGTTATAGAAATTGCTAAAAATATAAAGCCTAGTCCTAGAGGTGAATTAGAAATTACTGATGTTAATAAAGCATATTTAAAACAAGAAAAGTTAAGTGTGCAAATACTGGATAAAGGAACAGCCTGGTTAGATACAGGTACCTTTAATTCCTTAATGCAAGCATCACAGTTTGTTCAAGTTATTGAAGAGCGACAAGGATTAAAAATAGGTTGTATAGAAGAAACAGCCTATAAAATGGGATATATTAATAAACAAGAACTCCTAGCGTTAGCTGCTCCTTTACTTAAAAGTGGTTATGGCTTATATTTACAACAACTAATCTAATATGCTTGTAGAAGAAACGTATTTAAAAGACTGTTTTGTAATAACACCAAAAGTACATCTGGATTCTCGTGGCTATTTTATGGAAAGCTTTAATCAAGAAACTTTTAATAAGGCAATACAAAATAAGATCGTTTTTGTACAAGACAACGAATCAAAATCCTCTAAAGGGGTTTTAAGAGGTTTGCATTTTCAAACGGGAGCTCATGCGCAAGCAAAGTTAGTTAGAGTTACACAAGGTAGTGTGTTAGATGTTTGTGTAGACCTTAGAGAAACATCTCCAACCTTTGGTAAATACTTCTCTGTAGTTTTAGATGCAATCCAAAAAAAACAATTATTTATTCCTCGTGGATTTGGGCATGGTTTCTTGGTATTAGAAGACCATACCGTTTTTAATTATAAATGTGATAATTATTATAATAAATCCGCAGAAGCCGGAATTATTTACAACGACAAGACTATAAATATCGATTGGGGTTTTCCGAGAGAAGCACTTATTTTTTCTGAAAAAGACTTACAGCTTCCAACGTTTGAAAAGCTATTTAAATGAAAACAAAAGTACTTGTAACGGGGGCAAATGGACAGTTAGGAAAAACACTAGCTTCCTTAAAAACAAAATTTAAAAATTTAGATTTTATTTTTGCAAGTACCTTAGATTTAGATATTACCAAATCGAATCAAGTCGAAACGTTTTTTTATACAAATAAAATAGATTGGTGTATAAACTGCGCTGCATATACAGCTGTAGACAAAGCTGAAAAAGAGCCTGAAAAAGCAAAAAAAGTAAATGTGTTAGGAGTAAAAAATCTAGCACTAGTATGTGCTAATAAAAACGTTACCTTAATTCAAATATCTACAGACTTTGTATTTAATGGCGAAAAATCTGTAGCATATACCGAAAAAGACACAACAAAGCCAACTGGTGTTTACGGAACTACCAAACTAGAGGGAGAAATTGAAATAATAAAAAAATTAGAAAAGTATTTTATTATAAGAACTTCTTGGTTGTATTCTCAAAACGGAAATAACTTCATGAAAACCATGATAAAATTATCCAAAGAGAGAAAGGAGATAAATGTGGTTTCCGATCAAATAGGAACACCAACATACACAACAGATTTAGCAGAAATTATGCTTAAAATTATTACGACAAACAATAAACAATATGGCACTTATCATTTTAGCAATGAAGGTGTTGCTAGTTGGTATGATTTTGCAAAAGCTATTTTTGAAGAAAGTAATATTGACATAAATGTATTACCAATAAAATCAGAAGCCTATCCAACACCAGCAAAAAGACCACATTTTAGTGTATTAGATAAAACTAAAATAAAAACAAATCTTAAAATAGAAATACCACATTGGAGGGTTAGTTTAAGAAAAGCAATAGCAAATAATAATGAATAAAAATCTACAAATAGCAATACAAGCAAGCTTAGAAGCTGGAAAAATAATTATGCAAGTCTATGATACCGCTTTTAATGTGGAAATAAAAGACGATAAATCTCCGTTAACAGAAGCAGATAAAAAAGCGAACGACATAATTAATTCGTATTTAGTAAATACAGAATTTCCAATTATTAGTGAAGAAAATAAACAAACAGATTATAGTATAAGAAAAGATTGGAAAACCTGTTGGGTTGTAGACCCTGTCGATGGTACTAAAGAATTTATTAAACGCAATGGCGAATTCACTGTAAACATTGCTTTAGTAAGAAATGGTAAGCCAGAATTAGGTGTTATTTATGTGCCAGTAACAAAAACTATTTATTATGCAAATGTAGCTACTAAAGAAGCTTTTAAGGCGCAATTAGAATCACATGACACTTCTTTAGATAAGGTGATTCATTCTGCATCGATATTACAGCCTAAAGCTCCAGAATCGAACCCAGTTCAAGTTGTTGGAAGTCGCTCGCACATGAGCCAAGAAACTTTAGATTTTATTGAATCCATAAAAAAAGAAGGAAAAAAAGTAGAAGTAGTTTCAAAAGGAAGCTCCTTAAAGTTTTGTTTAGTTGCAGAAGGTAAGGCAGATGTGTACCCAAGATTTGCACCTACAATGGAGTGGGATACCGCTGCTGGTCATGCTATATGTAATGCAGTAGGCTTACAAGTTATCTCTAAAGAGACGAACCAACCTCTTTTATATAATAAAGAAAACTTATTAAACAGTTATTTTTTAGTTAGTAAATAGATGGCAGATGTATCTTATAAAAGACATATAGCAAAAACCCTTACTTGGAGGCTTATAGGTACTTTAGATACTATTGTATTATCATGGGCTATCACAGGCGATCCTTTTGTAGGACTAAAAATAGGTTTTGCAGAAGTGATTACAAAAATGACTTTATACTACCTCCACGAGCGTGTTTGGTTTAAAATAAACCTCTCTAAAGACGGTCGGATTTTAGAAAGTAGAAAACGCCATATAGCGAAAACCGTTACTTGGCGTGTTATTGGCACAATGGATACTATGGTGCTAGCTTGGCTAATTTCTGGAAACCCGTTAATGGGACTTAAAATAGGTTTCGCAGAAGTAATTACAAAAATGCTGTTGTATTATATTCATGAACGTGCTTGGTACAAAATAGACTTTGGGCTTTTAGGACGAAAAAATCAAAAAAAATAAGTTGTTTGATAACTAAAAAGAAATTCGTTAAGTAGATGAAAGAAAATATAATTCCACATAGCTATCAAGTTTCCAAAAAAGATAGAGAAGAAAAAAATAAACACAAATCTTTTTTAATTTGGTTTACAGGCCTTTCGGGCTCTGGAAAATCAACAATTGCAAATGTAGTAGAACAAGAACTCTATAAACTAGGTGTAAAAACGTATAGTTTAGATGGAGATAACATAAGAAAAGGTATTAATAAAGACCTAAGCTTTGCTCCAGAAGATAGAACCGAAAATATAAGAAGAATAGCAGAAATAGCAAACTTAATGGTAGATGCAGGATTAGTAGTTCTTGCAGCATTTGTTTCCCCTTATAGAAAAGATAGAGAGAACATTAAAACGATTGTTAAAGACGTTAATTTTTTAGAAGTTTTTATTAATACAAGTTTAGAAGAATGTGAACGTAGAGATGTAAAAGGTCTTTACAAGAAATCAAGAGCTGGAGAAATAAAAAATATGACAGGAATTTCGTCACCATATGAAGCACCTCAAAACCCAGATATTGAAATTAAAACCGAAGAATGTACGGTTGAAGAGGCTGTTAATACCATTTTAAACTATATAAAACCTAAGTTGAAATAAAAAGAGTGCTTAACCCTTCGACGCTTTTTAACAAAGGAATTTTTTTGTGTAACTTTCATAATAAATAATTTTGAGTAAAAAATCCAATCCAATATTAAAAAATTTAAAAATTATACTTCCAATAGTTTTGGCTGTTTTTTTTGGTTGGTTAACTTTTTCAAGATTACCAATTTCTGAAATTATTCCCTATTTTAAAAAGGCTAATTATTGGTGGATTGTATTAGGGGTTTTTTTTGGTTTTTTAAGCCATTTATCTAGAGCCTATAGATGGAACTACATGCTAAAACCAATGGGGTATTCAATTAAAACCCAAAACAGTATAATGTCTATTTTTATTGCTTATTTAGCAAATTTTGGAATTCCAAGATCTGGCGAAGTGCTTCGAGCAGCAGTTGCTACAAATTATGAAGGCGTTCCTTTCGAAAAAAGTTTTGGAACTATTGTAACCGAAAGAGTTTTCGATGTAATAATGGTGCTTTTAATTTGTGTGGTTACTTTGTTTTTTCAATTCGATTTTATCTATAATATTTTAATAGAAAAACTGCATCCACAAAAAATAATAATCCTTGTACTAGTAATGTCTTTGGCACTTGCTTTACTTATTTTTTATATAAAAAAATCAAAAGGAAAAACAGCAAATAAAATCAAAGGTTTTGCTAATGGACTTTTAGAAGGAATAACAAGTGTTCGTAATATGAAAAACAAAGGCGCTTTTATTTTTCACACTATTTTTATTTGGGTAATGTATATTTTAATGTTTTATATCACATCCTTTTCTGTTCAAGAACTACATGGAGCTCCTTTTTCTTCACTAATAGTAGCGTTTATTGCAGCAAGTTTTACTATAGCAACAACAAATGGAGGGGTGTTTTTTTACCCAGCAGCAGTGCTGTCTGCATTAACATTATTTGGTTTAGCAGAAGAGCCTAGCTATGCATTTGGATGGATTATTTGGACCTCTCAGACGTTTATGATTATCGTTTTTGGTATAATTTCCTTTATATACTTACCAATTTTCAACAAAAAGCATAAAAACCTCAAGTAATTTTTGTGTACAAGTTATAATCAAAACACAGATGTTTTAAGGACTAAATTTTAAAGAGTTCGTTTTATATTATTCTTAGTTTTACAGCTTAAAAAAAATTATTTATACATACAAAATATCGTTAAAGATGTTAACTTTGTCGAAAGTTTTACACCTATTTAAAAGGATACTAATAGGTAACTATTATTAAAATATTTGAAGAAGCAGTTCATGTTGCCATGAAGTATCTTAAATCAAATTTAAAATTGGAGCAATGAGTAAATATTACTTAAATTATTTAGACGAATTAGAAAGTGAAGCAATTTTTGTATTGCGTGAAGTTTGGGCACAATTTGAAAATCCAGTGATATTGTTTTCTGGAGGAAAAGACTCTATTTTAGTAACACATTTAGCTAAAAAAGCATTTTATCCAGCTAAAATACCATTCCCACTAATGCATGTCGATACAGGACATAATTTCCCGGAGACTATTCAATTTAGAGATAATACCATTACAGAATTAGGTGTAGAATTAATTGTTGGTTCTGTACAAGAATCTATAGATGAAGGTAGAGTAGCAGAAGAAAAAGGTAAAAATGCAACACGTAACGCACTTCAAACAACAACGCTTTTAGATGCTATAGAATCTAATAAAATAGACTGTGCTATTGGTGGAGGAAGACGTGATGAAGAAAAAGCAAGAGCAAAAGAACGTTTCTTTTCACATCGAGACGATTTTGGGCAATGGGACCCAAAAAACCAAAGACCAGAATTATGGAATATCTTTAACGGTAAGCACTTTGAAGGCGAGCATTTTAGAGCATTTCCAATAAGTAACTGGACAGAAATGGATGTTTGGAATTACATTAAAAGAGAAAATATTGCGATACCATCTTTATACTTTGCACACGAACGAGAAGTTGTTTGGAGACAAGACACATGGATTCCTTACTCCGAATTTTTAGTTTTAGAAGAACACGAAGAAGTTGTAACTAAAAAAATACGTTTTAGAACCTTAGGCGATATTACGATCACCGGCGGAGACGAATCGGAAGCAGATACATTAGAGAAAATAGCTGCAGAAGTTGCAGGAATGCGAAATACAGAAAGAGGAAACCGAAGTGATGATAAACGATCTGAATCTGCAATGGAAGATAGAAAACGCCAAGGATATTTCTAAAAATCATTAATTAAAGAGAAAATCACTTTCAGTATTACTAAAATCAAAAATATATTTTGAAGGAAAGTTCCAAATCCATTTTTAGGTAGGTCTTTTCAAATTATAAAAAAGCAAAAAATGTTAGACAATAATCAACTATTACGTTTTACTACAGCAGGAAGTGTAGATGATGGGAAAAGCACTTTAATTGGTCGTTTATTATATGATTCTAAATCAATATTTGAAGACCAACTTGAAGCAATAACAAAAACAAGTAATAAAAAAGGGCATGAAGGTGTAGATTTAGCTCTATTTACAGATGGCTTACGTGATGAACGTGAGCAAGGAATTACCATAGATGTTGCCTACAGATATTTTACAACACCTAAACGTAAATTTATTATTGCAGATACTCCAGGACATATACAATATACTCGTAATATGGTAACAGGAGCATCTACAGCAAATGTAGCAACAATATTAATTGATGCAAGAAAAGGAGTAGTAGAACAAACAAAAAGACATGCCTTTATAGCTTCCTTACTTCAAATACCTCATATTATTGTTTGTATCAATAAAATGGATTTAGTAGATTATTCTGAAGAAGTTTACAATAAAATCATTAGACAATTTGAAGACATCGCTTCCAAAATGTTAGTAACAGATGTGCGCTTTATACCTATGAGTGCGTTAAATGGAGATAATGTAGTAAATAAACTAGATAATATGCCTTGGTATCAAGGTGCTCCAATGCTACATACGCTAGAAACGATGCATATTAGTAGCGATATTAATAAAGTAGACGCACGTTTTCCTGTACAAACTGTTTTAAGACCTCAAAATGATTCTCATAGAGATTATAGAGGATATGCTGGTAGGGTTGCAAGTGGTGTATTTAGAGTTGGAGATGCTATTACTGTTATGCCTTCTGGCTTTAATTCTACTATAAAATCTATAGATGTTTTAGATAAAAACCTTATAGAAGCGTATGCTCCTATGTCTGTATCCATAACTCTAGAAGACGATATCGATATTAGTCGTGGAGATATGATTGTGCGTTCCAATAATAAACCAACGGCAACACAAGACATAGAAGTAATGTTATGTTGGTTAAATAATAAACCTGCCAAACCAAGAGCTAAATACGCTATTCAACATACCTCTAATTTGCAACAGGCAATGATTAAAGATGTAATTTATAAAATTGATATTAATACTTTAGGTAGAAATACAGAGGATAAAGATTTAAATATGAATGATATAGCAAAACTTAAAATACGAACTACAAAACCTTTAATGGTAGATGCTTACAGAGAAAATAGAAGCACAGGAAGTATTGTTTTAATAGACACTACCACAAACGAAACTGTTGCAGCAGGAATGATTGTTTAAGCTGGAGAGTTTTGTAAAAGACGTTAAAAGGGGTATTTTACCGGTTGACTTGTTTTTTTGTATTTTGTAGCTGGGTAACACATCGTACGAAACTAAATATTGCTAAACATTTTATTTATAGTACTTTTGTAACCTTAAATGAATTTTAAAGTTTCATTAAATAAGTAAAAAGATTAATAAATGAAAAAAAATCTTATCGTTTTTGGTACACGTCCAGAAGCAATTAAAATGGCCCCATTAGTAAAAGCTTTTGAAAGCGAAAACGAGCATTTTGTAACCAAAGTTTGTATTACTGCACAACACAGAGAAATGCTAGATCAGGTTCTAGATTTTTTCGAAATTAAACCAGATTACGATTTGGATTTAATGAAACCAAATCAAAACCTATATTCCTTAACTGCAGATATAATTACCGAGTTAAAACCAATCTTAGAAGAGTTTAAACCAGACTATGTGTATGTACATGGAGATACAACAACTACCATGGCTACTAGTATTGCGGCTTTTTATTCTGGAGCACAAGTTTGTCATGTAGAAGCGGGATTAAGAACATTTAATAAAAGATCTCCTTTTCCGGAAGAAATTAATAGAAGTATTGCTGGAAGAATTTCCGATTTTCATTTTGCACCAACCCAAACTTCTAGGCAAAACTTACTAAACGAAAATATAGCAGATAAAAGCGTAATAGTTACTGGTAATACCGTAATTGATGCTTTAGAGTTTAGCAATAATAAAGTGAACTCAGCTAATTTTTCTGACCCTGAAATTGAAACCCTAAAACCAGTACTAGATAACTCTAAAAAGTTAATCTTAGTTACAGGACATAGAAGAGAAAACCACGGGCAAGGGTTTATTAATATTTGCAACGCTTTAAAGCAAATAGCTTTAGAAAACCCAGACACTCAAATAATCTATCCTGTACATTTAAATCCTAATGTGCAAAAACCAGTTTACGAATTATTAGGAGGTATAGATAACATAATGCTTATTAAACCTTTATCTTATCCAGCTTTTGTGTGGCTAATGAATAAGTCTTATTTAATTATCACAGATAGTGGTGGCGTACAAGAAGAAGCACCAAGTTTAGGGAAACCTGTTTTGGTAATGCGAGATACTACCGAAAGACCAGAAGCTGTAGATGCAGGTACGGTACTTTTAGTAGGTACAGATACCAACAAAATAATTCAAGAGGCTAATAATCTTTTAAATAATGTTGATAATTACAAAGCGATGAGCTTACTACATAACCCTTATGGAGATGGTACAGCTTGTAAAAAAATAGTAAACCATATTAAATTGTTACAAAAATAAGACGCTATTGTTTTTGTTTTTAGTTGAGAAGAGCATCAATTAGATATTAATTCCTCTAAAAACTTGAATTCTAGCCAAGAAATAATAATAGAAAATGAACAATCCAGAAGTAGTAATGATAGGCCTAGGTTATATAGGTCTGCCTACAGCAGCATTAATTGCACAAAATAAAACCCATGTTCATGGTGTAGATATTAACCCAAAAGTTGTAGAGACTATTAATGCAGGGAAAATACACATTGTAGAACCAGAATTGGATACAGCAGTAGCTACAGCAGTAAAAGAAGGTTATTTAAAGGCAGCAACAACTCCAGTTGAAGCTAACACCTACTTAATTGTTGTACCTACACCTTTTAAGGCAAAAAATGAACCAGATATTTCTTTTGTAGAAGCAGCAACAAGAGCCATACTTCCTCTTTTAAAGCAAGACGATTTATATATTATAGAATCGACTTCTCCAATTGGGACAACAGAAAAAATGATGGATCTTATTTATAGTGAAAGACCAGAATTAACTAATAAAATTAATATTGCCTATTGCCCAGAACGTGTATTACCAGGAAACGTAATGTACGAATTAGTGCATAATGATCGTGTAATTGGTGGTGTAAACGAAAAGGCAACTCAAAAAGCATTAGCTTTTTATCGTCAATTTATTAAAGGGGATTTACACGAAACAAATGCTAGAACTGCTGAAATGTGTAAATTGGTAGAGAACTCATCTAGAGATGTACAAATTGCATTTGCCAATGAGTTATCTTTAATATGTGATAAGGCAGACATTAATGTTTGGGAGCTTATTAAATTGGCAAACAAACACCCAAGAGTAAATATTTTACAACCTGGTTGTGGTGTTGGTGGTCATTGCATTGCAGTAGATCCATATTTTATAGTTGCAGATTATCCAGCTGAATCCCAAATAATAGGTAAAGCCAGAGAAATAAATAATTATAAATCTTTTTGGTGTGCAGAAAAAGTACAAACTGCAAAGTTACAATTCGAATTAAAACACGGTAGAAAGCCTAGTATTGCCTTAATGGGCTTAGCTTTTAAACCAAATATTGATGATTTAAGAGAGTCTCCTGCAAAATATATAGCTCAAAAAGTATTACAAAATGCAAATAACGAAGCATATTTTATTGTAGAGCCAAATATAGAGACGCATAAAGTATTTAAATTAACCAATTATCAAACAGCTGCACAAGAAGCCGATATTATTGTATTTTTGGTAGCACATAAAGAATTTTCAACATTACAATTATCTAACGATAAAGTCGTTTTAGATTTTTGTGGAGTATTAAATAAGTAAAATATAAAATAGAATTATGAAAAAAGTATTATTAACAATAGTATTAGTAAGTGCATTAGTTTCTTGTAAAAGCGAAAAGAAAGAAGTTGAAAATGTAATTCCCGAAGTTGAGGTTGTACAACCAGAAGTAGAAGAACCAGAGATGCCTAAATTACCAGCAAACGTAGTCCAATTAAACGATACTGTTTACGAAGGTGATGGTCTTAATCTAGTAAAAGCGCAAATACAGAATACAGAAGGAAATAAGTTTCTTATTAAAGTGTTTTTAGGTTCTGAAAATATAGATTTATATAAAAACGGAGATTATTCTCTGTTTATTCAAAATTTTGCTTACGAAGGTGATGTAGAAAAATTAGACAAAAGATTTCAAAAAGCAGGAGTAGCATCTTATTGGGTTAATTTAAAGTCTATTAAAGACTATGATGAAGAACACGTATTATTTAAAGCTTTTGATAGCGAATTATTAGGCTTCAAAAAAACAGTAATTGGAGTAATGAATGTGAAAACAAAAACAGACGTTTTTAGAGTACAGTATGACGATACTATTTTAGTAAACTAATAACACTTATCCATATAGTCTAAATTAAAGACATTAAACTAGATGAACAAACTCAATTTAATAGGAAGAGAAAAAGAACTTTTTATTGCAGACATTAACAATCATGAAGAAGAGTTAAGTAGCATTGTTGCTGCGTCCACTTTTTTAGTTATTGGAGGTGCAGGATCTATTGGTCAAGCCGTAGTAAAAGAGATTTTTAAAAGAAACCCATTAAAACTTCATGTTGTAGATATTAGTGAAAATAACCTAGTGGAAGTGGTAAGAGATTTAAGAAGCTCGCATGGCTATATCGATGGCGATTTTCAAACCTTTGCACTAGATATTGGCTCTATCGAGTATGATGCCTTTATTGAAGCAGATGGTAAATACGATTATGTATTAAACCTTTCCGCTTTAAAACATGTAAGAAGCGAAAAAGATCCATTTACTTTAATGCGAATGATTGATGTAAATGTTTTTAATACCGAAAAAACACTAGAGCAATCTATACAAAAAGGTGTTAAAAAATACTTTTGTGTATCTACAGATAAAGCAGCAAATCCTGTGAACATGATGGGAGCTTCGAAACGTATTATGGAAATGTTTTTAATGCGTAAAAGTAAAGATATTAAAATATCTACAGCACGTTTTGCAAACGTTGCTTTTTCAGACGGTTCCTTATTACATGGTTTCGATCAACGTATAAAAAAAGGGCAACCTATTGTCGCACCAAACGATATTAAACGCTACTTTGTAATCCCTAAAGAATCCGGAGAACTATGTTTAATGTCCTGCATATTTGGTGAAAATAGAGATATTTTCTTTCCAAAGTTAAGCGAAAACTTACACCTAATTTCATTTGCAGATATAGCGGTTAAATATTTAAAAGAATTAAATTTAGAACCGTATTTATGTAAAACCGAAGACGAAGCAAGAAGTCTAATAAATACACTTCCACAAGAGGGTAAATGGCCTTGTCTATTTACTCCAAGCGATACCACTGGAGAAAAAGATTTTGAAGAATTTTTTACCGAAGGAGAAACACTAGACATGAATCGCTTTGAAAACTTAGGAATAATTAAAAATGAAGCAAATTATAATAATGATTTGTTGGAAATGTTTACAAGTACTATTCAAAAATTAAAAAAGGATAAACGCTGGAATAAAGAAGAAATAGTAGCGCTGTTTTTTAAAATGATTCCTAATTTCGGACATAAAGAAACCGGTAAATATTTAGACAGTAAGATGTAATACCTATGTATAAAGACACTATTAATTTTATTAAGGAACTGTATAATACAGATCAATTTATACCACTTCATGAACCTCGATTTGTGGGTAACGAGAAAAAGTATTTAAATGAATGTATCGATTCTACTTTTGTATCTAGCGTAGGTAAATTTGTAGATCAGTTTGAAGCAGATGTAGCAAAATATACAGGAGCAAAATACGCAATTGCAACTGTAAATGGTACCGCTGCATTACATATCGCCTTATTAATGGCAGGTGTAGAACAAAACGATGAGGTTATTACACAACCCTTAACATTTATAGCAACTTGTAATGCTTTAAGTTATATTGGAGCTAAGCCAGTTTTTGTAGATGTGGATAGAAATACTTTAGGTTTATCTCCAGAAAAATTAGCACACTTTTTAGCTAATAATACCGAAATGATTCATGGCGAATGTATAAACAAAACTACCAAACGCAAAATTAAAGCAGTAGTTCCTATGCATACTTTTGGTTTGCCTATTAATATAAACGAATTAATTACGGTGTGTCAAAAATATAATATTGAAGTTGTAGAAGACGCGGCAGAATCTTTAGGTAGTTATTACAACGGCAAACACACAGGTACTTCAGGTTTATTAGGTACATTAAGTTTTAATGGAAACAAAACCATTACAACTGGTGGTGGTGGTATGATTCTTACCAATAATGAAGCTCTTGCAAAAAAAGCAAAACATATTACTACAACGGCTAAAATCCCTCATCGCTGGGATTTTGAACATGATATGATAGCATATAATTATAGACTCCCTAATCTTAATGCAGCTTTAGGTTGTGCGCAAATGGAGAGCCTTCCTAGTTATATAAAAAATAAAAGAGAGTTAGCTTCGGTATATCAAAACTTTTTTAAAGATAAAGCGCAGCAATTTGTTTTAGAACCAGATAATACAAAATCTAATTATTGGTTGAATGCCTTAATCTTTTCTGATCTAAAAGAAAGAAATAGTTTTTTAGAGGAAACCAATGATAATGGTGTTATGACAAGACCAATTTGGAAATTAATGAATAACTTGTCTATCTATGGTGCAGCTCAAACTGGAGACTTAGAAAATGCTACCTGGCTAGAAGATAGAGTAGTTAATATACCAAGTAGTGTTATTATTTAAATATTAGAATCGTGAAATACTTAGTTTTTTCAGATGTTCATGGCAACTTACCGGCATTAGAGAATGTCCTAAAAAACGAACCAGATATTGAGGGATATCTCAACATTGGAGATGTAGTTAATTATGGACCATGGAGTAATGAGTGTGTTGATCTTATAGCTACGTTTAAAAATTGTTATAATATTTTAGGAAACCATGAAGAATATTTTAATAATGGAGTTTGTAATGTAGAGCACCCATTAGTGCAAATGTTTTTTAATAAAACATATCCAGATTTTACTAAAAAAGAAGCGACTTCTAAATATAAAAATAGCCTGTTGTTTAATGAATTTGAATTGATTCATACTTTAGGAGAAAAACGATATATATTTAGAGATACAGAAGTAAATTTAGAAAACAATATAATATTAGGCCATTCCCATCAACAATATATTAGATATATAAATAATAAACTTCTAATAAATCCGGGAAGTATTGGGCAAAACAGAGCATTTATAAATGTATCCAATTACGTGGTTTGGGATATAGAAACAAATGAGTTTCAAATGAAATCCACAACCTATAATTTAAAACATCTTATTTCAGAAATGAAATCAAAAAAATACCCACAAGCGTGTGTAGATTATTATCAAAACAAAAATATATATTAAATGATTTTTAATGTAGGAGTAACAGGAACCGGTAGTTTAATTGGTCAAGGAATAATAAAGAGTATTCAAAATAGTGAGTATTCAAAAAATTATAGATTAGTAGGATTTGATTATTTTAAAGATACAGTAGGATCTTTTTGGTGTGAAAACAACTATGTATTACCAGATATACTTAAAAAAGAAGTTACAGAACAGGATTGGCTAGATCTATTAGTAAAACTAATAATAAAAGAAAAATTAGATATTTTATTTATTGGAGTAGATTTTGAATTACCAATCTTAGCTACTGAAAGAGAAGCAATAAAAAAATTAACGGGTTGCCATGTTATTGTTAGCGATAAAAGGGTTATTGATATAGGAAATGATAAGTATTTAACTTATAAATTCCTGAAAGAGAATAATTTAAATTACCCCGAAACTCACTTGGTCGATGGTCTAGATTTTAGTAGTTTAAAATATCCATTAATTATTAAACCAAGAGTTGGAGCGAGAAGTATTGGTGTTTATAAAGTGGAATCTGAAGCCGATTTAAGAGATAAAATAAAAAAAGTGGATAATCCAGTTATTCAAGAATTGGTAGGTAATGATGATACAGAATATACCTGTGGCGTTATTTTTTTCGGGGATGAACTAAAAGCACAAATACCGCTAAGAAGAACTTTAAAAGCTGGAAATACAGCAGTTTCAGAATACAGCAGTTCTTTTTCAGAAAAAATAAATGAATATGTAGCGCAAATAGCTGTTAAGTTAAAACCATTTGGATCTTGTAATCTTCAACTAAGAGTAGATAATAACGGTATCCCAAAACTATTTGAAATTAACCCAAGGCATTCAGGAACAACATATATGCGTTCTTTATTTGGTCATAACGAAGTTATTTATACTTTAAAATACCTTCTTGAAAAGGAAGAAACAAGCTTTACGTTAAAAGAAGGTAAAGCCCTAAGATACTACGAAGAAAAATTAGTATAAAATGAAAATTTTAATAACTGGGGTTAGTGGTTTTGTTGGGAAAAATGTTTTTAAACATTTATCAGCTACTCATGAAGTTTATGGCGTTTCTAGAACCGATTTAGGATATAAAAACTGCCAAACATTAGACTTCTTGAACACCTTAGATGTTCAACAATATTTTAAAGAAAATCAGTTTGATGTAATTGTTAATTTGGTTAGTAGAATGGCTTCTGTAGAAACAGCAAAAGATATTACGCTATTCACAGATAACTTAAAAATACAAACCAATATTATAAAGGCGTTAGAAAACTATAATAAATGCACCTTTATAAACTTTTCTAGTTCTGCAGTGTATCCTAATATTGATGGGGAGTTTCTAGAAGGAAGTACCATAGACCCTTCTTTTAATTCAGATTGTTTGTATGGCTTAGCAAAGTTTAATAGCGAAATTCTATTTAAATTTTTATTTAATGAAAACATTAAATTAGTTAATTTAAGGGTTGGTTATGTGCATGGAGAAGGCATGAATAACACTAGAATACATAAAGTTTTTGAAAAAGAATTAGAAGAATCTAACACCATATCTGTTTATGGAAATGGAGAAAGAATAATTCCGCAAATTAGTATAACTAGTTTGGTTAACACTGTTAGCTCCTTTATTGAAAGCTCTATTGAAGGTGTTTATAACGTAGCCGACGAGAATATTTCGGTATACGATATAGCAAAAAATATTATTAAAATAAAAGGAAATAGTTCTAGCGAAATTATACGAGTAGATAAAGGGAATACGACTAAGTTTCAATTAAATTTGGATAAAATTAATAGTATCTAAAATGTTTAAACACCTTAAATTTATATTAACATATCCCAAAATAGGACCCGATATGTATTTTACACATTGGTTACTGTTTTTTAAACCATTTAGGGCGTTTTTTCAAAAATATAAAATCAAACATATAGCAGCAACTGCAGATGTTAGACCGTATTGTACTATATTAGGAACAGATAATGTAATCATTGGAGAAAGAGTTATTATACCTCCTTATACTTTATTATCTAGCTTACCAGGAAACAAAGAGTCTATAATCACCATTGAAGACGATGTATTATTTGGACCCAATGTTTCTGTGTATAGTAGCACACATAAATTTGATGATTTTAGTAAGCCAATAAAAGATCAAGGATATACTTGTAGTCCTGTATTATTAAAAAAAGGATGTTGGTTAGGTATCAATACAGTAATTTTACCAGGTGTAACTATAGGTAAGAATGCCGTTGTAGGAGCAAATTCGGTAGTAACCAAAGACATTCCAGACTTTGCAATTGCGGTAGGAGCTCCTGCTAAAGTTATTAAGTTTACAAATGAGAAAAATAAATTATGAAAAAAACAATTATTATAGCCGAAGCTGGTGTAAATCATAACGGAAATTTTGAATTAGCTAAAAAACTAATTGATGCAGCAGCAGATGCAGGAGCAGATTATGTGAAATTTCAAACCTTTAAAGCAGAGAAAGTTATAAGTGTAAACGCAAAAAAGGCGGATTACCAAATTGAAAATACTGGAGACCAACAAGAATCACAATTAGAAATGGTGAAAAAATTGGAGTTATCACCAGCTATGCATGATGATTTAGTTGCTCATTGTGAGCAATACAATGTGAAATTCTTATCCACAGCATTCGATTTAGATAGTATTGACTTATTATCGAAATATAAGTTAGATATATTTAAAATCCCATCGGGAGAAATTACCAACTTACCTTATTTAGAAAAAATAGCAAAACTAAAATTCCCTTCCTATATTATGTCTACAGGTATGGCAAATATGGAAGAAGTAAATGACGCTGTACAAGTGCTTTTGAATCATGGAATACAAAAAGAAAAAATAACCATATTACACTGCAATACAGAGTATCCAACACCAATGATAGATGTTAACCTAAAAGCAATGAACGCTATCAAAGAACGATTTGGAGTGTCTGTAGGTTATTCCGATCACACATTAGGAATCGAAATACCAATAGCAGCAGTAGCATTAGGTGCGCAGGTTATAGAGAAACATTTTACTTTAGATCGTGAGATGAAAGGGCCAGATCATAGAGCGTCTTTAGAACCTCAAGAATTAAAACAAATGGTAACATCCATACGCAATATTGAAGTTGCCTTAGGAGACGGAGTTAAACAACCTTCCGATTCAGAAAAGAAAAATATTGTTATAGCTAGAAAAAGTATTATTGCTTTACAAGAAATAAAAGAAGGAGAGATTTTTACAGAACAAAACCTTACCGTAAAAAGACCAGGCTCTGGTATATCTCCAATGAAATGGTATGATGTTATAGGTACTAAAGCCTCTAAAAATTATCAACCAGACGATATAATTTAATACATGAGAAAAATAGCAATAGTTACTGGCACTAGAGCAGAATATGGTTTGTTAAAACCATTAATTAGCAAAGTTAACCAAGACAAAAACTTAGAACTACAATTACTAGTTACAGGAATGCATTTGTCACCTGAGTTTGGTATGACCATTAATGAAATTGAAGATGATGGTTTTCCTGTTATTAAAAAAGCAGAAGTACTTTTATCTTCAGATACTGGTGTAGGAGTTATAAAATCGATGGGTTTAACCATGATTTCTTTTTCAGAAGCTCTAACAGAGTTAAAACCAGATATTGTTATTGTATTAGGAGACAGAACTGAAATATTTTCTGTTGTAATTTCTGCATATACTCTAGGGATACCTGTGTTTCATATTTCTGGAGGAGAAACCACAGAAGGTGCTTATGATGAGGGTATTCGTCATGCCATTACCAAAATGAGTTATTTACACTTTACCTCTACCGCTTTATACCAAAAACGTGTAATACAACTTGGAGAATCTCCAGATCGTGTTTTTAATGTTGGAGCTATAGGAATTGATAGTATTAAAAGTTTAAAATTATTAAATAAACAAGAGTTCGAAAAATCTATTGATTTTAAACTATACAAAAAGAGCGTTTTAATTACTTTTCATCCAGTAACTTTAGAAAACGTAACAGCTAAATCTCAATTTAGTGAGCTTTTAAAAGCGTTAGACACTTTAGAAGACACCAGTTTAATTTTCACTAAGCCTAATTCAGATAAGGATGGAAGAATAATTATAAACATGATTGATGATTATGTGAGTAAAAACAATGAAAAAGCGATAGCTTTTATATCTTTAGGGCAATTAAGATATCTGTCTGCAATTAAACATGTAGATGTTGTTGTAGGTAATTCATCAAGCGGTATTACAGAAGTTCCCGTCTTTAAAAAACCAACAATAAATATTGGAGACAGGCAAAAAGGACGTTTAATGCCAGAAAGTGTAATTAATTGTATGCCAAATCAATTAGATATTGAAAAAGCGATGGAGCAATCGTTAAGTTCTAATTTTATGGAACAAATTCAAAATCAAGAAAATCCTTATGGTAATGGAGATACCGCAGAACAAATTATGGAGATTCTTAAAAAAACGAATATAAAGAGTATTAAAAAATCGTTTTACGATTTATAATAAAGTAGATACACAAAATATTTTTATGAGACAGTTTATACACCATTTATTACCGGCTAAAAGTACCATAAAAGAAGCTTTAGTTAAATTAAATGAACTAGGCTTTGATGCTATTTTATTTGTTGTTGATAAAGACAACAAATTAATAGGTTCGTTAACCGATGGAGACATACGTAGAGGTTTAATTACCGGTATTACTATAGAACATAATGTTTTAGATGTTATACAAGATAATCCGCGATTTGTTCGTAAAGGAGAATCTAATCTTAAAAAAATAATTGAATATAGAGAAGGTAATTTTAAAATTATTCCAGTTCTAGATAAAGACAATATAATTGTTAACGTTATTAACTTCCGCTTCTTTAAATCATATTTACCAATAGACGCTGTAGTAATGGCTGGTGGTCGCGGACAAAGATTACGTCCACTAACAGATAATACACCAAAACCATTACTTAAAATTGGAGACAAACCTATTATTGAACATAATATTGATAGACTAGTATCTTATGGTGTTGATGATTTTTGGTTGTCTGTTCGCTATTTAGGAGAGCAATTAGAAGATTATTTTAAAGACGGTTCCCAAAAAAATATTAAAACAGATTACATCTGGGAAACAGAACCACTTGGTACTATTGGTGCTATTTCTAAGGTTGATAATTTTCAGCATGATTATATTTTAGTAACCAATTCGGATATATTAACGAATCTAGATTACGAAGATTTTTTCTTAAGTTTTCTTGAATCTGGAGCAGATTTATCTGTAGTTACCATTCCTTACGACGTGAAAATTCCATACGCTGTTTTAGAAACCAATAACAATGAAGTGTTAAGTTTTAAAGAAAAACCTACATACACGTATTATTCTAACGGCGGAATTTATCTAATGAAAAAAGAAGTGCTAGATTTAATACCTAAGAATGCCTTTTTTAATGCAACTGATTTAATGGAAGCTTTAATTGATAAAAACTTTAAAGTACATTCTTATCCATTAAGAGGGTATTGGTTAGATATAGGAAAACACGAAGATTTTAAACAAGCTCAAGAAGATATTCAACACATAAAATTTTAATATGCTACCAGTTAATAAACCCTATTTGATAGGAGAAACAGCTCTTCACCATCAAGGAGATAAAGATTTTTTATACAAACTAATTGATTTGGGAGCAGAGGCTCGAGTAGATGCTATTAAATTTCATGTGTTATTAAATATAGACGATTATTTTGTTAAAAACCATGAGGCCTATAGTATTGTAAAAGATTGGGGTTTAACAAAAGAGGAGTGGACTAAGGCTATTCATTATAATGAAAGTAAAGGCTTAGATGCTGTTGTTTTATGTAATGATCCGCAATCCGTAGATTTTGTTATAGAATATTCTGGAGATTCCATTAAAGCTATTGAGTTGCATGCTACTGGATTAAACGATTATTTGTTGCTTCAAAAAGCAGCAAAGTTTAACGGGACTGTAATATTAGGGGTTGGTGGATCTTCTCTTGATGAAATATCCTATGCTATCGATATATTAAATGAATTAGGGCAAAATGATATTTTTCTAATGTATGGGTTTCAAAATTATCCAACACGCTACGAAGATATTAACCTGAAGAAAATGATTAAGCTCAAAGATCTTTTTGATTTGCCAGTTGGCTATGCAGATCATACAGACCCTTTAAATGAGCATAACGAAGTGATTTCTACCTTAGGTATAAGCATGGGTATAAACGTTTGCGAAAAACACTTTACACATGCTGTAGGTGAAAAGCGAATAGACGGCCAAGCAGCAATAAGTGTAGAGCAACTTAAAAAAGTTAGGTTACTTATGGATATTATTACTACTAGTGTTGGTACTGGTAGTTTGAAAATGTCGGATGGCGAATTAAGTTATGGTAATACAGGCCCAATGAAAAAGGCCATAGTTGCAGAAATAAACATTAAAAAAGGAGACATTATAACCTTAGATAAAATAGGCTTTAAACGTACAAATGAAAGCACTTACATGCTGCAATACTTTTTACCTAAGCTAATAGGTTTAAAAGCAAATAAAGATATTAATATAGACGAATTTATAGATTTTTCTAACGTGTCTTACGAGTTTAAAAAAGCAGATAGCAGTCAATTTAATGCTAATAAATAAAATAATTATCTTAAGTTTTGTATTGTTGTTCTTTTCTTGCCAAGAAAAAGAGACACAATTAGGAGTTAAAGTTTCTAGTCATTTTAATAATGCAGATGCTACTATAATACAATGTTCCGATCAATATTATGATAATTCTGCTACCTATAACAAAAGTAGACAATACAGTGCTGTAGTTGCTGAGTTTGAATCTTTAAAGCATAATATTCCTATTCATGTTTTTGAAGAAAAAGTGGAACGAGGTCTTAAAGAGTTTCTAGAAATGGGAAGGGGTGGTGTGAGTGCATATTATCCATCATGTTCCGAAAACTATAGAGCCTCCCTACTAGATTCTATACTAGATAATTTAAAGCTTGTTAATAACAGAAGACCTACAACGTTAGCTTATGGCTGTGGGAAAAACTATTATTATGACAGTTTGCCAAATTATATCTTAGGGGCTAGAAATAGTTCTCTACTCCCAATATACGCTTTAAAAGAAGGAGTTGGTATTTGTACATATTATGGTAAAGATGCAGGAAATCCATCGATATACCCTGTAAGCGACTTCTCTTTTTTACGAAACAGACCAAGCGCATCTAAAAGCTGGGCTAATGTTATTTCTGATGGGTTATCTGAAAAAGAATCGCTAAGCTTCATTAAAAAGGAAGTTAAAAAAACAATAACTAATAAAGGTTTTTATTTAGATTTTATGCATTGGCATATAAATGAAATTAAAGGGAAGAATGCACAACAATTTATTCCAAAATTATTTAAAACATTAAATGAAGCTATTGGTTCTAGTTATATTGCTAAGGTAGATTATAACGAAGCTTTGGAGTACCTTTACGGTAAACAAACCATAGATTCCGTCTCTCTAGTTGAAAATAAAGATGCATACATAATGCGTGTTTATATTAATAGAAAGAAAAAAGAGATTGATTATAATGTAATTAGAACACCAATCTCTTTTGAGACAGAAATAAAGACTACAGAAAGTTCTTTAATGGAGTTTTGGGGTAATAATATTCAATCTGTAACAAAAGTTAAAGACAAAATAATATTTAATGCATTAATAGACTATACTAAAAAACTAAATAAATTTATCATTTATAAACAAGCAAACAAACAAACAATTTTTTTACCTTTAGAGTATGAAGTCTCTTTTAACGATAGTATTATACAATCTAACTATCCAATTAAGATCTCCTATTTTAAAAAGGAAAAGAGAAATGAAGACTATAAAGTAGAAATTGTGGATAGAAGTTTAAAGTTTAAAAAAGAACATGCTTTGCGTTTTGATAGAAATAATATAAAGTATAATTATTATGCTGGTGTTATCAATAAATTAGGCGAAAGTAAATTGATTAAAATTTAATAAAATGAAATTAGGTAATTTTATAACAGCAAGATTAAAAAGTAGTAGACTAAAACGAAAAATCCTATTGCCATTAAATGGTAATACCGTTTTAGACCACGTAATTAATCGTTGCAAAGAAACTAATGCAATTGATGATGTCGTTTTGTGCACTTCCACAAACCCACAAGATGCAGAACTATTTGATTACGCTTTAAAACACCAAATTAAGTTTTATGCGGGATCTGAAGACGATGTATTAAAACGCTTACTAGATGCTGCCAAATATTACAATTTTGATGCATTTGTAAGTATTACTGCAGACAATCCATTACACTCTATTTTCGTGTCTAATCAAATAGTGGATTGGGTAAAAAAAGAAGATTTAGATTTTGTGTTTACTACAGGTTTACCAATTGGTTTAACACCTTATTTTATTAATACAAAAGCTTTAGAAATTGCTGTTGCAATGAAAGAGCAAGCAGATACAGAAATCTGGGGACCTTTTGTAAATAGACCAGACTTTTTTAAGATTGGATACCTTCATATAGAAACAGATTTATTTTCTGAAGACGTGAGATTAACTTGTGATTATGTAGAAGATTATAATGTAATAACAGAGATTTATAGTAAGTTTCCTCAACATCATAATCCAAGTATTTTTGAAGTATCAAAGTTAATAAAAGAAGGGCAAATTAGCCTCTCTAATACCAATGTAATACAAGCAGCTGTACCTTTAGAAACCATTGAAAAGATAAAGAAAACTTTTGATACACATATGGATCATGGAAAAGTTATCGCACAAAAAATTGGGTACCATTTTGCACCAAGTGAACATAAATTAACTATAAAAATATAATTTACATGATATTTGATTCTTTAGATAATGCCGCATTTTATCACCAATTAAGTCCACATATAAAAAAAGGGCTGGAATTTTTAGTTAACACCAAAAATTTACAAGATTTACCAGTGGGTAGAGTAGAAATAGATGGCGATAATGTATTTGCCTTAGTTCAAGAATATGACACCAAAGCATTTAATGTGGATATGTGGGAAGCGCATAAAAAATACTTCGACATTCAATTCATAGTTTCTGGTAGCGAAGCGATAAAAGTTTCTAGAATAGAGGATATGACACCAAACACAAAGTATCATGCCGATGGCGATTACTGGCTTTTTAGTGGAGAAGGTAATGCCTTAAAAATTATAGAAAATCAATTTGCAATTTTATCTCCAGAAGATATTCATCAACCTGCAATAACATTAGGCGATACGACTCAAAAAATAAAAAAAATTGTTGTTAAGGCTTTGATATAATTAAATATGTCTCAAAATAAAAAAAAGTTAGCAAAGAACTCTTTAATCTATGCTTTGTTTACGCTTTTACAAAGAGGCTTTGCATTTTTTTTAATTCCGCTCTATACCACGCAGTTATCCACTGAAGAATATGGTTTATTAGGAATTGTTATGGCTGCAATTCCTTTTTTTGTTTTAATAGCAGGTTTATCTTTAAGAGGTTCTACAGCCTATTTTTATTATGAGTTTAAAGACAATAACCCCGATTATTTAAAAAAACTTTGGGGTTCTAGTTTTACATTAATTTTAATATTAAGTCTTTGTTTTGCTGTTTTTTTATGGCTTTCCAAAAGCTTTATTTTAGACTACTTTTTTAAAGACATACCTTTTTATCCTTACTTATTTTTAGCACTTATAAGTGTTGCAACACAACCGGTATATTATTATTACCAGTCGATGTTAAAAGCAAAACAAGAAGCAAATAGAGCTGCCCTACTAGACTTTGTTTACTTCTTTATAATAATTTCCTTAACTATTTTATTGATTCTTTACTTTAATTTTAAAGCTGAAGGAGCATTACTTGCCTTGGCAATATCGAATGTGATTTTCTTTTTTTATAGTATTTATGGAGCTTTGAAAGAAATTAATCTTTGCCTGCATAAAGAACAATTAAAAAGAGTGTTAAAATATGCTTTACCTATTTTACCACACAATTTATCTGCTTGGGCTATGAACCTTGCCGATAGAATAATATTAAACAGTCTAACCACATTGAGTTTAGTTGGTTTGTTTGATATTGGCTCGCAAATAGGAAAACTAATTAATGTGGTTACTTTAGGAGTGAATTCAGCATATAGTCCTTGGTTTTTTGAACAATTAAAAGCATCCAAAGAAAATAAAGAGTTGATAGCCAATGTGACCGATAAAATTGTGCTACTTTATATTTTGTTCGGTACTGCAATAAGTTGGATGGCGCCAGAACTATTAAAGCTTATTGCAAATCAAGAGTTTCATACCGCTTGGATTGTGGTACCTTTTATAGCTTTTGCTTTTGTTGTAAATGGATTTTATTACTCTTTTAGTAATGTGTTTTTTCTTGAAAAAACAAAGTACTTACCAATTATTACAGGAGTTGGTGCTATTATTAATATCGCGCTTAACTTTATTTTAATTCCGCTTTATGGTATTATGGGAGCAGCAATAGCAAATATTTTGGCTAAAAGTATTTTTGCTATAATCGCGTATACTATCAGTCAAAAATTATATTATATCCCATACCGTATTCAAAGAATAATTTTATTTATTGTTTTAGGGTTTTTAGTATCCTGCTTGCCCTATCTTTTTCAAGAACATCTAGATGATCTAAATATTTGGCTTGTTATTTCACTAAAAGCAGTAGCGCTTGGGGTTTTATTAATACCTTTATTATGGGTAAATAAAAATATAATAATATCGTATATTCGCGCTAAGGTTTTAAGCAAGAATGAAGAATAAAAACGAACTACATTTAATTGAAAATAAATATGCTGTAGACAAGCTGAAAATTAATAATTTTTCTGCTTGGCCTCTAGTTAGACATCGAGTTTTTTTTGAAATATTTAGTAGGAAAATTAATTTTAATGAAAAATTAAGGACTCGAAGTAAGCTTCAACTTATTAAAAACTTTTTTTATGGCGCAAAGCATTTATTTCAATTAAAAAAGTATGATTTTCTTTTTTTTAATAATGCAGATAAAAGAACCCTTACAAAAAACAAGAAACAGTACGATATTTTTTTCGATTCTTGGGGAGATAAGGTTGGTCAAGAAAACGCTTTATTTATTGAATGGGCAATAAACAAACATTATTCAAAAGAAGAAACCTATTCTAAAAATGTAATTTCCGATTTAATACTAAAATTAGGTAGTTACTTATGTGCCCTTTTTGTTACATTAGACTATAAAGATGCCGATGTATTAGATAATATAAAGCAGGAATATAACCTCCAATTTAACACCAATAATTTATTAAAAAATAAGTTAGGAGAAATTAAGTTTTATGAGCTTTTTTTCAAATATATAAAACCGAAAGCTGTATTTTTAATCAGCTCTTTTACTAAAGAAAGTGTGGTGATTGCAGCGCATTTAAATGGAATTAAAGTATATGAAGCGCAACATGGTTATATAGGAGATAATCACCAGTTCTATAATTCCGTATATAAATTTGACGCGCTTTATTATCCAGATTATTTATTAAGTTTTGGAGAACAAGAAAAAAACAACTTACCTCAAGATTTTATTTTTAAAAAACAACAACTGTTACCAATTGGGAGCTTGTTTTTAGAAGAAACACAAATTAACTATACAAATAGTTATTTAGATTCTTTAAAAAATAATTATAAATACATTTTTTGTGTTACCCTACAAAACATTAAAGAAGAAGTACTTTTAAATTGGGTAACCGAACAAGCCAAAACAAACAAAAACTGGTTATTTATTCTTAAGCCAAGACATATAAAGATGGATTATAAAAAGTATACTAAATTAGATAACTGTATCCTTTTACCAGAAAACAATGTATATCAGGTGTTGAAATATTCTAATTTTAATATTACAATTTACTCTACTACCGCAATAGAAGCATCTGCTTTTAATGCGAAAACACTATTTTATAATATTGATAAATTGTCAGAAAAATATTTTGATGTTTCAAACATGTATGCTTCGATGATTAATGAAGGTGAAAACATTGAAAAAGAACATTTAATTGAAGAGGAAATAATTTCTAAAAATTATTTTTCAAGAAATTATTATACTAATGTAGCAAATACCAATCTAACCTTTTGAAAAAGCTTGTAATAATATTATTAATACTACAGCCATTAATAAACAAAATAACACTTAAATCTGGTGTATCATTTGATGTTTATAATGAACTACTAAGCATGCTTGTCTTTTTCATGTATTTATATCAGTTATTAAAACGTGGTAAAATAACTAGTATATCCTTAGTGTTTTTCACACTATTACTATACATGGTTCTTACTACATTTATAAAGAGCACATACCCTCTGGGCTTTTTTCAAATAGTAATATATAGCCAATGGTTTTTTTATTTTCTTTACTACCACTCACTTACAATAGAAGAAAAGCATCAAACACTTTATAGTTTAAAAAAAATATTAGATAAAACCTTATTATTAGTGCTAATTATAGCCGTTTTTGAAATACCATTCCATAAACAATTTAAAGACTTTTTAGGGATTATTAGTCACGATAGAGGTATTGGTGGTTTTTATTTAGTTTCCTTTTTTGGTTCAGGACCAAGTTTAGCTAACTTCATGAGTCTCTATATTGTCTTTTGGTATTTTTATCATTATGGCTTTCAAGAACTAATTACTAAAAGAGATAAAAGAAAATTAATATTAGCATTTGTCTTTTTAATTCTATCTTTTTCTCGAAAAGAAGTGTTATTTGTTTTTCTTTTCATGTTGTTTTTTCCTTTTCCCTATCGATCTCAACTTAGAAAATGGATGAAAAAAACAATTGTTTTTGTTGGTATTTTTGCAGGATTATTTATTTATTATATAGTATTTTTTTCTAAAGCAAATCAAGTTGCTTTTGGAGATAAGTATATTAGGTGGCGTATTGCTGAGAAATCACATGAAATTTTAATGGATAACCTACCTTGGGGAAGTGGTATAGGTACTTTTGGGTCAAGAGTATCATTAATGGCAACAGATGTTTACGAGAAATATAATGTTGGTCCAGAAATGCTAGGTTATGAAGTGCTTAATCAAACAAGAGGTCCTATTTACGATGCTTTTATGTTTACGTTTACTACAGAGCTAGGAATAGGGATACTTATTTTTATGTTTTTCTTTTTTAAACTCTTTGAAGCACGTGTTTGGGATAGAAATAAATATAAAGGGTATTGTAAAAACTTTCTAATAGTATATTTCTTAGGACTTAGTTTTTTTCAACCTGTATTAATTAGTTCCTTTGGTTATTTGTGTGCCATATTTTTCGCGTTAACTATTAATAAAATATCTTTACTTAAATTTAGAACCAAGTATGCAAAAACTTAAACTAATAATATATTATTCATTTATACAATACTTACCACATTCTAGGTTAATTGGAATAAGTAATGTTGTTCGAATGTGGTATATGGCAAAGGTTTTAAAAGTGATGCCTTTCGATAAAAATTCTAAATTCGAATTTGGAGTTTATCTTTCTAACGCAAAAAATTTAAAAATAGGTAAACATGTTCGTATTAACGAAAATGTGTTTTTGCAAGGAAGTATTCAAATTGGAGATTATGCTATGTTAGCTCCTAATGTTTCTATTTATAGTAAAACACATAACTATCATGATATTAATATACCAATGGTAAAGTCTGGAGAATCTGAAACCAAAACAGTAACTATTGAAGATGACGTTTGGATTGGTATTAATGCTGTTATATTACCAGGGATTACCATAGGAAAAGGATCTATAATTGGTGCCAATTCTGTGGTTACTAAAAATGTAGCGCCATACTCTATTATGGGCGGGATTCCTGCGCGATTACTTAGAGAAAGAAAATAGCATATGAAAAAACAAAGTGTGTTTTTTAGTAAAAAAAAGCAATTACTGCTACAAGGCGGTTTCGTCTTATTACTTCTTAACCTTTTATACTTCGCTTTCTTTTTTCAAAGAGAACATAAACCATTTTCAATTCAAACTAATTTAACTGTTTCTAGTCCTACAACAGTATGGTATGTTTATAAAAACAAGTATTCTGAAGAACGTTTTTTTTCTGATAGAATACAGTTACAGCCAAATACAGAGCATGACTTTGATTTTGATATTCCTACAAAGGATCAAATTGATTATATAGGTTTGTTTTGGGTAGCCAAAGAAAAGTCTTCTATTAAAATAGCTTCGTATGATTATACGATTAGCGGAAAAACGTACAGTAGTAAGAATAATAGAAGCATTATTCACTATACTAGCAATGGTAGTTTGATTACTACTAAAAAACAAGGCGTGAGTGTGCAGTCTACAACTAGCAAGCGTAACTGGATAATGTTAAATGACACCACCATTTTAAATGACAAACGAGATTATAAAAAGCATAGCCTAATTCCGTTAGTAGCTAACGGAATATTAGCAAGCCTTTTATTTGTTCTTTTTCTCGCTTTCAAAAATAAAATTCCCCCATTATATCCTGTAAAAAACATAAAAATAAACATAAAAAATATAAAGCTTTTTTTGTTAATCGTATGGGCATTTATATTACCCTTCTGGGTTATTATTTCGCATACATTACTAGTTACATTAGCTCTTATTACCTTGTTTGAAAGTTGTAGAGAAAATCAATTTCCAAAACTTATTAAATATTTAAAAGGAAATGTTTTTTTAATAGCACTTTTTGTTTGGATTGTTATTTCGTCTATAATGTCTAGTACGAGCGCACAAGTAATGGATAGTCTCTTAGATTATTCGTACCTGTTACTAATGCCTTTGGTTTTTTTTAATATCAAAAAAAATCAAATGGAAAAAATTGCTCTTTCTTTTCAAAAAGGACTGTTAATATACTTTTGCTTACTATTAGTATATGCAATTAGTAATTTTTTAACTCAGAACACGGACTATGGTTTTATTCCGTTTTTAGAATTAAAATTAGAACAGTTTTGGCATACTAGTTATTTTAGCTTTCTTATTTTAATTGTATTTATTTTTAAAATTAAAACACCTTTAAAAAATAATGGGTTTTTAATTGTGTTTTACTTTTCGGCGCTAGTATTTATGTATTTAATGCACGCAAGACTACCGTTAATAGTAGGCTTGTTACTTTTGGTTTTTAGAATGTATGCCTACGCTAATACGGCCAAATTACGTGCTTTATATTTGCTGGTTGTTGGTTGTTTTTCAATAGGTTTGGTTGTTTTTTTTCTTACTAAAGCACCCATACAAAATAATAGTGATATTGGAGATGTTAATAGCTTGGATGCAAGACTATCAATTTGGGAGGCCAGTTTTAAAGAAATAAAAAACAATTTTGTTTTTGGAGTAGGTAGTAATAATACAAGAGACGCAATCTCTAATTCAATACAAGATAATGTAAACACAAAATTTAGAAGCTATAATAGTCATAATCAATTTATAGAACTTTTTTTAGCGCATGGTTTCCCTGCTTTTTTATTGTTTATATTCGCTTTATATAAACTGTTTATGGCCAAAAACATGTACGTAAAATGTTTTGTTTTTGTTTGTGTTGTTCTATTTTTAGTTGAGTCTTATATGCAACGACAAGCTGGTCTTGTTCTATTTGCTTTTTGGTATTGCTATTTTTTTAACCTTGCACGAAATGATGAAAAAGCTTACACAAGCTAAAAATATTAATTGGATTATAGTGCTTTTGGTAACTTTCTTTGTTTCTGAAGCAATTTATAAATACTTAATAGACCTCCATTTAAAGGAGTATAGAATTGCTGGTGTAATTAAATTTATAGCACAAATAGGCATGGGTTTTATTATTCTAAAGGAATATAAAAAGAACACCAAAAACATAGGGCTTTTAGTAATTCTAGCGATACTCTTCTTGCTAGGTCAAATTGCTATACAAGAGGATAATATATTTGTAAATATTGAGTACTTTAATAATTCTGTTTTTTTGGCTATTGTCTTGCTATTTGCAAATACCTTAACCCTTTCTGAAGAACAAAAAAAACAGATATTTAAATGGTTTGAAATTGTAATAATCGTAAACTCTATTGCGGTTATTGTTGGTTTTGTTTTTTCTATTACGTTTTTTGAAACCTATCAAGCAGATCGGTTTGGTTACAGCGGCTTTTTAATAAAATCAAGTTACGCTAGTTATTTTTATTTAATAGGCGTATTTTATTATACACATCAAGCTTTTATTTTAAATAAAAGCAAAAAACTTTTGTTTTTGTTAGTTGCTTTTTCTGCGATCATTGTTGGTACAAAAGCAGCTGTTTTATCTTTGTTATTATGTGTGTTGTTTATTGTTTTTAAAAGAAAACTACTCTTAAATAAGGTGTTTGTTTTAATCATTTTCGCTGCGTTAATATTGGCTGTTATTTTTAATAAAAAAATCTTGTTTTTTTTTACACCTTATATCGATGTGTTTTTGCCAATAATTGAGCAATATGGGATTTTAACTGCGCTTTTTTCTTATCGAGATCTAATTTTAGAAGAGCATTTAATTCCTTTTATTCAATCCGATTGGACCCTTATTAACTATCTTTTTGGTGGTATCGGTAGCATTTTAATAAAAAGTGGTTTAGACTTTATTGATGTTTTCTACTTTTTTGGAATAATTGGTGGTGCTTTATATGTATACATACTATATCGCGTTTTGTATATTTATAATGTTTCAAAAGATTACATTTGTTTTATTTTATTTATTTGTATTGTTATGTCGTTAGCGGGCAATTTTTTTTATAACAGTTCGGTCGCTATTTTAATGTGCATAATGAAACTATATTTCCAATCCACAAAAGAGCATGAAAGTTAACATTTTAAACACACAAATAGATAATTACACAATGCAAGAAACTCTTGCAAAGATTGAGAAATCAATTCATGAGAATAAGAGTATTCATCATGTAGTTGTTAATGCTGGAAAAATAGTATCCATGCAAGACGATTTAGAATTGCGTAAAAGTGTAAATGAGAGTGATTTAATAAATGCAGATGGACAAGCAGTTGTTTGGGCTTCCAAAATACTAGGAAAACCTTTAAAAGAGCGTGTAGCAGGAATAGATTTAATGTCGAATCTTGTTGGATTAGCACATAAAAAAGGCCATAAAATTTTCTTCTTTGGTGCTAAAGAAGATATCGTTAAGAAAGTAGTGGACACTTATGCTAAACAATATTCTCCAAACATTATTGCAGGGTATAGAAATGGCTACTTTAAAAAAGAAGAAGAACAAAAAATAGCAACCCAAATAGCTAATAGTGGCGCTAATATTTTATTTGTAGCGATTAGTTCGCCAACTAAAGAGAATTTTTTATTTCAAAATAAAGAGATCTTAAGTAAAGTAAACTTTATTATGGGAGTTGGAGGTAGTTTTGATGTGGTTTCTGGCTTAGTTAAACGAGCACCAATTTGGATGCAAAATGCTGGTTTAGAGTGGTTTTATAGGTTTGCGCAAGAGCCAAAACGTATGTGGAAGAGGTACTTAATTGGAAACTCTAAATTTATTTTGTTGGTGTTAAAAGAAAGATTTAAAAGTAAAAAATAAGCTCTAAAAAGACAATCTAAAAATAACCACAATAAATTCTAATAACTTTCTTACTTTTGTTTACATAAAAGCAATTTATGAAAATATCAGTTATAGGTACAGGTTATGTTGGTTTAGTAACAGGAACGTGTTTAGCAGAAACAGGAAACGAAGTTCTTTGTATAGACATAAATGAAGAAAAAGTAAAACTAATGCAAAACGGTGAGGTGCCAATCTACGAACCACACTTAGATGTTTTATTTGAAAGAAATATAAAAGCAAACAGACTTCGCTTTTCAACCTCTTTAAAAGAAGGTTTAGAGCATGGCGAAATTATTTTTCTTGCCTTACCAACGCCAGAAGATGAAGATGGTTCAGCAGACTTATCCTACGTCTTAGGAGCAGCAAAAGATATTGGTAAATTAATTACAGACTATAAAGTAATTGTAGATAAAAGTACAGTGCCTGTTGGTACTGCAGATAGAGTAAAAGAAACAATAGCAAAAGAAACATCTGTTGATTTTGATGTGGTTTCTAATCCAGAATTTTTAAGAGAAGGGTTTGCTGTAGACGACTTTTTAAAACCAGAAAGAATTGTAGTAGGTTCAAGTTCAGACAGGGCAACAGCTTTAATGCAAAAGCTATACAAACCATTTGTAAGGTCTGGAAATCCAATTATTATAATGGACGAAAAGTCGGCTGAGCTCACCAAATATGCAGCCAATTCTTTTTTAGCAACCAAAATTACCTTTATGAATGAAATTGCTAACTTTTGCGAAAAAGTTGGTGCAGATGTTGATAAGGTAAGAGCCGGAATGGGAACCGATTCTCGTATTGGTAAACGTTTCCTTTTTCCAGGAATAGGGTATGGAGGTTCTTGCTTTCCTAAAGACGTAAAAGCTTTACATAAATCAGGTAAAGATAACGGTTATGACTTCGATATATTGAATGCCGTTATTAAAGTAAATGATATTCAGAAAAAAATATTAATACCTAGAATTCTTTCCCATTTTGATAACGATTTAAAAGGAAAGAAAATAGGAATTTGGGGATTAGCATTTAAACCCGAAACAGATGATATTCGTGAAGCACCTTCCTTATACATGATTGAAGAATTACTAAAGCACGATGTCGTGTTAAATGTTTTTGATCCTGAAGCTATGCCAAACGTTAAAAGAAAGTTTGGTGATCAATTACATTATGCTTCTAATATGTATGAAACAATAAAAGATGTAGATGCTTTGATAATTTGTACAGAATGGAGTATATTTAGAACACCAGATTTTAATAAACTTAAACAAAACATGATAGAACCTGTTATTTTTGATGGTAGAAACCTATATGATGTAGATGATATTAAAGCAGAAGGGTTTAAATATAGTTCAATAGGTAGAAAATCATAACAACTAACCATCATGAAAAAAGTACTTATAACAGGAGCAGCAGGTTTTTTAGGTTCGCATTTATGTGACAGATTTATAGCTGAAGGTTTTTATGTTATAGGTATGGATAACTTTATAACTGGAGATAAAAAAAATATTTCACATTTAGAGAACAATGCTAATTTCGAGTTTATTAAACATGATGTAACAGAGTTTATTAGCATTGAAGGAGATTTAGATTATGTATTGCATTTTGCATCACCTGCAAGTCCTATAGACTATTTAAAAATACCTATTCAGACCTTAAAAGTAGGCTCGTTAGGTACACACAACTTATTAGGTTTAGCCAAAGCTAAAAATGCAAGGTTGCTAATTGCATCGACTTCCGAAGTATATGGAGATCCTTTAGTTCATCCTCAAACAGAAAGTTATTACGGTAATGTAAACACCATTGGACCTAGAGGTGTTTATGACGAAGCAAAACGTTTTCAAGAATCTATAACGATGGCATATCATAGATTTCATGGTGTAGAGACGCGCATTGTTCGTATTTTTAATACCTATGGGCCAAGAATGAGGTTAAATGACGGTAGAGTTATTCCTGCATTTATGGGGCAAGCACTAAGAGGAGAAGATTTAACTGTTTTTGGCGATGGTATGCAAACACGGTCTTTTTGTTATGTAGACGACCAAGTAGAAGGCATTTTTAGATTAATGTTTAGTGATTATGCAAACCCGGTAAATATTGGCAACCCGAACGAAATTACAATTAAAGACTTTGCTGAAGAAATTATTAAACTAACCAATACCTCTCAAAAAATAATTTATAAAGAATTACCAGTAGACGATCCACTACAAAGGCAACCAGATATAACTTTAGCAAAAAAATTATTAGGTTGGCAACCCAAAGTTGAACGCGAAGAAGGTATGCTTAAAACATTTAATTATTTTAAATCTTTATCCGACGAAGATTTATATAAAAGTGAGCATAAAGATTTTTCTAAACACATAAAAAAATAAATTGAGCACATTTAAGCAAGGAAGATATTCAGTCTATTTAAGACCAATTTCATATTTAATAGATTTAACTATAATAAATAGTTTGGCAATACTTTATTTTTTTAAAAGTGTTGATCCAGCAATCTTTGTTTTAACTATATCTATTTCATGGATTATTATTTCTACACTTTCTAAGTTTTATGGTGTTTTTAGATATACTCGTGAAGTAGCAATTATGACACTTGTTTTTAGGCAAATGGCTCTTTTTACACTTGTTATTTTTGCGTTTTCTGGCTTTTATTACGAATTAGATATTCTTCCAAAAACAATTTTTAAATACATTGTTAGTGTTTTTGCTCTTGTAACGCTATTTAAATTTACCTTATATTATTTATTACAAAGGTATCGAGTTTCTTTTGGTGGAAATTATAGAGTTACTGCTATTTTAGGTAAAAACAAACAAACGCTTGCTCTAGAAAAATTTTTTAACGATAAACCAGAATACGGTTATTCGCATACCAAAACCTTTAGTTTTAAAAATATTACTGAAGTAGATTTACAAGCATGTTTTGCCTTTTTAAAAGAGGAAAACGTAGATGAAATTTACTGTTCTTTATCGCAACTTACCAACAGCCAATTAAGTAAGGTTATAGACTTTGCAGATAATAACCTTAAGATATTAAAGTTTTTACCAGATAATAAAGATATATACTCTAAAAAATTAAAGTACGAATATTATAATTACACCCCTATTTTATCGTTTCGTAATATACCTTTAGAAGATTCTGTAAACCAGTTTCTTAAAAGAATATTCGATATTGTATTTTCATCTGCAGTTATTATTCTTTTACTATCCTGGTTAACTCCAATTATTGCAATACTAATATTATTAGAATCTAGAGGGCCAATTTTCTTTAAACAGTCTCGAAACGGTTTTAATTATAAAGAATTTGATTGTTATAAGTTTAGATCTATGACGCCAAATAAAAATGCAAACTTACACCAAGCAACAAGAGGGGACCAACGTGTTACTAAAATAGGTAAGTTTATTCGTAAAACTAGTATCGATGAGTTACCTCAGTTTTTTAATGTATTGTTTGGAGACATGTCGGTTGTAGGACCAAGACCACATATGGTAAGTCACACCAATATGTATGCAAAACGAATAGATAAATTTATGGTAAGACACTTTGTCAAACCTGGAATTACAGGATTAGCACAAGTAAGTGGTTTTAGAGGCGAAATAGAAACCGATAAAGATATAATTAATCGAGTAAAACTAGATATCTTTTATATTGAGAACTGGTCTCTATTATTAGATCTTAAGATTGTTACCCAAACATTCATGAATGTTGTTAACGGAGAAGATAAAGCATACTAGAGTGCGCTAGAAAGCTTTATAAGTTGTGCTTCTAAATTAAAAGCTATTGTTGCGGTTTCTTTTATTTTCTGTTTTGTAGCAAAGGTAATTTCCGAAACATCTATAGATGCAATTACAGTATTTAAATCTTCATAGTTTGAAGCAGTAGCAATCCAACCAAGTTTATTGTTTTTTACAATAGTTTCTCCTTCTCCACCTCCAAAATACAAAATTGGTAAGCCAAGTTTTGCATATTCATATATTTTTGAAGGTACCGAACCATATATTCTATTTAACAAAGGAATAATAGCTACATCATATCCTAAAAGGACTTTGTGTAATGCTTTGCGCGTTACTCTTCCATGAAAATATATAGGAAGTTCAGGGTGCTCTACTAAAAAGCCTTCTATACGCTTCTGTTCGGCTCCTGAGCCATAAATATGTAATTCAATATTGTTATACTCTAACGCTGTACAAAGTTTATAAACACCTTGAGCAACTCCTAAAAGTCCAGCGTAAACTAGTTTTATTTTTTCTTCGGAAGGCTCTCTAGCTTCTATTTCTGGAGCTTCAAAATCTGGATAATTTCTATATAAAAACACTTCTTTTTTAGGGAAAATAGAATGAATATGTGTTCGTATCTCTTCACTTTGCCCTAAAATTAAATCTGCTTTGTTATAATTAAATCGTTCAATTTTTTCCAGCATTTTATAACTAAAATTCTTTTTTAAAGCACCAAGCTCTAATCCTGCAATTGGCCATAAATCACTTACATTTAAGATGAGTTTTCTTTTTTTAGAACGCAAAAAAAACATTGCAGTAAATGCAACTAGCAAAGGAGGAGACTGTACAATTACCGTTTTGGGTACCTTGTTAAAAATAAAAAACCAAACTAAACTAAAGCTATAGGAAAGCATTGCTATTAAACGCAAAAATTTGTTTTTAGAAACTGTTGCATAAATCCATAATCGATGTATTATTATGTTTTTTTCAATACTAGTATGCTTAAACTTCTTTTGGTAATCTTCAAATATTTTCCCGGTTGGATAATTAGGTAGAGGTGTAATAACGGATACTTTAAAATTACGTTGCTGCAAACCTTCCGCTAAATGAAAAATTCGATTTGAAGCTGCTCCAATTTCTGGAGGAAAGTAACTAGTTATAATTAAAATATCTTTCATTTCAATTTATATATTTCAAAAAAAACAATTAGAAAATTAAAAGGAAAGCTAGCTAAAAAGTTTAGATCAAGTTGGGTTTTACAATGCATACCCCTTCGTTTTGTTAGCCTTTTAATATTAATTAATTTCATTTAAGTTAGTAAAGATATAAACTGTTTCAACTTTCCGCTTTTGGATCGTTCTATTTTCGTTTGCTTTTCAAAGATAATAGTCAAGCCTTTTTCTAAATAATTTTCAATTTCAATTTTTATATTCTCTTTTTTTTCTTCCGAAATAACTTCCGAGCTAACGTAAATAATTTTAAATTCATTTAGTTTAAGTTGCTCAATAATAAACTCTTTAATCTTTCCATTATCTTCAATTATACTTTTAGTAATGTAGTAAAAAGTTAACCCAGCAGCTTTTTTACCGCTTGGTAAAATAACGATATCATTAGTTCTGCCAATAAGTTTTTTAAGTATAGGTTTTTGTAAAGTACTGTTTTTACTTAGTATTCCAACATCACCAATATCATATCGTATAAAGGGATGTGCTTTATTGTAAAGCGATGTAATTACAATTCTACCTTCCTTTTCAAATGGTAAAATATTATCTTTTGCATCTAGAATTTCAACAAAAAGCGTTTCGCTATTTAATTGCCAAATATCTTCAGGGTTTTGAAAAGCAATTAAGTCAAGTTCGGATGCTCCATATTCATTAATTACCGGAATGTTAAATTGTTTTTCAAGTAGCTTTTTATCGTCTTCAAAAAGCATTTCCGAAGTTATAACACATGCTTTTAATGTAGGACAAACATTCTTTAAAACAACATTTTTTCTTTCCAAAAACTTTGCAAATTGCACAATAGCGCTTGTGTAACCATTGATATAATCAAATTCTGTTCGCTTAAATTTCACCAAACATTTTGCAAAAGCAGCATCACTTAAATCGAAAACCGAAAACCGATAACGACTACTTAAAAAGTCTTTTAATCGCTCTTTATAATAGTTTTTTTTGTCTAATGGAATACCATAAAATCGTGCCTGTTTTGAAGAATTAAAATCTAAACTAAACCAACCAAATCTATTTTGTATTATAGCCCAAGTTAAAGCATGACAAAATTTGTCTTTAGCGAAAACAAAAGGGTCTCCAGAGGAACCTGAAGTTTTGTTTACATATACATTTTTTGTAGTAAACCCTTCCGAAAGTCTTTGGTCGAGAGGTTTTTGTAAATCGCTTTTAGTTAGTACTGGAATACTTTTCCAGTCTGTAATAGTAGCATTTTTAGCTATTTGCTGATAAAACGAATTGTTTTGAAGGTGATAATTAAAAATATCCTTTTTTTTCTGAAGGATATAATCTTCAAAATCTGCTTCATTTTTTCCTTGAATCATTTCCAAAGTACGCTTAGCTTTCTTAATAGGAAAGCCATTTAGTTTTAAAGAAAGATTAAACAAATTCAAACAATAAGATATTTTTGTAAAGTAAATAAAAAATATTCGTGTTTTCGGCGCATTAGTTTTATTTTTGAGCAAACAAAATACAACATGACTATTTTAATTCTTGGTTCTGGTGGAAGAGAACATACTTTTGCTTGGAAAATCGCTCAAAGCCCTTTGTGTAAAAATATTTACGTTGCTCCAGGTAACTCTGGAACAGCAGCAATTGCTACAAATGTAGATCTAAGTGTAACCGATTTTCAATCTATTAAAACCTTGGTTTTAGAAAAAGAGATTGATATGGTTGTAGTTGGCCCAGAAGACCCACTAGTTTTAGGGGTTCATGATTTCTTTTTACAAGATGAAGCATTAAAACACGTTGCGGTTATTGGCCCAGAAAAAGCAGCAGCAGAATTAGAAGGTAGTAAAGAATTTGCTAAAGAGTTTTTATACAGACACAATATCCCAACTGCAGCGTATCAAAGTTTTAATGCAAATAACGTAGAAGAAGGTTATGCGTTTTTAGAAACTTTAAAGGCACCTTATGTTTTAAAAGCGGATGGGTTGGCAGCAGGTAAAGGGGTGTTAATTTTAAATGATTTAGACCAAGCGAAAGCAGAATTAAAAAGTATGCTATTAGATGCTAAGTTTGGTGAAGCAAGTAACAAAGTTGTTATTGAAGAGTTCTTAGACGGCATAGAATTAAGCTGTTTTGTTTTAAGTGATGGGAAAAATTACAAAATTTTACCAACAGCAAAAGATTACAAACGAATTGGTGAAGGAGATACTGGGTTAAATACAGGAGGAATGGGAGCAATTTCTCCAGTACCTTTTGCTACAAAAGAGTTTTTAAATAAAATTGAAGAGCGCATTGTAAAACCAACGATATCTGGTTTACAAAAGGATAATTTACCATATAAGGGTTTCATTTTCATTGGTTTAATAAAAGTTGGGGACGACCCTAAGGTTATCGAATATAATGTAAGAATGGGAGATCCAGAGACCGAAGTGGTTTTGCCAAGACTTAAAAATGATTTAGTGGAAATCTTTCAAGCAATAGCAAACCAAACTTTAGATGCCATAGAAATTGAGATAGACCAACGTGCAGCAACAACGGTGATGTTAGTTTCTGGAGGTTATCCAGAAGGATATCAAAAAGGAAAAGAAATTACAGGTGTAGAAAATATTAAAGAGTCTATAGCTTTTCATGCAGGATCAAAACTTAAAGACGGTAAAATAGTTACTTCTGGTGGACGCGTAATGGCAATTACAAGTTATGGAAATACCTACCAAGAAGCCATAAAAAAATCTTATCAAAGCATAGAAAAACTACATTTTGATAAGATGAATTATCGTAAAGATATTGGTTTTGACCTGTAATTCTTATAAATAAGAATGAGAGGTAACACTTTTATCTTCTTCATTGTTTTTATCAAATGTTCTTAATTGAAGCATCCAGTAAACCATTGCTACAAATCCAATAAGAATAAAAATCCAAGAAATAATGTTTGCTGCAAACCAGTTTTCAAGTTCTAATTTTTTAATTGCATCTAATGGTGCAAATAAAACATTAACAAATAAGTCTTGTATAGCGTAAAAGAAATCTTTCATAATAGTAATAATAGTATATTTACAAAGCAAAAATACAAAAAGAGTTAATGATTACAAGTATTTTTAGTAAATCTAAGCCAATAAATTTTTTAATAGTTTTTGTAATTACTGCTTTAGCATTTTTAAGTGTTAAATTAAAGTATGTACAAGAAGCTGTTACCACAGTGTTTATTATACAACAAGTGGGCGTTTTTATGGTTCTTTATTTTTCTGTTTTATTATTAAACTTTATTGTAACAAAAAATGAATTAACACTTAAAAGTAATTTAGAAATAATATTATTTAGTCTTTTTGTACTACTCTTGCCAGAATCTTTAATAAGTTCTAAAGTTATTTTGGCTAATTTTTTTGTTCTTTTTGCTTTAAGACGTTTAATTAGCCTGCGAACCAAAAAAAATATTAAAAGTAAACTGTTTGATGCTGCTTTTTGTATTACTCTAGCTTCTTTCTTTTATTTTTGGTCGATTTTATTTCTTGTTTTAATCCCTTTCGTTTTATTGTTTCATTCTAGTAACAACATAAAGCATTGGTTGGTCCCTTTTTTAGGTATTGCCATCGTTTTATTATTAGCTGTAAGTGCTTCTATATTATTTAATAATACATTTTTAGGTTTCTTTACTAGTAATATTAAAATAAGTTTAAACTTTAATAGCTACAATTCACTTCAGTTTTTAGTAGCTTTAACTTTACTATTTTCTTTTGGTTTTTGGTCTGTTTTCTACTATTTAAAGAATTTAAGAAAGAAAGTGAGAACGATACGACCAGCATTTAAAACAATTTTTACAGCGCTATTACTTGCCTTTATATTATTTGTTATTGCTCCAAGTAAAAACGGAAGTGAACTTTTATTTTTATTTACACCTTTAACCATAATAATTACTAATTATATTGAAATTATTAAAGAAAAATGGTTTAAGGAGGTCTTTTTTAGTATATTATTAGTTGTACCATTTATATTATTAATGCTGCACTTTTTTGCCAAAAGCTAAATCTCCAGCATCCCCTAATCCAGGAACTATATAACCTTTATCACTTAACTCTGGATCAATTGTTGCGATCCATAAACTCGTTTCTTCACTAAAATTTTTGTTTATAAAATCTACACCTTCTTGCGCACCAATTACACTTACTAAGTGTACGTTTTTTGGTTTTCCAAATGGTTTTAAAGCTTCAAAAGTAGCAAGCATCGATTGTCCAGTTGCTAACATCGGGTCTGCTAGAATAAGTGTTTTGTTTTCTAAACTTGGACAAGCTAAATACTCAACAATAATTTCAAAACTATCTGGGTCATCTTTATGATGTCTATATGCTGAAATAAAAGCGTTTTCAGCTGCATCAAAATAATTTAATAAACCATTATGTAATGGTACTCCAGCCCTTAAAATAGAACACAATACAATATCATTATTCATTACGTTTATTTTGCAATTCCCTAAAGGGGTTTCTATTGTTGAGGCGTTATATTGTAGAGACTTACTCATTTCATAACCCAATATTTCACCAATACGCTCGATGTTTCTTCTAAAACGCATACTGTCTTTCTGAATTTTCACATCTCTTATTTCAGAAACAAATGAATTTAAAATAGAATTTTCTTTTGCTAGATTGTATATTTTCATGGCATAAAAATAAGCATAAAAAAAATATAAAATTTAAGGATTTTATCGACTTTTTATGAGTTTAGTCTAAAAAATATGCAATTCTTTAAATTATCTTAAAATAGTGGTAATTTGTAGTATATTTATGCTCCCCATTACAAAAATCTATCCGAAATTTCTTACCTGTTTTATGTTATAGTTTGCTATAATTTAAACATAAAACTAATTAACATGAAATTAAAAATTACAATTCTAGCCTTTCTGGCTTTTACTTTTGGTTTTCATAAAATGGAAGCTAATGCACCTTTAAGTATTGAAGGTGAAGCAGCAAGTGTTATGATGACCACAAATGACAATTCATTGATTGTGTCTGCTGGATGTCATATTTATACAGTAAATATGGAAAGCTATCAAGCAACTTTGCTAACTTCTTCCCCTTATGTATCTGAGATTAACTCCTTAGCTGTTGATGCAAGCACAGGGTGGATTTTTTACGTAAGCAACCAAGCTTCCAGATACAATTGGACCGTTTATGGTTACAATGTATATACAAATACACACAAATCTTTTGGGGATATTCGATCGTATTTTACAGCAACAGGACACGCATATTCATCTAGAGGTTTAGGTTCTGGTGGTGCAACTTTTTATAATGGCAAACTTTATTTTGCTATGGAGTATCCAACAAATTGTTATAACTACAGAACTTCAAGTGGTGTAGTAAATGTAAAAGACGAACTAAAAAGAGAACTAGAAGGCGTTAAGATAAATAAAGGTTCGCTTATAAATACTTCTGCCGAAACAAACACTGGTAGATCAACTACTGGAGATATTTTACCTAGTTATAATAGTAATGAAACGATAAGAAATGATAAAAAAGAAGATAATTCTAACATACGGGATTATGAGTCTGAATCTAGTTTGTTAGGTAACACAAATTCTTTAAGTGGTTCTAGTGAAAGTAGTAATGAGAGATATGGTTATAGCTCTTATAATAATAGAATTTATTTATTAGAAGTGTGTTTTAATAATCTTTCAGATTTTAGTGGAGATTCATCTTCCATATCAAATGCAAGCCCTAAATATGATAATAATGGCCATTCTAGCTTTCTATACAAAGGGGAACTTGGTGATATTGCAGCAAGTGACGAAGGAGAAATTTATGCAGTAACAACATATCAAATACAACATTTCGATTTTGACACAAATACTTTTTGCTGGGCAAATAACGAAGATGTGTATGCACAAATAGCAAAAGATAAAAACAGTAATTTACATTTGCTTAAAAATATCAAGACTTGTTCTCATAGTGGGTCTTGTTATACTAGTTGTACTAGAAAAAGTTATGTACAAAGCTATACACAGCCAAATCAATTACAAACCTATAATAATATTCAATTAGGTAGTTTGATTGAAATTCAAGGTTTATCTTCAGAAGACAGAGGTAAAATTACTGACGCAGCAGATTATTTAAATTTAGTTGTTGATGTGGAAGTTTCTTATAATTTAGAAGGAACTGTTTTTGATGATGATAACCAAAACGGAAGCCAAGAAACAGAAGAAGCTAATTTAGAGGACATAAGAGTAACATTATATGCAGACAGCAATAATGATGGTATTTTAGATGATAATGATGTGCAATTAGATATTACATCTACAGACGAAAACGGTTATTACAACTTTACAGATATTAGTGAAGAAGATATATTGGTGGTTGTAACAGTACCAGAAGATACAGAAGAAATTACTTATACTTCAACTACAGATGACGTGATTGTAATTACTTCTACCGAAGATGTTACTGGAGTTGATTTTGGTATTGATGAAACCTTCATTATTAGCTATTACATTGAAGGAGTTGTATTTGATGATGATAACAGTAGCGCTACTTACGACGATGGTGAAGCATATTTAAATAACATCCCTGTTGTTTTATATGCAGACACTAACAATAATGGAGTGCTAGATGCGGATGATCTAAAATTAGAAATAACTACTTCCGATGAAAATGGATACTATAGTTTTACTAATGTAAGCCATGAAAATGTGTTTGTAGTTGTAGTTACACCTGAAGATTCAAATGATAACTTATACACATTAACAACAGAAGAAATAGTTACTATTAGCTCTACCGAAGATGTTACAGGAGTTGATTTTGGGATTAACGAAGAAATAGTAGAGAGATTTAATATTTCTGGAGTTGTTTGGGATGATAACAATAGGGATGGTGTAAAAGACCCATCAGAAACACCTTTACCAAATATTATTGTTAACTTATTTAATGATGTAAATGGTAATGGAATTTTAGATTCTGGAGATGAATATCTAGAAACTAAGTTTACATCATTTGCAAACCCTAATTATTCCTTTAACGATGTTACTCCTGGTAATAAAATTGTATATGCAATAACACCGCAAAACAATCCTCCATTTCTATGGTTCTTTACTACTTTTGATTTAGATAATGGAACGCAAAATCCAGACGGTATTTATGCGTTTGATTTGCAGGAAACTACCGAAAATGTTGATTTTGGAATAGACAGATTATCGGGTAACTCTAAAGTTGCTGCCGAGGAAGAAGATCAAACAAAAGAAAAATCTGAAGATCCTTTAAATAATAATGAAGCAGTTGTTCAAAATCCAGAAGTAAGAGCGTTTGCTCAAGTTGAACAAGATTTAGATGCAGAATCATTAGAATTATTTAATGGTATAAAATTATATCCAAATCCTTCAACGAAATTCATTATTGTAAAATCGGATTTACTAGATGAGAATACAGTCGTTAATATTTACAGTATAACAGGTAAGTTAATTATGACAAAAGATTATAGTGAAGAGTCTAGTTTAAGTGAAGTAAAGTTTAATTTAGACAAGCTAAGTGCTGGTTTATATCTAGCAAAAATTTCAACTGGTAATAATAAAACAATAGTTAAAAGATTTGTTAAACAATAATTAAGCTTATTTATTTGGAAACCAAAAAGCCGCTTTAAGCGGCTTTTTTGGTTCCATTAATGTATATTTGTAGTCTAATAATTAAAATATGTTTTCAGAAAAAGCGAATAAAATATTTCAAGACGTAATTAATACATATCACGTTTTAAATACTGTAGATCAACCTTTCAATAATATTTATAATAAAGAAAAGAACTTATTAGAACATTTATTATACAGAAAATGTTGGATAGATACTGTACAATGGCATTATGAAGACATTATTAGAGATCCACAAATAGATCCTGTAGCTGCATTAAAATTAAAACGCCAAATAGACGCTTCTAATCAAGATAGAACAGATATGGTAGAATATATTGATAGCTATTTTTTAGAAAAACATAAAGAAGTCTCAGTAAAAAAGAATGCTACCATTAATACAGAGAGTCCAGCTTGGGGAATTGATCGTTTATCTATTTTAGCTTTAAAAGTTTATCACATGAACGAAGAAGTTACTCGAACAAATGCTACAGATGTACATAAAGCTGCCTGCCAAAAGAAACTAGACATCTTATTAGAACAACGTGTAGACTTATCAACAGCAATTGATACCTTGTTAAATGATATTGCAAATGGCGATAAATACATGAAAGTATACAAACAAATGAAAATGTATAACGATGATGAGCTAAACCCAGTTTTACGAAACCAAAAGTAACTCGTGTTTTTCCGTTTAAGAAACCACTTTCTTAAAAAGAAATACTTATAGGTTTTATGAAAACACCAAAACATATATTAGTAATTAGGCTTTCAGCAATGGGAGATGTTGCAATGACAGTTCCTGTATTAAGCGCATTTACCCAACAGCATCCAAATGTAAAAATCACTTTCTTAACACGTGAGTTTTTTAGCCCTTTTTTTAGAGATTTAGAAAATGTTACAGTTTATTCCATAGATTTAAAAGGCAAGCATAAAGGAGTTTTCGGACTCTATAAACTTTCAAAAGAATTAAAAAAACTCCAGATAGATGCAGTTGCAGACTTGCATAATGTTTTACGAACTAAAATTTTAAAAGCCTTTTTCTTTGGAATCCCTTTTGTTCAAATAAATAAAGGTAGAGCTGAAAAAAAAGCATTAATTTCTGGGAAAGTTTTTAAACAATTAAAATCAACCCATGAAAGGTATGCTGATGTTTTTAAAGTCCTTGGATTACCTATAGATCTAACCAAGCCTACTTTTTCAGAAAAAATTAGCCTTCCAAAAAAGATGCTTTCTATAACTGGAGAAAAAACTAAAAAATGGATTGGTATTGCTCCTTTTGCAACCTATAAAAGTAAAATGTATCCTTTAGAAGCTATGCAAATAGTTATTGAAGCACTTTCCAAGAAGCACACTATTTTTCTATTTGGAGGAAAACAAGATATACCAGAGTTACAAAGGTTAGAGCGAAACTCGAATGTAATTAATTTAGCAGGCCAATTAAGTTTAAATGAAGAATTAGATGTGATTTCTAATTTAGACGTTATGTTGTCTATGGATTCAGGTAATGCACATCTAGCTGCTATGCTAGGTAAAAAAGCGGTTACTATTTGGGGTGTTACTCATCCATTTGCTGGTTTTTATCCGTTTAACCAACCTGAAAATTATGCATTATTAGCAGATAGAAAACAATATCCATTAATACCAACTTCTATTTATGGAAACAAGTTTCCTGAAGGTTATGAAAATGCCGCAAAAAGTATTTCGACACAAAAAATTATTGACTTAATAAATACTATTCTTTAAAGTTTTTAGAACTAAAAACAAAAAACCCTACTCCAAAGAGTAGGGCTCATTTTAAACTTACCATAAAATAAATAATCCCTAACTATTATCATTTATTGTTTAAAACTAGAACGAATATATTTGGTTTATTTTTTAAAAAAAATTAACCTCTAGGAAAAGATAATATAATCGTTAAAGTGTATATTTTTTAAGCTAAAACTATATTTTCATCGATAAAATGTTATTTCGGGAAAGATTTTCATCTTTTTTTTACCTATTAAACATCATCGTAATCTACTATAATTTTAGAAGTTTTTGGGTGTGCTTGGCAAGTTAAAATTAAACCTTCAGCCAATTCGCTAGCGGTTAAAATATTATTTTGCCTCATGGTTGCTTCCCCTTCTTTAATTCTTGCAATACAACTACTGCAAATTCCACCTTGACAAGAATAAGGAGCGTCTAAGTCTTCATCTAAAGCAGCTTCAAGAATAGATTGTTTTTGAGACATGGTAAATGTTGTTGTTTCATCATCTACTGTAATTGTGATTTCTGTTTTACCATTATCAGTAACTTCTTCATTTATAGGAGCAGGTTTTGCTGCTTTAAAAAGCTCAAAATGTATTCTATCTTCGTTAATATCATGCGCTGTTAAAACATTTTTAACGGTATGTATCATTGCTTCAGGTCCACAAAGGTAAAAAGCATCTACTTCTACATGCTTATACTTGTTTTTCATTACATAATTCACAGTACTTTTTTCAATCCTTCCAAAAATAGCATCGTCTTCATCTGCTTGGCTAAATAAAAATTGAATTGAAAATCGTTCTTTATATGTATGTTGTAACTCTAACAATTCATTTAAAAACATGGTGTCTTTAGTTGTTTTGTTTCCGTAAACTAGAATTACTTTACTATGCACTTCTTCTTCTAAAGCACATTTTACAATACTTAAAACAGGCGTAATACCACTTCCTGCAGCAAAAGCAGCTATGTTTTTTGTTATAGAGTCGTTAGGTGTAAAAACAAATCTTCCTTTTGGCGAAGCGACTTCTAATGTGTCTCCAACTTTTAGAATGTTATTTGCGTATGCAGAAAAAGTTCCTCCTTCTACTTCTTTTACAGCTACTTTTAGAGTGTCACTTTTTGGCGAAGTACATAAAGAGTAATCACGTCTTACCTCTTTTCCTTCAATTGTAGTTTTTAAGGTAATATATTGACCAGCTTTAAAAGTAAAGTTTTCTTTTAGGTTTTCAGGTACATTAAAGCTTATACTTACTGCTTTTTCAGTTTCTCTATGTATCTCTTTAATGGTTAATTTATGAAATTGTGACATGTTGTTATTTTTTGTAAAAATAAGAAACAAAAATACGAATTACATTTTGTTTGTAACAAAAAGGGTTTTTATATTACTAATCTTTAAAACCTAACCAAAATGATAAAACGTTTTTTAGATTTAGAATGGAAACAATTTACTAGATCTGCAAGCTTTGGTAAAAGCCTTGTGTTAAAAATACTAATGCTCTTTTTTGCTTTATATTTTGTAGCTATGTTTTTAATCATGGGAATTGCAATGTACCCAATGCTTAAAAAAGTATTTCCAGAAAGTGACCCTTTTGTAATGTTTAATAGTTTTATTTTCTTCTGGGTTTTAGGCGACTTAGTGGTTCGGTTTTTCTTTCAAAAATTACCAGTAATGAGTGTAAAACCACTACTTACACTACCAATAAAACGTAAAAAAGTAGTGAATTTTGTTTTAGGGAAATCTGCTCTCTCTTTTTTTAATTTCTTACCATTATTTGCAATAATACCATTTGGAGTTACACTTATAGTAAAAGACTACAACGTTTCTACTGTTTTAGTTTGGATGCTTACCATTATTATAATTACACAAATAAATAACTTCCTGAATTTTATTATTGAAAGCCTTTCTGCTAAAACAGAATTATCTTTTTTACCAATTATACTTTTAGCAGGCTCTCTTTTCGCTTTAAATCATTTTCAAATAATAAGTATTGCAGAAACCTTATCTAATGGAGTGCAGGCCATTGCTAATAATCCATTGTTCTTGATAGTTCCAATCTTAATATGGATTGGTTTATATCTATATAATTTTAAAATACTTCGTAATAAATTGTTCTTAGATAGCTCTTTAAAAACAAAAACCCAAGAGGTAAATGTATCTAATCTAGAATGGACTAAAAAGTTTGGAGATATTGCGCCTTTTATGCAATTAGATTTAAAATTACTATGGCGAAATAAACGACCTAAATCTTCGGTTTGGATGTTGTTTTTAGGACTATTATATGGTTTGTTCTTTTATCCAAATCCAATCTATCAAGACAAAGAATTTTTATTTGCGTTTGTTGGCATATTTGTAACTGGTATTTTTCTTATCAATTTTGGGCAATTTATTCCAGCTTGGGATAGTGGTTACTACAAAATGTTAATGAGCCAAAACATTAAATACAAACAATATTTAAAATCGAAGTACACATTAATGACACTTAGTGTAATAATACTTTTTGTTTTAAGTATTCCTTACGTCTATTTTGGTTGGAAAATTTTACTCGCACATTTTGCTGCTGCAATTTATAATATTGGTGTAAATACGTATGTCATTTTATTAGGTGGATCTTTTAATCGAAAAAAAATAGATTTAAATCAAAGAGCAGCTTTTAACTTTCAAGGTACAGGAGCAGTACAATGGATTATTGGTATACCATTAATGCTTTTACCAATGGGGATATTTGCCATTTTTAATTTCACTTTCCATTTTGAAATTGGCATTCTAGCGCTAATCCTTTTAGGAGTAATAGGAATTGTTTTCCACCAAAAAATAATGAAATTAATAACCAAAAAATATTTAGATTCTAAATATAAAATGATTGATGCTTTTGATCACGATAACTAAAATATAACAAGATGATAACTACTACAAATCTTTCTAAAAAATATAATACAAGTCAAGTTTTAAATATCGAAAGTTTAAATATTCCTAAAGGACAAAGTTTTGGTTTGGTTGGTAATAATGGCGCAGGAAAAACCACCTATTTTAGTTTGTTACTAGATTTAATTCAACCAACAACTGGTCATATAAAAAACAATGACATACAGGTAAACCTAAGTGAAGACTGGAAACCTTTTACTTCTTCTTTTATAGACGAAAGCTTTTTAATAGGTTACCTAACAGCAGAAGAATACTTTTATTTTATTGGTGAGCTTAGAGGCCAAAATAAAGCAGACGTAGATGCATTAGTCTCTAATTTCGAAGACTTTTTTCATGGTGAAATCCTTGGTCAGAAAAAATATCTAAGAGATTTAAGTAAAGGAAACCAAAAAAAAGCAGGAATAGTTGCTGCACTTATTGGTAATCCAGAAGTAATTATTTTAGATGAACCTTTTGCTAATTTAGATCCAACAACCCAAATAAAACTAAAACAAATAGTAAAAGATTTAGCACAAAAACAAGGGGTAACAGTACTTATTTCTAGCCACGATTTAATGCATGTTACAGATGTTTGCGAACGTATTGTTGTTCTAGAAAAAGGAGAAATAGTTAAAGATCTTGTTACAAGTCAAGAAACCCTAAAAGAGCTGGAAGCACACTTTGCAGGAATAGAAAAAATCTAAAAACACCTCGTTTTTATAGCTAAATTAAAAAAGATGCGTATTTTTACGTGCTTATGCAGTATTTATATAATATTTGCCTGAGTTTATAGTTATTTATTTGATTAAATACACAACTTTTGAAAACAAGATACCAAATTATATTAGTCCTTTTAGTTTCTGTTACTTTAATAACAAGTTGTTCTAGAAAAAAGAATAGTTTTATTAGCCGAAATTATCACGCACTTGCTGCAAGAGACAATACACTTTTTAATGGCTTTAATTCGCTTGAAGAAGGCAGAGAAAACCTAAACCAAAGTTATACCGATAATTATTGGGAAATCCTTCCAATAGAGAGAATGGAGGTTTTTGAAGAGGTAACTCTTCCTGGTCAAAATAAAAATGAAAGCTTTAGTAGAGCCGAAGAAAAAGCAGTAAAAGCCATCCAAAAACATGGTATGAATATTCAAGGAAAAGAATATAACTACCAAATAGACGAAGCTTATTTACTTTTAGGAAAAGCTCGTTATTTCGACCAACGTTTTGTTCCTGCATTAGAGTCTTTTAACTATATTTTATACAAATACGCAACAAGTAATAAAATAAACCAAGCTAAAATTTGGAGAGAAAAAGCGAATATTCGTTTAGAAAATGAAGAGCTTGCTATTAAAAACTTAAAAAGACTTTTAGATCAAGAAGAATTAAAAGATCAAGATTTAGCAGATGCAACCTCTATACTTGCACAGGCATATATAAACACAAAATCTTTAGATAGCGCACTTACACAAATAGACATCGCATCAAACGCAACCAAAAGTGATGATGAACGTGGAAGATATCGTTTTATACAAGGGCAATTATACAACGCTTTAGGAGACAAAGACAGTGCTAATATTGCTTTCGATAGAGTTATAGATCTAAATCGAAGTACACCACGAATGTACCTTATTAGTGCGCATATTGAAAAAGCAAAAAATTTCGACTATAACGAAGGAAACAAACTTGAGTTTTTAGAGTTACTTACAGATTTAGAAGAAAACCGAGAGAACAGACCTTATTTAGATAAAATTTATCATCAAATTGCCGAATATCATTTAAAAAATCAATCCGATTCTTTAGCACTTGCTTATTATAATAAATCGCTAAGAACCAACTCTAAAGATAAAGTTTTAAAAGCGAAAAACTATGAGATTATTGGTGATATGAAATTCATAGCTGCTGCATATAAAAGTGCAGGGGATTATTACGACAGTACCATGACTAATATGGTCGTAAACACCAAGCCATACAGAGTAATTAAACGCAAAAGAGACAATCTTGAAGATGTTATTTTATATGAAGATATAGCAAAAAATAACGATAGTATATTAAAATTAGTTTCTTTGTCTAAAGAAGAGAAGTTAGCTTATTTTAAGACACATATAGAAAATCTTAAAATAGAAGCAGAAAAAGAAAAAGAAAGACTTGAAACTGCAGAAAGAAACAAAGGTATAGCAGTTGCTAATAATAACTTTGGTAAAACACAATCTGCATTAGGTGGAGGACAAGGATCCAGAGGTGGTCCAACTCCAGGTAAAGGATCTTCTTTTTATTTTTATAATACAACTACGGTAGCTTATGGTAAATCTGAATTTATTAAAGATTGGGGAGATCGTAAATTAGAAGACGATTGGAGGTGGTCTAGTAATAAAAATTCAAGAATAAACGCCACGGAAACAAATCCAACAATAACAAATGCTTCCGAAGAAGAATTATATAATCCTCAATTTTATATAGACCAAATTCCTTCCGAAGAAAAAGTAGTAGATAGCATTGTAAAAGAAAGAAACTTTGCATACTACCAATTAGGTTTAATATATAAAGAGAAGTTTAAAGAATATCCTTTAGCTAAAAGTAAATTCACCCAGCTTTTAAATAATAATCCAGAAGAAAATTTAATCCTTCCTACAAAATATAACCTGTATAAGATTTATCAATTATTAGGAGACGAAGGGGAAGCTAACTTTACCAAAAAAGATATAACAACCAATTACCCAGATTCTAGATACGCTACTATTTTAAACAATCCAGAAGCAGCAAATCTAGAAGATGAAAATAGTCCTGAAACCATATATAAAAATCTATACAATCAATTTAGAAATCAAGAGTATGCACAAGTACTTTCTAATATAGATAACTATATTACTGCTTTTGAAGCAGAAGCCATAGTTTCTAAATTTGAACTCCTTAAAGCAACAGCGACTGGTCGTTTATATGGTTATGAAGCGTATAAAAAAGCAATTAATTTTGTAGCACTTAATTATGCAAACACTCCAGAAGGAAAACAAGCACAAGAGTTGTCTAGCAATGCATTACCAAAACTTGCTAAAAAAGAGTTTGCCTCAGATAGCTTAAATGGTAATTATAAAGTGTTGTATAAATTCAGCACAGCTAACACACAAGATATGTCTAGCTTTGTAAAAACATTAAACGAAGTAATCTCTAATATTTCACATTATAACTTAACTACTTCAACAGATGTATATGATCAAGAAACAACATTTGTTGTAGTACATGGTTTAAAAAGTATAGATGGAGCAAAAGGGTTTGCTTACATATTAAGAGATGAGGATAGATATAAAATAACCAAGCCATCCATAGCAATTTCCTCTCCAAATTATCAAATTGTTCAGGTTCATAAAAATTTGGACGAATATATTAAAGAGCACCAATAATAAAATAAGAGTCATGTTTTCAGATAATAAAAAAGAAAGAAATACTTACGAAAATTCTTCTAGCCAAAATATTATTGCAAAAGGAACCAAAATTGTAGGAGACTTTTCTAGTGAAGGCGATTTAAGAATAGATGGAACTATTGAGGGGAATTTAAAAACTCCTGGAAAAATAGTAGTAGGAAAATGGGGCGTTATCAATGGAACATTAACAGGGTCTGATGCATATTTTGAAGGAAAGTTTTCAGGAAATTTAACATTAACAGGTACACTAACTCTAAAATCTTCAGCACATATTGAAGGAGAAGTGGTTTTAGGAAAACTAGAAGTAGAACCTGGAGCAACATTTAATGTAAACTGTGTAATGAAAGGTGCTTTAAAAGAATTAGATACGAGTAAAAATTCACAAAAATTAAAAAAAGGGCAAAGTGCCTAGTAAGTTTTTAAGGTTTACTTCCACAGCATTTCAAATGGGAGCAACCATTTGGTTGGGAAACCTATTAGGTAATTGGCTAGATATTAAATATCAAACCACATATCTAGAAAATACAATTACTCTTCTAGCTGTTTTTATCTCTATGTATTTAGTAATTAGTCAGGTTTTAAAAATATCAAAAGATAATAAGGATAATGATTAAAAAAATCGTTTTCTATAGTATCGGTTTTACCATGCTATTTGCAATCTCTTATGCAATTCACTTATCTAGTTTAAAAGATTTAAATCTTATACTAAGCGTTCCGTTGTTTTCTGTTTATCTATTCCATTTTATAATATCCTTACTCATTTGTATTGGCTTTGCAGTACTTTCAGAAAGTTCAAAATGGGATCAACAATTAGGTTTTGTGTATATGTTTACCTTTATAACTAAGCTTATGTTGTTTGCAATACTCTTTAAAAATACAGTATTTAAAGCAGGTGGTTTAAGTAAAATAGAAGCCTTTAATTTGTTAATTCCAGTCTTTCTTTTTCTTTTTTTGGAAGTCTATTTCATAGCGAAGATATTAAGTAAAAAATAGCGTTAAATATTATTGAGAAAAAAGTAATTGTTTTTTCAATAATTTCCGTAGTTTTGCACCGAATTTAAAAACACAGTTTTTTTGATTTTTTTAACAATGAAGGTAGCTAAACAAACTTTTAAATTTTACTCACTAGTATTAATGCTTTTCGTAAGTGCTTTCGCAATGGCTGAAAACACTACAGATCCTGTTGAAAATACAGGAGGTCAAGTAGATACAAAAGAAGAAGTAGAAGCGTATATTTCACATCACCTTAAAGATGCTCATGATTTTAATTTGTTTTCATATACAAATGATGCAGGAGAACGTAAACATTTTGGATTTCCACTTCCAGTAATATTATGGTCAAGTAATGGCTTAACAACTTTTATGTCTTCAGAGTTTCACCACAATGACGATGGACATGTAATTGTAGAAAAGAACGGATTAAAATTCGCGAAGATTCATTCAAAAATATACGAGTTAGATGGCGGTGCAGCAACAGTAGCTTTCGATGAAACACACCATGCTACTAATGCACATAGAGTATTAGATTTTTCTATCACTAAAAGTGTAGTAGGTGTTTTGTTAGTAGGACTATTAATGTTTGTTGCTTTTAGGTCATTAGCAAAACAATATATTACTAAATCAGTGCCAACTGGTTTAGGACGTGTTTTAGAGCCATTAGTGTTATATGTAAGAGATGAAATTGCAAGGCCAAACGTTGGAGAAAAACACTACAGAAAGTTTACAGGATACTTATTAACGGTGTTCTTTTTTATCTGGATTTTAAACTTATTAGGTTTAACACCATTTGGTTTTAATGTAACAGGGCAATTAGCAGTTACTGCTTGTTTAGCAATATTTACATTAATAATATACACAGTAAGTGGTAATAAAGATTACTGGATGCATATCTTATGGATGCCAGGAGTACCAGTTTTAATTCGTCCTGTTTTAGCGATTATAGAATTAGCAGGAGCATTTTTAATTAAACCATTTTCATTGTTAGTACGTTTATTTGCAAATATAACTGCTGGACATACTGTAGTTATGGCTTTAATTGCAATAATGTTTGTGATGAAAAAGTCTTTAGGAGTTGTTGGAGCAACAAGTTTATCATTTATACTATCTGTATTAATAATGTTAATTGAGTTCTTAGTAGCGTTTTTACAAGCATATATTTTTACCATGCTTTCGGCTCTATTTATTGGTATGGCTGTAGCAGAACATGATCACGAGCATGAACATGATGATCATGGTCACGAAATCCCGGATACAGAAGATGTGCGCGGAGATTTTATTTAACAAGAGTTTTTTTTAATTTAACTATATAAATTTATTTACTATGTACAATTTAATTGGAGCAGGTTTAATCGTAATCGGAGCAGGAATTGGTCTTGGTCAAATTGGTGGAAAAGCAATGGAAGGTATTGCTCGTCAACCAGAAGCAACAGGAAAAATCCAAACAGCAATGATTATTGTTGCAGCACTTTTAGAAGGGCTTGCATTTGGTGCGTTAATCTTAGGAAAAAATTAATTGCAACCACGCTCAAAAAGCAAAATAGAGTCTCTGCAACGGTTGGTTGCAGAGCCCTATTTTTAAAAGTTAAAAAAAAATAATTATATCAAAAATGGGAGATTTATTAAATGATTTTTCACCAGGTTTATTTGTAGTACAAACGATACTACTTTTACTATTAATCTTTTTAATGGTGAAATTTGCATGGAAACCTATCATGACTTCTCTAACAGAAAGAGAAGAGGGAATCCAAGGAGCTTTAGATGCTGCTGAAAAAGCAAAATTAGAAATGCAAAATCTGCAAGCAGATAATGCTAACTTATTAAAAGAAGCACGTGCAGAACGCGAATCTATGCTTAAAGAAGCAAGAGATTTAAAAAATAAAATGATTGAAGACGCTAAAACAGAAGCACAAACGCAAGCAAACAACATGATTGCTCAAGCGCAAAGTGCTATTGAAAGCGAAAAGAAATCAGCTATGGCAGAATTAAAAAACCACGTAGCAGGTTTATCTATAGAAATTGCAGAAAAAGTAGTAGGTCAAGAATTATCTAACAAAGACAAACAATTACAATTAGTAGAGTCTATGTTAAATGATGCTAAATTAAACTAAGTTTAAATCATGGCAGGAGAAAGAGCAGCAATACGTTACGCAAAAGCAGTTTTAAGTTTAGCTACAGATAATAATACAGCGGAAGTTGTAAATAACGATATGGAGCTAATTAATAATACAGTAGCGCAAAGTAAAGACTTAAAAGACATGCTTTATAGTCCTGTAATTAGTTCGACTGTAAAAAAAGCAGCTTTATTAGAAATCTTTAATGGGATTAATACTGCAACGGTTAATTTAATAGATACACTAATAACGAATAAGCGTACAGATTTATTACCAGAAGTGGCTTCTAAGTTTATCTCTTTATACGAGCAACAAAAAGGAAGTCAAATTGCTATAGTTACAACAGCAGTTCCTTTAACAGAAGCTTTAGAAGCAAAAGTTTTAGCTAAAGTGAAAGCGCTAACAGGTAAAGAAACAGCAATTAAAAATATAGTAGATGAAAGCATTTTAGGTGGTTTCATTTTACGCGTTGGAGATACACAATACAATGCAAGTATCGCTAACCAATTAAATAAACTTAAAAGAGAGTTTACTATTAATTAATTTATGAAAACTATTATACCATTTTTATTCATTTTATTTACTTTTAGTGTAACAGCACAAAAGGTAAAAATTAAGAAAGGTAAAGTTTTTATAGATAAAGTAGAATACGTTCTTACAGAAGAAGATAAATTGTCTGATGATTCTTTTATAATTTCAAACTTAAAAGGAGAAGAGTTGTTTTATTTAAAACATAAACATTACTCAGACCCTAATTTAAGAAGAGACACTAATCCAAATGGCACTGTCGTGTATTTTGAGCTAATGTCTAAAGATTTAGAAACAATTTATTTTGAAGCAGAATCACATCCAAGTTTAAGTGCTATGGGGATGTCAAAAAAAACGTATAAAATTTTATATAATGGAGAAGTTATTAATAAAGACGGAACCATTAATAAAGATAATTTAGAAACCGTATCCAAAAAGATTGGTTTTGAATTTTCAAAAAAGAGAACAGAATTAAATTAAAAAAAGAGTTATTCAAAAGATGTTTAACATCTAGAGTATAACGTCTAATATCTAATTATAAAAAAGATGGCAGAAGTAAAACCAGCTGAAGTATCAGCAATCTTAAAACAACAACTATCTGGTTTTGAAGCAAGCGCTTCATTAGACGAAGTTGGAACAGTATTAACAGTAGGTGATGGTATTGTACGTGCATACGGATTATCTAACGCACAATATGGTGAGTTAGTAGAATTTGAAGGAGGTGCAGAAGGTATCGTACTTAACCTTGAAGAAGATAATGTAGGTATTGTACTTTTAGGAACTTCAGTAGGAGTTAGAGAAGGTTCTACAGTAAAACGTACTAATCGTATTGCATCTGTAAAAGTAGGTGAAGGTATTGTTGGTCGTGTTGTAGATACACTTGGTAACCCAATTGATGGTAAAGGACCAATAACTGGCGAAACATACGAGATGCCTTTAGAGCGTAAAGCACCTGGAGTTATCTATAGAGAACCAGTAACAGAACCATTACAAACAGGTATTAAAGCAATTGATGCTATGATCCCAGTTGGTAGAGGGCAACGTGAGTTGGTAATTGGTGATAGACAAACTGGTAAGACTGCAGTTTGTATTGATGCTATCTTAAACCAAAAAGAATTTTACGATGCAGGGGAGCCTGTATATTGTATATATGTTGCTGTAGGTCAAAAAGCATCAACAGTAGCACTTATTGCTAAAACTTTAGAAGAAAAAGGAGCTTTAGCATACACAACAATAGTAGCTGCAAATGCATCAGATCCTGCTGCAATGCAAGTATATGCACCTTTTACAGGAGCATCTATTGGTGAGTACTTTAGAGATACTGGTAGACCAGCTTTAATTGTATTTGATGATTTATCAAAACAAGCCGTTGCTTACCGTGAGGTATCTTTATTATTAAGACGTCCACCAGGACGTGAGGCGTATCCTGGAGATGTATTCTATTTACACTCTCGTTTATTAGAACGTTCTGCAAAAGTGATTAATAATGATGCTATTGCTAAAGAAATGAATGACTTACCAGAGTCATTAAAACCATTAGTAAAAGGTGGTGGTTCTTTAACAGCATTACCAATTATTGAAACGCAAGCAGGAGATGTATCTGCATATATCCCAACAAATGTAATTTCTATTACAGATGGACAAATTTTCTTAGATGGAGATTTATTTAACTCTGGTGTTCGTCCAGCAATTAACGTAGGTATTTCTGTATCTCGTGTTGGTGGTAACGCACAAATTAAATCCATGAAAAAAGTATCTGGTACTTTAAAATTAGATCAAGCACAATATCGTGAGTTAGAAGCTTTCGCTAAGTTTGGTTCCGATTTAGATGCGGTTACTCTAAATGTAATTGAAAAAGGAAAACGTAACGTAGAGATCTTAAAGCAAGGACAAAACGAACCGTTTACAGTAGAAGATCAAGTAGCAATTATTTATGCTGGATCTAAAAACTTATTAAAAGACGTTCCTGTAAATAAAATTAAAGAATTTGAAAGAGATTTCTTAGAATTCTTAAACGCTAAACATAGAGGTGTTTTAGATACTTTAAAAGCAGGTAAATTAACAGATGAGGTAACAGATACATTAATGTCTGTTTGTAAAGACCTTTCTGCTAAATATAGAGCATAAAAAAGTTTTAAATTTAGAGTTATTAGTTAAGAATTCTTCTCGCTCATAACTCTAAATTTTCATTAATAAAATTAATGTCACTCTGAGCTTGTCGAAGAGTCTTTATAAAAATAAAGAATGGCTAATCTTAAAGAAATACGTAACAGAATATCTTCAGTATCTTCAACGATGCAGATTACTAGTGCCATGAAAATGGTATCGGCTGCAAAATTGAAAAAAGCGCAAGATGCTATTACTGCAATGCGACCTTATGCAGATAAGTTAACCGAACTTTTACAAAGTTTAAGTGCAACTTTAGATGCAGATTCTGGAAGTAAATTTGCCGAAGAACGCGAAGTTAATAATGTATTAATTGTAGCTATAACCTCTAATAGAGGTTTGTGTGGTGCTTTTAATTCTAACATTATCAAACAAACAAATAACTTAATTTCTAATGTACATGCAGGTAAAAAAATAGCTGTCTTAGCGATTGGAAAAAAAGCGAACGATGCGTTTTCTAAAAAAGGAATTGTAATAGACAATAAGAGCACTATTTTTGATGATTTAACTTTTGATAACGTATCCGAAATTGCAGAAATGCTAATGGAAAAATTCGTTGCAGGGGAATATGATAAAATTGAAATTGTTTACAACAAGTTTAAGAATGCAGCTACACAAATTGTGATGACTGAACAGTTTTTACCAATTGTTCCAGTTGCAGGTGAAGCAGTAAATAATGCAGATTATATATTTGAACCATCAAAACTTGAAATCGTAGAACAATTAATTCCTAAGTCGTTAAAGACACAATTATATAAAGGAATTAGAGATTCTTTTGCTAGTGAGCATGGAGCACGTATGACTGCAATGCATAAAGCAACAGATAATGCTACAGAACTAAGAGATCAACTTAAATTAACTTACAACAAAGCACGTCAAGCAGCAATTACTAATGAAATCTTAGAAATCGTTGGTGGAGCGGAAGCTTTGAACAATTAAAGATTACTAAAATGTTTACCTTGAGCGCAGTCGAAAGGTCTTTTTATAACTTATCAAAAAGCTTTACTATTATAGTAGAGCTTTTTTTATGGAACACTATTTGATTCACTATCTTTATAAAAACTAAACTTATAGTCATGCGTTTAATTAAAACATCAACCCTATCGCTTTTAATGCTTTTACTTTTTACCAGTTTCTCGAATTGTTCTAGCGCTAAACAGACCAATAATAATGAATCCAGTAAGATAGCAATGCAAGATTTTCAAAATAATCCATCTTTTACGTTAGGGGAAACCTATTTTAAACATTGGGTGTCTGGAGTTAAAGGGGGCGGAGCTGGTGTCACTTTATTAATCCCTATAGAAAAGAATGTTAAAAACACCGTGTTTGATTCTGCTTATTTTAGAGGTATGAAAACAAAACTAGAAGCTGTAAAATCTGGTTATGTTGCAAACTTTAAAACAACAGCAAATCAAAAAAAAGACATAATAATGAGTACCAAGAAGAATGCAGAATATGGTAACCAAATACCAAATAAAGCTAACTTCCCTTTTCAATTAAAAGATGATGAATGTGTTATTCGTTTTAAAGAGGATAATACTATCAAGTACTATAAAATTGAAAAAATAGTAGAAAAACCTAGAGACGAATACCCAAGTGCTCCACCACAGCGTTAATACTATTTAGTATTGTAAACCGTTTCTATTACATATTTTGGTATATTTATACGCATAAAAAATAAGCTTCTTGAGCGCATTAAAAACACTTTTCAAACAAACTTTCATTTACGGATTAGCAACTGTGCTACCAAGAATGTTAAGTTTTTTACTAGTGCGTTTGCATACAGATAAGAGTGTTTTAAAAACAGTTGCAGATTATGGCGATGTTTCCTTAATATTTTCTTATTTCGTATTATTTAATGTCATATTAGCCTACGGAATGGAAACTGCATTCTTTAGGTTTTTTAATAAAGATGAAGACAAAGATAAAGTTATTGGAACTTCTGCTATTTCATTAATTATTAGCTCTATACTTTTCTTTTTTCTAGCATTTGCTTTTCAATACCACATTGCAAACCTAATAGATATTAAAGTAGAATACATAAATCTTGTAATCTGGATTTTACTTTTAGATGCATTAGTCATCATACCTTTTGCTTGGTTACGAGCAAATGCAAAACCAATGAAATATGCAGTAATTAAAATACTAAACGTGGTCATCAATTTAGGGTTAAATTTATTCTTTTTACTTTGGTTAAAAGAACTAGCTTCAGAATCCTCAGTATTTGCAGCTATTTATAAACCAGATTTCGAAATCAATTATATTTTTATTGCCAATTTAATAGCAAGTGCAATAACCTTACTATTAATGCTTCCATTCTATTTCAAAATAAAGTATACCTTCAATAAAAAACTATGGCAAGAAATGATGCGTTATGCATTTCCTGTTTTAATTGCTGGCGTTGCATTTTCTGTAAATGAAACTTTTGATAGAATCTTACTAGATAAACTCTTACCAGAAAGTATTGCAAAAACCGAAATAGGTATGTATTCTGCATGTTACAAATTAGCTTTATTTATGACGCTTTTTGCTACAGCATACAGATTAGGAATAGAACCTTTCTTTTTTAGTCATGCGAAAACTAAAAACCCTCAAAAAAATTATGCTACAATTTTAGAATACTTCGTCATCTTTGGTTCTGTAATTTTATTAACCGTAATTGTTTTTGCCGATGTTTTAAAAATTATTTTTATTGGTAATGAAGCATATTGGGAAGCCATGTGGATTGTTCCAATTATATTATTAGCAAATTTTTGTTTAGGCATTTACCACAACCTATCCGTTTGGTATAAAATAACCGATAAGACAAAATACGGAGCATATATTTCTGTCTTTGGAGCAATATTAACCTTAGCTTTAAATTTTTGGCTTATTCCAATACTTAGTTATAAAGGTTCGGCAATTGCAACACTTACCGCATATGCTTGTATGATGATTGCTTCCTATTATTTTGGAAGAAAATATTACCCTATTCCATATAACATAAAAAAAATAACAGTGTACCTATTAGTTTCCATTCTTTTTTCAGCTTTATGTTTTTATAGATTTAGAGGGAATTATTTTATAGGAATTGCTGCAATAATTGTATTTTTAGGTCTCGTTTTCCAATTGGAAAAAAAAGAATTAAAAAGAATATTCATTAATAAATAGTTTTTCGCTTTAGAAAGACAGAATATTACCGCTTTCGCGGAAAGTAATCATGAAAATAAAAATAATAAACAAATCCAGTCACGCATTACCAAACTATGAAACCATAGCCTCTGCAGGAATGGATTTAAGAGCAAATATCACAGAGTCTATACTACTTAAGCCTTTAGAAAGAACCATCGTTAAAACAGGCTTATTTATAGAATTACCAATAGGTTTTGAAGCACAAGTAAGACCAAGAAGTGGACTTGCAGCAAAAAAAGGAATTACAGTATTAAACGCTCCAGGAACTGTAGATGCAGATTATAGAGGAGAAATTGGAGTTATTTTAGTAAATCTTTCAAACGAAACATTTACTGTTGAAAATGGAGAACGTGTTGCACAACTAGTAATAGCAAAACATGAAAGAGCAGAATGGGTAGAAGTTGAGAGCCTTTCTGAAACCGATAGAGGAGAAGGTGGTTTTGGAAGCACAGGAGTAAAATAAACACCTGCAAAGGAAGGAATCTCATAATCTATAATTACGAAAAAATGGTGTGTCTATATCCTGACAAATAAACCGAATGGAGTTTTTATTGGTATAACAAATAACATTAAAAAATGAATATCAGTTATTTAAGTTTAAGCATAAACTGAAAATTCAATAACAATAAATAAAGATTTTAGTATAACAATTAAAAGATACCTGCTTACGCAGGCATGAATATGAAAATAATAGTACCAATGGCAGGACGAGGTTCTCGTTTGCGTCCACATAGTTTAACAGTGCCAAAACCATTAATTCCTGTTGCAGGACAGCCAATAGTACATAGATTGGTAAAAGACATAGCTAAAGTTTTAAAACAACCAATAGAAGAAGTTGCATTTGTTCTTGGTGATCCAGCTTGGTTTGGTGACGATGTTGTTACTAGCTTAAAAGCATTGGCAGAAAGCCTAGGAGCAAAAGCATCTATTTACAGACAAGATAAACCCTTAGGAACTGGTCATGCAATTATGTGTGCAGAACCTTCCCTTTCTGGCCCAGCAGTTATCGCATATGCAGATACTTTAATTCGTGCAGATTTTAATTTAGACCCAGAAGCAGACGCTGTAATTTGGACTAAAAAAGTAGCAAATCCTGAAGCCTATGGTGTTGTAAAATTAAATGCAGAAAACAACATTACAGAGCTAGTCGAAAAACCTGAAACCTTTGTTAGTAACCAAGCAGTTATTGGTATTTATTACTTTAAAGATGTTGCCGTTTTAAAAGGAAAATTACAAGAAGTTTTAGACGAAAACATTATGAATGGTGGCGAATACCAAATTAATGATGGTATTTTGCGCATGATGGCAGCAGGTAAAATCTTTAAAACAGGAACCGTAGATGAATGGATGGATTGCGGAAACAAAGCAGTTACCATTGAAACAAATACAAGAATGTTAGGCTTTTTAAAAGCCGATAATGAAGAACAATTAATTTCAGATTCCGTAACTTTAGAAAACGCAAAAATTATAGCACCTTGTTTTATTGGCGAAAATGTAAAACTGATAAATACAACCATAGGACCAAATGTATCTATTGGTAATAATTGTACATTAGAAAATACAAGCGTTAAAAATAGTTTAATACAAAACCATACAAGCATAAAAAACGCTAATTTAGACGAAGCTATGATTGGTAATCACGTAAAATACGATGGTAAATTCACCAAAATTAGTATTGGTGATTATTCTATTTTGGAATAGCTAAGTTCCTCATCAGGCAGGAATCTCATGAATGTAATTAAATCGAGTTTGGAACAATAAGCGATGCCAACTTAAAAGAAAAAGATTCCCTTTTTAATGGGAAATAAACATGAAAAAACAACTATACATAGTACTTTTTACCTTCGGAATCCTTCTTTTTCCGCAGGTAAATTATGCTCAGGTTGATTTTAATAAAAAGCCAGATGACGATTTAGGAAACAATGAAGATGCATATCAAGAACTCTTTTTTGAAGCCTTAAAACAAAAAGGAATAGAAAACTATGATCGTGCTATTGAAGCATTACTAAAATGCGAAAAGCTTGATAATTCGGACCCTGCTTTGTTTTTCGAATTAGGAAAAAACTACAGTAAGCTCAAAAATTTTGGAGCAGCAGAAGATGCTTTACAAAAAGCAATTAAAAAACAACCAGATAATGAGTGGTATTTAGATGAGTTATATGAGGTTTATGCTAAACAAAACGATTTAGAAAAAGCAATAAAAACAGTAAAAAAACTAGTTAAATACCATCCAGATTATAAAGAAGATTTAGCAACGTTATATGTTAAAACCAAAAAGTATGAAGAAGCATTACGAGTTATAGACGAGATGGATGCAGAACTTGGAGTTTCTATTACTAGAGATCGTGTACGAAACATGATTTATAACGCTACAGGAAATAAAAAAGAGCAAATTAAAAATTTAGAAGAACGAGTTGAAGAAAATCCAGATGAAGAAAAAAATTACCTTGCTTTAATTTTTAGGTATAGTGAAAATAATGAAAAAGAAAAAGCTTTTGAAACTGCTAAAAAACTCTTAGATAGTCACCCTGATTCCGAAATGGTACATCTTGCTTTGTACAAGTTTTATTTAGAGGATATGGAGGCAGAAAAGGCTGTTGCTTCTATGCAAATAGCTTTAAATAGTAGACTAATAAAACCAGAGGCTAAAATGATGGTATTATCCGATTTTGTGAAATTTGTATCTAAAAATCCAGAATACGAAAGCAAGTTGGTAGAAATTACTTCTAAAATTGCCGATGATGAAAAAGGGAAATCTAACATAGAAGTCGCACAATATTTTTTAACTAAAGGAGAAAAAAACAATGCATTAACCTATTACGAAAAAGCATTAGAAACAGCACCAGAAAACTTTGGTGTTATTCGTAATGTATTATTGTTATATATAGATGTAGAGAATTATTCAAAAGCGGTAGAAATGAGTAATGAAGCTCTAGACACATACCCATCTCAACCCATATTTTATTTGGTAAATGGGGTTGCTCAAAACAAACTAAACCAGCCCGAAAAAGCGATACGCGTTTTAGAGACCGGTTTAGATTATGTTATAGACGATCCTAAAATGGAAGGTGATTTTTACAAGCAAATTAGTATTTCATACACACAATTGAACAATACCGATAAAGCAAAAACGTTTAGTGATAAAGCAAAACAACTAGAATCTACAAATTAGATGCATACAAATCGCCTTATTTACATCCTTTCTTTTTTCGTTTTCGCGTTCCTTGGTTGTTCATCTACCAAAACGGTAACCTCAGGAAACAATAATTTAAACCTAACTGCAAAACAGCTTATTAAAGAAAATACTAAGCAGAATCCAAGTTTTAAAACACTTGCTGCTAGAGTTAAAATTGATTATTCTAAAGGTGAAAATTCACAGGGAACCACTGTAAGTTTTAGAATGGAAAAAGGTAAAGCCATTTGGATGAGTAAACTAGGCTTTATTAAAGTTTTAATTACACCAGAAAAAGTGCGTTTTTATAATAAATTAGATAACACTTATTTTGATGGAGATTATAAATATTTAAGTGATTTATTAGGAACAGATTTAGATTTTATTAAAGTGCAAAACCTACTTTTAGGTGAAGCATTATATGATTTAAATGAAGGGGATTATGAACTGTCAACTCAAGAAAATAATTACGTATTAAATCCTAAAAAACAACCCAAGGCTTTCGAGTTATTTTATATTTTAGATGCATCCCATTTTAAAATAAGTTCCCAACAATTGGCACAAGCAAAAGAAAAACGTATGCTTCAAATAGATTATACAAGCTATCAGGAAGTTGAAAAAGAAACCTTTCCGCAGCATATTCAAATAAATGCTGTTGAAACGTTTGAAGAAACTAAATTGCATTTAGAATTTAAGTCTATTGTTTTAGATGAAAAACTAAGCTTTCCGTTTAATATTCCTTCTGGATTTGATGAAATTATACTTAAATAATGCAACAAAAACTTACATACCAAATAACCCTTTTAGTCGCATTATTTTTCTGTACTTCTTTTTCCTTTTCACAAAGTAAAAAACAACAAGAATTAGAAGATAGAAGACAAGAATTACGTCGTGAAATACAACAAATAAATAGTTTACTTTCTAAAAATAAATCACAACAAAAATCGCAATTAACGGTAATTGAAGATTTAAATTATAAAGTTAGCGTACGCCGAAATTTAATAAAAATAACCAATCAACAAGCTAATTTACTAACTAGAGAAATTAACGATAATCAAAATAAAATAACCCAATTAAGAGAAGAATTAGAAACACTAAAAGATAATTATGCAAAAATGATTGTTACTTCTTATAAGAGTAAAAGCGAGCAAAGTCGTGTTATGTTTTTATTGTCTTCAAGCAACTTTCAGCAAGCGTATAAACGTGTTAAATACATTAACCAATACGCCGAATACCAAAAAGAACAAGGCGAATCTATAAAGACTAAAACGGCAGAATTACAAGTAATAAACAAAGCTTTATTAAATCAAAAAGAAGACAAACAAAAGCTAATTAATGAGAATAAAATAGCACAAGTTGAATTAGAAAAAGAGCTAAAACAACATAAAAATTTAATGGATGCTATTAATAAAGATCTAAGTAAATATGCATCGCAAATAAAAAGTCGCCAAGCTGAAGCAAATCGAATTGATAAAGAAATTGAACGTATAATTAAAGAAGCGATTGCAAGTTCGAATGCCAAAACAGGAACAAAAACTACCAGTAAATCTTCTGCTTATGCGATGACACCAGAAGATAAGGTTTTAGCAAATAGTTTTGTAACTAGCAAAGGAAAATTACCCTGGCCTGTAGAAAAAGGAATTGTAAAATTACGCTATGGTAGACAACCTAGCCCTATTGTAAAAACCATTATGATACAAAGTAATGGTGTTAGAATTGCAACCGAAAAAGAGGCAAAAGTAAGAGCGGTTTTTAATGGTGAAGTGTATAGAATTATAGCTTCTAAAAATGGGAACCCTTCGGTTTTAATTCGTCATGGTAATTATTTCACAGCTTATTCTAACCTTGGAAAAATTTACGTAAAAAAAGGGGATAAGGTTACTACCAAACAAGAGATAGGAGAGGTTTTTACGAACCCTTCTAACGGGCAAACCATGTTAAGTTTTAGTGTGTTTAATAACTCTAAAACAGAGAATCCTGCTTCTTGGATTTTTAAAATGTAACGACATTTAAGATTAAGTAAACAAGGCCTTCAACTCTGTAGCATCATTAGGTTTCATTTTTCCAGCAAGAACTAAACTTAATTGTTTACGCCTTAAAGCGCCTTCAAAACGTTGTTTTTCTAGATTGGTTTCCGGATGAATATCATCTACTCGAACAGGTCTTCCAGTTTCGTCTACAGCAACAAAAGTATAAATGGCTTCGTTAGCCTTCGTTTTATCACCAGACTCTCTGTCTTCTATCCAAACATCTAAATAAATCTCCATAGAGCTTTTAAATGCACGAGAAACCTTAGCTTCTACAGTAACTACACTACCAACAGGAACTGCACGATTAAATGCAACATGATTTACAGATGCTGTAACCACAATACGTCTAGAATGTCTTCTTGCAGCAATACTAGCAGCACGATCCATTCTAGCTAATAACTCGCCACCAAATAGATTGTTTAATGGATTGGTTTCGCTAGGTAAAACTAAATCTGTTAATACCGTTTTAGATTGTTCTGGTGTTTTCACAACTATTTTGTCTTTTTAATGAAGCACAAAGGTAAAACGATTTTAGAGTTTACTAGGTATGAAATACAATTTTATAAAAAGAATAACACTCCTTTTAATCCTTTAGTATGTAATATTTAAAAGTGTAATAAAATAAAACATCCCTCCATAAAGTAAGGGATGAGTATAAAAATATTTTTATGTAAATTAGTTAAGATCTTTAACCAGTAACCAAGCTTCTTTATTATGCGTTTTTTTAACGTCACGTAAAGTTTGTAATGCTTCTAATCTATCTGCATGAGTTGAGTATACTACTTGATGTAAACCATACTTATTCACGCCTATTTTTCTAGCATGAAAGCCTTCGGCTTTTAATTGCTGTACTTTTTTATCGCAATTTTCTTCCTCTCTAAATGCACCAGCAATAATGTGGTATTTTCCTGTTTGCTTGTTTACCGTAAGCGTAACAGCTGGAAGCGGATTGTCGATTACAAAAGTTGCCTCTTGTATTTTGTTTTCTAATTGTGTGTTTGCTTCTTCTTGTGCTAATTGATTATGCGTTTTAATTTGGTTTACATAGTAATTAGAAGAAACCAAACCACCAGCAGTTAAAGCCAATAAAGCAATTGCAGCATATTTTAAATACGGTCTTGCTTTACGTTTTTCTGGAGTTATAGTAATAGGAATTACTTTTTCTATTGTTTCTACTTCTTCTTTGAAAACTTCTCTAGTAATTGCTGGAGAAACCAGTTGACTTAAACCAAAAGCATCTGTTAAATAATTTAAATGATAAGATGGCTCAAACAACATTTTACCTTCGTTGTTAAACGATAAATCACCAATGTTTTCAAAAGAAAGTGTTTCTCCTTCTGTTAAATAAGACTTTAAAGATTTTACTCTTTTATCTATTTTTTTAAGTGCAACTTCAAAAGGAATCTTCTCTACATCAGCAATATAATGTGCCAATAAACCATCACTTTTTTGTATTTGCTCATTAAAAGATAATACTTTTTTTGGAGGATAAAAGGCATTGGTAGACTCGTGTACTTTCGCAGAAACACGTTGTGTTAAAAACGATCCAAAGCCAGGAACAGTAACACAGTCATATCTATATAGTAAGTCGCTTATGTAGGTTTCTAATTGCATAAAACAAAGTTATACATTTTTTACTTTAGAAAAAAGAACAGGGGTATGAGTTATTAACATTATGTTTTTTTGTTTACTTTGCGATATAGAAAAAATTCTACACAATGAATAATAACGAATTACTATACGTTTTAGCTTTGCAACATGTAGCCAAAATTGGAGATATAACTGCAAAAAAGCTTATTGCACATTGTGGTTCTGCGGAAGCTGTTTTTAAGGAAAAGAAGCAGCATTTATTAAAAATTGATGGTATAGGAAGTATTGTGATTAGCGATTTATTTGCAACGAACCATTTCCAGGAAGCCGAAAAAGAACTACAATTTATTAAAGACGAAAATATTAGTTGTCATTATTTTGCAGATCAAGAATATCCAGAAAAATTAAAACATTGTATTGATAGTCCTATTTTGTTATTTCAAACAGGAAATATTAACTTAAAAAAACAACGAATAATTAGTATTGTAGGAGCAAGAAAAGTAACCACTAACGGTATTGCTTTTTGTGAAAAATTAGTAGAGGAGCTTGCGGTTTTTAACCCTATTATTGTTTCAGGTTTTGCTTATGGTACAGACATTACTGCACAAAAAGCAGCAATAAAACATAAATTACAAACCATAGGTTGTTTGGCACATGGTTTAAATCAGATATATCCAAAAACGCATAAAAAGTATGTTTCTGAAGTAGAAAAATACGGAGGGTTTTTTACCGATTTTTGGAGCTCTGCTACCTTTGATAGAAATAATTTTTTGAAACGAAACCGAATTATTGCAGGGATTAGCCAAGCTACTATTGTAATAGAATCTGCAGAAAAAGGAGGGAGTCTTGTAACTGCAGATATTGCAAACTCTTATAATAGAGATGTTTTTGCAGTTCCTGGAAGGGTTACAGATAGCCAAAGTATGGGGTGTAATAATTTAATAAAACACCAAAAAGCGCACATGCTATCTACTCCTTTAGATGTCCCTTATATTTTAAATTGGGAATTAGAAGCCAACCAAAAACCTATAATACAAAAACAGTTATTCGTAACGCTTGACGACCAAGAAAAAGTGATTTACGATTTCTTAAAGGAAATTGAAAAAGAACAATTAGACGTTATTGCTTTGCGATGTAACCTGCCAACTTTTAAAGTGGCAGGCTTGCTATTAAATATGGAGTTGAAAGGTGTTGTTAGACCACTTCCAGGAAAGTTGTTTGAGGTTATTTAATACCCCACTTTTTCTCTTACTCTAGCTAAAACTGCATTAGCAACTTTAGCTGCTTTTTCTGCGCCAATAGCTAGTGCATTATCTAGTTCTTTTGTATTAGCCATATAATAATTGTAACGTTCTCTTTGGTATGCAAATTTTTCAATGATTAATTCAAATAAAGCTTGTTTTGCATGACCATAACCATAACCTCCATTTTCGTAGTTCGCTTTCATGGTTTCTATTTCTGCTTCCGAAGCTAAAATTTTATATAAAGCAAAGCAATTGCAGGTTTTCCAGTCTTTAGGATCTTCTAGAGCTGTGCTGTCTGTTGCAATACTCATAATTTGTTTACGTAGTTTTTTATCGTCTAAAAATATATTTATAAAATTATTTCTACTCTTACTCATTTTCTCACCATCAGTACCAGGAACAAGCATGATGTTTTCTTGTATTTTTCCTTCTGGTAAAACAAAAGCTTCTCCCATTTTTGCATGAAAACGTGAAGCAACATCACGAGTCATTTCTATGTGTTGTAGTTGGTCTTTTCCAACAGGAATGATATTGGCGTCATATGCTAATATATCTGCAGCCATTAACATAGGATAGGTAAATAATCCAGCATTTACATCTTCTAATCGATCTGCTTTGTCTTTAAAACCATGTGCTAATGTTAAACGTTGAAACGGGAAAAAGCAACTTAAATACCAAGATAACTCTGTAACTTGAGGCACATCACTTTGTCTATAAAACACCGTTTTTTCAATATCTAAACCAAATGCTAACCATGTTGCGGCAACCGAGTAGGTATGTTCTCTTAATAGTGCTGCATCTTTAATTTGTGTTAATGTATGCATATTTGCGATAAATAAATAAGACTCATTATTAACATCTTCTGCCATTTGAATTGCTGGCATAATTGCGCCTAAAATGTTTCCTAAATGTGGTGTTCCTGTACTTTGTACTCCTGTTAAAATTCTTGCCATGTTCACTTTCCGCGAAAGCGGAAATTTTTTTAAATTAAACTTAAATCTGCATTGATAAAGCAAAGATAATTTTTTTATAAAGAGGAATTCGATAAATTTAGTAGTTTTGGCACTTATGAAAGTTTTTAAATACATTTTCTGGATTTTCTATCGTATTTGGTTTTACATACTGGTTGCAATACCAATTCTTATTATGTTTCCGCTACTTATTGTTTCTATTCTTAAAGAATCTTGGTATCCTTTCTTTTTTAAACTTGCGCGTATTTGGTCTAGATTTATTTTAATTGGAATGGGTTTTAAAATTAAAATAGAACGCGAAGCACAACTGGAACCTAATAAAAGTTACATGTTTATTGCTAACCATACTTCTATGGCAGATATTATGCTCATGTTGGTTACTGTTAAAAATCCCTTTGTGTTTGTTGGTAAAGCAGAATTAGCAAAAATTCCACTTTTTGGTTTCTTTTATAAACGTACTTCTATTTTGGTAGATAGAAGTAGCGAACGTAGTAGAAAAGCTGTGTTTAAAAGTGCACAAAGACGTTTAAATCAAGGCTTGAGTATTTGTATTTTTCCAGAAGGATTAGTTCCTGATGACGATGTACTTTTAGCAGATTTTAAAGACGGTGCTTTTAGACTTGCAATTAATCATCAAATACCAATTGTACCTTTAACTTTTGCGGATAATAAAAAGCGTTTTTCTTATGTTTTTTTTAGTGGAAACCCAGGGAAAATGCGAGCTAAAATGCATAATATTATTCCTACTTTAGGATTGAAAACGGAGAATTCAAAAGAAATAAATAATAAATCTAGAGAAGTAATTTTAAATCAGTTAATTGCTTATACTAAATAAAAAAGCTGTTCTTGGCACAGAACAGCTTTTTGTGTTATTGTTTTTCAGAATTTATAAATTCCAATAAACAAGAACCAATCTAACCAACTAAAAACTAAAATTTATAACTCAAACCTGTGTAAACACCAATAATGTAAGGCCTAAAATTACCAGAGGTATTTTCAAAAGCATTCATTTGGTACTTAAAGGTTGGTTGTACGTTAAATTTAATTTTATTAGAGAATTTGTAGTCTAAACCAAGACCTAAGTTTCCGCTAAAACTAACATCATTTATATTATTTGCTTCTCCAATTTCTGTTTTTCTTCCTTCAAACTCCGAGTATATTTTATTATCATTTAAAATAAAGGTGCTTAAACCTGCAATTACATTTACCCCAAACTTTTTGCTAGATACCGTGTATTCAAGTTCCATAGGGATTTCATAATACCCTAAACGTTGGCTAATGGCTGCATTTTCATTCGGTAAAAGCCCAACAGCTTGTTGTACACCAAGATTGGTTGCAGAAATAGCAGAAATACTTTGTTCGTTATTAAAGTCTACATTTTTTAAAGTGGCAGCATTGTTACCAGAAACATTTTGATAAATAATTACATTATCTGTGTCATAGCTTAAATTTAATGAGTTTACACCAGAGCGAAGTTTTAGCTTTTTGTTAAATGCGTAGCTTACATTAACACCATAACTTGTGTTTGTTTCACCAGATTTAGAATTGTCTACAAACTGTTCATCAATATGCGATCCTTTGCCTAGAGTATTATAGTAAACAGGAGCAATGTTAGCATAGACTTGCCACCTGTTTACTTTTTCTTCTTCTTCTTCTTCTTCTTTTTCAATGCGCTCTTCTGCTTTTGCTATTTCTTCTTCTATAGATGTTTCTTCTACTTTGGTTTCGGCATCTGTAGTTTTATTTTCTTCTTCAGTATTGGATAGATTTTCTGTAACAGCATTTGCACTGTTCTTTTTTAATTCGGAATCCACTTTATTTTTGTCTAATACAGCTATATTATCGATGGTGTTACTTCTCTTTTTGGAAGTGTTTTGCGCTAATAATTTTGAATTTGTATTAGAAATTACTGTGTTGGTTTGGTACTTTTTTGTCTCGTTTTTGTTAGAAATAACATTTGGATTTCTATTTGAATTATTCGCTGTTGCGTTTTCTGACTTTGTAGAAATAGGTGTATTCTTTTTTGTAACTACTAAAGGATTTTGTGTTGTTCTATTTTGAGTAGTAGCATAGCTGTTTTGTTTCTTGTTGATAACGGTTTTGTTATTGTTAGAATTTTTACTTTTTGAAGTATTAGAGGTTGCAATACCTGTATTTTCTATGGATTTATTTTCTTTTAAAGTGTTTTTGGTTTCTAAAATAGTTTCTCCCTTTTTTAAAGCATTTGCACTTTCATCTACCATAGCATTATTTGTATTTTCTATGTTTAGGTTCTTCTTTTGGGGTTCTGCGGTATTAATAGTGTTTTCTGTATCTACAAAATGAATTTCTTTCGTATTCGTTTTACTTGAAGTATAGAGGTTTCCAACAGTTAATAATATTAACAGTAACGCTGCAATGCTAGTAATACGAAGCCAAATAGGGAAAGCTTTTTTTGTTTCTTCTTTTGGTTGTTCTATTTTTCCTTGAATGTTTTTCCAAACTTTAGGACTTGGAGATATCTCTAAATCTTTAAGTTTTTCTTGAAAAATTCTATCTATATGTTTTTTGTCACTCATTATAATGTCTGTGAGTTTAAACTCGTTCTATAGGTTTCTATTTTATCTTTTAAAATCTGCCTAGCTCTTGCTAAATTCGATTTGGATGTTCCAGTTGTAATATGTAACATCGATGCTATTTCTTTATGGGAATAACCATCTAAAGCATATAAATTAAATACTAATCTGTATCTGTCTGGTAATTCTTGAATAATGTTTAATAGATAGTCTATAGATAATTCATTATCTTCAATTTCAAGAGTTACATCTTCTATGTTTTCTTCGTTTACAATTTCAAAAACACCTTTGCTTCTGTAGCATTGTAAAGCTGTATTTATTGTTATTCTTTTTAGCCAACCTTCAAAAGATCCTTTGTTGTTATACTGTGACATTTTGTTAAAAATAGTCACAAAAGCATCCTGCAGATTATCTTCTGCTTCTGCGTAATTTCTTGAATACTTTAAACAAAGAGAAAATAATTTACTCGAAAAGAGTTGGTATAGTTCGCTTTGTGCTTTAGCATCATTTTTTTTACAATTTATAATGAGTTGATTTAAACTCACATGATACATGTATTAGTTAAACTTAAATTTATTCTACGACTTCAATTTCATATTCTAAATAAACATCTTGACCAGTATTTGTGCCATTTACTCCATGCCAAAATTTAAAAATATAGGAACCTAATTCTGTAGGTGTGAAATCAAAAGATGTTTCTGACTCTGTGGTTATTTGTTGACAATCTACATTGCTAGTATGTATATCGGTTACTATAGCGAAGGTAGTTTCGTTACCAGTTACTGTAGAGTAAATACTATTAAAAACATAGCAAGAAGATGGTTTGTAATAAGATAGAGTTATATTATGTGTCTGATTTCTTATAAATTCATTAGGCATGGTAACGTTTTCTATTGGTAAAAACACGGTTTGTGAACTTGTTGTGTCATCACTTAGGCTACAAGAAAAGATAGAAAAGATTAATAAGAGAACTACTATTTTTTTCATTTTTAGTACTATAAAAAATACATGTTTTTATTACTAGATGCAGAAAAGTATAAAAGGTTGCGTGTAAAAATAAAAAATCCCGATCATGTCGGGATTTTTTATTTTACTCTTTATTTTCTTTAATGGCTATTTTTATTTTTCCTTCTAGCTCATCCATGAGTTCTGGATTGTCTTTTATTAATGCTTTTACAGCATCTCGGCCTTGACCAAGTTTTGTTTCGCCATAACTAAACCAGGATCCACTTTTCTTAATAATTTCAAATTCTACTGCAATGTCAAGAATTTCACCAACTTTAGAAATTCCTTCTCCATACATAATATCAAATTCTGCAAGTCTAAAGGGAGGAGCTACTTTGTTTTTAACCACTTTAACTCTTGTCTTGTTTCCTTGTACGTCTCCATCGGTACTTTTTATTTGTGTAGATCTTCTAATATCTAATCGAACAGAAGCATAAAACTTTAAAGCATTACCTCCTGTTGTAGTTTCTGGATTACCAAACATTACACCAATTTTTTCTCTTAATTGATTAATGAAGATAACCGTACAATTTGTTTTACTAATTGATGCGGTTAGTTTTCTTAATGCTTGCGACATTAAACGAGCATGTAAACCCATTTTAGAGTCTCCCATTTCACCTTCAATTTCACTTTTAGGAGTTAATGCAGCAACAGAATCTACTACAACTATATCAATAGCCCCAGAACGTATTAAATTATCTGCGATTTCTAAAGCTTGCTCTCCATTATCTGGTTGCGAGATTATTAAATTGTCTATATCTACGCCTAGTTTTTCAGCATAAAATCTATCAAAAGCATGTTCTGCATCAATAAATGCTGCAATACCTCCAGATTTCTGTGCTTCTGCAATAGCATGTAAAGTTAATGTTGTTTTACCAGAAGATTCTGGTCCATATATTTCAATAACACGACCTCTTGGGTAACCACCAACGCCTAATGCAATATCTAAACCTAAAGATCCAGAAGAAATAGCCTCTACATCAACAATGGCTTTATCGCTCATTTTCATTACTGTTCCTTTTCCGTAAGCCTTATCTAGTTTGTCTAAAGTTAGTTTAAGGGCTTTTAATTTTGCTTCTTTTTCGCTGCTCATTTCTGTATATTAATTTATTCGTGTAAGAGACGCTAAAATACTACTTCTTTTGTCATATTGCAATACAATATTACATTTCATTTTAAATTAATGAATAAAAAAAACAGCTTCTTGACGCAACCTTTTTACTCTTTCTGCATCTACTATATAAAGTGGGAAAATTTTATGCTGTGAAAAAGAAAAACAACCTTGCTTTTTAATAAATAGTGCCAAATAAATTTTAAAATTTTTGAAACTAAATTTAAAGTTTATTTTCTTTTGATAAAATTAGAGCTTAAGCAGTGCTGGAGTGAATTTTATTTTATGTTGGAACATAAAGGAAATAGAGAAAAATTTAATTCTATTGTTTTATTTTTATTAGGTGTATATAGTTTAATCTTTAAAGAATAAAGCTATGAAGTTTTTTAAAAAATGTATTAATGCATTAGGCGTTTCAGTTGCTATATTTATAAATAGTAACTGTAAAGCCGATGGAGGTTAACTCGTATGGTATTTTGAAATTTAATAAATTAAAAAATATTAATAACGAGTTAGTCTATGAAAAGCACTTTAGAATGTCTAAAGTGCTTTTTTTTGTTTTCACTTTTTGTTTTCACTTTTTGTTTTTTATCAAAACAATCAAAATTTGCCTATTCTTTATAAAATACTACCTTTGCCTCAAAATATTCTTTAACCTTAAAACTTAGTATAGCATGCAACTGTACAACACATTAAGCGCAAAAGAAAGAGCTGCGTTAATCGAGCAAGCAGGAAAAGACCGATTAACACTTTCTTTTTATCAATACGCTAAAATTGAAAACCCTCAAGAATTTAGAGACCATTTATTTATAACTTGGAATGTATTAGACGTTCTAGGTAGAATCTACGTGGCAAAAGAAGGAATAAACGGGCAACTATCTTTGCCTGCAGATCAATTTGAAGCCTTTAAAACTCATTTAGATACCATCGATTTTTTAAACGGAATTAGGCTTAATATTGCTGTAGAGCAGGACAATATGTCTTTTTTAAAGCTTAAAGTAAAAGTGAGAAACAAGATTGTTGCAGATGGTTTAAATGATGCCACTTTTGATGTAAGAAATAAAGGAACTCACGTTCGCGCAGACCAATTTAATGCACTTATTGAAGATGAAAACACCGTTTTGGTAGATATGCGAAACCATTACGAAAGTGAAATTGGTCATTTTAAAAATGCAGTTACTCCAGATGTGGATACTTTTAGAGAATCTTTAGATATTATTGAAGAAGATTTAAAAGAACATAAAGAAGATAAAAATCTAGTAATGTACTGTACTGGTGGAATACGTTGCGAAAAAGCTTCCGCTTATTTTAAACATAAAGGCTTTAAAAATGTATATCAATTAGAAGGAGGGATTATAGAATACACACGTCAAATAAATGATGAAGGATTAGAAAATAAATTTATTGGAAAGAATTTTGTTTTCGATGAAAGAAGGGCCGAAAAAATTAGCGAAGACGTAATTGCACAATGCCACCAATGTGGATCTCCTTTTGATGTGCATACCAATTGTGCAAACGATGCTTGTCACCTTTTATTTATTCAATGTGATGCATGTAAAGAAGAAATGAATAACTGTTGTTCTACCAACTGTAAAGAAATTCATGCTTTACCTTTTGAAGAACAAAAAGCATTGCGAAAAGGACAGGCAAATAGTAACGATATATTTAAAAAAGGAAGAGCAGATCACTTACCTTACAAAAAAGATTTAAGGAATATTTTTGAATCCTTACCAAACAAACAGTAAATGAATATTTACAAACTATTACAATTAAATCGAAAGATTAAAAGTCACCGAATTAAATTTCTAGGACTTTGGCTATTGCATAAATTTAACAAAAGATATTTAGCAGTAAATCTCGATCCTGTAATGGCTTGTAACTTACGCTGTAAAATGTGCTATTTTACAGATGCAGATTATGTAAAAACATTAAAAGGGCAATTTAAACCAGAAGAATTAAACCAAGTTGCAAAAACTATTTTTAAGCGTGCTTTAAAACTTCAAATTGGTTGCGGTACAGAACCAACACTTTATAAAAACTTACCAGAACTTGTAAAACTAGGTAAACAATACAAAGTGCCTTATATCTCTTTAACAACGAATGCTAATTTGCTAGATGAAGAAAAAATTGAAGTTCTTTTACAAGCAGGACTTAATGAGTTTACTATTTCATTACATGGAGTGACAAAGGAAAGTTATGAAGGTTTTATGAAAAAATCTAGTTACGAAAAATTTCATAACGCTTTTAATGCTTTTCAAAAACTTAAAAGTAAATATGATTTTAAGGTGAGAATTAACTATACCTTTAATAAGGATAACTTTTACGAATTAACTGAGCTCTTTAATCATTTTAACGGAAAAAGCTTCGATTTGCTTCAAATTCGCCCCATTAGAAAGATTGGGAACACAGAGTATAATGACTTTGATTTAGAAAGTATTCGTGCAGATTACCCAAAATTAATAAAACAAATTAGAGCCAATTGTAAAGCCAATAATATTACACTTTTAGCTTCTAACGAAATACCTAAAAGCACGCAAATAAATAACTCTAGTTTAATTTTTGATTATACATTTTGTTATGTTTCTCCAAATAAATTCTGGAAAGATGGCTTTAATTGGAAAGAAGAAAGCTTCAATGATTACTCTAAAAGAATAGGATGGAGCAAGCAATTATATGCGAACGTTTTTAAGTCGGAAACCGAATTAAAGTCACTTACCAATAGGTTAAATTACGAAGTAGAGTTTAATTAATCACTCTTTAATAATTTTAAAAGTTTTCTTTTTATTAGTTTCACTTTCCAGAGTTAAAAAATACATTCCGTTAGAAACATCTCCTAAATTCACCTTTTTTATTCCGTTAGAAACATTATGAATTGTTTTAATGGTTTTACCTTGTACATCCACCAAACTCGCTTTAAATATTAATTTTTCGGTTGAAATATGTATAAAATCTTTAGTAGGATTAGGATACACAGAAATGGTTTGTATTTCGTTTTCATCAACACTTAAGGTTTGTATTGTGAATAAATGTGTAACTGTTTGCCCTTCATAAGTTACTTCCCATTTCCATTCTCCTATAGCATCAAATGAAGTAAAATACCACCAATAATACCATGAAGAACTTGTTGCAGTAGTATTAAAAGAGCTATTATAAAAAACAGAATTATCTGGTCTTAAAATTTGAACGCTTAAATTGGTTCCGGCAATTTGGTCTCTTAAAAAAGCGGTTAAATAAATAGTATCTCCTAATTCAAAAATATCACTTTCATAAGTAGTTTCTGCTGTTGGACATGTTGGAAAAACAATAGGGTTATCAGTATGTGTAAGTGCAGCATTTATGTTAGGATTGCTATATGGTTTTTGCGAATTCCACCAAGAATCTGTATTTAAACTATTACATGTTCCATAAAAGGGATCAACCAATTGCGTGTAACTACTATCTGTGTAAACCTCAAAATGTAAATGTGGTCCAGTTGAATTTCCAGAACTACCAACAACTCCAAGCACTTCTCCAACGCTAACCGTTTCCCCAATGTTTTTTGTGGTAACAGATCCATTTTTCATGTGTCCATACCATGCAATACTTCCGTCATTATGTTGTACATATACTGCATTCCATTGGTTATTGTTAAACCCACAACTCCTGTCATAATAACCATCACTTTTTCCAATAATTTGGCCATCTGCTGCAGCAATAATTTCCGTAGCATTATCATCCATTTGTTTCCAAGTAAAAGGCCACAAATAGACATCTACGCCTTGATGGTTATACCCTCCAGAGGTGTCATAAGTTTGTGTGCCACAATTAAAATCTAATAGTTGGTTAGGAAAGTTTACATTATGATCTACATAACCAGAAATAGCCCAAGAGTCATTATAATTAGAACTAGATGCTTGTTGTATTGGCCAGTCAAACAAAACGTGTCCACCAGCTCTGTTTGTTTCCTTAAAAGCAAGTTTGTTTTCTTGTTTTAATATTTCTTCGTTTTCTTTTAAAAACGCTTTAATGTTTTTCCTTTGTTCAAAAGTTAAACAAGGGTTTTTAGCTTCATTGAAGCTGTACTCACTCCCATTTATTTTTTTAGAAGATTCTTGAGCATGAAGTGTTAAAAACAATCCAAATACTGAAAGTAGAATTGCTGAAGTTTTCGTAATTTTTTTCATAATATTAATAGCTTTAAAAGATAAATTTTAAATGAATAAAAAATAATATTAAAATGCTTGCTATTAATGTATTAGGGAGTATAAATATACAATTTTTTTATAATATTCAGTTTTATAAAACTACTAGCTTTTTAACTTAATAAATAATATTATCTTTACAATCCAAAGTTATGCTTTGGATTGTAATTTCTATGTGATTAGAAATCAATAAAAAAGAAAATATTTTTTTATTAATCTTCTTCTAAAAAAGATGTACTTTTTTAGAAACAATATATACACTTTATGGCTTGTGGAACTTGTTCAACAGGAAAAGATGGGCAGCCAAAAGGCTGCAAAAGTAACGGAACATGTGGAACAGATAGTTGTAATAAACTCACTGTTTTCGATTGGTTAGCAAATATGTCACTTCCAAACGGAGAAAAACCTTTCGATTGGGTTGAGGTTCGTTTTAAAAACGGAAGAAAAGAATATTACAAAAACACCGAAAACTTAACATTAGCAATTGGAGACGTTGTTGCAACACAAGCGCAATCTGGTCACGATATTGGTATGGTAACTCTTTCTGGGGAATTGGTAAGAGTTCAAATGAAACGTAAAAAAGTTTCAGAAAAGCCTGAAGTCCTTCAAAAAATATATAGAAAAGCATCACAAAAAGATATCGATATTTGGTCGGAAGCTCGAGATAGAGAAGAGGCAATGAAGGTGAAAGCTCGTCAGTTTGCTATCGACTTAAAATTGAAAATGAAGATTTCCGATATCGAATTTCAAGGCGATGCAAGTAAAGCTACTTTTTATTACACAGCAGAAGAACGTGTAGATTTTAGAGAACTTATTAAACTTTTTGCAAGAGAGTTTAGAACCAGAATAGAAATGAAACAAGTTGGCTTTAGGCAAGAAGCAGCAAGACTTGGAGGTATTGGTTCTTGTGGTCGTGAGTTATGTTGTTCTACATGGTTAACAGATTTTCGTTCGGTAAGCACATCTGCAGCACGTTACCAGCAATTATCTTTAAATCCGCAAAAATTAGCCGGACAATGTGGTAAACTAAAATGTTGTTTAAACTATGAATTAGATAGCTATTTAGATGCTTTAAAAAGTATTCCTAAGCCTGAAATAAAATTATACACCCAAAAAGGTACTGCAGTTTGCCAAAAAACAGATATTTTTCAAGGCCATTTATGGTATGCTTATGAAGGCGAATGGATGAATTGGCACAAGATTACAAAAGATCAAGCCAATGAAATAATAGCATTAAATAAGAAAAAACAAAAAGTTGTAAGTCTTGAGGAATACGCTACAGAACTAATAGAAGATACTAAAACAGAGTTTGAAAACGTTGTAGGTCAAGATAGTTTAACACGTTTTGATAGTCCAAAAGGCAATAAAAAACGTAAAAATAATAGAAACAGTAGAAACAGAAACAACAAGAGTAATAATACACCTAAAAATACAAACAAAAATAATAACCCAAACAGTAAAAATAACAACAATAAAAGACGAAGAAAACCTCAAAACAACAAAAACAATGCGAAATAGTATTTCTCTATTGCTTTTTTTTCTTTCTTTCTTTTTTGTGTCTTGTGATGCCAATGGTGTTTTTGATCAATACCAAAACGTACCAAATAATTGGAATAAAAAAGATGTTATACAATTTAAAGTTCAAGCTCCAGACACGATAAATAAGTATAATTTGTTTGTAAACTTGAGAAACAATCAAGAATATAAATACAGCAATTTATATTTAATAGTAGCAATGAATTTTCCACATGGAAAAACGGTGAAAGACACACTAGAATACAAAATGGCAAAACCTAATGGTACATTTTTAGGCACGGGTTTTTCTAGTATTAAAGAAAATAAATTGTGGTACAAAGAGGGTTTTATTTTTAATGAAATAGGTGAATACCAAATCAATATACAACATGCCATGCGAGAAAACGGAGAAGTAAATGGTGTTAACGATCTAGAAGGTATTACCGATGTTGGATTTAGAGTAGAAAATATAAATAATAATTAACGTCACGGCAAGTGATTTTGTTCATGCAGAGCCAATCTAATTGAAACAAAACAGTATCGAAGTAAATTTAATATGGCAAAAAAGCAAGCAAAAAAACAAACAGAAACACAAGATTTTTCCAAATACGTACGTTTATTTTGGAAACTTTTTTTAGGTGGTTTCTTAGCATTAATCTTATTGTTTTTGTTAGCATCTTGGGGAGTTTTTGGAGCACTTCCAGATCATACTATTTTAGAAAATCCTAAAACTAATTTAGCTACAGAAATTATTTCTTCAGATGGTAAAACACTTGGGAAATTTTATTTTAATGATAATAGAACTCCAGTGAGTTATGATGAATTGCCTCAACATTTAGTAGATGCTTTAGTCGCAACCGAAGATGCTCGTTTTCATGAACACTCAGGAGTAGATGCAAGAGGTACATTAAGGGCTGTTGTTAAACTTGGAAGAGGAGGAGGAGCGAGTACCATTTCGCAACAATTAGCAAAACAATTATTTCATGGTGAAGGTTCTAAAAACACTTTCGGAAGAATAGCACAAAAAGCAAAAGAGTGGATTATCGCTACCAAGCTAGAAAGACAGTATACCAAAGAAGAGATTATTGCGCAATACTTTAATATCTATGATTTTGGTAACAATGGCGATGGTATTCGTTCTGCTTCTAGAATTTACTTTGGTAAAGAACCAATGGAATTAGATATAAAAGAATCTGCTATGCTGGTTGGTATGTTTAAGAACTCCTCTTTATACAATCCAAGACCAGAACGAAATCCAATAGGTGTAAAAAATAGACGTAATGTTGTTTTAGCACAGATGGAAAAATATGGTTATATAGACGAAACAGTCAAAGATTCCCTTCAAAAATTAGAATTAGGTTTGCGCTATTCACCAGAATCACATCGTGAAGGTACAGCAACTTATTTTAGAGAATACCTTCGTGCTTTTATGAAGGATTGGACCAAAGATAAAGCAAATAGAAAACCAGATGGCACAAAATACAATATTAATAGTGATGGACTAAAAGTGTATACTACCATTGATTCTAGAATGCAATTGTATGCAGAAGAAGCTGTAAATAGACACATGCCAAGATTGCAAGCAGAGTTTTTTCATCAAAATACACCAAAAAGAAACCCAACTGCTCCATTTCTAGATCTTACAAAAGGAGGAATAGATTCATTAATGCAACGAGCAATGAGTAGAGGTGAGCGTTGGAGAATATTAAAAAAAGCAGGTAAATCAGAAAAAGAAATAAGAGAATCTTTTTACAAGCCAAGAAAAATGACTGTTTTTCAATGGAAAGATGGTCAGGTTTCAGAAGTAGATACTATTATGAAGCCTATTGATTCTATGCGCTATTATAAATCATTCTTACATACAGGAATGATGTCTATGAATCCACAAACTGGACATGTAAAAGCTTGGGTTGGAGGTATTAGTTATAAGCATTTTCAGTATGATCATGTAAATCAAGGGAAGCGTCAAGTAGGTTCTACATTTAAACCTTTTGTATATGCAACAGCTATAGATCAATTACATCTTTCGCCATGCGATGAGTTACCAAATACGCAAATTACTATCGAAGCGAACAAGTATGGAAACCCAGAATCTTGGACACCAGGAAACGATAATAATGAATACGGAGGAACGCGAACTTTAAAAAATGCATTAGCAAATTCTATAAATACAATTACTGCACGTTTAATGGATAAAGTTGGCCCGCAACCTGTTGTAGACTTAGCAAAAAAATTAGGAATAGAATCTGAAATTCTTGCAGTTCCTTCTATTGCTCTAGGTACACCAGATGTTAGTGTTTATGAAATGGTTGGTGCGTATTCTGCATTTGCAAACCAGGGAGTGTATACTAAACCAGTAATGGTAACACATATTGAAGATAAAAACGGAACCATATTATATCAATTTACACCAGAGTCTAGAGATGTTTTAAGTGAAGAAGCAGCTTATGTTACTGTAAACCTTATGGAAGGTGTAACCCAATATGGATCTGGAGGAAGATTAAGAGGTAAAGGTAGAGATAAATGGCGTGCAGATTATAGAGAAGTTATAACAGGCTATCCTTACGAGTTTACAAACCCTATAGCTGGAAAAACAGGAACCACACAAAATCAAAGTGATGGTTGGTTTATGGGTATGGTTCCAAATCTTGTAACAGGAGTATGGGTTGGTGCAGAAGATAGAGCAGCACATTTTGCATCGATAACTTATGGGCAAGGAGCAGCTATGGCATTACCAATTTGGGGAATGTATATGAATAGTTGTTATGAAAATGAAGAACTGGGTATTTCTAAAAGCGAATTTACAAAACCAGCAAATTTATCTATTGAGGTGGATTGTGATAATTACAAACAAGAGCAAGGTTCCGATTCTGATACTCCAGATGAAGATGTACCTGAAGAATTGGACTTCTAATAAATTAAATTCCTGCGAAGGCAGGATTCTCATAATGTATTCGTGAAATTTTAAAACAAACAACTCCTTCCTTAAAATCAGGAAAGGAGTTGTTTGTTTTCTTGTCATTCTGAGGATAGTCTAAGAGTCTCACATGATTTCAAAGCCATTCAGAAAAGAATGGCTTTTTTAATTAAAAAATCGATATGAAAAAAACAGGTATTTATATATCCTATTTTTTCTGTTGAGGTCCTATTAATGAAGGGTTCACTTCTAATATTATTATTTTATAGAATGTTTTCTATTAAAATTCGGTGAGCTTCTCTGCTTATTTCCCCCTCATCGAACTGTCTTTGTATTGTATAACATCAGGGAAATCTAAAAACTCTAAAAAGAAGTACTATGAGTTTGTAGAATCCTTTGTATCTAATCATAGTAAATTAGGACTCACTTTAAATATTTTAATAAATAACAAAGGAGAAGTTCTTTATGCTTCAACATATAATGAAAGCAAAGAAGAAAGAATTAATAGATTAAATCAAATAATTAGTAACAACAAGGAGTAATAATCAAACGCTTTAATAGTCACACATAAATTCAAAGCCATTCTTTTTAGAATGGTTTTTTTATTTTGTATTTTTAGTTCAGAAAAATGACGTAAAAATGATTAATAAAAAAGTAGCTTCTGTACAAGAAGCATTGCAAGGTGTGAAAGACAATATGACTTTCATGTTAGGTGGATTCGGGCTTTCTGGTATTGCCGAAAATGCAATAGCAGAATTAGTGAAATTGAATATAAAAGGACTCACCTGTATTTCTAATAATGCAGGAGTAGATGACTTTGGTTTGGGTTTATTATTACATCAAAAGCAAATCAAAAAAATGGTTTCTTCGTATGTTGGTGAAAATGCAGAATTTGAACGTCAAATGCTTTCGGGTGAATTAGATGTAGAGCTTATACCACAAGGTACTTTAGCAGAACGTTGTCGAGCTGCACAAGCTGGTTTTCCTGCAATTTATACACCAGCAGGATATGGTACAGAAGTAGCCGAAGGAAAAGAAACCAGAGAATTTGATGGTAAAATGTATGTGCTAGAACATGCTTTTAAAGCAGATTTTGCTTTTGTTAAAGCTTGGAAAGGCGATGCAGCAGGAAATCTTATTTTTAAAGGAACGGCTAGAAATTTCAATCCAAATATGTGTGGCGCAGCCAAAATCACCGTTGCTGAGGTAGAAGAATTGGTTCCTGTAGGGACTTTAGATCCTAATCAAATTCATATTCCGGGAATATTTGTGCAACGCATTTTTCAAGGTGCCAAATATGAAAAAAGAATAGAACAACGTACAGTAAGACAAAGAGGTTAAAATTATGTTAGATAAAAACGGAATAGCAAAACGAATTGCAAAAGAAGTACAAGATGGTTACTACGTAAACCTTGGTATTGGTATACCTACTTTAGTAGCAAATTACGTTAGAGAAGATATAGAAGTAGAATTTCAAAGTGAAAATGGTGTGCTAGGAATGGGGCCATTTCCTTTTGAAGGAGAAGAAGATGCAGATATAATTAATGCTGGAAAGCAAACTATTACAACGCTTCCTGGAGCTAGTTTTTTTGACTCTGCAATGAGCTTTTCTATGATTAGAGGTAAACATGTAGATCTTACTATTCTTGGTGCTATGGAGGTTGCTGCAAATGGCGATATTGCCAATTGGAAAATTCCTGGTAAAATGGTGAAAGGAATGGGAGGAGCAATGGATCTAGTAGCAAGTGCAGAAAATATTATTGTTGCCATGATGCATACCAATAGAGCAGGAGCATCTAAGCTGCTTAAAAAGTGTAGTTTACCATTAACAGGAGTTGGATGTGTCAAGAAAATTGTAACCAACCTTGCTGTTTTAGAAGTCACTAAAGATGGTTTTAAATTATTAGAAAGAGCACCTGGAGTTTCTGTAGAGGATATTAAAAATGCTACAGAAGGGAATTTAATTATAGAAGGTGAAATACCAGAAATGGATATTTAATTCATAGTTTTAAGATGAAAATAAAATCTTTAGAAGGAAAGTTCTATACCTATAAATATAAAGAAGAACGAGATTCTAAAACAATACCAGATCGTTTTGTTAGAAATACTACCATTGCATTAGATTATTTAGTGAAAAATAGTACGCTCACTATTACATTTAAAGATGATGATACACTAAAGCGTGTTGATATTATAGATGTTTTAGTCGCAGATACTACTAATAATATTTTTATAGTTCCAGGAAATAGAAACGCATATAATCATAAATTGAACGCCATTATGTTTTATGATACACATGGAGCTGTGTTTAGAAAAAATCATAAAAAGAAATGGTTTAGAAGAAACAAAGGCTACAATTCTCCTTTAGCCTTGCTTAGTCATGAACTTATTCATTGTTATAACGAACTTTATGAAACAGAAGATTACTTGGCTCGAAAAAAAGACCATTCTTCTAGAGGTGAAAAAATAGATCATGATGGTAATGATTTGTCTTTTCCAAATGCAGAAGAAGTGTTTGTTATTAAAATGACTAACCAAGTTGCAAAAAGATTAGGGGAAGATAAACGCTCTAATTATGGTAGAAATTATTATCCTACAGAAGATGTTCTAAGTACTAAAAAGAAGCGTAAAGGACTACGAAAGGTGTTCAAACGTTAAAATTTAATGTATTTCATCGAATAATTATGCTTTTAAACTGATTATTCTGAATATATGTTTCATATTTGTAATCCCCAAATGTACCAAATATAATAACCCAAGTCTACCATAGACTTAACCTTAAATTATGAATTATGAATACCGATTTATTTTTTTTAAAACTTTTTAAAAAAGTAAGGAGTACATTCAAATTTATAGCAAGTTTATTATATTTAACAAAAAAAGTATTCATGCTATAATCCTTTTGGTATAGCATGAATTAACTTTTTTGTATATTCTTTTTTAGGATTATTATAGATAACATCTGCATCATCTAATTCTTCAATTTTGCCAGCATTCATTACTAATAATTGATCTGCCATATATTTTACAACAGCCAAATCGTGTGAAATGAATATATAAGTAAAGCCAAAGTCTTTTTTTAACTCATTTAACAGATTTAATACTTGTGCTTGTACCGAAATATCTAAAGCAGAAACAGATTCATCACAAATAATTAATTTTGGCTGTAATGCAATAGTCCTTGCAATACCTATTCGTTGCCTTTGTCCTCCAGAAAAAGCATGAGGATATCTATTAAAAGATGCTGCATCTAAACCAACTCTATTTAATATTTCTAAAACTTTTTCTTTTCTTTCTGCATCCGAATGAAAGAGATTGTGTACTCGCATTGGTTCTAAAATAGCATTCCCAACGGTTAATCTTGGATTTAATGATGCATAAGGGTCTTGAAAAATAATTTGAATATCTTTTCTAAGCACTCGCATTTCTTGAGTAGATATTTTAGTAATATCGACACCTTTATATAAAATACTTCCAGCTGTAGCTTTATCTAATTGCAAAATGGCTTTACCAAGTGTAGATTTACCACAACCAGATTCTCCAACTAATCCCAGGGTTTCTCCTTCGTATAATTTAAAACTAACATTATTTACCGCTTTAAATCCTTCAGGTTTATTTAACCAACCTGAAGAACTAAAGTATTCTTTTTCTAGATTAATTACTTCTAATAATGGTGCTTTACTGTATATTAATTCGTGTTGCTTTTTTCTGTCTTCACTGGTTATAATTTCTGAAGAAATAGTACCATTTAGATAATCTTTAATAGTAGCTAGTGTTTTAAACCTTGTATGTAATGATGGTCTTGAGTTAATTAGTGCTTTGGTATAAGTATCGTCTGGATTTTTAAAAATTTTATCTATACTACCTTGTTCAACAATATTTCCTTGATACATTACTAAAACGCGATGTGCAATTTCAGATATTAATGACAAATCATGTGTTATAAAAATAATACTCATCTTGGTTTTAGCTTGCAACTCTTTTAAAAGTAGAATAATATCTTTTTGTACTGTTACATCTAAAGCGGTTGTAGGTTCGTCTGCTATTAAAATCTCCGGTTCGCAAGCAATTGCCATAGCAATCATTACACGTTGCATCTGTCCGCCAGATATTTCATGAGGATATTTTTGGTACGTTGTTTCTGGAATAGGAAGTTTTACTTGTTCAAATAAAGATAATACCTTTGTTTTTGCTTCCGTTTTATTAAGCTCGGTATGTTGCAAGATAATTTCTAAAACCTGTTTTCCGCAAGTCATCGAAGGGTTTAAAGAACTCATAGGTTCCTGAAAAATAATAGATATTTTTTTCCCTCGTAACCGCTGTGATTTCTTAGCGCTCAATTTTGTTAAATCTATGTCTTTATATAAAATACTTCCGCTAGTAATTTTCGATATGTTTTTCGGTAATAAACCTAATATAGCCAATGTAGAAACAGATTTTCCAGATCCAGATTCTCCAACAATGCCTAGTATTTCATTTTCATTTAAGTGATAAGAAATGTTGTGAATAATTTCTTTTTCTTCCTTTTTGTTAAAGAAAGAAATAGATAGGTTTTTAATAGATAATATTTTGCTTTTTAACATCTTTAAAAATAGCTTTTTTAGGCTTAAAAATTATGGAAAAACCGTAAAAATCAACCTGTTTTTTTATTAAAAGATGCATTTTGTCGAAAAAACAAAAATTTATTATAATTTTAGTTAATAAATTATAAATTCATCAAAATATTAACTAAAATTATATAATAACATGAAAAAAACAATTACAATATTATGTTTCTTAATGGTGTTTTCCGTTTTTGCTCAAGAGCGAAATTGTTCCTCTATGGAAAACTTAGAATATAGGATGCAGCAAGATCCAGGTTTGGAACAAAGGATGCAAGAAATTGAATCGTATACCCAAAATGCAATTGCTCAAATGCAAACGAATAGAATAGTTGGTGATATAATTACTATTCCGGTAGTGGTTCATGTTATTTATAGTAACTCCAATGAAAACATTAGTGACGCTCAAATTCTGTCGCAAATACAAGTGTTAAATGATGATTTTAGAAGATTAAACTCGGATGCAAACAATACTTGGTCACAAGCAGCAGATACACAAATTGAATTTTGTATGGCTGCAACAGATCCAAATGGAAATGCAACCAATGGTATTACTAGAAAATCTTCTTCAACTACAGCTTGGGGAACCAATGATGCTATGAAGAAATCTTCACAAGGTGGAGTAGATCCATGGGACACCTCTCAATACCTAAATATGTGGGTTTGTAATATTGGTAGTAGTCTTCTTGGTTATGCGCAATTTCCAGGAGGAAGTGCTGCAACAGACGGTGTTGTAATGGGACCAAATTATTTTGGGTCTTCAGATTTAGGTTCAGGGTTTTACTTATCGGCTCCTTTTGATAAAGGTAGAACAACAACACATGAGGTAGGACACTTTTTAAACCTTCGCCATATTTGGGGTGATGGTGGTTGTTCTGTAGATGATTTTGTAAGTGATACGCCAACATCTGATGCGGCAAATTATGGTTGTGCTACAGGTCATGTATCTTGTAGTTCTACAGATATGGTTGAAAACTATATGGATTATAGTGATGACTCTTGTATGAATTTATTTACCCAAGGACAAAAATCTAGAATGCGTACCGTTTTACTATCTGGAGGAAGTAGAGCTTCTCTTGGAGCATCCACGAAATGTGATGGAGGAGGCGGAACAACACCAACGTGTACTGATGGTATTCAAAATGGAGACGAAACTGGTGTAGATTGTGGTGGTTCTTCTTGTACGCCATGTCAAACGGCATGTAATGATAATGAGGTAAATATTTCAATAACATTTGATAACTACCCTGAAGAAACGGCTTGGACACTTACTAACGCAAGTGGTACAACTGTTGCTTCTGGATCATATTCTTCTGCAAATGCAGATGGATCTACAGTTAATGAAAGTTATTGCTTGCCTGATGGTTGTTATGATTTTGTAATTACAGATGCTTATGGAGATGGTATTTGCTGTTCTTATGGTAATGGTTCTTATAGCGTAACAAATGGTTCTACTGCTTTAGCTTCTGGTGGCTCGTTTACTAGCTCAGATACTACGAACTTCTGTTTAGGTGGCGTGGTAGCAGATACTGAAAAACCAGTGATTACTTTAACAGGTAGTGCAACGATTAACTTAACAGTTGGTGATACGTATACAGAACAAGGAGCAACAGCTACAGATAATATTGATGGTAACTTAACTTCTAGTATTGTTATTTCTGGTACCGTAAATACTAGTTCTGCAGGTACATACACAAGAACGTACAACGTTAGTGATGCTGCTGGTAATGCTGCAGATCCAGTATCTAGAACGATAGTGGTAAGCCCTACAAGTACTTCAGGATGCTCTGGTGCTATTTCTTCTTTCCCTTATAGTGAAGGTTTTGAGTCTGGATTTGGAGCTTGGACACAAGGTAGTGGCGATGACTTTAACTGGGCAACGCGCTCTGGTTCTACACCTTCAAGTAATACAGGGCCTTCTAGTGCAGCAGCAGGATCTCAATATATTTATATGGAGTCTTCTTCGCCTAACTATTCTACTAAAAGAGCTATTTTAGTTTCTCCTTGTTTCGATTTAACAGGTCAAAATGATGCAACATTAAGTTTTGAATATCATATGTATGGATCTTCATCTATGGGAAGTTTAAGTGTAGCTATTAGTACAGATAACGGATCTTCTTGGTCTACACTTTGGTCCAGATCAGGAAACCAAGGTAATTCTTGGCAAGATGCTAGTATCAATTTATCTTCATATGCAGGAAGTTCTGTGCAGTTACGTTTAGATGGTACAACTGGTACTACTTGGCAAGGTGATATGGCTGTAGATGCTATTTCACTTGCAAACGGAGCAACCTCTACAGATAAGTGTGATGGTGTTTCCGAGTATGTTTCAGGACAATCTTACGCTGTAGGAGATCAAGTTACCTATTTTGGAACTTTATATGAAAGAACAAACTCTGGTTGGACAAACTTAGGAGCGTGTGGAACTGCAAGAACAGAAGCTCAAGGGTTTGTAGCACACTTAGGTTATGAAATATCCATTTACCCTAACCCTGTAAAAGGAAACATGTTATATGTAAAGTCTACTATAGAAAACCTACCATTTACTGTTGTTAATATGTTAGGACAACAAGTAGCAAAAGGCATATCTACTAATGGCGTAAATGTTAGTAATTTAGAGTCTGGAATCTACTTGATTCAATTTAATGTAAACGATACTTTAGAAACACGTAAATTTATTAAGCAATAAATTTTTATAATACTAAACTTTGATTTATTGTCAAGCCCAGAGTGAAAACTCTGGGCTTTTTTTATTCTTTTAAGAAAATGTTGTTTTGTTTTATGGCAAATTTTTTTGAAGAAAAAAAACAGGCTCTCGGCAGTCGCTCTCTGCGAGGAGCTCCAACAAAGCCTCCATCCTTTTTGCGATACTAAATATGAATAATCTCGTTATCATGAAGTAAATCATCACCTCGAAGCCTTAAAAATATTTGTGCTACAGCAATAGTATCCTTTTCACAATAAACAATAATTCGGTCTATTTCTTTTTCTTGATAATATACTTTGTATACTTCGCTGCCATCTATATCATCTTTTGGTGATGGTATTCCTAAAACATTGGTAAGTAATTTTAAAGAAGTGTAATTTTTATAGTCACCAAATTTCCATAGCTCTAAAGTGTCAAGATGCGGTACTTCCCAAGGTTTTTTCCCAAACAAATTCAATTTATATGGCAATTCAATATTATGAATAATCATACGTCTTGCTATATACGGAAAGTCAAATTCTTTACCATTATGTGCACAAAGCAAATGTTTGGTTTGATTGAAATGGGAAAGTAATAGGTTTTTAAAATCTTTTAAAAGTTTGGGCTCTTCGCCATAAAAAGAAGTAACTCTAAAAGTTCTGGTATCGTTTTGAATAGCAAAATAACCAACCGAAATACATATTATTTTACCAAACTCTGCCCAAATTCCTGCACGATCATAAAATGCTTCAGCAGTAAATGCTTCTTTTCTTTGGTAACGTGATTTTGCCTCCCAAAGTTCTTGTTTGGTTGTATCAAGATCTGAAAACTTTTCCGTTTCCGGAACCGTTTCTATATCTAAAAACAATATGTCCTCCAAGTTCAGTTTGCTAATCATATTCTTTTCCGCGAAAGCGAAAGCTATTTAGTTATTCATCATCTTATAAGCTTCTTCAATATATAATGAAATATCATCTGTAAATACACCAACTCCTGCGTCAGGAGATTTTTGATGTCCTAATCGCACAATAATTATATTATCTTCTGGTTGTACAATTACGTATTGTCCTAGATGTCCACGCATCATGAAAAAGTCTTTACCTTTTTGGTTTTTTAACCATAAGCCATAGCCGTATTCTGGACTTTCAGGGAAACGAGGTTTTAAAGATTTGGCTACAAAAGCGGAATCTAATACTTGTTTTCCATTCCATTTTCCATGGTCTTTATATAGTTTTCCAAAACGAGCAAAATCCTTTGCATTACTAGCAATACAACAGTATGCTTTTACTAAGTCATGTGCTTCACTGTCTACTTGCCAAAGTGTTTCGTTTTCACTACCTAATGGTTTCCAGAAGCTTTCGGTAAGGTAATTATATAGTTTTTTACCTGTTGCTTTTTCTATAACCATAGCTAGCATTTGCGTGTCACCACTTGCATATTTAAAAGCTTTTCCTGGTTCAGTAACTACTTTTAATCCGTTCATAACCTTTGCTAAATCATCATCAAAATAAGCACGAGTGGTAATAGATAAAGGCGAGTAATAGGCTTCATCCCAATTGGTTCCAGATGCCATGCTACTTAAGTCACCAACAGTCATTTTTGCTGCTTCTCCATCACAAAATGCAGGTAAGAAGTCGCAAACAGGTTGCTCTAAACTTTTAATATAACCGCCCATAATTGCTTTCCCCATAAGACCAGACACATAACTTTTGGCCATTGAAAAAGAGTTTGTTTTTGAGTCTTTGTTGTAACCATCATAATAGTTTTCAAACCAAACACTATCGTTTTTAATAATTACATATGCTATTGTTCCCCAATCTTTGTTTGCTTTTTGTAAGGCTTCTGTTTCTGTTATAGAATTGTAGTTTTTATGATTTGGCCAAGGTTGTGGTGTGCCATTTTCTATCTTTTGGTTATCAAACTTTTTATAGTCGTCTAGAAAAGCTGTCGTGTAGCCTTGCATGTAAATAGTACGAACAGCTTTTATTAGGTAATCTGTATCGGTAATATAGAGTACAGCTATTAGTAAAGCAAAAAGAGCAATAAGTACTTTGATTCGTTTTTTTATAAATTTCATAAGGTAATATAATTAATAAATATAGAATATTTTCTCTAATTAAAAAAATTAAATTTGTTTTAAAATAGGCTTTCCTGTTTGTAAGGACTTTCATGCTCTAGTAGCCATTGTTTTCTGTGTAAACCTCCAGCATAACCAGTTAAACTACCGTTACTACCAATAACACGATGGCATGGTACAACAATCCATAACGGATTTTTACCATTAGCATTAGCTACAGCTCGAATGGCTTTTACATCTCCAAGCTTTTGAGATAATTTAAGGTAGGATGTCGTTTTACCAAAAGGGATGGTAAGCAGTTCTTGCCAAACTCTTTTTTGAAAATCGGTGCCTTGGGCATTTATTTTAAAATTGAATTGTTTGCGCTCTCGTTTAAAATATTCTTGAAGTTGTGTAACACAATCTTCCAATTCTAGAGGAAGGATATCACTAATTTTTTCTTCAGAATTTAAAACTATTATGGATGCAATACCATCTTTATCTCCAGTTATTTTAGTGTAACCTAATGGGGTTTTGATGATGCATTCTTCCATGGTTATTCTGGAGTGTTTTCGTCTATAATCCCTAATTTTTTTGCACGGGATTCCCAGCTTTTTCTTGCTAAATGTTGTAAATCACTAACGTTATCACTTTCGTCCATAATTTCCATTCCAAGAAGTGTTTCTATAACATCTTCCATCGTTACAATTCCGCTAACGCTTCCATATTCATCTACAACTAAAGCCATATGGTTTCTAGTCTCTACTAGTTTTTCAAATAAAGTTGGAATAGCCAAATCGCGATTTACAATAATAATATCTCTTTTAAGTTCGGAAAGTTTTTTACTTCCATTTCCTAAAGCCATTTCTTTAAAGATTTCGTCTTTTAAAACCAGTCCTTTAATATTATCTTCAGTATCGGAATATACAGGTATTCTAGAGAAACGAAGATTCATGTTTTTGTTAAAGAAATCTTCAACGGTTGTTTTTTCGTTTTCCGATTTCATGACGGTTCTAGGAGTCATTACATTTTTTGCAAATACTTCTTTAAAAGTCAATAAGTTTTTAATGATTTTACTTTCGTTGCCTTCAAAAACACCTTCTTCATGAGCCATATCTGCCATTACTAAAAAGCCTTCTCGACTTAAAACACTTCCATGGCCTTTACCTCCAATTAGTTTGGTGGTAAGTTGCATTAGCCAAAGCAATCCCGTCCATTTTAAAGGAAAAATTAAAATATTAAGTGCAGTAGTGGTAAAACCTGCTAGACTTTTCCAGTAGGTTGCACCAATGGTTTTTGGTATAATTTCTGAAGCAACTAAAATTAATATTGTCATTACCGCAGATACTATAAATACACCATAACCGCCTTCACTTCCGTAAAGCCCTTCTGCTTCTTTACCTACCAAAATGGCACCAACTGTGTGTGCTATAGTATTTAGAGTTAGAATCGCAATTAAAGGTCTGTCTACATCTTTTTTAAGTTCTTCTAAATTTTCTGCAAATGTTTTGCCTTCTTGCTTTTTAACATTAATAAATGTTGGTGTTACACTTAAAAGCACGGCTTCAAGTATAGAGCATAAAAAAGAGAAAAATATAGAAATAACGCCGTAAAATATTAGTAATCCCATGAATTGGTTTTGTTTTTGGCTAATTTACAAAATCCTATTTTATAATAATATACATATAAGAAATTGGTTGTGTTACTTTTTGAAATTCATAAAAATAGACAAAATATTATTTGTTTAAATATCTATAACTAGCTGGTTAAAGTTATCTAATTTAATATCTAAAACGAATATTTTACTTCATTTTTACTAGCAGATAGAAATAGATTTTTTTAAAACACAAAAACATGTTAAGTTGTTAAAAAACAGGATTTTACAGTTTTTTTTTAGCTTTCAAATTTCAGTAAATACAAAAAGCATAATCTTTTTTTATAGTCTTTCTATTTATACATTTAGACTTGGGTTAACTAACCGATTAATTAATTTAAATCTTATTTATGATGAAAAAAATTACAATTTATTTATTAATGTTATTTAGCATCACTGCTTTTTCTCAAGTAGAGATTATTGAAAACTTTGATGATTTAGCAAATAATGCAGTACCAGCAGGATGGACATCAACAGGTATCGATGCAGCCACTACTTTTGCTTGTGGAAGCTCTGGTAAGAGTATTAGTGGAGGATTTACAAGTGCAGGATCTGGTACAGTTACTACTACTAATTTTCCTGCTATTTCAAATGGAACGGATCTAATAGTTAGTTTTTCGTATAACATATTTGAACAGAATAGCCAATTTCCGCCAGCAACTTATAGTGCACCAGCAGCAAATTGGGGTTCTATAGTGGTAGAATATACAACCGATGGATCTACTTGGAATGCTATCACTACTATTGATGATAGCAATTTTACTTACACTGATAATGCTACATGTGGTGCAACTGCGAATATTAATGCTGGAACAATTCCTAATGGAAGTGATTTTCAAGCACGTTTTGTTGTTACTGCAACAAATATTTCAACTTTTGCTTTATGGGTAGTTTTAGATAATGTATCATTTACGCAAACAGCAACTGCAATACCTAACTGTGATGCTATTTTAACAGCTCCATTAAATGGGTCAACTACTGCAGATTTAGAAACAACACTTATGTGGCAAGCAGCTACAGGTATACCAACGGGTTACACGGTTTCTGTTGGTACTTCAACAGGAGGTACAGATATTGTTAATGCAGCAACAACTGCAACAACTAATTTTGATTTATCAAGTTTTGGTCTGACTTATAACACACCATATTATGTAAATATTGTACCTTTTAATGGAATCGGTAGTGCTACCGGTTGTACAGAAGAAATGTTTACGACACGTACAGCACCAATTGCTGGAGCAACATGTGGTAGTCCATTAGTAGTAGATGTAGCTTCACTAAGCCCAACAACGCCATATTTTAATGTAAATGACACTGCTAATTTTGAAGATAATATAGATGTTAGCCCATGTGGTAATAATTATATGAGTGGTAATGATGTGTTTTATTCCATCAATCCAACAACAGATATGTCTGTTAATATCGAGTTATTAAACGTAGATAATAATGGCGCAAGTATACATGTAGTAAATGGCTGTCCAGATGCAGCTACAGAGTGTGTAGCGTATGTAGGAGTTTATTCGCAAACAGAACAAAGAAGATTAGAAAATGTAGTACTTTTAGCAGGAAACACTTATTTTATTGTACTAAGTAATTCTGGTAGTACTAGAACGTACAACTATTTTTTAACTGTTGAACAAAACTCATGTATAAATCCTGCTATTGGAACATTAACTCCGATTGCAGATTGTGGTAATGGACAGTTTTCTGTAGATGTAGATGTAACTTATTTGGGTGATGCTACTTCCTTAACACTAACGGATGACGATGCAATTTCAATGGATGTTACTAATATTACTTCAACAGGAATAGTTACTGCTGGTCCTTATCCAAGTGGAACAATTGTTAATTTTACATTAACTAGTGACCAAGATGGTACTTGTTCTTATTCGGATTCAACATATTTTTATTGCCCTCCAACAAATGATGAATGTGGATCTCCAATAGATTTAACAAGTTCTATAAATACAGATGGTACATGTACTATGTTTACTAGTGCTAGTAATGCAGGTGCAACGCAATCTATAGCAGATCCTGATACATGTGCATCTTCAAGCAATAATACCAATGATGTATGGTTTAGCTTTATGGCTTCATCCGAAGTGATGATTTTAGAATATTTAAATATAGTTTCTACTTCTGGATATAATACAGGAGGAACTATTCAAGCTACAGAATTACTTGAGGGTACTTGTGGAGCACTTACTAGTATGGATTGTTTTACAACCAATTATGTTACTTTAACTGGTTTAATAAATGGAAATACATACTATATTCGTAACAATACTAGAGTTGATGGTGAATATGCCCAAGATTATGATATTTGTTTAAAAGAAGCTCCTGCTGCACCAGCAAACGATGAGTGTCTTGATGCAAGTGCAATAACTGTTCCTGTTGTAGATAATACTACAGAAACAGTATCGGGAACTACTGTAGGTGCTTTAGCATCTTTAGATAATTCTTGTAATGCTTCTGGTTTTGGAGATGTTTGGTATGAAGTAACACCAACAGTTGATGGATTATATGAGTTTTCAATTGAAGAAAATCCTACAGGACAAACAGGGACAATTTATTATTCTATATATGAAGGGTCTTGTGGTAGCTTAACAGCAAAAACTACATCTTGTAACTCGAATTCTGATGTAGTTTTTTCTCTAACAAATGGAACAAGTTACTATGTTATGGTACAGTCAAGTCAAATCAATCCTGGTTTAACTTTTGATCTTAACGTGACTAAATTACCAGACGCAGTATTAAATAATGATTGTTCAAACCCAACCGTTTTATTAGAATCAACAGATAGTGCAGGTAATAACTCCATTGTAGGAAATTTAGATAATTCTTACCCTTCACCAGAAGCATGTACATCATCTTACAAAGCAGTATGGTATAGCTTTACTCCTACTTTAACTGGAATGTATCATTTTGATTTTACAAGAGTTGGCGCATATTATACTGTTTATAATACAGATGATTGTACAAGTACATCAGGTAACTATGTAACAGGGTTTAGCTGTTATAACTCTGGAGATAAATCAGGAGATTTATTTGCTGGAGATACTTATTTAATAAGTGTGCATATTTCTGCAACAACTTCATCAAGTTCTGAATTTACATTATTTGCTTATCCAGACTCTTCTTTAAGTGTAGCAGATAATAATAGCTTTGAAGCATTTAAGTATTACCCTAACCCAGTTAGAAATACTTTAACTGTAGAAGCAAAAAACACAATTTCAAATATTAGTATATATAATATTGTGGGACAACAAGTTCATTCCATGGCTCCTAATAGTTTAAAATCTTCAGTTAGTATGAATGAATTAAACAACGGTGTTTACTTTGTAACAGTTACAATTAATAGTGTACAAAAAACTTTCAAGATTATTAAGAAATAATTTTTTTAAAATCTTAAAAGGATTAATAGCAACTCTAAGCTTGAGTAACTTAATTGTTACTCAAGCTTTTTTGTTGCTAAAAACTGCTATTTTAATTCATTGGTTTTCTTCGTATTACTTTCTTTTCTTTTATGTCTAAGTTGCTTTTGTGTAGATTTAATAGTTAATCCTCTAAAAACAAAAATCAATTCTTTTATAAAGTTTAGTATATTTACTTCTTTCTAAACTATTAATATCACATAATTTAATTATCTACTATTAATTAGTACGTATTAAAAACAACACAAAATAGATGTGCTTTTATAATAATTAATTAATTGAAAAACCAGTATTGTTACTATGCAACTAAGTTTTACATACTTATATAAATGCTTTTTAAAGGTTGTTTGGTGTGTAATTTTATTGTTTGTAACATCCACGTATTCACAACAAAATAATTTATTAATTAAGGCCGATGAGGTAGTGTATGCTAACCCGGATGAAGCTATAAAAATAGCAGAACATATACTTAATATTTCCTCAGAATCACAAATAAAAGCGGCTGCGAATTTGATTATTGGGAAAAGTTATTTAACAAAAGGAGATTATAACAAAGCCGCAATATTTGTTTTTAATGAGGTAAATCAATCTCAAAACATAGGTGTAATAACTCAAGTAGATGCTTATTTGTTAAAGTCTAAACTGTTACGAACGCTGTATTTAGACAAACAATCTCAAGAAAATTTATTTAAAGCTGAAGCATTGGTTTCTTCAATAACCAATAAAAAAACAAAAGATTCTTTACAATATAGCGTTGCAATGGAAAACATCTATATGCAATTAAACCGGCGTCAAAATGAAGAAGCTCTAAGTGCAATTGAAGCGACTAGTATTAAATTTAAAGACTTTTTAAATGAGCAAAAAGACGCAAAAATAAAAATAGCATTAGCAAAAGAAATGGCTTTTAGTCAGCTATCTAAATTTGATATAGCCGCTACAAATATGGATAATACGTTAGTATTATTAAACGCTATGGAAGTAAATAATTTAAATGAAAAAACAATTATTTATAGAGAGTTAGGAGAGTTACATCTTCAAGAAAAAAACTTTAAACAAAGCGAAGAAACCTTGTTTATAGCTTTAAGATTTGCTGAAATTATTGATAATCCAGTTTTATTAATGCAAATTAATAGAGATTTAGCAATTAATTATTTAGCTACCAATCAGAAAAATAAGTATAAGGTTTATAATGATGAGTTTTTAGTTTTAAATAATAAAGTGGAATTAATGGAGCAAAAGTCTATTAATACAGTATTTAATTTAATAACGAAACAACAAGAAAAAGTAGTAATTACTAAAAAAGAAGAATATAATAAGTATCGAAATTTAATGCTTTTTGGGTTTCTTTTTATACTATCTATAGGTGTTTTTATGCTATTAAAAAACCTAGCAAGAAAAAAGCGACTTAAAGAAATAATAAAGTATTTAGAAGTAAGTAGAAATCAATTTTCCAAACCAAAGCAAACCAAAAGAAAAAGAAAAAAACGTATTGTAATTCCTGAAGAAACAGAAAATACAATATTATCAAAACTTAAACGATTTGAAAATTCACAAAAATTTTTAAATAAAGAAATGTCTTTGGCAGTTTTAGCTGGTCAATTTGAAACCAACACCAAATACTTATCCGAAATTATTAATAAACATTACAATGATAATTTTAATACATTTATTAATAAACTAAGATTAAACTATATAATCGATAAACTAAAAACAGAACCAAGTTATATAAATTATAAAATTAGCTTTTTAGCAGAAGAGAGTGGATATTCTTCACACAGTAGTTTTGCAACAGTATTTAAATCAATTATTGGTATGTCGCCAGCTACTTTTATTAATTTAATAAAAGAGGAAAGAGAAGAATTAAAACAGAAAAAACAAAATGATAAAACTTAAACCAATATATAGTTTTGTTTTTGTGATGTTTTTTCTACAAACATCTACTTTAACATACGCTAAAGAAAAAAATACGCAACAAATAGATAGTTTGTTAAAAGCTAGTAAAAATAGGGTTTATGAAACACCAGATAAATCTATAGAATTAGGGCTTTCTGTTTTTAATAATCTAAACTATTCCGATAAAACAAGAACACGAGCTTTAATGCTAGTTTCTTTGGCATATACCTCTAAAAGAGATTATCAAAAAGCATTAGAATATATCGAAAAAGCAGAAGAGCTTTCTAGTGATATTAAAGATCAAAGATTACAAATAGAAATTCTTTTTATGACTGGAATTTTGTACCAACAACTTAAAATATTCGATAAATCTATTGAGTTTTTAGAGAAAACCGAAAAACAATCCTTAATTTATCCAGAACGAGATTCTGTAAGTAAATACCTTGCTAACAGTTATATAGTGAAAGGTTTTATTTATAAAGATAATTTAAACTGTGATATTGCTTTAGAGTTTTTCAATAAGGGGATTAGAGAATATGAAAATCTAAAAGATGCAAACCATAGAGCTAATTTAAGCATTGTTTATTATAATAAAGGCAACTGCTATACGCTTTTATCAGAATATGGAAATGCTAAAAATAGTTTTAATAGATCTATTGCTTTTGCTAAACTAGAAAATGCAAGTAGCCTAATATCTTTTGCGCAAAAAGGACTTGCAGAAGTTTATACATTAGAAGGAGAATATCAAGAAGCAATCACGTTATTACAAACAGCCTTAAATCAATCACGAAAAGTAGGCGATTTAGTTTTAAATTTAGGAATCTATAAAGGCCTTTTTGAAAACTACTTAGCTTTAAATAAATGGGAAGAATATCAAAAATATTACGACTTATATTTAAAAGTGCAATTAGAAATAAAAATATCCGAACGTAACTCTATAAGCGATTCCATAAATAAGAATTCTAATACTCAAAACGAAGAATTAGATACCATTCTTAAACAATTTAAAAACAGATTTAATTGGATCGTTTTACTAAGTTTACTTGTAATTATTGGTATTATATTTTTTCATAAAAAAGACCAAAAAACCATTTCTTCACTTAAAAGTAAGGTAGAATCTATTCAAAACATGAAAACTAACACTTAGATATTTTTTCGATCGCAAGTATCTAAAAACAAGGTGTTTGTGGGTTTTTTTTATCTTTCAAATTTCGGTAAAAAACAAAGACTACGCAAAAAACGAGTTCATTATATACTTATATTAGACATTGAATTACTAACCGAAAATGTCTTCACATGAGAAATAAGTTACAAAATGCTGTAGCAATTACTAATTTCTTTTCAATAAAAGAAATTAGTGCTATTAAATTAGAAACTAAAAACAAAAACTTCTTAACCAGAAATTTTGTGTTGGTTTTGCTAATTAGCTTTTTCTTTTTAAGTAAAAGTTTTGCTCAATTAACCGAAAACTTTGATGGAGGAATTCCTGCAACTTGGTCACTAATTAACAACGGTATAGGTACTAGTAACTGGCAAACTACAACAGATGGTTATTTAGGTACTAATGCTGTTTCTGTAAACCCAAGTGCAGATAACATAGGAGACCAAAATACGGCACAATACTTTTTAGTAACACCACAAGTTGCTGTTCCTACAAATGGAGAAATTCAATTCTACACAAAACAATCTAGTGAGATAGATAATGGAGCTACTTATGAAATTAGACTCTCTACTGCAGCACAACCAGATGTTAATGGCTTTAACGTGGTAATTCAATCCTATACAGAATCAGATTTAAATGTAGGTTCGCAAACTTCTTATGAAAAGAAAGTAGTAGAAATACCTACTTCCATACCAGCCGGGTTTAATGTTTATATAGCTTTTGTTGCAGTAAATACGCAAAATGGAACCGTACCAACTGGAGATGCTTGGTTTGTAGATGAGGTTTTAGTTGTTGAAGGTTGTATTGAAATTGAAGACCAAAATGTTTCTATAGATGAGATAACTATTGATGGAGCAGAAATAACATGGACACATCCAACAGCTACAAATTTTGAAATTCAAATTTTACCTACAGGTGGTGTTCCTGCTGCAAGTGGTATTCCTGTTACAGGAACAAGCTATACAATGTCAAACTTAGATAGCGATACAGAATTTGATATATACATATCTGCAATTTGTAATAATAACACACAAAGTGAGTTTACAGGCCCCTATACTTTTCAAACTTTAAAATTAGGTTTGTCGTGTGATGCACCTATTCAAATACCAGATATTTCTAGCATACCATATATATTAACAGATAATTTAGATAATTGGGAAAACCCGGATGTTGTTTATACTACACAAGGAACAAACTGTGTACCTGGAGCTACTACTACCAATTATTTAAATGGAAATAAAATCTTTTTATCATATACACCTTCTGAAGATGGTTTGCTTACATTAACACAAACAACTTTTGTTGAAGCTGGTGGTGGAAGTGATAATTGTTTTAATGATAGTAGTTCTTTATTTGTTTATGAAAGCTGCTCTGATGTTGGCGTTAATTGTGTTGCAGGTACTTTAACTACAGATCCATTTGACCCAAAAACAATATCTAATTTTTTAGTACAAGCAGGAGAAACATATATAATTGTTGTATCTTCTCAACTAACGGCAACAGCTGGAATTTGTTTCGAATTAGAAATTACGAGTCCTACATGTGCTCCTCCTGGCGATATAGTATACAATAACTTAACGGAAGATAGTGTAAACTTATCGTGGGATAATATTGGAGGGTTTTCAGACTCTTGGGAATATGCAATTGTACCAACAGGTACAGGTGAACCAACAAGTTCAGGTACTGCAACAGCAACTAACATTAATAATATTGTTAATACAGGGTTAACTCCTGCTACAACATATGATGTTTATGTAAGATCTATTTGTAGCACTACTGCAGGTGTTTGGAGCTCACCAACTACATTTACAACGCAATGTACAGTGTTTAACACACCTTATACAACAGATTTTGCTACAGCAACGAATACAAACCCAGAACCTTGCTGGACAACCATAGACGCTAATAATGATGGCGTTACTTGGGCATTTATTGGTGGTTATGCTACTTTACAAACAAGAATTAATAATGCATACGGAGTAAGTAATGATTTTTATGTATCACCACAAGTTAATTTTAATGATGGTGTACAAAAAAGAATACGTTATAAACATAGAGCCACTCAAGGTGTTTCAACCTACACCGTAAGATTGTCAAATACTGGTATTGGTGTAGATGATTTTACAACGGTCTTATTACCTGCAACTACTATAAATAATACTGATTTTCAAGAAATCATTGTAGATATTCCAGAAACTATTACTGGTAATGTAAACATTGCATGGATTGTAGAATCAAATACTACAGAAACGGCTTTAAGAGTTTCCATAGATGATGTTTTTATTGAAGATAAACCAACATGTCCAGACCCTACGAATCCACTTGTCTTTAATGTTACTACAAATTCTGCTTGGTTGTTTTGGACGGCTGGAGATCAAGAAACACAATGGGAAGTAGCAATTCAAGATTTAGATTCGGGTATTCCAACAGGTTCAGGTGTTTTAACATCTAGCAACGCTCCTTATATAGCAAATGGCTTAACACCTGGTAATAGATATGAATACTATGTAAGAGCTTATTGCGATGTGAACGATCAAAGTGAATGGATAGGTCCAGTACCTTTTACAACATTATGTACTTCATATGTTACTCCTTTTTATGAAAGTTTTAATGATCAAGATCAGGATACTCAAAAATTTTGTTGGACTACTACAGATAGTAATAACGATGGTAATACATGGACTATAGAAGAAACAGAAGCGCAATTATTAGCAGGTAGTAGTTATAACGATTATTTAATTTCACCAGCAATAAATTTAGATGGAACACCTAAACTATTAAGTTATAAATATCGAGCTGAATTTTCTTTCTTTGCTGGTTCGCCGCGTTTTGGACTTCAGGTTTTAATGTCTACAACAAATACAAATACAAGTAGTTTTACTGAAATTTTACCTCTAGAAGTTTTTACAAATCCAAATTATATCGAAAACTCTGTAGTAATAGAAGGAACAGGTACAGTATATATTGCTTTTAGAGTACCTCCAGAATTTACAGGAGCAGCTTCCGTTTTAAATATAGATGACGTAAGTATTGTAGATGCACCAGCCTGTCCAGACCCTACCGATTTAATGGTGAATACCTTATCTGCAAATAGTGCAGAGGTATCTTGGATTCCTGGTTTTCAAGAAAGCAACTGGAGTATTGTGGTACAACCGCAAGGTTCTGGTATTCCAACCGATGCTGGAGTTGCAGTTACAAATGCTAGTTATACTGCTGCTGGTTTGTCTGCCAATACTTCTTATGAGTTTTATGTAATGGCAAATTGTGGCACAGATAGTAGCGAATGGATTGGTCCTATGTCTTTTACAACCTTGTGTGATCCTATTGCTTCTCCTTTTGTTGAAACTTTTAATTCTGATTCTCAAACCCAAGACTGTTGGAGGGTTATAAATAATAATGATGATGACGAAACATGGGAACTAAACACAACAGCCTTTACTTTCGAAGGTGACCAAGCAGCTGTAATGTTTACAGGTTCAAATGGTCAAAATGATGATTGGCTTATTTCGCCAACAATTACCATTACAGAAAACCAACGTTTAAGATATTATTATAGAGTTAATGACAGTTTCTTTACCGAAGATCTTGATGTGCTTTTATCTACAAACGGAGCTGCTTTAGATCAATTTACTACAGTTCTTTACGATTCAGATACAGATCCAGTAATAATAAATAATGTGGAATACAGAGTTAAAATTATTAATTTCCCTGCTAGTATAACAGGTAATATTAATATTGCTTTTCATGTACCATTTTTTGCAAGTACTGGTCCATACAGAGGACAAACATTAGCCATAGACAATGTTAATATTGAAGATATTCCAGAATGTGCAGAACCTACTAACTTAACATTAAATAATATTACAGATACGCAAGTACAAGTAAATTGGGAAGCGAATGGTACAGAGACAGCATGGGAAATTTCAGTACAACCAACAGGAAGCCCTGCTCCAGTAGGTGATACAGATCCTGCTTATTTATATACTGCTACAACAAATCCATTTACAGTAACGGGATTAGATGCTTCTACAATGTATGATATCTATGTAAGAGCTGTTTGTGATGGAAATATAGAAGGGGAGTGGATAGGACCTGAAGAAGTTACTACTAAATGTAGTTTCGAGAATTTATGTCAATACACATTTTTACTAACTAGCGATACAGATGTTTCTGCAGAATTGGTGTTAACTCAAAATAACCAATCCTTACAAGCATTACAATTTAATGGGGAAGTAGAAGAGCAGTTTAATGTTTTTCTATGCTCAGGTATATCCTTTTCATTATATTTTGATACCATAGGAAGTTATGCTCCGCAATATGCTAATTATCAATTCGAAATATTAGATGCTACTGGTACTTCTATATACACTAGCCCTATAGGATTAACACCAAGAACTACGGTTTACGATGGTACAGCTATTTGTGGAAATATTACTTGCCCACAACCAACAGATTTAACGATTAATAACCAATCTGTATTTTCATGGACTGCAGGTGGAAGTGAAACGCAATGGGAAGTTGCTATTCAATCTATAGAAAATGGTACACTTCCACAATCAGGTACTATCGTTACAACAAATTCTTACACACCAATAGCTGCAGATTTCAATGATCCAAATACAGTTACTTATGAGTATTTTGTAAGAGCAATTTGTGGAACAGATGATGAAAGTTATTGGTCCGGACCTTTTGAGTTTGTTAGAAACGATGATATTTCTAATGCAGTAACAATTCCTATTAATAACAATGAAATTTGTAATGAAACAATTGTTGAAGCTTCTTTTGTTGGTGCAACTGTGTCTTCAGAAGCGATGAGTTGTGATGGTATAAACGGTGGAGATGTGTGGTTCGATTTTACAGCCGAATCATTAATTCATACTATTGAAATAAATAATATCAACGGAAGTTTTAGAGATAGCAATGGAGATCCAGTATATCCAGAAATCACTATGACACTGTATAAAGATAATGGTGGAGGTAATCTTGAAGAATTAGCATGTACTTACGATAATGTCTTAGTTGCTATGTATGCTTCAGAATTAGTAGTTGGTGAGAATTACAAATTAAGACTAACTTTAAATAGTAACAACCCTACAGCATATAGATTTAGCGTGTGTCTTAAAACACCAGAAGATTTATGTAATGTTAGTATAATTAATGGTGGTTTTGAAGAGCCAGTTTTAACTGGTTTAAGTGGTGTAACCACCATTATTTCGGTAAATGCTGTTCCTGGATGGCGTTCCAATTTAGAGTCTTCTAATAATATCTTTTATTGGGAATCTTTAAATGCTCCAGGTTTTCAGCCTTATGAAGGTGGGCAATGTGCACAGTTATTAGCAGACCAAGGGGTGACCATAGATCCAAACGATCCAAACATTAAAGGATATTATAGAGATTTTGATACTTCAGAAATCTCTTTAATGGATTTCAGTTATGCACATCTTGCAAGGTTTGATGATAATTCCATTCAATTATTTGCAGGACCTATTGGTGGTCCTTACATAATGATTAATGAACATTTAGGTGCAACCCAGGCTTGGGATTTAGTTATTGGTGAGTACGCTGTACCAGATGGACAGGCAATGACACGCTTTATATTTAGATCTAAAGATAATCAAATAGGTAATGTTTTAGATGCTGTAAATATTACTGCTAACAATGAAATAGTAACTACTTCTTTTACAGTAGATTGTACTAATGCATCCGCTACTGTCGTAGCTAATGGTGAAGGTACATGGTCAGCTGATGAAAATAATCCAGGTATGGTAACTATAGTTGATCCGGGTAATAGCACAACAGAAATTATCAATTTTGTTCATTCTGGAACCTATATTTTTACTTGGCAGACTGGTTACTGTTTTTATGATATTGAAGTTATTTATGAAGGAATTAGTGATGCTCCAGAAGTAGAAAGTCCTGTAGAGTATTGTTTAAATGATACTGCAAACCCATTAACAGCAACAACTACAAGTGAATATACATTAATTTGGTATACAGAAGCTATTGGTGGAACTGGAAGCGCAACTGCTCCAATTCCAAGTACAACAACAGCTGGTAATATTTCGTATTATGTTGCCAATCAAGATGAAAATGGATGTGAGGGTCCAAGAACTGAAATTGTAGTTGCAATTAACGAAACAATTACACCAGAGTTATCCTTTAGTTACCTAAGTACTTGTGTGTTAGCAACAGATAATCCACCAGCAGTTTTAGCTAATGATTTTGTAACTGGAGGAGTATTTAGTGCTGCAACTTTAACAGTAGATCCAGCAACAGGAGAAATAGATATTACTTCAGCAACGGAAGGAACACACGATATAACCTATACCTATGATGGTGAAACTGAAACCTGTACTCTTTCAGGAATGTTTATAGCTACTATAGAATTTTCGGAAGCAATACCAGCAGTTACTACTTTCGATTATGGTGCAACTACATTCTGTGAGTTAGAAACAACTACTATAAATCCAAACCTAGCAACAGGATTTACAACAGGAGGAGTATTTAGTTCTGCAACTTTAACAGTAGATGCAACAACTGGAGCGTTAGATTTATCTGCCGCAACAGTAGGCATGCATGATGTAACCTATACCTATACGGCAAATGAAGCGAATTGTGAAGAAGATGGAGACTATACTGTTAGTATTGAAATTACAGATGCAATAGCAACTGTAACCAATTTCACGTATACAGAAAGTATGTATTGTTCTAACAACGCTAATGTACTACCAGTATTAGCAACAGGATTTTCAGTAGGAGGAGTTTTTAGTTCAGAAACAGGTTTGACTATGGATGCAACAACTGGAGAAATTAATTTATCTACAAGTGCAGCAGGAGATTATACCGTCACTTATACCATTACCGAAGACATTGCAACATGTAGAGAAGGTAATATAAGTACGTTTATGCTTTCAGTTAATAATACAATTACACCAGAGTTAACTTTTAGTTATCCAACTACTTGTGTTTTAGCAACTGATAATCCAACAGCAACATTAAATAATAATTTTGCAACAGGAGGAACATTTAGTGCGGCAACATTAACAGTTGATATAGTAACAGGTGAAATTGATATTACATCTGCAACAGTAGGAGTTCATGAGGTAACGTATACTTTTAATGAAGATACAACAACATGTACACTTGCTGGAACATATATTGCATCTATAGAGTTTACGCAAGCTACAGCATCAGTTACTACTTTCGATTATGGTGCAACTACATTTTGTGAGTTAGAAACAACTACTATAAATCCAAACCTAGCAACAGGATTTACAACAGGAGGAGCATTTAGTTCTGCAACTTTAACAGTAGATGCAACAACTGGAGCGTTAGATTTATCTGCCGCAACAATAGGTATGCATGATGTAACTTATACCTATACTGCAAACGAAGCGGATTGTGAAGAAGGTGGAGACTTTACTGTAAATTTAGAAATAACTGCAGCAACAGCAACAGTTGCCGATTTTACGTACTTAGAAGATGTATACTGTGCAACAAGCAACAATATACTACCTGAAACAGTAATCGGGTTTACAACAGGAGGAACTTTTAGTGCAGAAGCAGGATTATCTATTAATGCAGCAACGGGTGAAATAAATATTTCAACAAGTACTATTGGAAATTACACAATTACGTATGAAGTATTAGAAAATGTTTCTAATTGCTCAGAAGGTAATGTTAATACATTTAACATCACTATTTTAGATGCTATTGAAGCTGTAATTGATGGTGCTTGTAACAACGAAGAATACTGGTTAACAGTTGGACCACTTAATAGTTCTTATAATCCAGATGAGGTAACGTATACTTGGATGGATGTTAATGGAAATGTAGTTGGCAATGATTCTAGCATATTTAATGTAACAGAATATACAAATCAAAACCCAAATACAGTTGCTCCCGCTCAATTTTCAGTAAACATTGGTTTTGGTAGCTGCACTACAACAGCATCTTTTACAGCAGAGCGTTCTTCTTGTAAAGATATTCCAAGAGGAATTTCGCCAGACGGAAATGGTAAAAATGACACTTTCGACTTAACAGGGTTTGGAGTAACTAATCTTCAAATATTTAATAGATATGGAAAAGAAGTATATAGCTTCAATGGGACCTATTCTAACCAATGGAACGGAAAATCTAACAAAGGTAACGAGTTGCCAGATGGAACCTATTTCTATACGATTCAAAAAGAAGACGGAAGCTCCGATACAGGTTGGGTGTATATAAATAGAGCGCATTAATTGAAAAACAAAAAGAACAGATGAAGAAAATATATCTAGCAATAACAGTTATACTTATGTCTTTTGTAAGTGCTAATGCACAACAAGATCCTCAGTATACGCAGTATATGTATAATATGAATATTGTAAACCCAGCATACGCAGGATCTAAAGAAAATTTAGCATTAGGTCTATTATATCGTTCACAATGGGTTGGATTAGATGATGCACCAAAAACAGCAACTTTTTCAGCGCATAGTCCTGTTGGTAAAAACGTAGGTTTAGGGTTCTCTGTGATTTCAGATAAAATCGGTCCTGTAGAAGAAAATAATGTATATGTAGACTTCTCTTATACTCTTAACTTAAAAAATGCACATAAATTAGCTTTTGGAATTAAAGGTGGAGCTACTTTTCAAAAAATAGGATTATTTAGCGAGGTAGGAAACGGGTATGTTCCAGACGTTAATGACGAAGCTTTTGGTCAGGACACTAGCAATACGCATTTAAATTTAGGAGCAGGATTGTTTTATTATACAAATCGTTACTATGTATCTTTAGCAGTTCCTAATATGTTAAAAAACACCTATCTTGATGTTACAGATAACGGACAGGAATATAAATACGGAACCGATGTCATGCATTATTTCCTATCTGCTGGTTATGTTTTTAATCTATCTGAAAACACTAAATTTAAACCCTCTTTTTTACTTAAATCGGCATTTAATGCACCAACATCTTTAGATGTTTCTGCAAATGTGTTATTTTTCGATAAATTTGAAATTGGTGCAACATATCGTTTAGACGATGCTGTAGGAGCAATGGCTAACTTTGCAATCACACCAGAATTAAGAATTGGTTATGCTTACGATTATACAACATCAGATCTTAATATTACAACATCAGGTTCTCATGAAATAATGTTGTTGTTCGATTTAAATTTCCCGAAAAAAGTATCTATTTCACCTAGATTTTTCTAATAAAAAAACATTTAAAAATGAAAAATATTCTTAGTCTCCTTTGCTTTCTATTATTAATAACAGCAAGTTATGGACAAAACAAATATTCAGAAAAAGCCGACAAGCTTTTTAATAGCTATCAATATGTTGATGCTATTGAGGCTTACTTAGGTATTGTAAAAGATAAAAAAGCAGATAACTATATATATAAGCAATTAGCAGATAGTTATTATAATGTTTTTAATATTAAAGAAGCTTCAAAATGGTACACTAAAGCTATAGAAGCTAAACAAGATGCAGAAACGTATTATCGTTATGCACAAGTATTAAAATCGCAAGGAAATTATGAAGCAGCAAACCAACAGATGGATGTTTTTGCAAAAATGTTACCAAAAGATCTTCGTGCCAAAGAACATTTAATAAACCCTAATTATATTCCAAAATTAGCAGATGATTCTAAATTGTTTGATGTAGAGAATACAGGAATTAATGATGCAGAACAAAGTGATTTTGGTGCTGTTCTTTCTAACGATAACATTTTATACTTTGTTAGTACTAGAGACACGGGTAAAAAAGAAGATAACTGGACTAACAATCCATATTTAGATATCTATACATCTATTAGAAATGAAGATGGCACTTTTTCTGAACCGCAAGCAGTTAATAGTTTAAATACACCTTATCACGATGGGCCAATTACTCTAAGTGAAGACGGAAAAACAATGATTTTTTCTAGGGATGGCCATAGCGAAGGGATTTATAAAAAAATAGATAAAAAACAAATAAAACTATCCCAACAAGGCTTGTATATAGCTAATTTAATAGATGGAAAATGGAAGAATATTAAAGCGCTTCCATTTAATAGTAAAGACTATTCAGTTAGTCACCCAAGTTTAAGTAGTGACGGTAAAACACTTTATTTTGCTTCTAATATGCCTGGAGGTTTAGGAGATACCGATATTTGGAAAGTTACTATTAATAACGAAATCTATGGTGAACCAGAAAATTTAGGAGAGTTTGTAAACACAGCAGGAAAAGAAGGTTTTCCTTTTATAAGCGACAATAATATTCTTTATTTTTCCTCTAGAGGAAGAAAAGGATTTGGGGGATTCGATATTTTTAAAGTAGATCTCAATAAAAATAAGGAAGCTGTTAACCTGGGAAACGACATAAATACTAAGAGTGACGACTTTTCTTTTAGTATTAATACGCTTAAAAAAGTCGGTTACTTTTCATCTAATAGAAATGGTGTAGATAATATATTTATAGCAAACCCTATTTGTCAATACCAAGTGATCGCTATGGTAAAAGATGCTAAAACAAATCAAAATATCGAAAAAGCTAAAGTTTCTATACGAGATGCAAAAAATAATAGTATTGCTACTCAAAACACCAAAAAAAACGGAGAAACTAGCTTTCATGTAAACTGCGAATCTAATTATACACTTCATTTAGAAAAAGAAGGATATGAAAATCTATCCATTCCAATTAAATATACGAATGAAGATATTATAGAAATTGAAGCTTCATTAAATCCAACTGTTAAAGAAGTAATTAATGAAATGATTACAGATACCGAAGTTAAACTGAATTCTATTTACTTCGAGTTTAATAAAAGTAATATTACGTATCAAGGAGCTAGTGAGTTAGATAAACTAGTAACTATTATGAAGGAATATCCAGAAATGGAAATATTAGTACAAGCACATACAGATACCAAAGGTAGTGCAGCATATAATTTAAAATTATCTGAAAGAAGAGCACAAGCAACCATACAATATGTAATTTCTAAAGGAATTAACAAAAGTAGATTGTCTGCAAGAGGGTTAGGAAACAGTCAGCCAAAAATTGATTGTAAATCTAATTGTTCTGAAGCTGAAGACGCGCAAAACAGACGTTCTGAGTTTTTAATAGTAAAAAAATAGAGTTTTCATGACTGTTTTTAAATAGTCAAGAAATGGAATCATCTACGTTTCTATAAGTATAAATTACTTTTAGATTGTTAGATAATAATGAATAGGAACAATGAAAAAGTTTTTAATTTTTGGGTTAATGTTTCTCTTGTTTTCGCAAGTAAACGCACAAGAACCAAACGATTGTGGAAATGCCATAACAGTGTGCGGTAATGGTAATTTTATGTCTAATGCAACAGGTCCTGGAATGAATCCAACAGAAGTGAACGCATGTTCAAGTTTTGAACATAATTCCTTGTGGTTAGAAGTAAATATCTTGCAAGCAGGAACTTTAGGATTTGATTTAATTCCTAATGATCCAGATATTTTGGTGGATTATGATTTTTGGGTTTTTGGAGGACCAACAGTTTCATGTTCTAGTTTAGGAAGCCCTATTCGTTGTGCAACAACCAATCCTGATACAGCAGGTTTGCCAAATAATCATACAGGAATTAATGGTAGTACAACTTTAACTCAAACAGGTCCAGGTGCTAGCGGAAACGGTTATGTATATTGGTTAAATGTAAATGTTGGCGATACATATTTTATAGTTATAGACCGCCCGCATGGTGATGGTGGTTTTCAAATTCAATGGACGGGAACAGCTAATAATGGTTCAGGAGCATTTCCATCTCCACCAAATGCTAACGCAATAAACGATATAATTGCTTGTAGTGGAACTCCTGATATTTCTATTTTTAATTTGGCAGGTTTAAACAGTAGTATTAGTAACGATTTAGCTAACGAAACTGTTCAGTATTATGCAAATTTAGCTGATGCAACAGATGGTGTTAATCCACTTCCTGGAATTTATGCAAATACAAGTAATCCACAACAAATTTATGCTAAAGTATTATCAAGTGTAACGGATTGTTATAGTTTAGTCGATTTTGATTTAATCGTTTCTCCTATCCCTGATGCTGTTATATCAGCCTCTAATACAAATATTTGTGAAGGAGAATCGGTGACTTTTACTATTTCAGGAACAGAAAATACAACCGTTCATTATAACATAAATGGTGGTGCAACACAACAAATAGTTTTAGATGGTGTTGGAAATGCAACTTTTACAGAAATACTTACTACTAACACAACAGTGACCTTAGAAAATGTACAAGTTGTAGATGGTTCGGGAAGTATTATATGTTCTCAAGTATTAATAGATGATGCAGTAATAACGGTTAACCCATCCACTACACCAACGTTTACAGCTGTAGCAGCAATTTGTAATGGTGAAACTTTAGCAGCATTGCCAACGACATCTAATAATAGTATAACAGGAAGTTGGAGTCCTGCAATAGATAATACAACAACAACTACGTACACCTTTACACCAGATGCAGGACAATGTGCAGTTACAGAAACTATGGTAATTACTGTAACCCCAATAATTACGCCTATCTTTACACCAGTAGGAGCAATTTGTAATGGTGAAACTTTAGCAGCATTACCAACGACTTCTAATAATGGTTTAACAGGAAGTTGGAGTCCAGCAATAGATAATACAACAACAACTACTTACACTTTTACACCAGATGTAGGACAATGTGGGGCTACAGAAACGATGACCATTACGGTTAATTCAGCCACTACGCCAACGTTTACACCAGTAGCAGCAATTTGTAATGGTGAAACTTTAGCAGTATTACCAACGACTTCTAATAATGGTATAACAGGAAGTTGGAGTCCATCATTAGACAATACAACAACAACAACGTATACGTTTACACCCGATGCAGGACAATGTGGGGTAACGGAAACGATGACTATAACTGTACATCCAACAATTACACCAACATTCACACCAATAGCAGCAATATGTAGTGGTGAGCCTTTAGCTGTATTACCATCTACGTCTAATAATGGTGTTACAGGAAGTTGGAGTCCAGTAATAGATAATACCACAACAACAACGTACACCTTTACACCCGATGCAGGACAATGTGGAGTAACGGAAACGATGACTATAACTGTAAATCCAAGTACTACACCAACATTCACACCAGTAGCAGTAATTTGTAATGGTGAAACTTTAGCAGCATTACCAACAACATCTAATAATAGTATAACTGGGAGTTGGAGTCCTGCTTTAGATAATACCACGACAACAACATACACCTTTACTCCAGATATAGGACAGTGCGCAGCAACACAAACAATGACTATAACGGTGAATCCAATTGTATCACCAATATTTATACAAGTACCTGCAATATGCAATGGAGACACCTTATCTCCATTACCTATTACTTCTAATAATGGTATAACAGGAAGTTGGAGTCCATCATTAGACAATACTACAACAACAACATATACGTTTACACCCGATGCAGGACAATGTGGAGTAGCGGAAACGATGACAATAACTGTAAATCCAACAATTACACCAACATTCACACCAGTAGCAGCAATATGTAGTGGTGAGACTTTAGCTGTATTACCATCTACATCTAATAATGGTGTTACAGGAAGTTGGAGTCCGGTAATAGATAATACAACAACAACAACGTATACTTTTACACCCGATGCAGGACAATGTGGGACAGTAGAAACCATGACTATAATTGTAAATCCAAATGTTATACCTACATTCACACCAGTAGCAGATATATGTGTTGGCGAAACACTAAACCCCTTGCCAACCACTTCAAATAATGGAATTACAGGAGTTTGGAATCCTTCTTTAGATAATTCAACAACTACAACCTATACATTTACTCCAAATGCAGGACAATGTGCTGTAACTGAAACAATGATTATAACTGTAAACCCTGTTGTTACACCAACATTTACGCAAGTAGCAGATATATGTAGCGGCGAAACATTAAGTCCTTTACCAACCACTTCAAATAATGGAATTACAGGAATTTGGAGTCCTGCTTTAGATAATACTACAACTACTACCTATACCTTTATACCAAATACAGGGGAGTGTGCTACAACAGAAACCATGACCATTACTGTGTATACAAGTATTCTACCTACGTTTACACCAGTAGCAGATATATGTGTTGGCGAAACATTAAGTCCTTTACCAACCACTTCAAATAATGGAATTACAGGAGTTTGGAGCCCAGCAATAGATAATACTATAACCACAACCTATACTTTTACTCCAGATGCAGGACAATGTGGTGTTACTGAAACCATGACCATTATTGTAAATCCTATTTTAAAACCTATAATCTCTAGTGCAGACGGATTGCATACTATTTGTGTCGACTTTATAACAGAGCTAGTACAAAATCCAATTATTTTAGTTAGTGATCTGCAGAATGCTAATTATATGTATACATGGTACTTAAATGATACGGAAATAGTTGGTGCTAATCAAAGTACATATACCGTAGATACAGCTGCCCCTGGATTATATACCTTAGTTATTGAAGAAATTCTACCTACAACAAATTGTACTTCCGATATTAGTGAAGCTTTTGAAGTTTTTCAATCGGGACAAGCTGTTTTTGTTGCTGTTTCTCAATCGGAAACTTTTAGTAATAATCCAAGTATTACTGTTGAGATAGATGGCTATGGAGAATACTGGTATCAATTAGATGATGGGCCTATTTTAGATAATGGAGGTGTATTTACTGATGTTAGTAGTGGTACACACACAGTTTACGTTTATGATAGAAAAACAGGAACACCTGCTTGTGATTTTATTACTATTGAAAATATTACTATTATAGATTTTCCTAAAATACTTACACCAAACAATGATGGGTATAATGATACTTGGAATGTTTTTGCTGTAAGTAATCAACCAAATAGCAAAGTAAATATTTACGATAGATATGGTAAATTATTAAAACAATTACATTCTAATTCACCAGGTTGGGATGGAACTTTTAATGGTAATGCTCTTCCATCTAGTGATTATTGGTTTGTATTAACTTATGAAGAAGCTGGTGTTTTAAAAGAGTTTACATCTCATTTTACCCTAAAAAGATAAGGGAAATAACAAAAGCCTAAACATTATTGTTTAGGCTTTTTAATATTTAAAAAGAGGACTTATTTAATATAATAATTTAACAACATCCTTTGCAAAGTAACTTGCAATGATATCTGCGCCAGCACGTTTAATAGCTGTAATTTGTTCTAGCATCACGGCATCATGATCTAGCCAGCCTTTTTCTGAGGCAGCTTTTAGCATGGCGTATTCTCCAGAAACTTGATATACTGCAACTGGAACATCCACTTCATTTTTAATTTCACGTACAATATCTAAGTAGCATAAGCCTGGTTTTACCATTACAATATCTGCGCCTTCATCAATATCCATTTCAGTTTCACGAAGGGCTTCAAAACGATTGGCATAATCCATTTGATAGGTTTTTTTGTCTTTTGGAATATCTTGTACATCTACAGGTGCAGAGTCTAAAGCATCTCGAAAAGGACCATAAAAAGCAGAGGCATATTTTGCCGAATAGCTCATGATTCCTGTATCTGTAAATTCATTGTCTTCTAAAGCTTCACGAATGGCTAAAATACGACCATCCATCATATCACTTGGTGCTACAATATCTGCTCCAGCTTCTGCATGCGATACACTCATATCTGCTAAAATATCTACAGTAGCATCATTCGTTACTTTTCCATTTTCAATAATACCATCATGGCCATAAATGGAATATGGATCTAGAGCAACATCGGTCATTACTAGCATTTCTGGACAAGCATTTTTAACCGTTTTTATTGCACGTTGCATTAAGCCTTCTGGGTTTATTGCTTCTGTACCTTTATTGTCTTTTAAACTATCGGGTACTTTTACAAATAGTAACACCGATTTTAAGCCTAGTTTCCAAAGTTCTTTTACTTCTGCTTGTAGTAAATCTAAACTGTAACGATAGTAGTTAGGCATGGATGCAATTTCTTCTTTTACCCCTTTTCCTTCCACTACAAATAATGGCACTAAGAAGTCGTTTGGTGAAATAATGGTTTCTCTTACTAAGCTTCTAATAGCTTCGTTGGTTCTTAATCTTCTATTTCTTTTAATTGGATACATATGTTTTAATTTTTGGCATAACCTAAGTAATACCATTTGTTTTTTTCTTTTATAAATGCTGATTTTTCATGAATAACTTCTACGTTTCCGTTTTCATAAAAATACGCATTAAATGTTACTGTACCCTCGGTATCGTCTAGTAATCCTTTAGTGGTTTTTTGAATTTCTAATTTTATCCATTCTACCGATTTTGCCCATGTAACAATGGCTTTTTTTTCGGCAGTAGGTCTTGTAGATGCATGATGGCTTTGCATTAAATAATCGCCATTAGCCAATACAAAAGCACTGTATCTAGAGCGCATTAATTGTTCTGCTGTTTCTGTTTTCCCTTGGTTTAGATGAAAAACTTCACAGCATGCTTGGTAGGTTTTTTTATTTCCGCAGTAACATTTCATATTACACCCAATCTTTCGGGTTTTGTAATACTTCGATTAATCGTTCTTCTTCACTTCCTGCTTCTGGATGATGGTTATAAACCCATTGTACATGTGGCGGAAGGCTCATTAAAATACTTTCAATTCTTCCGTTTGTTTTTAGGCCAAAAAGGGTTCCTTTATCATGTACTAAATTGAATTCTACATAACGACCACGACGAATTTCTTGCCAATCGCGTTGCTCTTTCGTGTATTTTAAATCTTTTCTTTTTTCTACAATAGGAAGATAAGCTTCTAGGAAACTATCTCCAACTTCGGTTACAAAATCATACCAGTTTTGCATGCTCATTTCTTCTGATGCTTTGCAATAATCGAAGAATAAACCGCCAATACCACGACCTTCATTTCTATGGGTATTGTAAAAATATTCGTCGCAACGTGCTTTGTACTTTGCGTAAAATTCTGGGTTGTGCTTATCGCAGGCCGTTTTACAGGTTTGGTGAAAGTGAGTCGCATCTGCATCAAACAAGTAATATGGTGTTAGGTCTTGTCCGCCACCAAACCATTGGTCTACTATATTTCCTGCTTTATCATACATTTCAAAATAACGCCAATTAGCGTGTACTGTTGGTACCATTGGGTTTTTAGGGTGTAATACTAAACTTAAACCGCAAGCAAAAAAATCGGCATCTTCTACACCAAAATATTTTTGCATAGAGTCTGGAAGTTTTCCATGCACACCAGAAATATTAACACCTCCTTTTTCAAAAACATTTCCGTTTTCAATAACACGTGTTCTTCCGCCACCACCTTCAGGGCGTTTCCAAATATCTTCTTGAAAGGTTGCTTTACCATCTACTTTTTCTAGACCAGCTGTAATAGTGTCTTGTAATTGATGTATGTATTTGAAAAATGTATCTTTCATTTTATACCATTGATTTGTTACAATATGTTGCCTTTTCAAAATCTCTTATATTTATTGCTATAAAAGGAATCTCTGGAAACATGGTTTTTAATTGGGCTACTATACCTTTGGAAAGCTTCGCTTTTTGATTTGTAGTTCTGCCTTCCATGATGTTTGCAAAAACATGAATAAAAGGTGCTTCTTTTCCGCCAACCAAATAGTTTTCTTTAAAAGGATTTAATCGAACTTTAATATCTGCTTCATCAAACAGCATGCTGTTATTTGCAGTTTCATGTACTTTAGACAAAACAGATTTAGCATCTATTTTATTGAGAACATCTTCGGAGCAATCGATAACAAAATGTGGCATAATTTAATTTTTATATAATTCGTATAGCTCCATATCTAAAGGGTTTTCACCAATTGGAGTAAATTCGTTTTTCAAGGTTTTTATCCATTTAAAACTATTGTTTTCTGCTACTCTTACACTTGGAGTGTTGTTTTTATGCACAATAATTTGAAGCGTTTTTAAATTTAAAGTATCAAAAGCATATGCGGATAAGTACTTGACTGCTTTAGAGGTTAAGCCTTTGCCTTCAAAATTGTAATCAATACAATAGGCAAATTCTCCTTGTTGTTTTTTGTAATCTATTTCTTTAATATAAATTATTCCTGCTAATACTCTAGTTTCGGTTTGTTTTAATGTGAACAGAAATTCTTCTTTATTTTCAAACTGTTTTATTTTTTTGTCGACAAACAATTGGGATAAAGTAGGTGTAAGGTTTTGTTTTAATGTTTTGGGAAAATAGCGTTGTAAACGATCTTGATTAGCAACTATAAAATCACAGATTTTCCATGCATCTCCATTATGGATTGGATTAATTTCAAAACCATCAAATTGCATTTTCATTAGATTGCGTTTTTGTTTTCAGATTCTTCTTTTAATAGGTTTACTGTGCTTATAGAAGCAGCAGTAACACTAAGAGGTAGTACTAAAATAACACCAATAATTGGTATTAATAAAAAGAGCATAAACAAAATGCCGTTACCTGTTGCAACACCTCTATTTTTTCTTATGAATTGAATACTTTCTCGATATTTAAAATGTCTCTCTAACGTATAATCCATATTACCAAAGCCAGCATAATAGGCTTGCATTAAAAATAATAATACGGTTGAAAATATATTGACTATTGGAATAAATTTAAGGATTAATAAAGGAATAGTAAATAAAAGTTCTTTTCCCAAATTTCTAATATTGATGCGTATACCTCTCCATAATTGTTCTTGAAAGGAAGTGTCTCTGTGCGAATGGCTTTCTATACCTGTGAGATGTGTTTCAATTTTTTCGGAAACAGGGCTCATAAATGGCGCAGAAAGTGCCATAATAATATGTTTATATAGAATTAAACCTATTGCTAAAACGGCAATACCACCTATAAAAGTGGAAATGGAAGTGAAGGTTTCTTTTCCCCATTCCCAAAACCATATTTTAGCTATAAAACTACCAACATTATCGGATAATCCATACGCAGAAAAACCAATAATAGATGCAGTAACTAAACTAATAATGATTGGAATGAAAAAGAATTTCCAAAGCTTTAGTTTGGATATTAATGCGAAACTATTTGCGTATGCTTTTAAGCCTTTTAGTATGTTTTTAACCATAGTTTTATTTTGAAACTAAGCCTTGCGTTAGCGATTACAGCATTTGTTGAAGCTCTTTTAGTTGCTATAAAAGCAACTAAAAAGCGACTGCGGAAAGCGCGACCTACTTTTTTACACCTATAAGTAGTAATTAAAAACGAATTGTTACTTAAAAAAGTAGGTAACGCCCAAAATTTTACGCTTTATATTCTTTTACTGCGTCTATAAATGCTTTTGCATTTTCTAATGGTATGTTTGGTAAAATACCATGACCTAGGTTTACAATGTATTTATCTTTTCCGAAATCGTTTATCATTTGGGTAACCATTTTTTTGATTTCTGCTGGAGGTGAAAATAATCTTGTAGGATCAAAATTACCTTGAAGCGTGATGTTTCCACCGGTTAAATACCTTGCATTTCTTGCAGAGCATGTCCAGTCAATTCCTAAAGCAGAAGCGCCAGATTTAGCCATTTCACCAAGCGCAAACCAGCATCCTTTACCAAAGGCAATTACAGGAGCATCGTCTTTTAAAGCATCAATGATTTGTTGTATATATTGCCAAGAGAATTCTTGATAATCTACAGGAGAAAGCATGCCTCCCCAAGAATCAAAAACCTGAACAGCGTTTACACCTGCTTTTACTTTTTCTTTTAAGTATGCAATGGTGGTGTCTGTAATTTTTTGTAATAATCCATGCGCAGCAACAGGGTTTGTAAAACAAAATTCTTTTGCTTTATCAAAGTTTTTAGAGCCTTGGCCTTGAACGCAATAACAAAGTATGGTCCATGGAGAACCTGCAAAACCAATTAATGGAACTTCGTCATTAAGTTTTTCTTTGGTTGCTTTTATAGCTTGATATACATAATCTAAAGCTTCTGTTACGTCAGGAACAATAACGTTATCAACGTCTTTTTGAGAGCGAATAGGATTTGGTAAATATGGACCAAAGTTTGGTTTCATTTGTACCTCAATATTCATCGCTTGCGGAATGACTAAGATGTCTGAAAATAAAATAGCAGCATCCATGCCATAACGACGAATTGGTTGCACGGTAATTTCACTTGCTAATTCAGGAGTTTGACAACGTGTAAAAAAATCGTATTTGGCCTTTATTTCCATAAATTCTGGAAGATAGCGTCCTGCTTGACGCATCATCCAAACTGGTGGACGTTCTACGGTTTCTCCTTTTAATGCTCTTAAAAATAAATCGTTTTTCAACATAGTTAATCGTTGTTGGTTAGAAGTTTATAGTTGTAAAAGGTTAGGGAATCAACAACTAATAACTTGTAACACTTATATATAATGTTCGTTTACTAATTGTATAACACTTTCTACTGTTGGTACTTTTGCAATACGAATGTCTTTAAAGTGTTTTTTTGCTTCTTTGGCAGTGGTTTCTCCAATACAAAAAGCAATCATATTATCTTTTACATTGTTTTCTTGTTTGAAACTCTGTACTGTAGATGGACTATAAAATAGAATCGCTTCAACAGTGTCTTCAAGTTTTACAGCGTCTAGTTTGGTTTGGTAGGCTTCTATTTCATTAACAGTAATGTTGTTTTCTGTTAAAATAGTTGGTATAGCATCTAGTCTTAAGTCGCTACAAAAATAAGTCACTTCTGTACCTTCTATATAGTCTACTAGATAAGTGGCTAATTTGGTTGCATTTGGTTCTGTGTGTTTCACTTTACCAATACGCTTTTCTATTAAACGTTTTGTTCTTCTACCTACGCAGTAAATATTTTCAAATTGTAATTCTACCGCGGAGAAATTTTGAAGTAAAGCTTCTACCGCATTTTGACTTGTAATTACTACATTTTTAATAGGGTTTCTAACTACTTGCGGTTTTAGTCTATTGCTATTAATTTTTACAAAATCGGAGCTTGCTACACCAAGGTTGTCATTTACCAATAAACGTTGGTCTTCGGTAAGTGCTTTTGTAGAATACACTTTAGTAGGTTTGTTAGATTCTTTAATAGCATCCATCAAGCGTTTTCCGCCTTTTTCTATTACATAGTCTGCACACCATTGGGCAATGTCATGATGTTCTCCAACAGGTTTTACACGTTGTACCGTTATTTTTTTACTTCCATTAGGACTTAATAAAACACCATCAAAATGAATTTCTTCTTCTTTTATATAGCAAAGAGCACCAATTGGAGCGGTGCACCCACCTTCTAAACGATTTAAAAACTCACGTTCAATTTGTGTGCAAGTTTGTGTTTCTTCATCGTTAATTTCTTTTAAAATAGCTCTAGTTTCTTCATCTTCTTCTAAAGCAGCAACCATGATTGCTCCTTGAGCTGCTGCTGGAATCATCCATTCTAAATTGACAGCAGTTTCTGGACGTAAACCTAAGCGTCCAATTCCTGCGGCAGCAAAAATAGCTGCATCAAAATGTTCTGTTTCGTCTAATTTTTGCAATCGCGTATTAACATTTCCACGAATATCTTCTATAGTATGTGTAGGATAGCGATTTAACCATTGTGCTTTTCTACGTAAACTGCTGGTTGCAATTACTGCGTCTCTAGCGCCTAAAAATTCTTCTGTTGTTTTGTATACTAAGGTGTCACGTACATTACCACGTTTTAAAACAGCAGCTTGGATAATACCTTTAGGTAATAATGTTGGTACATCTTTTAGAGAGTGTACAGCAATATCAATATCACCATTAAGCATAGCAATGTCTAGCGTTTTTGTGAAAATTCCTGTAATTCCTAGTTCGTAAAGTGGTTTGTTTAGTTGTAAGTCTCCAGTAGATTTTACAGGAACTAAAATTGTTTTATAACCAAGATGTTCTAATTGGCTTTTTACGATGTTGGCTTGGTATAATGCAAGTTCGCTGTCGCGAGTACCAATTCTAATAGTTTTAGACATTTTTTGTAGCTGTTTCTAGTTGAAACACTTTTTTTATGAGTTCTAGACTTTCGTCTGTAGAGATTGCATCATCTTTTAGGTGGTGTGCAAAATGATTTGTTATTTTTTGAATAATTTTATTACCAATAATTTCCGCTTGTTCTTCGTTAAAATTTACCATTTTTTTACGTTGCGTATCTAATTCGGCATTTTTAAAATCTTGTAACTTATGCTTTAAAGCTTTAATGGTAGGAGCAAATTTTCTGGTTTCTAGCCAGGCATTAAATTCGGCTTTCACCTCTTCAATAATTTGTTCTGCAAACGGAATATGTTCTTTGCGTTTTTCTAATGTATCATCTGTTATTTTAGACAAATGATCTAAATGAACTAAAGTAACATTTTCCAGTTCGTTTACGTTTTCGTTTACGTTTTTCGGAATAGATAAATCTAAAATTAAAAGCGGTTTTTTGTTTTGCACAATATGTTTGTCTACTGTTGGCATTTGAGCTCCAGTAGCAACTATTAATATATCTGAAGTATGAATTTCTTCTTGTAAATTACTGTAATCTTTAACAACGAGATTAAATTTTCCAGCAATCGCTTCGGCTTTATCTTTGGTCCTATTAATTAATGTGATTTGTTCATTTTGAGAATGCTTCACTAAATTTTCACAGGTGTTTCTTCCTATTTTTCCTGTTCCGAAGAGTAGGATGTTTTTTTGTGAAACGTTTTCTACTTCATTTAAAATATATTGTACAGAAGCAAAAGAAACAGAAGTCGCTCCTGTGGAAATATTCGTTTCGGTTTTAATACGTTTACTAGATTGAATAACTGCATTTATTAAACGCTCGGAAAAGTGATTTAATAAACCTTCTTTTTTAGATTGTGATGCAGCGTGTTTTAACTGACCGATGATTTCGAAATCTCCTAAAATCTGACTATCTAATCCAGAACCAACACGAAACATATGTGAAATAGCATCTTTATTTTTAAAAACGAATGCTACTTTTTGAAATTCTTCGACAGTACCTTTAGTATTATCACAAAGTAATTTTATAAGTTGAAAAGGGTGTTGTGCAAACCCGTAGATTTCTGTTCTGTTACAAGTAGAAGTAACAATAAGGCTTTCAATGCCTTCTTGTTTTGCTTGTTCTAGTAAGTTTGTTTTAGATTCTGAGTCTAAACTAAAGTGCCCACGAATTTCGGCGTCCGCTTTTTTATAGCTTAAACCAATTGCGTAAAATGAATTGCCTTTAGAAATATTGTATTGCTCCATTACCTGATTTGGATATTACCAGACAAAAATAGAACGGTTATGTCTATAAAAGTAACGCTAAAAGAACTTTTAGTGTCGTTTGTGGTTTTTTAGCACTTTTTTTAAATAATATATGATAAATGTCATACTTTTGCAGTCATAGCAGTGCTTTTTAGTACAATTGTTTAGAACAATTCTAAATAAGATTTTAAAAATGAAAGAGAATACAACTTTAAAAAATGTCGCTAAAGGTACTTTTAATGAAACGAAAGTAGAAGATGGTTTTTTTGTGTTAACTTATCAAAATGAAAACCAGACAGTTGAAGCCTTAGCTCGTGAAATAGATAGTAGTTTCATTCAGTTTCATTTTTGTATTAAAGGATCTGGTGCGTTCTTATTTAATAATGGAAGTTATACATTAAGTATAGATGACGAAACATCTTTACTTTTATATAATCCGCAACGAGATTTACCAATTCATTTAAAAGTAAATACAAATACTTGGCTGGTTACGCTTTTAATTTCCATTAAAAAATTTCACGGATTATTTAGTCAAGAGGCAGATTATATCACGTTTTTAAGTGATGATAATAAAGATAAAAAGTATTATAAAGATGGAAAAATTTCTCCATCTATGTCAATTGCTTTAAACCAATTGATACATTATAATTTAAATCAATCTATTAAGAACCTCTATTTTAAAGGAAAAGCTTATGAGCTTTTAAGCTTGTATTTTAATAGAAATGAAGATGCAGATATTGAGCAATGTCCTTTTTTAGTTGATGAAACTAACGTAATAAAAATAAGAAAAGCAAAAGACATTATTATCTCTAGAATGGCAGAGCCACCAAGTTTGCAAGAGTTGGCAGATGAAATTGAATTAAGTTTAAAGAAACTTAAAGAGGGCTTTAAACAAATTTATGGCGATTCTGTTTTTAGTTTTTTATTAGATTACAAAATGGAAGTCGCTAGAAAATTATTAGAATCAGGAGATCATAATGTAAATGAAGTTGGGCATAAAGTTGGTTACAGTACATCTAGCCATTTTATTGCCGCTTTTAAAAAGAAATATGGTACTACTCCAAAAAAATATATACAATCTATAACTTAAATATTTCCGCTTTGCGGAAAACACTATATAAATGAGTAAAGGAATATTATTAGTAAATCTAGGTTCGCCAGAAAGCCCAGAACCTAAAGATGTTAAAAGGTATTTAGGGGAGTTTTTAATGGACGAAAGAGTTATTGACCTGCCAGTTTTGGCTAGAACAGCGTTGGTGAAAGGTATTATTTTAAATACAAGACCAAAAGCATCTGCAGCTGCATATAAAAAAATATGGTGGGAAGAAGGTTCTCCTCTTATTGTTCTTTCGGAAAGGCTTCAAAAGAAAGTACAAAAAAAGACAGAAATGCCTGTTGCATTAGCCATGCGTTATGGAACTATGACCATTAAAAAAGGGATTCAAGAATTAATAGATAAAGGCGTAGACGAAGTTTTACTTTTTCCGTTATATCCTCAATTTGCAATGGCAACTACTGAAACGATTACGGTTTTAGCAGAAAAATTGCAACGAAAATTTTTTCCGAATATAAAAATTGAATCTGTTCCAGCTTTTTATAATAAACCGGATTATATTGAAGTATTATCGAATAATATTGCAGGACATTTAGAAGGTAAAAACTATGACCATGTATTGTTTTCTTATCATGGAGTTCCAGAAAGACATATTAGAAAAAGTGATGTAACAAAATCCCATTGTAAAATCGATGGAAGCTGTTGTGCAACACCAAGTAAGGCGCATGAGTTTTGCTATAGGCATCAGTGTTTGGAGGTTACCAGATTGGTTGCCGAAAAATTACAATTTAAAAAAGGAGTTTTTTCTACATCGTTTCAATCTAGATTAGGATTTGATCCTTGGTTACAGCCATATACCGATAGAACTATAGAGCGTTTAGGGAAAGAAGGCGTACAAAATATGGCTATTATTACACCAGCTTTTGTAAGTGATTGTTTAGAAACTTTAGAAGAGATAGCTATGGAAGGTCAGGAGATTTTTCATGAAATGGGAGGGAAAGAATTTACAACTGTTCCTTGTTTAAATGATGATGATGCTTGGGTTGCATTACTTGCTAAATGGATGAATAATTGGTCTGAAAACGGTTTTTTATCGTAATATAGCTATGGATTATTATAACTACATAAAAGCGTTACATCTTATCTTTGTTATTACTTGGTTTGCTGGTTTATTTTATATTCCTAGGCTTTTTGTGTATCAAATTGAAGCTTTTCATAAACCTTCACCCGACAAAGAGATCCTTGGTAAACAACTTAAATTAATGGCCAAACGTTTATGGAATATTATTACTTGGCCTTCTGCAATTTTAGCAACTGTTTTCGCAATTTGGTTACTTGTTTTACAACCTTTTTGGTTGCAACAACCTTGGATGCATGTTAAATTAACCTTTGTTGTTTTGTTAATAATCTATCATTTAAAAACACATCAGTTTTACAAACAATTGCAAAAGGGACTGGTTAAAAAAACTTCTAATTTTATGCGTTTATGGAACGAAGGCGCAACCTTTATTCTGTTTGCTGTTGTATTTTTGGTTATACTTAAAAGCGCTTTTAATTGGATTTTTGGAGTTGTAGGAATTCTTGTTTTAGGTGTTTTGTTAATGTTAGGTTTTAAACTTTATAAAAACATTCGAAATAGAAATCCAGAAGCTTAATTTAATATTGAATTTTACATGCAATGTATTTGGTGTGATTATTGTTATATTTAGACAATTACAACACTAATTTAAGATCCCTAGTTTATACAGGCATTTCTATGAGATTAAAAAAACTGTCTTTACGAGTTCGAATTTTTATTGCCATGATTTTTTTGGTGTTTTTTGCATCGATATTAATTACAGCAGTAGCTATTTATCAAAATAAAGAAGAAACAATAGACTACCATACGCAAAGGTTAGAGCGTAAAGAGTCTAATATAAAAAGACATATCAATTTTGTAATTCAAGAAACATCTTTTGAGGTTAAAACCGAAAAAATTCCATTTATTTTTAAAGATGAAATTTACAAAATTGCTTCTACACATGATTTGCCTATAAATCTCTATGATTTAGATGGTCAACTATTAAAATCTTCTATTGCAGCTTTAACGCAAGATTCTTTACAAACCTGTTTAAATGCCGAAGTTTTAAATGCTTTGGCAAATACCGTAGAGCATAGATATGTTTTAAAACGAAAAGTTGGAGGAGAAACGTATCAATCTTCTTTTACATATATAAAAGATCAAAAATCGAAACCAATTGCTATTTTAAATTTACCATTATTAGAGAATGATGATTTTTTAGCAAAAGAGTTAAATGAATTTCTAGAACGTATTGGTTTTGCTTATTTGTTTATGTTATTAATGGCAGTAGGATTGGCTTATGTTTTATCTAAATATATTACTAAATCTTTGAATACCATAAGTGACAAAATTAATACAACAAGACTAGAAAAACGCAATCAAAAAATTGAAATAGACTCTGCAACAGTGGAAATTGCAGCGCTTGTTAAATCGTATAATAGTATGATTGATGAGTTAGAAGAAAGTGCTGTACAGTTAGCTACAAGTGAGCGAGAGCAGGCTTGGCGAGAAATGGCGAAACAGGTCGCTCATGAAATAAAAAACCCGTTAACTCCCATGCGATTAACTGTACAGAGTTTTCAGCGTAAGTTTGATCCTTTAGATGAAAATATTTATCAAAAATTAGACGAGTATAGTAAAACGTTAATTCAACAAATAGACACAATGAGTTCTATTGCATCTGCATTTTCGAACTTTGCAAAAATGCCAGCACAGAAAAATGAAATGCTTAATGTTGTAGAAATAGTAGACCTTTCTTTAGATATTTTTACGGAAGAATTTATAGCGTTTTCATCGAATAAGGAAGAAATTATTGCTAAGTTTGATAGAACACAATTAATTCGAGTAGTTACTAATTTAATTAAAAATGGTATTCAAGCAATTCCTGAAGATAGAACTCCAGAAATTGTAGTGAAAGTGCTTGAGGAAAATGAGGAGGTAAAAATAACAGTTTCAGATAATGGAATAGGCATTACAGAGGAAAATAAAATAAAAATATTTGAACCAAAATTCACCACCAAATCTAGCGGAATGGGACTAGGACTTGCAATGGTTAAAAATATTATGGAAACTTATAACGGAAGCATTACCTTTACATCTCAATTAGGTATGGGTACAACTTTTACAGTTACTTTTCCTAAAAAATAAATTTATAATCAAAACAAATGGACGGGTTGCACTTGTTGACGCGTTCTTTGCGAAAAATATAATAATAGACAACTCCCTTTCTTTAGGGAATATAAATAGCACTTTTATGGCATATAATAACATACTTTCTACAACAGAAAAAGGGATTACAACAATTACCATTAATCGACCAAGCAAATTAAATGCACTTAATAAAGAAACTATTCAAGAATTACACGAAGGGTTTAAAGATGCAGATAAAGACAAAAACACAAAGGTTATTATTGTAACTGGTAGTGGAGAAAAAGCCTTTGTTGCAGGAGCAGATATTAGTGAGTTTGCGAATTTTAGCGTGGAGAACGGAGGGAAGCTTGCTGCAAAAGGACAAGCGTTATTGTTTGATTTTGTTGAAAATTTAAAAACACCAGTAATTGCTGCTATTAATGGTTTTGCTCTTGGTGGTGGTTTAGAATTGGCAATGGCTTGTCATTTTAGAGTAGCAAGTGATACAGCTAAAATGGGATTGCCAGAGGTGTCTCTTGGTGTAATTCCTGGTTATGGAGGAACACAACGTTTACCACAATTAGTTGGTAAAGGTCGTGCTATGGAAATGATAATGACAGCAGGAATGATTGATGCAGAAACAGCTAAAAATTACGGTCTAGTAAACCATGTTACAACATTAGAAGCGTTACTGCCTTTAGCAGAAAAAATTGCGGGTAAAATTATGCGTAACTCTACCGTTGCAATTGGTAAAGCTATAAAAGCAATTAATGCCAATTATAAAGAAGGAAAAGATGGTTATAAATTAGAAATAAAACAATTTGGAAAATGCTTTGGAACCGAAGATTTTAAAGAAGGTACAACAGCCTTTTTAGAAAAACGTAAAGCAGATTTTCCAGGGAAATAATTTTTTAAAAGAACAAATTAGGTATTAAAAAAGCGAGCAGTTATGCTCGCTTTTTTAATTAAATAAGAATAGAGAATTTTATAATAATTCTATATTATTAATATAGGTTCTTCCTTCCGTTTTTATTACTATTTCATATTTTCCTTTATGTTCTGGATTTAAGCTTAAAATCCTACCAATATTGGTTGTTTTTTCAATAGTTTCTTCGTAGATTAAATAAAATTCATTCCCTTCTGTATCTTCGTAGTGTACATTAATTTCTAATGGTTTTTGATCTAAGGATAATTTAGAGACATATACTTTATTCGCATTGTTTCTAATTACCGGTTTAAAGATTGTTTTGGTTTTATCTTTTTCAAATACCACTATGGTATTAGAAACCTGAAAAGGAATTACTTCGATTTCTAATGCTTTGTTCAATTCAAAAATGTAATCGCCATTTGGTAATGCTGTTAAATCAAATCCTTTTATGTATTTACCAGAATTCTGAATTAATTCATTGTATAGAATAATCCCGTGTGTATTCTTAATTAAGAGCTCGTCTCCTTCTTTAACATCATTTAATGTTAACATGGTTCTTTTTGCATCATTTAAATTACTTAAAGGTGCATTTGCATTTGCTAGTAAAGTCGTACATAGTACTACTAATACTAAAGTGTTTTTCATTAATTTTTTCATAATCTAATAGGTTTAATGATTATATAGACAAAGCTATATCTAAAGGGGGATTTACAAAACATCTATATTTACTATTATATATAGTATTTTAACTTAAAATATTGATTACTAATTAGTTGTGATAAAATATAACATATTAAAGTTAATTTAGTATAGACTGTTTTTTTTTTGTCATTTTTAAGTTGTTGAAAAGAATTTCGAATAACATTGTTAAACAAAAAAGCGAGCAGTTGTTGCTCGCTTTTAATAAACTGAAGAGTATTATATAAATCTAACTAAAACTGTATATAATCGACAAAAGTTCTTCCTTCGGTTTTTGTAACTATTCTATATCTTCCTTTTTTGTTTTCGTCTAAATTTAAAACTCTAGCAATATTACTTGAATCTTCAATCGTTTCAGAATAAATTAAATGGAAGTCATTGTTTTCTATATCTTCATAAAAAACCTCAACATTTAAAGGTTGTTGGTTTAAAGATAATTTAGAGATATACACTTTATTTTCTTTATTTCTTATAGAAGGTATAAAGATTGTTGATTCTTCTCCATTATTAAATGCAATCATATTATTAGAAACATGAAAAGGAATAATTTTAATTTCAGAATCTTTTACTAATTCAAAAAAGTATTCACCATTTGGTAATGCTGTTAAGTCAAACCCTTTTGTGTAGTCCCCAGAATTTTCAATTAATTCTTTGTAAATAACGATATCTAATGTATTCTTAATTAAAAGTTCGTTTCCTTCTTTAACATTATTTAATGTTAAAGTTGTTCTTCTTGCATCGTTTAAAGGATTTAAAGGAGCATTTGCGTTAGCTAGTAATGTAGTAAACAATACTGCAAGTACTAAAGTGTTTTTTATGAATTTTTTCATGATATTTTATTTTATAATTTATGTTGTTTTCTTTTACAACTTTCTAAATTGGTTCTTGATTTAAAGACTTGTTTGCGTTTACTAGTACACTTAACATTTGAGCTCCTAGATTTTTAATGTTTTTTATGAATTTTTTCATAACTATTTGGGTTTAATTATTCTGAGGACAAAGTTATAGACATAGAAGAGTTTAAAAAGCATCTATTTTTACAACTATATATACTATTTTACCCTAGTTAATAGTATCGAAAACGTTATATGTTAATATAGTATATATTAGTGGTAAATTACCATACTCTAAGACTATTAAAAGTTGTAATTTTGCTGTATTATATAATAACTGATTTTTATTGTGCAATTAAAACCTACATTTAAAAAGATTACACCAGATTTTGGTAGCTCCATAACTGCTATACAAAAAACGAAAAAGCGAAAACGAAGTGAAGCTTTTTGGCACTTTCACCCTGAATTAGAATTAGTTTATGTAAATAAAGGAAAAGGGAGAAGGCATATAGGTAATCATCTTTCATACTTTAATAACAGTCAATTGATATTAATAGGATCTAATTTGCCTCATAACGGGTTTACAGATCGTTTGACTTCTAAAGGTAAAGAAACGATGTTGCAATTTCATCCAGAGTTTTTAGGGGATCTTTTTAATAAACTGCCAGAGATGAAAAACATCACGCAGTTAATAGAACGTTCTAAAAAAGGAATTTTATTTAAAAGAGAAATAAAAGAAATCGTTGGCCCAAAAATAGAAAAACTGCCTAAATATGAAGGTATTAAACGCGTAACTAAGCTTTTAGAAATATTAGAATTATTAGCGTTGAGTTCCGATTATGTGTTGTTAAATGAAAACGGTTATATGTTTGAAACACAACCACAAGACAGTAATAAAATAGATAAGATTTTTAAATATGTTAATAAAAATTATCAAGAACATATTAGTTTAGATGAAATTGCTGCATACGTAAACTTAACTGTTCCTGCATTTTGTAGATATTTTAAAAAAGTAACAGGTAAAACCTTTACACAGTTTGTTAACGAGTGTCGTATATTTTATGCAACAAAACTATTAACAGAAAGTCAAAGTAGTATTACTGATATTTGTTTTGAATGTGGTTTTAATAATTTTTCACACTTTAATAAAGTGTTTAATGAAGTTATTGGTAAAAGTGCATCCAAATATAGAAATGAAATGCGTTTAATTATTCAATAAGAAGCTTATGGACGATAAAATCGATAAAACACTAGAATACTATAGTATTAAAAAAAGAGAAATTCTTGATTTTGTTAATTCACAAAACAATCTAACCACAGAGCAGATAATAGAAAGTGGAGAGGGTTTAGAAGCTTTAGAATATAAAATTACAGCATTAGAAATTGCAAAAGAAAATTAGAGTTTACTTTTTTCCATTCCATTCTGCGTAAAATTGTTTTAAAAAGCCTTCCATATATTGGTGTCTTTCGAGGGCAATTTGTTTCCCTGTTTGTGTATTCATCTTGTCTTTTAACAACAAAAGCTTTTCGTAAAAATGATTAATGGTTGGCGCGGTCGATTTTTTATATGCCGCTGTGCTCATATTTAGATTCGGTTTAATATCAGGGTTGTAAAGTGCCCTATCTTTAAAACCACCATAATTAAAACAACGCGCAATACCAATAGCTCCAATAGCATCTAGTCTGTCTGCATCTTGTACCACTTCTAATTCTTTTGAGGTAAAGGTGGTATTACCATCTAAAGATTTATTAAAAGACATGTTAGCAATAATGGCTACGACATGTTCTATAATATCTAAAGATATATTTTCTTCACATAAAAACTCTCGAGCTAATTTTGGGCCAACAGTATCATCACCATTATAAAACTTACTATCTGCAATGTCGTGTAATAAAGCTGCTAATGAAACCACCAAAACATTTACTTCTTCTTTTTTAGCAATTAGTAAGCTATTATTGTATACGCGTTCAATATGAAACCAATCATGGCCACCTTCGGCATTTTTGAGCGTTTCTTTTACAAAACGCTTAGTAGTTTCAATAATAGAATTTGAAGTTTGCATTTACGATTATAATTTTGCTGGTTCTACCCATTTAAATTCAAAAGAGTTTTCCGGAATTTTCATACGTTCTGCAATTCGTATCATTCTAGAGGGTAGCTTCATTAGGTAATCTCTAGCTTTCTCTGCTTCATCGGTTAGGTTTGAAATTTTATCGATTTCCCAACGCTTAGTAAGTTTTTCTAAAATATCAACATAATCTGTAGCAGTGTATACTCCAATACGTTGTGCGGTATTAGAAAATTCTTCAAAAGCAGAACTTATTTTATTTCCAGATTCTCTTAAAAAGTGAGCAGGCATGGTGATTTTTTGCTTCATCATATATTGAAAAGCAAGCATCATTTCACTAGGATCTACAGCAAAAATTCGTTCTACAAATTCACAATATGCATGATGGTGTCGCATTTCGTCTCCTGAAATTATTTTACACATTTTAGCAAGTTGTTTGTTTCCTTTTTGTTTTGCAATTTTTGCAACTCTATTGTGTGAAATATATGTAGCTAGTTCTTGAAAACTGGTATATAAAAAGTTTTTATAAGGATCTCTATCTGTGCCAATATCAAAACCATCGGCAATAAGATGTTGTGTCGTTTTTTCAATTTCTTTCATGTTTACACGTCCAGAAAGGTAGAGGTATTTGTTAAGCACATCTCCATGTCTGTTTTCTTCAGCAGTCCAATGTCTAACCCATTTAGACCAACCATTTCTTCCTACTTGATCGACGCCTTCTACATCCATTAACCAAGATTCGTAAGTTGGTAGGGCTTCTTCGGTTATCATGTCGCCAACTAAAACGACCCAAAAATCATAAGGTAATTCTTTCGATAATTCTCTAATTTCTTTTACTTCTTCCAAAAAATTATCTCCTTCACTATTTGGTAAAAAATCGGTTGGTTGCCAAATGGTATCTACAGGAATTAAATATTTCTGAATTAAGGATTCTATGTCTTTTTCTAAAAACGACATTACTTCTAATCTTACATTTTTTATGGACATAATTTCTAAATTTTAATACTGTTTTTTATTGTTGTTTCAATATGCTCCAGTAATAATTCTTGTGTTTCAAAATCACTTTTAGTAACCGGTTTGTGTGCTGTAAAAGTTAAATGATTACCTATTCCTAAAGGAAACTTTCCGTAACGTAGATTTTTCCATGAATTATTAATAGTTACTGGTATAATTACTGCACTTGGAATATATTTTATTAAGGTTTCAAGACCTTTAGTGTGAAAAGGTTTTGGTTTGCCATCACGACTTCTTGTTCCTTCCGGAAAAATAACTGCAGCACGTTTATTGGTTTCAATATAATCTGCGAATTTTCGAATAGCTACAATAGATTGTCTGGCATTTTTTCTATCTATTAAAACAGATCCACCATGGCGTAAGTTATAGGACACACTAGCAATCCCTTTTCCTAATTCTTTTTTGCTAACAAATTTCACATGATGTTTTCTAAAATACCACATGATTGGAGGTATATCTGACATGCTTTGGTGGTTTGCCACAATAATTATTGGCTGCGAAGTATCTATATTATATTTGTTATAAAACGAATGTCTAGAACCTAAAAGATTTACGCAACGCATTAGGCAAAACTGTAAAGCATCTACACTATTTTTATGCGCTTTGTAGCCAAAAACATTAAAACAAAACCATTGTATTGGGTGAAATACCAGCAATGCTATCGCAAAAAACAAGTAATAGATACAAGATAAAGGATATGCTAAAATTTTCCTCATTATAATTGTTAAAATTAATGATTCAAAAATAAAAAAACCACGTCTATAAAACGTGGTTTAATACTGTTAGTTTGTGTGTAAACTAAACTTTAACATATAGTGTTAAAAATTTACTAGCAGTGCTCATTATAAGCATCTGTAAGATTTTCAGCAATCATTTCGGCAGGTCTACCTTCAATATGGTGACGCTCTAGCATATGCACTAATTCTCCATTTTTAAATAAAGCCATACATGGCGAACTAGGAGGAAAAGGAATCATATATTCACGTGCTTTATTTACTGCTTCTTTATCTACGCCAGCAAAAACCGTTACAATATGATCTGGTTTTTTTGCGTTTTGTAAACTAGTTTTTGCTCCTGGTCTTGCGTTAGCTGCTGCACAACCACAAACCGAATTCACAACCACTAAAGTTGTTCCTTCTTTTGCAATAGCTGCATCCACATCTGCAATGGTGTGTAATTCTTCAAAACCTACGTTTGTTAAATCTTCACGCATTGGTTTTACTAATTCTGCTGGGTACATATTTTGTAATTTTAATTTTATTAATTTATCTCTTACAAATATAATCAAAAACCATGCAATTTAATGAGATAGCTATTTTATAAGACACAATGGCGTACTAAAATGACGTAATCGAAATAATTATGTGATAATAGTAACTCTTGATGTTATATAAATTTTGAGTTGGCGTTCCTTTTTACAAAAGGGTTTCTGTAACAAAAGCATTCACATTGTAACTAACAAATAGTATATTTGATTTTTAAAAAATAAAACATGAGTTTCGGAAAATGGATTGGAGCATCTTTAGGATGGTCGTTTGGTGGGCCAATTGGTGCCATTATAGGTTTAGCACTTGGTAGTTTTGTAGACACGTTGTCTTCAGGAAATGGAAATCCGCTTTTAGGAGATCGTCCAACACAACAAAGAAGAAGATCGCAAAACGGAAGGCCAAACTATAGAACCCAACAACAACGTAGAGCGCAAACTACTTCTGGTGATTTCGAGGTAAGCTTACTCATTCTTGCTTCTGTTGTAATAAAAGCAGATGGTGTACAAGACCAAAGAGAACTAGATTTTGTACGTAGCCAATTTGTAAGCATGTACGGTAAAGATCGAGCGAACAAAGCATTTAAGCTATTTAAAGGTGTAAACAATCAAACGGTTCCATTGCGTCAAGTTTGTACGCAAATTAAGCAAATGATGGATCATGCTTCACGTTTACAATTGATGCATTTTCTTTTCGGAATTGCTAAAGCAGACGAAATGGTTACCGAAGACGAAGAACGTCAAATATTTACCATTGCTGGTTATTTAGGTATAAGCTCCAGAGATTATAATAGTATTAAAGCGATGTTTTATAACAGTAGTGAAAATGCATATAAAATTTTAGAGATAACAAAATCTGCCACCAATGATGAAATTAAAAAAGCGTACCGTACTATGGCTAAAAAATATCATCCAGATAAAGTCGCCCATTTAGGAGAGGAGCATAAAAAAGGAGCAGAAGACAAATTTAAACAAGTTCAAAAAGCATACGAGCAATTACAAAAAGAACGTGGCTTTTAATTCTACTTTTTATTATTAAATCGTTTTTCCATTTGCTTAAAATAGCGTTTTTCTTTCCACTTTCGAATGATAAAGACTACTAAGACAATTAGTCCTAGAATCATTATTCCGTCTTTTCCTGTAAGGTATTCTAGTATTTTCATGATTGTTATTTAGATATGCAAAAGTCGGAAAATATATATAAAACTTTCAGGGTATAACATCTTTTTAAACTTTAGTTAATTGATTTTTATTACCCTCTAAACAAAAAGAAATCTTCTTTCATATCTTCAATTTGTGCATCTTCATTGGTGATGATATAATCGATAGCTTTAGAGGTGAAAGTGTCTCCTTTTTCAGTTAAAGAAACAATGTTTTTATTAAAAACAATCATATTGTTTTTAAGGGCTAAATCTAAAACGGTTTTAGCTCTCACTTTTTGCCAATTAATATGTTCTTGCAAATGGTTTACATGGCGTTCCCGTTCTTCGGTATGGTTTTTTAAATGCAATAAAAAAGTAAGTAAAGATACTTCGGTACGTTGTTGTTTTTCTCTATACATAACAGCAATAATTCCTTTGCTGGGAGCAAATAAAAAGACTATTAGAAAGATAAAGCCTAACATAGTGGTTATAGAACCAGCAATAGATGCATCTAACCAGTGTGCAAACCAATATCCTGAAATAGCACTTAGCACACCAAAACCAATAGCAAGACCAAGCATTTTCTTTAAATCTGTAGTCAACAAATATGCCGTTGCAGCAGGAGCAATCATTAAGGCAACCACTAAAATGGCGCCAACAGCATCAAAAGCACCAACTGTTGTTACCGATGCTACTGACATTAAGCCATAATGAATAATTGCTGGTGAAAACCCTAAAGAAGCAGCCAAACCTTTATCGAAAGTGCTTAATTTTAGTTCTTTAAAAAAAGCGAGTAGTAAGCCAATAGTTGTTATTAAAATAGAGCCAATAATCCAAAGGGATTTCGGACCAACATCTGTTCCGCCAATAAATAACCGATCGAAAGGAGCAAAGGCTAATTCGCCAAGTAAAACAGCATCGACATCTAAATGCACGTCATTCGCGTTTTTTGCAATTAAAATAACACCAATACTAAACAGCGCAGGAAAAACTAAGCCAATGGCCGTGTCTTCTTTTACCAAACCTGTTTTCTGAATATATTCTACTAAAACCACAGTAATAATTCCGGTAAACGCAGCTAGTAATATTAGTAACGGAGAGTTTAAATCTTGTGTTATAAAGAACCCAATTACAATTCCTGGTAAGATGGAATGACTAATAGCATCACTAATCATAGCCATTTTTCTTAATACAAGAAAGGTTCCCGGAATCGCGCAAGCAATAGCTACTAAGCTTGCAATAAGTTGTATTTCTATTTGCGCACTATTCATCTTCTGTAGATTGTTTGGTGTATAAATTGGCTGCAGTTTCAAAACCTAAATCGGTTAAACTCCACATCGAACCATCAATAGTTGCATAATTTTTCTCCACTAGTTTCTGAAGCGTTTTCTTTGTAAAACCTTGAAAGTTATTTAATAATTTAATGGCATGCGGATGCGAAATATTTTCATGTGTTTCTGCTATATGATACATAAACGCTAAAGTTTTATGTAACTCTAAATCCCGTCTATTTTTAATAAAACGAATTTGTTTAAAAAGCAATCCTCTACTTGGTGAAAAGATAAAAGAAAATACTACAAAAACAGCAGCGACTAATACAATTACTGGTCCTGTAGAAAGATTGTTTTGGCTGGCGCTAATTGCTGTACCAAAGACACCAGAAAATGCACCAAAAATGGCAGCAAGAAAAACCATTGTACTAAGACTATTGGTCCATTGTCTTGCAGCAGCAGCAGGAGCAAGTAGCATAGCACTCATTAAAACAACACCAACGGTTTGCAAGCCTAATACAATTGCTAAAACAATAAAACTAGTAATTAAAACATCTATAAATCTGGTGTTAAACCCTAAGGTTTTGGTGTAATCTGCATCAAACAATAGTATTTTAAATTCTTTCCAAAATAGTAAGAGTACTAATAGGCAAACTCCTGTAACAATAGCCATTAACCAAACATCACTTTCTACAAGTGTTGCTGCTTGTCCGAATAAATACTTATCTAAACCAGCTTGGTTTGCATTTGGTTGTTTTTGTATGAAAGTAAGTAGTAACATACCAAAACCAAAAAAGAGTGATAAAATTAAACCTAAAGCAGTATCACTTTTTAAATGTGTTTTTGTGATTATTCCTCGAATCCAGAAGGTGCCAATAAGACCACTAACCAAAGCACCAATTAATAATGTATTTGTGTCTTTTGCTCCAGTTATTAAAAAAGCGATTGCAATTCCAGGTAAAGCAGCATGCGAAATGGCATCACCAAGAAGACTTTGTTTTCTTAGTACAGCAAAACTACCAAGCATGCCTGTAACTGCTCCTAAAATTGCAGTTCCAAGTGTGATGGTTCTTAGCGTGTAGTCTGTAAAAACTAGTTTTATGTATTCTGTTATGTCCATAATACCCGTTAAAGCAGAAATCTCTTCCTTGATTCGTGAATTGTTTTTGTTTTGTTATTCTGCGTAAAGACGCATAATCTATTTTATTGTCATCCTGAATCCAGTTCAGGATGACCATTCATTTATATTTTTTATTGCTAAACTTCTAAAGAAATTTGTGGCAATCTGTTCTTTTTTTACTTTTTAAGATTCCTGCCTTCGCAGGAGTTTATTACTCTTGAATACTTACTTTATAATTAATTCCATAGGTCTTGGTTAAATTATCATCGTTAAAAATATCTTTAACAGGACCTGTAGCAATTTTCTTCACATTTAAAAAAGTAACCCAATCAAAATATTCTGGAACGGTTTGTAAATCGTGATGTACTACAATAACTGTTTTACCAGCTTTTCGTAATTCTTTTAAAATATTAATAATTGCAATTTCAGTTGTTGCATCCACTCCTTGAAAAGGTTCATCCATAAAATAAATGGATGCGTTTTGTACTAAAGCCCTGGCTAAAAATATTCGTTGTTGTTGCCCTCCAGAAAGCTGACTAATTTGTCTACTTTTAAAGGCAAGCATTCCAACTTTTTCTAAAGCTTCTAAAGCTGCTTTTTTTTCTTTTTGCTTAGGTCTTTTAATCCAGCCTAAACTTCCGTAAGTTCCCATCATAACAACGTCTAAGGCTGTCGTTGGGAAGTCCCAATCTACACTTCCTTTTTGTGGCACGTAGGCAACTAATTTACGTTGTTTGTCATATGGTTTACCATAAATTGAAACGCTTCCTGCAATTGGTTTTAAGATGCCTAAAATAGATTTTATAAGTGTAGATTTTCCAGCGCCATTTGGACCAACAATTGCCATAAGAACACCTTCTGGAATTTCTAAATCAATATCCCAAAGTACAGGTTTGTAGTTGTATGCAACGGTTAAATCGTCAACTTTTACTGCTAATACTCCTGAATAGGTAGGAGTCTCTTTATTTTGTGATTGTTCTTTCATAATTTTATTTCTGTTCATTTTGCCTTGATGCAAAACGAACCAAAAGATCACGATCAAAATTAGGAAATTGCTAAAGCAACATTCACTATCAGAACTTCGTGCTTGAAGCTTTGCTTCGCATCTTTGTTCTTTCGCTCATTATTTCTGAATTTTGATGTTTTCCGACTGTGTCGGAATTTCAAGTTCCATTTATATTTTTGTTTTAAGTATTATAATTTGTTTTTAACCAAGTACGCACTGCAAATTGCTACTCAATACTGCCTACTTACTTTAAAGCATTTACAATAGTATTTACATTATATTCAAACATGCCAATGTAAGTTCCTTCTGCGGTTCCATCATTTCCTAAGGCATCCGAATACAGTGTTCCGCCAATAACAACTTCATGATTTTTAGAGTTTACAGCTGCTTGTAGCGCTTCAATAGTACGTTTAGGTACAGAGCTTTCTACAAAAACAGCCTTCACTTTTTTATTTATTATAAATGTAGCTAATTTTTGTACATCTTGAACACCAGCTTCTGTTGCAGTAGATAACCCTTGCAAACCAACCACTTCAAAATCATAATTTTTCCCGAAATAATTAAATGCATCATGCGCTGTTACTAGAATTCTTTTTTCTTTTGGAAGCGTTTTAATTGTTGCTTTAATCTTCGTTTCTAGCGTTTCTAATTTTGCTAGATATTGCTTTTCATTTTCTTTGTAATTTAAGCTGTTTGCAGGATCTTTTTCCGATAACACTTGAGTTACTTTTTTAGTGAATTGTTTAAAGTATTCAATATTAAACCAAACGTGTGGGTCGTAATTAGAAGCAAAATAATCGGAACCAATCAAGGTGCTTTTATCAATAACTTCCGCTAAAGCGATAGGGGTTTTGGTTTTACTTCCCATTTTTTCAAAAACTTCTACTAGTTTTCCTTCTAAATGTAAACCATTATAAAAAATAATATCTGCGTTTACTAGTTTTGTAACATCACCTTCACTGGCTTTATATAAATGTGGGTCTACTCCAGAACCCATTAAACCTTGCGTGTTTACATATTCACCGCCAACATTTTTAACCAGATCTGTTATCATGGTCGTGGTGGTTACTATGTTGAGTTTTCCGTTTTCTTTAGTCTCTTTTTTACAAGCGGTTAAACTAAAAGTAATGGCTAAGAAGAACATTATTTTTTTCATATATCTAAATATTTATTGCGAAAGTACTAAAAATGAGCGATTAATTTAATTTATATCTTACACCAAAAAACAATCGAATACCTTGGTTTGGACCATAAACATACGATGGGTCAAAGGTTAGTGCATATGGATTGTCTGTGGTTGCAATGACATCTCCATTAGTGTTAAATGCTACATTTTCGTCAAAAGGATCGTTTGCTCTTGCTATTACAAACGGATTTCCTTTGTTGGGTGTCCAGTTTAAAAGATTTTTAACACCTCCATATATTTCTAAATTATCTATTCCATCATGAGTAAGCTGAATGTTTTGTATGCTCCAAGTTGGAGAGTATTCTTGTCTTGGGTCTAAATCTCCTAGTAATGGTAATCGCATTGGCCCATAAATGTTACCTGTATAATCTAAAGTAAGATTCGTTGGGTAGTTTTTATAACTAAAAGACCATACGCCAGAATATTTTTCTGTGAGTATTTGATCTATTCGCTCACCATTTTTCGTTTGTGAAACCTCTTGATACGTAGCGCCAATAGACGCTTTTATTCCATTTTTTATAACAGCATCTATATTGATACTAAGTCCTTTTGATGTAGAATAACCATCTAGATTGTCATATATAATCTGATTTGGATTGGTATCATAATCTGGAATGATAGCATTTGTAAAATAGGTATACCAAGCAGAAGTGTCTAAAGTAAAATACATCCCGTTTTTTAAGTATAATTTTTTAAGATAATTAAGTGTAACATTATAGGATTCTTCCGGATTTAGTTCCTCTTTTATAATCACCTCTCTTGCTCCAGTAAGTGCTGCATGTTCTTCGGTAAATAGATTAACAACTCTAAAGCCTGTTCCAGCATTTAACCGAATGATATCACTATCTGTTGGTTTGTATTTGTAAGCGATTCTTGGTGTGAAAATAGTACCATGTCTAGTATCATAATCAAAACGCAGACCTAATAACAAACTTTGTTTTTTATTAAAAGCTATTTCATCTTGAACAAATAAAGATGGAATAGTCACTTTGTCTGCATTTGGAGTTGCTGTGGTATTATCATTATAATAATTGTAACGAAATGCAGCGCCAAAAAGCAGATCGTTTTTACTTATTTTTTTATCCCAAATAAATTGGCCAAACCCAATACGTTGTTGCGCTAAATAAGGCGTGTCTCCATACACTGAGTTTTGATCGTGATCGGAATAGGAGAATTGAAAATTCACTTTTTCTTTAAAGGGTAATTCATAGTTGCCTAAAATTTCAAATCGAGAGGTATAAATACTTTCACCATAAACTTCATTACCTCCTCTATCTGCTTTAGTCCATTGTAGCTCTCCTCCCCAACGATCTTCATAAAAGTAACGACCAGCAAGAGCTAGTTTTTTGTTATTTGCTCTTTTAAAATCCCATTTTTGGAAAATAGAAATACGATCTTGTAATGTTAGATCGGTAAAATTATCTTTGTTATTATCCACAGGATTGTCGTATTTAAAATAATTAGTACCAAATAAAACCGTTGCTTTTTCACCTACATTTGCTTTAAAACCAGCGTCTATATTTACTTCACCCCAACCTGTAACAAATCCATCTGCAAAGAATCTTGGCGCATTTTCAGGTAATTTGGTGATAACATTAATTAAACCGCCTACAGCTTCGCTTCCATATAGTGAGGAAGCCGGTCCTTTAACCACTTCTATTTGTTCTATTAATGAATTTGGAATTCCAGACAAACCATAAACGGTAGACAGGCCACTTACAATTGGCATACCATCAATTAAAACTAGAGTGTAAGGTCCTTCTAAACCATTAATATGAATATCCCCAGTATTACAAACATTACAATTTAATTGTGGTCTAACTCCATTTACATTTTGTAGTGCTTCAAAAATATTTGGTGTTGGATTTTTTTTCAAAAATGTTGGGGAATATACTTCTACAGGAACAGGACTCTCTAATCTAGAAACTGCTTTTAATGTGCCTGTTATTATGATTTCTTCTAAATCGTCATTTTCATTTAAATGGAAGTTTATATAAACAGTTTTGTCTGAAATATGAATCGTTTTTTTTTGTGTTTTATACCCAGTAAATGAAGCTATTATTGTATAGTTTCCTTTCTCTAAATTTTTAATTAAAAAATGACCATTTTCATCGGTTGTGCTTCCTTTTGTGGTGTTTTCAATATAAATATTAGCAAATGAAAGTGGTTCTCCGTTTGATATAACTTTTCCTTCCACATTATAAATGCTTTGTGCAACTATAGTAGAACCGTAAAATAGTATAACTATGAAATAAATTAGTTTCATGTAGAATTATTTTTAATCAAATATAAAATAAAATTTAGACTAGTCTAAAAATATTTTAAGAAATATATCTTTTCTATATTTGTAAGAGATAATAATACTATGATTACATTAACAGAAGAAAATTATATAAAAGCAATTTATCATCTTGGAAGCAATGGTGATACATCCGTAAATACAAATGCTATAGCTGAAGTCATGCAGACTAAAGCTTCTTCGGTTACAGATATGATTAAAAAATTGTCGGAAAAAAATTATGCAGATTATAAAAAATACCAAGGAGTCACATTAACAGAAGCGGGAAGGGTTGTAGCTGTAAATATTATTAGGAAACATCGACTTTGGGAAGTTTTTTTAGTTGAAAAATTGAATTTTTCTTGGGATGAAGTTCATGAAGTTGCAGAACACTTAGAGCACATTAAGTCAGAGAAGCTGATTAATCAGTTAGATGCTTTTTTAGAATTTCCGAAGCATGATCCTCATGGAGATCCAATTCCTGATAAAGAAGGAAATTTTCAGCATATAGAAAAGATTATTCTAGCTAAAGCCGAAGTTGGTTCTACATATAAATGTGTTGGAGTAGATGATGATTCTTCTAGTTTTTTAAAATATTTAGATAGTAATAAAATTGCTTTAGGCACAATAATAACCATTAAACATAGGGAGCCTTATGATAATTCTATAAAAATTGCATTAGAAAATACAGAAATTGTTGTTTCTCAAAATGTAGCTAAGAATTTATATTTAAAGAAGGTTTAAAAGAAAACAAAATATTTTGGCACGATTTAGGATTATAAGCTACTAATAACTACACTATGAAGTACGTATCATTTATTATTCTATTATTTGCTGCATCTGCTCTTTTTGCTCAAGATTCTACAAAAACAAATACTGTAATACCGCCAAAAATTGTGACTAAACTTAATTTTGGTGAAGATTTACAAGTTAATGATATACGTTTAAAGTTTGTAGAAGTAGTTCAAGATTCTCGCTGTCCTAAAGCGGTTCAATGCATTTGGGAAGGAGAAGTAATTATTTTGGTAGATGTTTATGAGCACAATAAAAAAGTGGTACAAAAAAAAATTAGTTTTTAATGCAAGAAGTACTTTTAATAATGAAATAGGTAATTTATTTACTTCAGATGTTTTAAATATTTCGGGTATTAAAGTAATGCCATATCCTGTTGCTAATAATAAAATTTTGAAAGAAGATTATTATGTACAACTAGATGTAAGTAATTAATGACAACCGCAATCGTCTGTTCCGCAGGCTTTTTTAGCTTTCTTTTTATAAAAAAACTTCTTAATAATAAATGCTAATGCAAGTAAAACAGAAGAAAAAGCTAGTATATTTTGAATGATCGTATTCATAATTAATTGGTCGAAATCTTTCTTCTAAATTTACAAAAAAAGGATTACTTTAAAAACTGATAAGCAATTAATGCTGCTATATACGCAATAATGGTCATTATTATTAATTGTAAGGTTGGCCATTTCCAAGAATTGGTTTCTCTTTTAACAATAGCTAAAGTGCTCATACACTGCATGGCAAAAGCATAAAATAAAAGTAGTGAAATACCCGAGGCTAAGGTAAATAATGGTCCGCCAGTAATTGGGTTGACTTCTTTAGCCATTCTGTTTTTAATGGTTTCTTCCTCATCACTACCAACACTATAAATGGTTGCTAATGTGCCAACAAAAACTTCACGAGCAGCAAAACTACTCACAATAGCAATACCTATTTTCCAGTCGTAACCTAGAGGCCTAATAACAGGTTCAATAGCTCTTCCTGTAATACCAATAAAAGAGTGTTCTAGTTTATGAGAAGCCACTTTTTGGTCTAACTCTTCTTCAGATAAATTTTGCGAAGCATATTCTGTTTTTACAATTTCTTCGGCATTATTAAAGTTTTTCCCTGGTCCGTAAGAAGCTAAAAACCATAATATAATTGAGATTGCTAAAATTATTTTTCCAGCTCCAAATACAAATGATTTTGTTTTTTCTAAAACCGTTAAAGCAACATTCTTAATCAGCGGAAGCTTATAGTTTGGCATTTCTACTACAAAGAAACTTTTGTTCTTAATTTTTAGTATTTTATTTAAAATATATGCAGAAAAAATTGCTGTTCCAAATCCTATTAAATACAAAAGCATTAAAGTTAGCGCTTGGTAGCTTAAACCAAGAAAACGACCTTCGGGAATCACTAAAGCAATAATAATTAAATATACAGGAAGCCTAGCAGCGCAGGTAGTAAAAGGGGTCACTAAAATGGTAATTAATCGTTCTTTCCAGCTTTCAATATTTCTTGTAGCCATAATTGCAGGAATTGCACATGCGGTACCAGAAATTAACGGTACAACGCTTTTTCCGCTAAGGCCAAAGCGTCTCATAATTCTGTCCATTAAAAAGACTACACGACTCATGTAGCCACTTTCTTCTAAAAGGGCGATAAATAGAAATAAGAATGCAATTTGAGGAATAAAAATAACAACACCACCAAGTCCGGGAATTATTCCTTCGGCAATTAAATTGGTAAAAGCACCTTTAGGTAATGCGTTTTTTGTCCATTCACTTAACGAAGCAAAAGCAGAATCTATTAAATCCATTGGTATGCTAGACCAGTCATAAATAGCTTGAAAAATAGTTAATAAAATGAAAGCAAAAATGACATAACCCCAAACTTTATGGGTTAATATTTTGTCAAATTTTGCACGTAAACCTTTAGCTTGACTAGCGTCTATAGTTTGTCCTTTTTTAAGAACATTATTAATAAACTGATATCTTTTTATGGTTTCTTTTTGCTGTAATTTTTTTAAGTTGCTTGAAGATTTAGTTTTAAAACTAGAAATAGCTTCCATTTCTTTTCTTTCTAGTTTTCCAAAATTTACATCCTGTGTAATAACTAGCCAAAGTTTGTATAAGAGTTGGTTTGGAAAAGTATTACGGAGTCTATCAAAATATTCCTTGTCAATTTCAGAAGCATGAAGACAAGGGGTAACAGATAAATCTTTATAGTCTGTAATTAGTTTTTTTAAGGAGTCTATACCTTCGCTTTTACGCGTGCTTATTAATGCTATTTTTGTTTTTAGTTGTTCTTCTAAATATTCAATGTCTAACGAAATACCTTTATATTTCATTCTGTCAGACATATTAATAACTAGAATACAAGGGATTTCTAAATCTTTTATTTGAGTAAAAAGGAGTAAGTTTCTTTTTAAATTTTCAACATCACTTACAACAATCGCAACATCTGGATAATCCTTATCGTTTTTATTTAAAAGCAGTTCTATAACGACATTCTCATCTAAAGAAGAAGCGTTTAAACTATAGGTTCCAGGTAAATCTATAATATGGGCTTTTACACCACGAGGTAGTTTGCAAATACCTTCTTTTTTTTCAACCGTAATTCCAGGATAGTTTCCAACTTTTTGGTTTAAACCAGTAAGGGCATTAAACACGGAGGTTTTTCCGGTATTTGGGTTTCCAATAAGTGCAACATTTATTTGTTTACTCATGGATAATTTTTTCGATTAATATATGACTTGCAGTTTCTTTTCTAATCGCTAAATGTGTTCCATTTATATTTAAATACATTGGGTCTTGAAAAGGAGCAACCTGCAGAAGCTCTACCGTATTACCAGGCAGACAACCCATTTCTAAAAGTTTTAATGGTATATGTATAGATGAAACATCCGTTATAATACCTTGTTCTCCTCGTTTAAGATGTGCTATTGTTATTTGCAAGCTTATTTAGATTGATTTTAAAGAAGCAAATGTACTATAAAAGTAGTTGCTAAAAAAATAGTTGCTTAATAAACTATTTATATTCTTTTTTTAACGTTTTAATGTCTTCCAAAATACGTTCTACATCTTCTGTTTTTGTGCCATCATAAAAGCCTCTAATTTGACGCTTTTTGTCAATAAGCATAAAGTTTTCAGTGTGTACCATATCAAAAGGACCTCCGTCACCTGCGTCTTTAACTGCTAGATAACTTTTTCTTGCAAGCGCGTAAATTTGTTTTTTATCTCCAGTTACTAAGTTCCATTTTTCATCATTTACACCTTTTTTTAAAGCGTAACGTTTTAATTGTGCAACACTATCTATTTTAGGTGTAACCGAATGTGAAAGCAACATCACTTCGTCATCATTTAAAATCTCTTTTTGAATTTGATACATGTTATCTGTCATTAACGGACAAATGGTTTGGCAAGTGGTAAAAAAGAAGTCGGCTACGTAAATTTTGTCTTTATAATCTTCCTGCGTTATTGTTTTTCCATTTTGATTAGTAAGGCTAAAATCTGCTATTTTATGATATTTCTTTTTATACTGAATTGTGCTATCAACTAATTCGGCATTAACCAAAGCAGGTTGATAGACAGGGAGAACTCTGTCTACTTTTAAAATACTGTAGAAAATAGAAATAATAATAATGGATAAAATCCCTAAAACAATAGCAAAATATTTGTAGTCTTTAAAAAATGAAAGCATGAAAAAAAATTTTGTATACAAAATTACAATTTATTTCATCTTGAGCTAGTAATAAAGGTTACATTAAATACAACTAAATATTGTAACTTTAATGTTTAAAAATGATATTGAAATGAAAAATTATTTTTTATTGATCCTATTATTATCTACCATTTTTTCTTTTGGGCAAACCTATGATGACGAATTAAATACTCTGGTTGAAGCAGAAGCTAAATCTGCATCCAATAGAATTTATAACCAAAGAGTTAATTTAAATACAGGGAATTACGATGTTACTTATCATCAATTAGAATTTACTATAGACCCAAGTATTACAGGTATTTCGGGAGTTGTAACTACACATTTTATGGCTAAAGAAAACATGACAGAAGTAACTTTTGATTTAGCAGATAATATGATCGTATCTCAAGTTTTACAAAACGGAAATACACTGTCATTTACTCAAAATACAGACGATGAGCTTGTAATAGTCTTAGCGCAAACCTTAAATACTGGGCAAACAGGGATTGTAGAGATTAGTTATTCTGGAAACCCAATAAGTTCTGGTTTTGGTTCTTTTGCTCAAACCACTCATAATAGTGATCCAATAATTTGGACATTATCGGAACCTTATGGAGCTAAAGGGTGGTGGCCTTGTAAACAAGATTTAAATGATAAAATTGAAAGTATAGACGTATATATTACAACGCCGCAATTTAATTCGCAAGGAGAAGAATATATTGCAGTTAGTAATGGTGTAGAACAAAGTCAAACCGTAAATGGCACTAATAAAACGACACATTATAAGCATGAATTTCCTATTCCAGCGTATTTAATTGCTATTGCAGCTACTAATTATGAAGTCTATTCTCACACGGTTGCAAATAATGGGAATCCTTTCGAAATTGTAAATTATGTATATCCAGAAAGTCTAACATTGGCACAAGCTAGTACAGAAGTAACTGTAGATATTATGGAATTGTTTTCTGAGAAATTTGAGGAATATCCTTACGCTTCCGAAAAATATGGACACGCTCAATTTGGTTGGGGAGGAGGTATGGAACATACTACCGTTTCTTTTATGGGAAGTTTTAGTAGAAATTTAATAGCTCACGAATTAGCTCACCAATGGTTTGGAGATAAAATTACTTGTGGTAGCTGGAAAGATATTTGGTTAAATGAAGGCTTTGCTACCTATTTGTCTGGACTAGTAATTGAAGATTTTGACGGAGAAGCAAGCTTTACTAGTTGGAAACAAGGACGCGTTAGTTCTATAACATCTCAAACAGATGGAGCGGTGTATTTAACAGACAGTGACACTACAAGTGTTAGTAGGATTTTTAATAGTAGATTAAGTTACAATAAAGGATCCATGGTTTTGCACATGCTTAGAAAGAAAGTTGGAGATGCTAATTTTTATCAAGGAATGCAAGACTATTTAAGCGATACTAATTTAGCTTTCGATTATGCGAAAACTCCAGATTATATTTCTAAAATGGAAACTGTTAGTGGGGAAGATTTAACCGAGTTTTTTAACGATTGGGTATACAATCAAGGATATCCAACATACACAATTAATGCGAGTTGGGTAGATGTAAATAGCCTTCAATTAGAAGTAAATCAAACCCAAAGTCATAGTTCTGTGACTTATTTTGAAGCACCTATTCCGTTAAGAATTATTGGAACAAATGGGGAAGAATTAAATATCATTTTAAATAATACTTATGAAGGAGAAACTTTTGTTGAAACTGTAAGTTTTGAAATTAGTGAAATTCTATTAGATCCAGATGTAGACCTAATTTCTAAAAATAATATGGTAACATTAAGTACCAATACTTATTATTTAAAGAATCAGTTATTCATGTATCCAAACCCAACAACAACAAGTATTAATTTTACAAAACCGGAAGGGTTAATAGTTAATACGATTCAAATTTATGACGTATTAGGGAAATTGGTTTTAGAGTCTAGCTATCAGGAAAGTATTGCTACAGAAACATTGTCGTCTGGAGTACATTTTGTAAAATTTTCCACAAATCAAGGTGTTTTTCATAAAAGGCTGTTAAAGGATTAAGCAATATATCTTTGCACTTTTTTTAGTTAGTATAAAAACGTACTTTTGCACGTTATAAACAAAACCCAATACATGACTGTATTTATAATTAAAGCCGCTCAGTTATTTTTGAGCCTTTCTATATTAGTAGTTTTACATGAGCTAGGACATTTTATTCCTGCAAAACTATTTAAAACCAAAGTGGAAAAGTTCTACTTATTTTTCGATATTAAATTCTCATTATTCAAGAAAAAAATTGGCGAAACCGTATATGGTATTGGTTGGTTGCCCCTTGGAGGTTATGTAAAAATAGCAGGAATGATAGATGAAAGTATGGATAAAGAGCAAATGGCTAAACCACCACAACCATGGGAGTTTCGCTCTAAGCCAACCTGGCAACGATTAATCATTATGTTAGGTGGTGTTTTTATGAACTTTGTACTGGCATTCTTCCTTTACATGGTAATACTATTTGTTTGGGGAACCGTTTATATCAATAAAGATGATGTAAAATATGGCTACGGAGTTAGTAAAACTATGGAGAACTATGGTTTTCAACAAGGAGATAAAATTGTTTCTGTAGATGGCGAACCAATTGAAGATTTAACAGAAGATGTTAGTAAATATCTAATGTTTAGAAATATTGAAACCATAAAAGTAGAACATACTAATGGTGCTATGGAAGATCTTGCTATACCAGAAGATATTGGTAAACAGCTTTTTGCAGCTGGAGATTTGCCAGCTTTCGAACCAAGATCCCCTTTTAAATTAGAAGGAGTAGAACCAGGTTTACCAGCAGAACAAGCGGGATTAAAGGCAGAAGATAAAATTGTAGCAGTTAATGGAAATCCGATTACTTATTTTTCAGATTTCACGTATCAATTAAAAAATAGTGCAACAAAAGATATTGTTTTACTAGTAGAACGTAATAATGAAGAAAAGGAATTTACGATAACACCAACCGAAGATAATAAGGTTGGTATTTCGGTAACCAGAACGGATCCAGATTTTATTAAAATTAACCAGAAAGAATACGCCATAGGAGAAAGTATTTCGGGAGGTATTAGTAAAGGTTATTGGGAGATAAAAGACTATTTAGCACAATTTCAATACATATTCACTAAAAAGGGAGCATCACAAATTGGAGGTTTTGCTGCTATAGGTCAAATGTTTCCTGCACAATGGAACTGGCAAGTATTTTGGAAAATGACAGCTTTCTTGTCTATCATGTTAGGTGTATTAAATTTATTACCAATTCCAGCACTAGATGGTGGTCATGTAATGTTTTTATTATATGAAATTGTTTCCGGAAGAAAACCAGGAGATAAATTCATGGAGTACGCGCAATTAGTTGGTTTTGTACTTCTTATAGGTTTGGTTTTGTTTGCAAACGGAAACGATGCATTTAAAGCGATTCAAGAGTGGTTAAAATAATTTTAATTATTTTTAATTTTGTATTTGTAGAAATTAAAAAATAATATATATTTGCACTCGCAAAAGTGATAAACTCATTTTTTTAGGAGTTAGTTCTCTAAAAAAAAATAATAGTTTTAGCAAAAGCGAAAAGTCAGAAAAAAGACTTTAAAAGAAAACGACACTCCTCTTTAGCTCAGTTGGTTAGAGCATCTGACTGTTAATCAGAGGGTCCTAAGTTCGAGTCTTAGAAGAGGAGCCAAATGGGTAAAAGCCTTTACAGCAATGTAAGGGCTTTTTTTATGGGGTAAAGTGAAATTTAAAACACTTTCTGTTATGTCGGCTATAATAAATCTCTTGCTATATTGTTTGTATATAGGTGTTTATGGTTTTATAAAGCCATTCGTCGACACTTGCTTCCCGCCCATCTATAGACATTGTTTGTTAAAAGAATATTTAATATAACAGGTTAGTCTTCGGTTAATTTTGTACCAGTTAATCCAAACAAACCATGTTAAAAACAGAAGTTCCCTCTTTATTATTTTTAAATAAAATAAGTAGAAAGTTATTTAAAAATGAAAAAAATAATACAGTCGAAAATAATACATATCCAATTAACATTGATGATGAAAAATATAGCTTAAAAACGATGGAAAAATATGCTTTAAATAAAAACATAAGAAACTTAGAGTTTATAAATCATTTAGAAATGAATTTACAAGACAAACAATTAAAAAATATGCCCCTTGAGTTTCTTACAGATTTAAAACAATTAAAAATACATTCTCAAAACAATCTATTAACAACACTTTATTCTATTAATAAAAAATAGATTTAGGTATTGTAAAAAACCATTGGTCGACACTTAAACGTTATTGGTCGACACTAAAATCGTTCTAATCGAATATAAAAAATAAAAACTCCTATTAAATCTAGCTTTGTTGTGTTAAATAAAAGACCCTCGTAATGTTAAAAAAACTTAAAATACTTCTTATTGAAGATGACATGATTGAAATAATGAAATTGAATAGAACGATTTCTACATTAAAATTAGATCATAAAATTATTGAAGCAAATAATGGAGAAGAAGCACTAGAAATTTTAGAGCAAAAAGATAACTTACCTGATGTTATTTTATTAGATTTAAATATGCCAAAAATAAATGGCATCGAGTTTTTAAGCATTTTAAAAAAAGATGATGTATTAAAATATATTCCTACCATAATTTTAACAACATCCAATAATCAAAAAGATTTATTAGAATGTTATAAGATAGGTGTTGCTGGTTATATTTTAAAGCCATTAAAATATGAGGATTATGTTAGTAAAATTGAAAAATTATTAGCATATTGGAGTATCAACGAGTTAATAGTAGTTTAAAAAAATGAAAGGAATAGTTTTTACCGAGTTTTTAGAATTAGTAGAAGATAAATTTGGATTAGAAATGGTCGATAATATTATCTCAAGTTCTACATTAGAATCTGAAGGCATTTATACAGCCGTAGGGACATATAGTTTTTCAGAAATGTTACAATTATTAGGGCATTTAAGCGAAAACACAGGTATATCAATAGACAACTTGTTATTGGTATATGCCGAACACTTTTTCAGTGTAATTGAAAAAAGTTATCCTGGACTCTTAGAAACATATAAAGACCCAATTGAAATGATTTCATCTATAGAAAATCATATTCATGTAGAAGTTAGAAAAATTTATCCAGATGCAGAATTGCCAACTTTTGAAGTTGTCGAAAAAACAGAAAACTCTTTAGTAATGATATATACTTCTAGCAGAGCTATGCATCACTTTGGCTTAGGTTTAATGAACAAAACTTTCGAACACTTTGGTTCAACTGCAAAAATAGATTTAGAAAAAATTAAAGAAGACGGAACAGAAGTGCGATTTGTTATTCATAAAAATTAATGAGTCAAGAGCAAGTAGAAATATTACAACGTGCTTTAAAAAGAGAAAAAGCGGCAAGAAAAGCAGCCGAAAAAATTCTTGAAGAAAAATCAAGAGAATTATACTTTACATCACAACGACTAGAGCAATTACTAGAAGAGAAATCTTCACAATTACAAGGTGTTTTTGAAAATATTGTAGATGCATATGTTGTTATGGATTTACAAGGAAATATCATAAAATTTAATGAAGCAGCAACTAAATTATTTGGTTACGATATTAGTAGAGAAGAAATAAACGTTGTAAATCTTATTTATAAAGAAGATTATCCATATGCAATATCTTCTTTTATGGAACTGCAAAATAAAGCCTATTTTAAAAATTACGAAGCTAGAGTGTACACTAAATCTAAAGAGGTTAAATGGGTACATATAAATGCTAGTTTAATTTTTGATAAAGAAAAAAAACCCGTTGCAGCACAAGGTATTGTTAGAGATATAACAGACCAAAAAGCATCCGAAGAAAAATTAATAGCATCCGAAAATAGATTAGCATCACTAGTTGTTAATCTAGACAGTGGTATCGTATTAGAAGACGAAAACCGTAACATTGTTCTTACAAATAATAAATTTTGTGACCTTTTTAATATTGAAGCAAAACCATCAGATCTAATAGGGATGGATTGCCAAGCTGCCTCCGAACAAAATAAAGTGCTATTTAAAAACCCAGACTCCTTTTTGCAAAGAATGCGAGTTATTGATGAAAATAAAAAAACAGTTTTAGGAGACGAACTAGAAATGTTAGATGGTAAAATACTCGAGAGAAACTATATTCCAATAATAACAGGTGATACCAGTAAAGGCTATTTATGGACATTTAAAGATGTCACCTTAAACAGAACTTATAGAAAAAGCCTTGAAGCTCAAAAACAAAAGTATTACAGCATTATTGCCAATATGAATTTAGGTTTGGTCGAAGTAAATAATAATGAAGAAATATTAATGGTAAACCAAAGCTTTGAGAAAATTTCTGGATTTAAACAGGAAGAAGTTTTAGGTAAAAATGCAAGAGAGCTTTTTGCAATAGACGGCTCTTCTGATGTTATTTTAAAAGAGAATGTTAAACGTCTTAAAGGAGAATCTAGCTCCTATGAAATTAAAGCCAGAAATAAAGCAGGTGAAATACTGTATTTATTAATAAGTGGAGCACCAAATTATAATATAGATGGAGAAGTAATAGGTTCTATTGGTATACATCTAGACATTACGGCAATTAAAAACTTAGAATTTCAAAAAGAAAAATTATTAAGTAAACTAGAAAAAAGTAACGACGAATTACAAGAGTACGCACATATTGTATCCCACGATCTAAAATCACCATTAAGAAGCATACATGCACTAGTTAGTTGGTTAAAAGAAGACAATCAAGGTAAATTTGACGATATAAGTATACAAAACATAGGGCTTATAGAAACTACATTAGAGAAAATGGAACAACTAATTACAGATGTTTTAAATTATTCTAGTGTAGGCGCAGAGACTTCCTTAAAAACAGAAGTCGATTTAAATAGTTTAGTAAACGAATTAGTATCGATTTTATACATTCCAGATCATATAGAAATTAAAAGTTTAAATACATTACCAAATATAATTGGGGATAGAACGAAACTTCAACAAGTATTTCAAAATTTAATTAGTAACTCTGTTAAGTTTATAGATAAAGAGCATGGAAGTATTATAATAGATGTAGAAGACTTAAAAAGTCATTATAAGTTTTCTATTAAAGATAATGGTATTGGTATTGAGAAAAAATATCATGATAAAATATTTAAGATATTTCATTCTCTAAAGAAAAGTAAAGATTCCTCAGGAATTGGCTTATCTATTGTTAAAAAAATTATCAACTTACATGAAGGAGAAATATGGTTAGATAGCGAACCAAATGTAGGTAGCACTTTCTATTTCACTTTAAAAAAATAAAAATGAAAACAGTACAACTAGTAAAAAATAAAAATAAAGATTGGGAATATGTTGTCGAAAAACAAGAGTTAAAAGAACCTTTAGTATTGGTTTTTGGTAACAGATATATGTTAGAAGACAAAGATGTTTACAAGGATATTAAACAATTATTTCCTGATGGACATATTGTTTTTGCATCTTCATGTGCCGAAATTTCATCGAACACAGTAAACCAAGAAAGTATAACTATTACTGCAATTGAGTTTGAAAAAAGCACTTTTCAAATACAGACAAGTAATGTTTTAAACAAAGATTTAGATAGTTATAAAACTGGTAACGATTTAATAAATCAGCTTTCGCAAGAAAACTTAAAATATGTACTAGTAGTTTCTGAAGGTAGTTTTATTAATGGTAGCCAACTTACCAAAGGTATGAGCGCATCAACATCTGATAATATAGTAATAACAGGTGGTTTATGTGGAGATGATGATAGATTTGAAAAAACATTAGCATCTTATAATGAAAATCCAAAAGAAGGGGAACTTGTAGCTATTGGTTTTTATGGAGATACCCTTGAAATTTCTTTCTCTATTCATGGTGGATGGACACCTTTTGGCCCAGAGCGAAGAGTAACAAAATCTAAAGGCAATACCTTGTTTGAATTAGATGGAAAACCAGCTCTTGACTTATATAAAAGTTACTTAGGAGATAAAGCAAAAGACTTACCAGGAGCAGCATTATTATATCCTTTAAATGTGAAGTCTACAGACGAAAAGCAATCTATTGTAAGATCTATTTTAAATATAAATGAAGAAGAGAATGCTGTAATTTTAGCAGGAGATATTAAAGAAAATTCTAAAGTTCAGCTTATGATGACTAATGTAGATCATATTGCAAATGCATCCGAACGTGCAGCAAGACAAGCATTAGAATACCGAACAAATAAACCAGAATTAGCCATATTAGTAAGTTGTATTGGCAGAAAATTAGTGCTAGACCAACGTGTAGAAGAAGAAATTGAAGAAGTAATAGAGGTTATAGGTAATGATACTGTAATTAGTGGTTTTTATTCCTATGGGGAGATAGCGCCTTTTCATGGTGAAGTAGCTTGCCAATTGCATAATCAAACCATGACCATAACGCTAATAAGCGAATAATGAATTCCCTTTTAAAAAGACAAATTCGTAAATATTTAAGTGAAGAGTTAAAAAACAATGAAAATTTAAAAACGTTTATTAACGCTGTAGATTTGTCGTATAATAATTTTGACGAACAATCTGCTATGATTCAAAGAGCAATGGCTATTAGCTCTGACGAATTATATACCGCTAACCGAAAATTACAAAAGGAAGCAGACGAACAAAAGGAAGTTATTAATAAACTTAAAAGTGTTATCGATACACTAAAATTTTATAATTTAAAAGAAGACGAAAAAGAAGAGAATGTCGAGTTAACTGGTTCTAATTTGGTAGATTTTATTGATAACCAAACTAAGGAGATTGTTCAAATGAACAAGCAAAAGCAATTTATGTTAAATGAACTTGCACATCAAAACCAAGAGCTTAGCGATTATGCACATATGGTATCTCACGATTTAAAATCACCACTTCGTAGTATAGATACATTAACCGCTTGGTTAGGACAGGATTATGAAGAAATATTTGATGAAAACGGAAAAAAAACATTAAAACTAATTCGAACAAATGTTGAAAAAATGGATACCCTAATTAGTGGTATTTTAGAATATTCAACCATAGGTAAAAACCGAATAGAAGTATACGATGTAGATTTAAATAATTTAATTGAAGACTTATTAAAAAGTATTCAAGTCCCAGACCATATTCATATTACAAAAACAGATTTACCTATAATTAAAGGTGATAAATATAGATTGAAACAACTGTTTCAAAACCTAATTGGCAATGCAATAAAGTATAATGATAAAGATCAAGGAACTGTTGCTATTGGTTTAGAAGATAAAAAGGAATACTGGCAATTTCACATAAAAGATAACGGAAAAGGTATTGACAAAACCTACTTTAACAAAATTTTTAAAACCTTTGAGAAATTAGAAAATAATCCAGATTCTTCCGGAATAGGATTGTCTATTGTTAAAAAAATTGTCGAATTGTATGGAGGAAAAATATGGCTAGAATCGCAAGTTCATATTGGAACCACATTTTATTTCACCCTTAAAAAATCCCCAAATGGAACAGCCTAATCAATCTTACATTAACAGCTTGTCTGGAGGTGATCAAGCATTTAAACAAAAACTAATAGATGTTATAAAAAAAGAGTTTCCAGAAGAGAAATTAGTGTATTTTAATAACTACAATGCTAAAAATTATAAGTTAGCAGCAGAAAATGTACATAAACTTAAACATAAAATTAGTATTTTAGGGCTCGAGAAAGGTTATGAAGTTGCAGTAGCATACGAAAATTGTTTGCTAGAAGGTTCTACAAACCATAAGGAAGCATTTGAAGCTATTTTAAACAGCATAACAATATATCTAGAAGAAATTTAAATATACCATATGAATTGTATTGTTATTGATGACGAAGCTACTGCTAGAATGATTATTTCGCAATTATGCTCCAATGTGCCAAGTCTTAATGTTTTAGAAGAATTTCCTAATGCAATGCAAGCTATTAAATACTTAAATCAAAATGAAGTTGATTTAATTTTCTTAGATATACACATGCCAGATTTTACAGGTTTCGATTTTATTGAAACCCTTAAAAATCCCCCAAAAATAATACTCACAACATCAGATCCTAATTTTGCTATTCAAGCTTTTGAATATGACTGTATTGTCGATTATTTGGTAAAACCAATTACCCAAGAACGGTTTAATAAAGCTATAGGTAAAGCAGAAGCTAAACAAAATAAACCCGTTACGAAAGCTTCAAAAACAGAAAAAGTTGAAAGTACTTCAGGTAACGACTTGTATGTAAATATAGATAGACGCTTAATTAAAATAGATATCCCAAGTATTTACTTAGTCGAAGCTAAGGGAGATTATATTCAGGTTAAAACAGAAGATAAAAATTATACTGTACATTCTACCTTAAAAAAAATAGAAGAAAAACTTCCAGACAATTTATTCTTAAAAGTACATAGATCGTATATTATCAATATTAAAAAGATAATTGATATAGAAGATAACAGTGTTTTAATTAAAAAAGATGTTATTCCCGTAAGTAGATCGAATAGGCCAGAATTAATGAAAAGGCTTAATTTATTATAAGACATTGCATTTCAACGATTATTTTAAGAGAGTCGTCTTAAAATTCGTTTCAAACCTATTTAAAACCAACAAACGCTTTCATTAGCATTATGTTTACATTGTAATCAGTTAAGGGATTCATTGGTTAGTATATAAAAAGGCAGAAATTTATTTTTCTGTCTTTTTTTTGCCTTTAACTTCTGTAATTTACCATTCATCTATACTTTAAATTACACTAATCGAAAAACATAAAATGCAGCTTGCTTTCCTAATAGTTTTGTCGTCAAATTAAACCAAAACCGATGAAAAAAGTAGCAGTTATTATAACCGTTTTATTAAGTACATTTTTAATGTCTTGCTCTGTTGAAAAGGATGTTAATTCTTCAGAAAATTATACTACACAAGTTGTACAGGTAACATATACAACTTTAGATTATGAAATTGCAGAGCTAATAAATGCACATAGAATTTCGATAGGTCTTGATACATTAAGTCTACTTAGTCAAGCCTCCAAAGAAGCGATTACACATAACCAATATATGGCTAGTCAAGGTACTATAAGTCATGATCATTTTAGTGAACGTTCTCAAAACTTAAAAGATTCGGTGAATGCAAAAAAAGTATCAGAAAATGTTGGTTACGGTTATAATAGTGCTACATCCATAGTGAATGCTTGGTTAAATAGCGAAGGACATAGACAAGCTATAGAAAATCCAGTTTATACAGACTTTGGTATTTCTTCAAAAGAAGATGAAACAGGCAGTAATTACGTAACAAACATCTTTGTAAAGCTATAATTTAAAATAGCTTATCTACACATAATTACCATTCGTCTACACTAAAGCTACACGAAACGAAAAACATAATTTGGAGCAGGTAATATCAATAAATTTGTACTGTAAATAAGAAATAAATATACCATGAAAACAAAATTACACATATTAAAAAATCAACTAGTAATACTAGCAGTAGTATTAGTTGGTTTAACAACACAAGCACAAAATATTCCTTTTAATTGCGATTATAGTGCATACTTATTTCAACGTAATGATGTATATGCAATTGATTTAGCATCTGGTAATTCTTACCTTGCTGCAACAGATATTACACCAGGAAATATTAATGCGGCAGCATATAATCCAGCAGATGGTTTTATTTGGGGTTATTTAAGTACACCTTCTAAAACCATTGTTAGAATTGGAAAAGATTTCCAAACTACATCTTTTACGATACCAGAACTAACCACAGGAAATAAATATGTTGGAGATATTAGCCCCGATGGTATTTATTATTTTAAAGCTGGAGGAACAAGCTATTTTAAAGTAGATTTAAATCCTAACTCTGCAACTTATACACAATACCTTTCAACAGAAAGTTTAACACAGAATATTAACATCCATGATTGGGCCTTTAATGCAGTAGATGGTAACTTATATGCAGTAGAAAAAACTTCAAATGTTTTATATAGAATTAACCCAATAACAAGTGCAGTATCATCTTTAGGTGTTGTCCCAATTCTATCTGGATTAAGCTATTCATATGGAGCTGTATATTTTGATGCAGATGGTCGTTTTTATGTCTCGGCTAATGAAACCGGAACTGTTTATGTAATACAAAGTGTTCAGGATTTAGACGGAATAAATGTTATGGAATCTAATTTATTTGCATTTGGTCCTTCAAGCTCTAGTAATGATGGTGCACGTTGCCCAACAGCTCCAGTTGCTCAAGAAATATGTGATAATGGTATTGATGATGATGGAGATGGTTTAATAGATTGCGAAGATCCTTCTTGTTCAGGTTTTGGAAGTTGCGAAGTGATTGCACCACCTACAACTGCTAACGATGGCGGTTTAGAAAGTAACGGAAGATTATCGGAAGCAATTAGCAAACGTAACTTTAATCGTGCTAAAAAGAGCTATGCCTTTGACCAAATGTCGGCAAAACGTGTTACTCCAAACCCAGTAAGTTATACTAGTAGAACCACCAATGATTTTCAATTACAAGATTTTGTACCATTAACAACTATTAACGAAGATTATGCAGTAGAGTCTACACCTTCAGACTTATTAAACATTACCAACGCAACAGAAGTGTATTCTGTAGATTATATGCAAAACGATGCGTCTATAGCTTCCATCTTAGCTTTAAAAACAGAAAACGGTGTATACGAACATACCAAATATATTTGTGATAGATTATTAGGAGCAGAATTAATTTCGGTTTCTACCATTGATATTAATGATCAAGCATTCATTAAATCCATTATAAAAAATGCAGACGGTTCTTTTGAATATGTTTTAAGCTTATCTGCTAAAGTTGCTAATAACGATGCGAATTTTGCAATAGAAAGCCATTGGAATTTAGATGTATATGAAGAAAATATAACTTTTTACAACTTTCAAATCTGGTCCAATTCTATAGACGATTTATATAGCTTGTCTCAAGAAGTATTAAACTTATTAGAAGTAGTAAAACCAATCTCTGGTTACGAATTATCTACGCCTCCAACCGTTTTTGTAAGAAAAGGAAAGTATAACAATGGCGCCTTAGATCTTCAAATAATAAATACCAATGCAACCGAAAATGTAACTTTCGATTCTGGTTATAGAGAAACAGAAACGAGTGACTTTAACTACACATCGTCTAACTTAAACTTAAACGAAAATTATATTACCAATATTCAAGTACCAACAGGAAATCTATTTGATGTTGGGTTTAGAATTGGAGATGGTATAAACACACCAGACGATTTATTTATGTCCGATGGGCCTTGGGGAGTTGATGATTCACAAGCAGGAACAGTTGTAACTAATTACAATATTTCACCTAATACGAATGAATTTGATGCGGCAGATTTTCCAATAGAAAGAAACCTAAGCTTAAGCGCACACACAAGTACTTATTTTGCAGCTTACAGAGCATTAACACCACGTTTTAAAGCAGTAGATGTAACAAACTACGATAGCTTCAAACTTAAAGCAAAAGGAACAGGAAATTTAGAAATTACTTTAGTAAAACAAAGTATCACCAATTGGGAAGAGCAATATAAAACAACCATTGCTTTAACAGCAGATTACCAGAGTTTTGCAATACCTTTTTCTGCATTTACATCTGCTTTAAATACCGAATTACAAGCAAACGATGTGGTTACCATAGTATTTACAATGGTAAGTGAAGACGGAACAAGAACCGCAAAAGAAATGGATGTACAGGATGTACGTTTCTCTACAGGAAATACCTTATCTGTAAACGATTTTGAAACAGATACAACAACAAATTCTGTAAAAGCATATCCAAACCCAATGCGAAATGCATCTAATATTCACTTTAGAGCAAATCAAAATGAAACTGTACAATTAGTTATTTATAACCAATTAGGTAAAGTAGTATTTCATACTACAGTAAATGCACAAGCAGGTAAAAACCAAATAGCAATAGAAAGAAATAACTTAAGTTCTGGTTTATACATCTGTAAAATAGTAAGTACACAAACCCAATATAATCCCTTGAAGTTACTTGTAAAGTAACACTAATTATTTGTTTTTTGATTGATAGCGTGGAAACCTAAAAACTAATAATAGCTTATAAGTTGGTTTCTACTAAAGGCAAGAGCGAGGGCTCTTGCCTTTTTTTGTTCTTATTTTAAGGAAGTTGAAATGCTTCGTTATGTTTTGAAGGATAGTGTTTTAGCTTTTATTTAATAAGAAATTACATAAGCTGTTATTTAGAAGGAGTTACGACTGAAGAATCTTTTTTATGTAATGAAGTAATTACAGAAAGTATTTTTTAAGTAGTAAATTTAATAGTTAATTACAATGGGATTATACTTATTTAAAGTCGTGCACTATAATTTTTAATGGGAAATAATTTTTAAAACAAAATCCAATGAACAATAATCAAATCAATAAAAAACTAGAAAGAAAAATTAATTTCTTTACAGCTTATTTTTTTAAGTGCTTTAGTTATTTCTTTTTTTGCTTTTAGTAATAAAGATAAAATGGAGCGTTTTGATGAGCTCATTGTAAAAAAAAATTACTGTAATTGGTGAAGACAATTTACCTAGAATGGTACTTAGTAATGAAAACAGGCAACATTTAGGAAGAATGAATGGCAAGAATGGGAGAAAGAGAACGTCCTTTAGGTATTTTTTCTTTAATAACGAAGGAGATGAATGTGGTGGTTTAGTATTTAAAATAAAAGAAAAAGATGGAAAAATTATCTTCGAAATGTCTTTTACAATGGATAATTATAAAGATGATCAAGCAGTACAAATACTTAATGATGAGTATTATTCTAATGCTAAAGCATATATAAAAAGAGGAATCTCTATCAATCAATATTCGGTTGGTTCTATCATAGACGAAAGAAATAATAAGTTTAAAAAGTTAAGCATGATTGAAGATGGAAAAGAACGTACGGAAAAATTAATACGTTAATGGAACAATAAGGAGCTGTAAACCGTTTGTTTATGGGTAAAACAAAAGGAAACAGTTCGGGGCAGTTTTAGCTGGACCTGACGGTCCTCCAAAAATGATGATATATGTAGATGATAAAGGAGTGCCAAAAATTCAAACTTTTACTGAAAATGGCGAAATAAAAGACTTCCTGGAAAATTAATACCGGGCCAGTTCTACTAAAGAATTCCCATAGTGATCGAATAAACTAAGAATCTCTTTTTATTTTAGTTAATAAGATTAAATAATAAATCTTACTCCCTAAAAACAGGCTTTTCAAACAATAACCATTTAAAACGTAATCCAACCTCATTAAACGTAAAACCAGCAGCAGTTGCAGAGGCAATATTACTTCGTGTACCAAATAGATTTGCCATACAACGATCGGAGAATTTATATCCAAGTTTTCCTTGTATTCTGTAGGTGCTTTGGCTTTTATCGTCTTCAATATATTGTAATCCTGTTGCTGCAGTTAATTCGTAAAACCATTCTTTAGGTTTCGCTATGTTTTCGTCTTTAATAAGATTAGCAAAAACTTCCACTGCATTAAATTTTTCAGGGGAGAAATAAACCGTTGGCACTTGGTTTTTAAATGTAATGTATTGGTAGTTTATACCAGCTTTAAGTGATGGTTTTGGTAAAATGTTATAGTATAATGAAGTAAATAAAAGGTTTCTCGCATTGTTATCGCTTTGGCTGGTGTAAAAGTATTGTGTAAACCAACCTAAGTTAAAGTTCGTGTTTAAGCTATAGTTTGCATAATAGTTATTTTGTACTATTTCACGATCTAATAATTCGGCATTAAAGCTTTGTAATTCACGTTTGTACCCCACCGTTAAATCTTGTAATTTAAAAGGTTTAATATTAAAAGAAACATCGGTTAATAGTTGCGTATAATCATTTGTAGTTGCTTTTGCCGAGGTTAATCCTGCAGTACCTTTAAAGGTTACGTTTGGTAATAATTGATACGAAAGACCTAAGCTAAAGTCGTTAGAAGTTGCATCGTTATTTGTAACGGCATTGGTGGTGTTTCTGTAATTATAGCTTGCTAATACTTTAAATTTTGTAGAAAACGGAAACTCTATATTGTTGTTAAACGCAAATGCTTCGTTATCTCCATTATCAAAGGAATAGGATGTTTTTCCTTCGTAAAAAGGAGTAAAGGTAGTGTTGAGGTTTTTTATAAAGTTGGTAGCATCTTTTTGGTTTTCGTAAAACTTCAACGTGTTTTCTGCAGAAGTATATGCCGCTTCATATTTACCTAAAGCTTTTAATGCATTTGCGTTTCCTAAGTTACCATCAAAAGAAGTACTATCATTTACCAAAATTTGGTCGTAATCTTTAACACTCTTTTTAAAATCGCTTTTGTAGATATTAAGTGTCGCACGTAAAGCCAATAACCAGTTTTCGTTAGGTTTGGTTTCTATTAAATTTGCGATAAGCGTATCTGATGTTTTAAATTTCTTGTTCCAAATTAAGGCTTGTACATAACGTTCTGTCGTTTGTTGACTAAGTGTCGGTTCGGTAGTTTTATCTAGACTTTCAAAAGCTTCTGTACTTAGTTGTAATGCCTCTTTTTCTTTTCCGTTTAAATGCGAAACTAATGCTAAACCGTTTAATGCTGTGATTTTATTTTCAGGATTTTCAGCTAGAATGTCATAGGTTGCTTTGGCATCTTCTAAACGATTGGCAATTAAATATAAGTTGGCTAAGTTTAATAAGGTGTCTTTGTCATTATTAAAAAGAATTAAGTTTTCTTTTAACAATAACTCAGCTTCATCGTATTTTTGCGATTGCTGTTTTTGGTAAGCATATCCTAAATACATGTATTTTTTAGAGGTTAATGCGTTTGGGTTTCCTGGTAATACTTCTAATGCTTTATCTACATATTTTAAAGCATCTTTATATTCTTTTAAATTAGAAAGAGTATTGGCGTAACTTAATAATGCAGGAAAACTTTTAGGGTCTTCATCTATCAAGCCCTTAAAATAAGTTTTAGCTTTTGAAAAATTACTATTCCATAATAAAGACTCTCCATAATTTAGCTTCACCTCAAAATCTGTTGGGTAATCTGCTAATAGATTTGTAAATAGTGTATTTGCTGCTTCTGGTTTTCCGTTTAATCCAATCGCACGACCATAACATAGTCTAGCGGTTTTGTTTTGTGGATATTCTTTTAAAATACTTTGAAAAAACGTTTCCGCTTTCGCGTATTTGCCTGTTTCTAAATAGGTAAACCCTTCTTGCATGTCTTGTGCATAGCTAAAAAAAGCAGTTAATAATAATGTAAATAGGGCAAAAAATTTAAGTTTCATGTTCTAGTTTTTAATCATTTGCAAGTTAGGCATTCATTTCCATTCATTCATCTACAGCAATGGTCCACTCATCGAAATTCAATGGAATCTCATAGCTTTCTATTGCATCTTTGCATCAGAAATTAGTCACAAACAAATCAAAAATAAGAATTATGCCACTAACAATTACAGAAGAAAACAACACCATTATATTAGAAGGTGTATTAAATACAAACACAATAAGTGGTTTTAAAAATCACTTTAATGTTATTTTAAATACGAACAAAGCAGTGACCTTAGATATGGATAAGGTTACTGAAATCGATGCATCGGGAATGTACACATTAAAAGAAATGTATAGAAACGCAATTCATAGTAACAACATATTTTTCGTTATTGGTTCTGGTTGTAAAGATGTTTACGAAGATTTTAAATATCCAAACGTAGCCTAATTAATACTAACAAAAACCACATCCTACGATGCAAGCTTTATCTATATTAAAATCGAAAAAAATAACTCCAGAACAAGTATTTATGCTAAGTGTATTAGCCGTTAATGGAGGGAACTATTTGTACAATCTTATTTTAGGTCGTGTTTTAGGACCAGCACAATTTGCAGATGCAGCCGTGTTAATTACCTTTTTATTGGTGCTATCTTTTGTAGCGATGACCTTTCAATTAGTAACTGCAAAATTTTCTGTAGTTTTTGAAAACGATACGTTTAAAAATTTCATTTCTAAAATTTATAAAAACGCAAGCATTGTTGGGTTGGGATTAGGTGCATTAATCATCGTGTTTGCCAACCAACTTCAAGACCTTTTTAATACGTCGTCTTCTAGTATGTTTACCATTTTTGGAATTGGAGTGCCTTTATATTTTTTAATGAGTGTGAATCGCGGTGTTTTTCAAGGAAAAAAAGAATTCAAATCGTTATCGATTACCTATCAAGCAGAAATGCTAAGCAGATTAATAATCACCTTGGCTTTAATCTTCTTGTTTGATATACAATCTTCGGTGGTGATTGCAATTGGTATTTTAATTTCTTTTGGATTTGGATTAGTGCCTTTTAAATTTAGAAATCTAAACTTTAAAAAGACGATTGCTATAGAAGCAAACCAGTCTAAACAAGTACGAAGTTTTTTTATTATTACAGCTTTTTACGAGTTCACACAAATCATTATTAACAATAGTGACATCTTATTAGTAAAACATTATTTTGATGCTTATGAGGCAGGGTTATATGCTTCATTAGCCTTAATAGGTCGTATTGTTTACTTCGTCGCTTGGATGTTTGTAATGTTGTTATTACCAACAGTAGTACAGCTTAAAAAAGAAGGAAAAGAAACTGCACCAATTTTATTTAAATATGTTGGTTATATCGCAGCAATTGCAACAACTATTGTTATTGGTTGTGCATTATTTCCAGAAACCGCAATAACCATATTGTTTGGAGATAGCTATTTGGCAATGGCTCCATTGTTATGGAAATACGCTTTAGCTACTGGCTTATTTGCCGTATCTAACCTCTTTGCATATTACTATTTATCCTTAGACAGGTTTGTTCCTGTTGTAATTTCGGGTGTATTCGGTATGCTTCAAATGGGATTAGTTATCTTTTTTCATGATAGTTTAGAACAAGTAGTTCACATGCAAATTGTAGCAATGATTCTATTATTAGTAATGCAGCTTTTTTTCTTCGTTTTGGATACGAAAGGTAAGCAATAGAAATAAAAAAGAATTTTATATTATTAGTCTATATAAAGGAAAAGGCTGTGGTTTTGTACTGCAGCTTTTTTAGTTTGTAGTTATTGTGTCTTCCTTTTGAATGACAGTATCCATTTTCTTTAATAATATTTTCAGAGGTATTCGGTTATTAGGAGAGCAACGAAGAATTTAACTAAGAAAGTTAATATGTTAAAGAGATTCTTAAGTCATACTTCTTTCTAAAGGATACTATTAAAAATACTAAAACGACATCTTCTTACCATTCGTCTACAGCAACGTGCAACCTATCTAAACTCTCCTGAGTATGTCTCTTTAAATACGCAAATTTGTAGTGTAATTAAGAAACAACATATTAAAATTTATATTATGAACCATCCAGAACGAGGTTCTTCTTTAATAGAAAAAATTAAAACTGGATGCCATATAAAACCTTTAAAAAATAAATAACAAACTTATGAAACTAGCAATCGTAACTGCATATCCACCAAGTAAAGTAACTTTAAACGAATACGCTTACCATTTAGTAAAGCACTTTAGACAAAAAGATAATGTAACTGAAATTGTTTTACTTACAGACAAAACGGAAGGAGCAAAAGATATTGCTTTTACTGAAGATGGTTGTAAGATTACAGTGAAAGAATGCTGGGCATTTAATAGCTATACAAATATTATAAATGTGACTAAAGCGATTAATAATACACAACCAGATGCCGTTTTATTCAACTTACAATTTATGAAATTTGGAGATAAAAAAGTTGCAGCAGCTTTAGGCTTAATGTTACCATTAGTTTGTAAGCTAAAAAAGATTCCAAACATTGTATTATTACACAATATACTAGAAGAAGTAGATCTAGGCTCAGCAGGATTTACAAGTAGTAAAATCATGCAAAAAGTATATGGCTTTATAGGAACTAGCTTAACAAGGTTAATATTGCAAGCAGATACTGTTGCAGTAACCATGCAAAAATATGTGGATATTTTAGAAGAAAAATATAATGCTTCAAATGTGACTTTAATTCCACATGGAACATTTGAAATTTCTGAAGAAAAACCAGAATACAGCTTGCCACAAGGACCTTTACAAGTGATGACTTTTGGTAAATTTGGAACTTACAAAAAAGTAGAAGGTATGATTGAAGCCGTAGAAAAAGTAAGAGTATCTACAGGATTAGATTTAGAAGTTGTAATTGCAGGAACAGACAATCCAAATGTACCTGGTTATTTGGCAAAAGTTCAAGAAGATTACAAGCATATACCTCAAGTTCGTTTTACTGGTTATGTAGAAGAATATGAAGTGCCAACCTTATTTAAAGAAAGTGCTGTGGTTGTATTTCCATACACGTCGACAACAGGAAGCTCGGGTGTTTTACACCAAGCAGGAAGTTATGGAAAAGCAGTAGTGATGCCAGACTTAGGAGACCTTGCTTTATTAGTAAAAGATGAAGGGTATAAAGGAGAGTTTTTTGAGCCAACTTCTGTAGAAAGTTTAGCAAATGCAATTGAAGCAATTGTAACCAATGAAGCACACAGAATTGCTTTAGGAAAAGCAAACTATGAAGCTGCAACAGCCTATCCAATGGAGAAAATTGCAGATATGTACTTATCGAATTTTGATAGAATTATTACAAGAAAAACACCAAAAAGTAGAAACGCATTAAAACCTACTAATGCATAGAATATAATGAATCGCCACCTTTTTTTGTCCCAAAACAATTAAAAAACCTATAGTTATTTAGAAGTAAGTATACAGGAAGAATCTAATAATTAAGCTATTTGATTTAAGATTCTTCTTGCTGTACTCTAAATAGCAAACGAACAAAAATACTAGTTCGTAATGTATTTAAACGATGCCTTTTTTGCCCCATTTTTATCGATAAATCCAAAATGTTTTTGAGTATTTCGACGCCAAGGTCTACTACCTACGACCGCTTTTGGTACATCTACAAAATCATATAAAGTCCAAGACATAAATTGCAATTTATTAGCAGCAATTATTTCTTGGATTTTCTTGTGATAATTCTCCTGGTCTTCTACTGAAGAACCAAGAGGTTTCCAGAAACCGCTATAAGAAGATATTCCAAATTCCTGTAAAACCAAAGGTTTGTTAGGTATCTCTTTTTGCATCTTTTTTATAGCAGCATCCAGTTCTTCTAAATCTTCATAATAATGAAAGGATACAATGTCTACTTTATCTTTTAATATAGAAGCACTTTGTGTATTAGACCAACCAATAGTTACTGGGTGTGTTGTATCTACAGATTTTACTAAGTCTATCATATTATCTAACCAAGCGATTACATTTTCTTTTCCTCTAGATTCAAAATCAAGATTTGGTTCGTTTTTAATATCCCAAGCAATAATAGCGTTATGGTTTTTAAAAGTAGCTACTATGGTTTCTGCGTGACGTTGGTTCAAGGTCCAATTCATTACCGAATAATCACCATAAAAATCAAACAAGGTCAGCACGACTTTGAGGTTGTTTTCTTGCGCAGCATCTAAAGTTTGTTTTAGTTTTTCTAGCTTTCCCGGTTTTACATCTGCTTTTCCAAAATCGTCATATTGAACGAAAATTCTTACCGAATTTAAACCAGCATCTTTTATAATTTTAAAGTCGTTAGTAATAATGTCTTTCGAAAAATCGTCACCAAACATATTCCAAGGAGTTGCTTTCGGGTAGTAATTAATACCTTTAATAGTTAAACTATCGGTTTCAATTTTTGGTGTTTTAGCTTCAAAAGGATTACTACTTTCTTTTACCAAATGTCTAATACGCCAAAAGCCATCCTCTAATAAAAATACCATTTTGTAAGTAGATGTTTCTGTAGTTTCTAAAACTAGTTTTTCAGCTTTAAAAATTCGCTTGTACTCTATAACATTTCTATCTGTAATAACAGCCAATTGTCCATCTTCACTAAAAAACTCTAAAGTTGGATTGTGGTTTAATGTAGTAGCTTCAATGGTGGTGTTTTCGGATTTGTTTAAATGAATAAAAGCATATAAATTTTCTCTAGCACTATCGGTGTAATAATCTTTTATTCCGGCAGTTTTATTCGTTTTGTAAGCCACTTGTTTTACATACCAAGCATCTAAATAATCATTCTGTAAGGCATTGAGGTTTTCGTTATCTATTGGCCGTCCTTCATTATTTAAAGGTTCCCAAATTAATTTTGGAGCATATTGTTCTACTTTTTGTATTTCGGTATGTAGCATGGTACTTCTATCTGCCCCAGTATTTAGATAGCTAAAAATCGCGCTAATACCAGAAATAATCAATGCTACAATCATAATATATGAGATTATTAATATGGTACGTAGTATGTTTTTATTAAGACCTACCATAGTTTTTTGTTCTTAAATGTTTTGTTAATTCCTGCGGTTTCTATACGAAAATTATAAGTGTCACTTTCATACACAGCTGGCTTCAAGAAAAAGGTAGCATAGCCATTAAAAGACGTTTTAGTAATAGTGTCTACAAGTGTATTGTCTTTATAAATTAATAGTTTTACGTGTAATCCATCCGGAATCATTTGCTCCATAAAACTTTGTAATGGACCAACTAATATTTCGCGATTTTTGTTAGTAAAGGCAACGTTAAAATCGTCTAGAACACTTTGATATTTTAAGGTAATCGTATTACTTGCTGCCATACCATCTACATAAGCTTTAATGCTCCAGTTGTCTTTAAAATCGGGATGAATTATTTTAGAATGTGCCACTCCTTCTATAGTAGTTCCTGTCGTTTTTAAAATATTTCCATTCGCATTTGTAATATAAAAGGTAACAAATGTACCATCGCTAACCACATTATCTTGCTTGTCTTTTAGTACAGAAGTTGAAAAGGTTGTAATCTGATTTCCGTCTGCATAATTATGTGGTCGTTTTGCTGAAATGGTAAAATCTGTAGGAATTGCAGCCCAAACATGAATAGTGAATTCTTTAGAATTGACGCCTAAACTTTCCGAAGATACTAACATACGTCCACTTTCTCTTTTAGAATAAATGTTTCGATAAGTAATTAAATTCTTGGTAAAAATAGCATTGTTTTCTTCGGAAGCTAAAAACTGAAACTTTGCATTTACCTTCGTATTTGTAGGTACAGGATTATCTAAAGAATCTGTAGGAATTACAACCAACATGGTGTAATCTGTTTCTCCAGCTTCAATACTTGGCGGGCCAATATAGGTTTCCATAGTGGCGACTTCTGCTTTTGAATTCATATAGAATTGACCAGAAATAGATTTGTTGCCCTTTAATAATTTCCAGTTTACAACCCCCATTTTTTTTGTGATGTTTTGCGGAATTTCATATTGAAATGCATTGTCTTTTACTATAGCTGTAACCAAAGTAGAACCATAACTATTCGAGCAATAGAGTAGTGGTTTTTCATCTTCGGAAGCTGTAAATTTTAAAATAACAGCATTTCCAACTTCATATTCTATTTGTGTGCTTAGTAACTGAACCGGATTAGTAGCTTCGTTGTCTTGCACAAAAGCAAAGGAAGATAATAAAATCAATCCTAAAAGGAATATGTATGTACGTTTACATTGCATTAATTCGGGTTTCCTATATATGTGTTAATTTCTATTTTAATATAACTAAAATCTGGATGATCGATTTTTTGTAATTGGGCATCACTATGATTTTCTATTCTGTTAGGTACTATTTTTGCTGCAATGGCAGCATTTGGTAAACCATTTACAAAAATGTTTTGCATGTTTGTATTTATGATTTTTACTTTACTATTTTTTAAAATTTCGTATTCAAAATCTTGTTTGCGTTGTTGTCTCACACCTTCTTTTACAAATAAATGATCAACCCAAACCATATTTTTATTGGCATCATAATAACTAACCAATAGCTGAGGTATTGTAATTTCTTGGATGCCACTATTAAATAAGTTTCCGTTTATAGTTTTCTCTTTAATAGTAATGGCACTTAATACCACATTCTTATATAAATCGGATCCAGATACATTTCCAGCGATTTGTAAGTTGAATTTTGTGGGTTGTTCTTCAAATTCGACAGGTGTAAATTCATCTGGGTTAAATGTGTCTGGAATAGAATCCTGCGTTCTAGACCAGGCAATGCCTTCAAAATTAATGCGGAAACTACTCGATTCTTTTGGCATTAATTTATGTTTAACGTGATACTTTGCATTGTAGGTTGCTAGTTGTTTGTTATCATTATTGTATAAGGTTCCTTTTAAAATAACATCAGCAGGTACATTATCTATATTCTGTACTTCACCAATAATGGCATAACTACCATCATACTGCACTAGTTTAGCAGAAACGACTTCTAAAACAGGTTGTTTTAAAATGTCTTCATGATGTGTTTGTTGAGTAGTGATACGACGTCTTCCTTGATTAAAATACTTGGTTGCATTTGCAGAATAAAGTTGATCTGGCGGTAAATCGTTGTTTAAATCATCTGGTTGTAAATACCACTTTCCTTTTCGTTTGGATAAGGATTTATAATCTACTTTTTCTATTTTTTCTAAAGGAGTAATCCATTGGCTAGTCACTTTTGCCGAAACGGTACTGTCGTTATGTTTTGTAATTTCTGTATCAATAGCATCCATTTTTGCATAACTACTTAGTAAACCATCAGTTACTGAGATCTCTAACATGTATTGTGCAATTGGTAACTGGTTTTCTGGATCGATTAAACCATGCGCTTTTTCAAATTCTTTAAAATCTAAAGCATCGTAATATGCGATAATAGCATTTTCTGGACTGCGTTGCGAATCGTTTTTTAGATAGAATAAATAGATACCATAAAATACTGTAATAGCTAATATGAAAGACCAAATATGCGTAATTCGTAAAACAATTCGTGAGAATTTATTATACGTCGTTGGAAACTTTAAAAAATCGGGAATAGGTTTAATTCTAGTTTTAAGTGCGATTACCCAAAGCATTTGTATGTTTAAAACAAAGGCTATTAAAACGGTTAAAAATGGAATAATTCCCCACATTATTTTCACCCATTTAGCAACATCCTCTTTTGGTAAAATAGAGGAAACAGGAGGGATGTTTAGTCGTTCCCATACCATAATGCCATTTTCTAATTGACGCAAGCGTTGCCAACCACAAAAGTATAGTATGGGATCGTAAAACTTATCGTTAGAAAAGATGTATTTGAGATTGTATTTTTCTGGTGTGGTTAAAAATTGCTGTAACGATCCAATACCGGCAACGCCTTTAAACTTAGAGTTTTCTAAACGCTCGATTGGTCGTGTGGTTAATTCTGGCAGTCGTCTTGCAGAGTGGTAGTTTCCATCTACAGTCATGGCATTGGTTTGTGCACTTAGCCAAGCCATTTGGTCCCCAAAACCTAAAGTTAAAAAGCGCCATTTATCATGATCGTCTTGATTTAAGAAATTCACAATAGGAAGCATTTTTATTTTTTGAGGTTGTGATGGTCTAAAATAATTTAAACTCATAGTAAACACGACCATAAACACCATTAAACAAGCTAATATGCCGCCAATAATTCTGTGGTAAACAGCTCCAAATTTAGATTGAATTAATTCTTTTAAATCACCTTCTACAAAACGATATGCAAACTCTCCCATTAATGGTATAGATAAAATGGAAGCCCAAAGTGTAAATCTATCTAGGGTTAAAATATTAAAAGCGGTTTCTCCTAACATTTTTAAAGGTATAGGAGTTGTTCCTCCTGTTCCTAAAATGGTGCAAATGGTTACAGATAACCCAAAAAACAGATATCGTTTGCTATAATATCTATAAAATATATATGGTAAAAGAACAAGTAAAATTCCCCAAGGAATTAAAAAAAACACTAATCCAGAGGAGGTGATTTCTAAGAAATTATCACGAGAACCATGCGGAATTGGCACTTGTGTAATTGGGTTCGCTTTCGAGTTTAACCAATATGGAAAAATACAACCTATAATTAAAACTAAGGATAGCATCCCAAAGCTTACAATACGTTTAAACAACTTAAAAAAACTATTCAAAAATATTTTAAAGGTCACTTCTTTCATCGAGCTGACCTGCTCTCTAGAAACATCCATAATAACCATTCCTATTAAAGGAAAAATAAAAAAGATCATTCCAAAAATGGGCGTCACATGATGTGAAGTGACGGTTACGGCTATTAAAGATAAGGATGTAGCTAAATACCATTTCTTACCTGTTTTTAACCACAAATAAATTTCGGGTAGGGCATGCATTAAAACAGAAACGCCAACAATACTTGGTAATTGACCAAAAATATGAAGCGTTTCTACAAAAGAAGAACTAAAGACTGCTAAAATAGCAGCATAACCAGCAACTGTTTTGTTGGCAGTCATCATTAAAGAAAATCGATAAGCTCCAGTAATAAAAAGGATAATTGCAATTAAGGCTACACTAAACATCCCAAACTTTAAACCACCAATCATAGACAATAATCCAATGGTTTGATGCACTAAAGGAGGATAACTTTGTACAGTAAAACCAGTATACCATTCGTAGTTCCATGGCTCAAACCAACTATTTGCATAATGATCTGCAAAAAATAGGTGTATTAACGCATCATAAGTAGTTTCCAAAGTGAAAAATATGGAACTGCCATGAAAAGCCAATCCTAAAAGAATGGCTGTGATTAAGTATTTATTTGAGGTTTCCTTCATTTAAAGCCTAAGCTACAATAATATGGTAAAGATAATTAAATATAACAGTGCTTCCATTTTTAATTATCTACAGCAACTTACCATTCGTCGATACTTACCTATAGGTTAAACTAAATAACAATTTTAAGGTTGTCTTCTCCTGTACATTTGTAGTATCAAAACAAAAAAAAAACGAATTATGAAAGTTTTAGCAATAGATGACCAACAATTAGTATTACTTCCTTTACAAAAGCGATTAGTAGCATTAGGATACGAAGTGCAAGTAGAAACAGACGCTAAAAAAGGGTTAGAATTATATGAATCCTTTAAGCCAGATTTAGTGATTGTAGATATTAATATGCCATTTGTTTCTGGGTTAGAGGTTGTAAAACATATAAGAATTACTAAAAACTCGCAAACACCAATTATGGTTTTATCTGGTGATACAAAAGATGAAACGATTACGGAAGGTTTTGAATTAGGAATTAACGATTATATGAAAAAGCCATTAAGTTTAAACGAGATAAGTGCTCGTGTAAAACGATTAATTGGAGTTCCAACATTGCAAAATGTGGTGACGAATAGTAATGTAATGATACAAGAGCGTTGCGTTGGTGTTGTAATACCATGTTATAACGAAGAAGAACGTTTATTAAGTGATGAATTTATAAGCTATATCGATAAAAATTCTGGTTATCATTTATGTTTCGTAAATGATGGAAGTAAAGATAAAACATTAGAAGTTTTAAAAGAACTACAAAAAGGAAGAGAAGATTTTATTACCGTTTACGATTGTGAGAAAAACGGTGGAAAAGCAGAAGCTGTTCGTTTAGGAATGTTACACATGTCTAAAAAAGAAGATTTAGATTATATCGGGTTTTTAGATGCAGATTTATCAACAGACTTAGCAGATTTTGACGATTTAGTAAAGACAATTGAAACTTCAGAATTTAAAATTGTAAGTGGTTCTCGTATCTCAAGAATGGGAGCGAATATCACTAAAGAATCCGCTAGAAAAATAATCAGTTTAACCATCAATTTTATTATCAGAAAGATTTTAAAAATGGATTTTAAAGATACACAATGTGGCGCTAAAATTTTCCGTAAAGATGTAATTGAAATTGCTTTTGGTAAAAAGTTTGTAACCCAATGGATTTTTGATGTAGAAATCTTTAAAAGAATGAGTATTCATTTCGGATTAAAAGAGGCGAAAACAATGCTTTGCGAGCAACCATTAAAAAGATGGATACATGCAGATGGTTCTAAGTTATCTATGAAGGATTCTGTAAAAATTGTTGGGCAATTAGGACAAATAGCTTGGGTATACAGAAGTAAAAAACAATACTTAAAAGCTGTCAGTTCAACAGATTTAAAAGTAGCCTAATAATAACAATAAAATGTAACTAAGTCATGAAAATAGGTATTATCATCATCTTTCATAATAATGAAAATGAAATTGACACTTCCTTCTTTATAGAGCAAATTAAAAAGACTCCAAATATCGAATTGTGTTTAGTAAATAATGATAGTAAAGATTGTACTTACAGTTTGTTAAATGAAATAAAAGAAGCATGTAACAACGTTTCTGTAGTAAACATTAAAAAATTCAAGTCAGATATTGCAGCAGTAAAAGCAGGGGCAAGATTTATGTTTAATGCGTTTAACTTAAAACATTTAGGTTACGTTTCTATAAATATGTTAAACATTAAATATTATGGTTTAAATGGCTTGATTCGGGTAATAATAGAAAATCAAGAAGTGATTTTAAACTATAATATTAAGAAAATAAAAACCTATGAAATCAAGCAAACATTATTTCAGAGTTTATTTTCAGTAATAGATTATTTAAAAAAAATACAAACGAATAACCCGTTTATTCAATTACAATATCAAAGAAACCTTTAAAAGAAAAAATTATGAAAGTTTATCCAATAAAATTCAATCCAATATTAAAAGAAAAAATCTGGGGAGGTAACAAACTAGGTACCCTTTTAGGAAAAGATACAAACAAAAATAATGTAGGTGAAAGTTGGGAGATTTCTGATGTAAATGGAAATATTTCAGAAGTTAGTAATGGAGCTTATAAAGGAGCTAGTTTAAAAACACTAATTGAAGATCATGAAGCAACGCTTTTAGGAGCAGAGAATTTTGCAAACTTTGGATATAATTTTCCGCTATTAATTAAATTTTTAGATGCGAAAACAGATTTATCTGTGCAAGTACACCCAGATAATACAATGGCTAAAAAACATCATGATTCTTTTGGTAAAACAGAAATGTGGTACATTATGGATAGCGATGAAAAAGCAGATATTGTTTTAGGTTTAAAAGATAAAACTACAAACCCAAAAGTTTTAAATCATATTAATGCAACTAATGTAGATACTATTTTTAATAGAGAACAAGTAAAAAAAGGAGATAGTTTTTTTATTCCTGCAGGAAAAATTCATGCTATTGGAGCTGGAGTTCTTGCAGCAGAAATTCAACAAACAAGCGATATTACTTACCGTGTTTACGATTGGGATAGAACCGATGATTCTGGACAAAAAAGAGAATTACACACGCAATTGGCAGAACAAGCAACTAAAGAGTTTGATACTAATGGTAAAGCAAGCTACGATTTAAAACCAAATACAAGCGCAAGTTTAGTAGACTGTGAATATTTTACAACTAACATTTTAGATATTACCAACCACCAAGTAAAGAATTATAGTCACTTAGATTCGTTTGTAATTTTTATGTGTGTAGAAGGGCAAGTTGAAATAACAGCTGGTTTACATACCGAAACGGTAAAGATGGGAGAAACGATTTTAATTCCTGCAAATACAGAGGAGGTAGTATTTAGTTCTAATACAGCAAAACTTTTAGAAGTTTATGTAGATAAAGGTTTAGTGCAAAACATGCAACAAGCGTCATAATACATTAGGATCGCTTATCAATTACCAAAATAGGTTTTCTGCTCATTGCAGGAAACTGTAGTTTTTGAATTTCTTTTTTATCATGAAATGCTATTCTTGGCGCAACACGAAGTTTCGCTCTAAAGTGATCTTTAATACTTTGTAATAATTTTTCGGAAGGATCGGTTGCAGCAATTTTTATTAGAATTTCATCGGTACCAATATCATTATGAGAAATCTCGATAATATAACTTTCTACTGCATTAAAATCGTTTAAAATATTATCCATTGCAGGAGGATACAAAGTGGTGCCTTTATATTTTATCATTTGTTTTTTTCTACCAACAACTGGTCCTAAACGCATGGTGTTTCTACCACAAGCACAAGTTTCTTTATGTGCCTTTACCATATCACCAGTTTTAAAACGCAATAGAGGCATACCCTCTATACCTAAAGTTGTGATGGTTAATTCGCCAACTTCACCTTCAGGAACAACATGATCTTTATCGTCTAAAATTTCAACAATAATTAATTCTGGGTGCTGATGCCCTCCTTGTTGGTGTTCACATTCGGTAAACGCAGTATTCATTTCGGTAGAAGCATAGGTAGAAAACAATTCAATATCCCACTTGGCTTTTATTTTTTGCGACAAGGTATTTAAACTAAAATCTTGTTCGCGCAACGGTTCGCCTATGCATATGGCACCTTTAACTCCAGATGCATTTATATCTATTTCATTTCGTTCGGCATACTCCATAAGTTTTAATAAAAACGAAGGAACAGCTATCAAATAGGTTGGTTTAAATTTTAAAATGGAATCCCATTGTAATTCTGGTATTCCTGCGCCTACACGAATGATTCCAGCACCAAGTTTACGTACACCAAGAAAGTATGCTAATCCTGCCATAAAACGCCTGTCTATGGTTGTCATGAGTTGCACAATATCTTCCTTGCCAACTCCTGCACAAGCAAAAGAAATAGCTTCGTTATATGCTAAACGCTCTAAGTCATTATCGGTTAAAGCAAAAGTTACAGGGTCTCCTAAAGTACCAGAAGTAGTAACATAATCGATTATTTTACTTTTTGGTACACATAAAAAAGCATCATTATTTTGTTGTAATTGGTCTTTGGTTGTAACTGGAATTTTAGATAAATCTTCAATAGTTTGAATAGCATCAATTGCAATATTGTTTTCTTTAAAAACACGTTTGTAGTATGCTGAGTTTTCATTTAAATACGTTAACAATTCTGCTAATTTATTTTCTTGAAAAGCTTTAATTTCTTTGGTTGATGCTTGTTCTATTTTAGGAATCATAAATTTAATTTCCTTTTAATCTTTTTAATATATTTATCTAATTCCTCTTGATCTGGAACGGTAGTAATTTCTTTGGTATTTGCAGTTTCAAAAGCATGTAAAGCTGCTGTATAAAATCCTTTTTCGTAATAATATTTTCCAACAAGATAATATACTTCCCAATACTCTGGGTTTAGTTGAATGGTTTCTGTAAGCTTTTCTGAAGAAATTTTTGTTTCATTACTAATAGCATGTTGTAATGCTTTACTAGCTATTCTGTAGGCTTCATAATTTTTATATGCTTCGGTAAACTGAAACGCATCTGCTTCAATGGTTAATTCTGGTATAGAAAGGTTTAGATGGGAAGCGGAAGCATCTGCAAAAACCTCATCTAAATCGTAAGCTACAAATGCACCTAATTGATACGGATTGGATGAAACCCAAACCTGTCGCTCTTCGGGTTTAAAAACAATACCGTGGTGTGCTAAAAGTTGGTTTAAGGCTTTCTCATTGCCATAACCAATGGCTTTATCATGTAAACCTTCTTTGTTTCGTAGAATAGCTACAGCGTCTTGTACATTTAACTTTTCGGTAGCAGCTAAAAGTTCTTCCATACGTTCGTAACGATATGCTGAATGACTTTCGGCTATTGCTTTTATGTTATTTTTATCTTCTGCATAAGCGTCACTTTGAAAGTGATTGGTACATATTAATTGGTTGGTGTTTTCTACTTGATACACACCAAAATTCTTAGGTGAAACCTCAATAGTAATGGCTTTTTTGTCTTTTGCACTACCAACAAAAATGGATTCGGATACAAAAACCTGACGTTTTTTGGCAATGGCTATGGCTTCATCAATAGTTGATGCATATTGTAAAATTTCACGATTTAAAATAGAAATTGGTGTTTTGGCAATCCAAGGAATTTTAGATTTCCCAGCATTTATAGTCACTGTAAGTCCGTGTTCATTCATACCAGAAACTATACCAATCATTCCGGGCCAAGTTACCGACATAAATTTGTAACCTTCTGTTGGGTTTACAAAAGCTACTATTTTATTTTTTGCGAAGTCATCACCAGCATAGAAATCTAGGTTTCTACCTATTAATAATTGTCCGTCTTCGGTTTTATTCCCCCAAGCAGCAAAAGAAGAACAACCAATCAACATTAAATCTTGCATGGCGTGACCAATATCATGCGCGCCGTGAAGATACAACACTCTTAAATATTCTTCGGCAATATGATTATAGTCGTTGGATGCATATTTGGATAGCCCTAAAATCTCTGCTTTGTAAGCTTCTGGAATATGTAAATACATCTTTCGATTGTAGAAAGCTAAAACTTTTCGTAGTAGATATTGCTTGAATTTAGAGGGAACCAATTCGTCTACTTTACTTAAAAAAGCATGCTCTTGGGTTTTAAATAAATCTTCGGTTAATAAACCCGTATTTAAACCAATTTGGTAAGCGTTTCCTTCTACAAACAATTCATAAGAACCATATTCGTTTTTTGCAAAACTATTATTTCCTGAAGCAAACGTAGAATCGTTAATTGTAATTTTTTCTGAAATTGTTGCATCATAACCACTTACATCTGGAATGTCATGTATAGATTTTGAGATACCACATGAAGTGAGTGCCGCAAAAAGTATGACAACTAAAAACGAAGTGTAGCAATTAAAATTTTTAATCTTCATGGCTGTTAGATTCTAAAATCTTATCTAATAAATAATCTTTACCAAGAATTTCGGAACAGGTAATAATAGCGCTTATCGTTACTCCTAAAATTCCGTGCATATTTAAACTCTGACCGGTAAAAAACAAGTTTTTTATTTTAGTTTTTGGCGATAAATGTGAGTGTAAAGGTTTGTTTACATCTTTAACATAGGCGTACATAGAACCACGATTACTACCAATATAATCTCTATAAGACAAAGGTGTTGAGGTGTAATAAGCTTCGATACAATCTCTAATATTAGGGAATTTTTTTACTAACTCATCAATAAGTGTTTCTGCTTTTTCGGTTTTAAATTGCTCGTAGGTTTGCCCTCTGTCGTTTTTATTTGCAACGGTATTGTGTGTGTCTTCCCAAGGTTTTACTTCGTCATAATTCATATAGGTCATTACCGCAATACTATCACCAAATCCGTTAGAATTTTTCTTAATTCCCATAGACATCATATATCCTTCTGGCCAACTTTCTTGTGTGTAGTTGTGGGAATCCCAAACTTTCGTAGCATCTTTAAAATGGTAGAAGTTTTTATTTTGATATTTAAACGTGTTCGGTTTTAAAACAAGGTATAAAGTGAAAGCAGCAATGGTACTTTCAATTTTTTCAATTCGGTTGGTGTATGATTTTCTAAATTTATCTTCCCCTACCATTTTTACAGTAAGTTTCGGTTCTATATTAGAAATAAATAAACCACCTTTAACCTCTACTCCTTTGGTTGTAGTTGCTGAAGTGATTAAACCATCTTCAAATCCGAATTTTGAAACTTCGTGATGTTTATACACTTCTCCACCTTCGGCTTTTAGTCTTTTAATTAGCACTTTGGTAATTTGGCTTCCACCATTGACACAACGATAGGAACTTTGTATATAGGAGTTTGTAGATAATGCATGTACAAAAAATGGTGTTTTGTTTTGATCTCCTGCATACAAATAATTAGAACCAGCTAAAACCGCTTGCAGTTTTTTATTTGTTGTAAATGAATTTATGTATTCTTTTGCTGGTAGTTGAAAAATTTCAGCATCATCGTAATAAGGCTTTCCTTTTTTAAGGGAGTATAACGGGAATTTAAGACAGGTTTCTTGTAGCTTTTGGCAATACATTTTGATACCTTCTTCTTCATCAGGGAAATCTACTAATAAGTTTTTTATAAAATTATCGTAGCCTTGTGCATGTTTATACTCTTTAGGGTCTTCATCAAAAGAGATGACATCAAAACCATCTTCATCCATTTTATGAAGCTGTATGCCGTCTAAAATATCAATATATTTAAAGTATTGATGTAAGTTTTGTCCTTCGCTTAAGCCACCAATATAATGTACTCCTGTATCAAAAATAGTTTTGTTACGAACAAAGGTTTGCAGGTTTCCACCATATTGATTGTTTTTTTCTAAAACGCAAACACTCTTTCCTTCTTTGGCAAGAATAATTGCAGAAACCAATCCAGCGAGACCACTTCCAACGATTACAACATCATAATATTCTTTGTACTTCAATATTTTATTTTTTTAAGATAATAAGTGTTTCGTTTTCTTTTTCAACTTTAAAATCTAAAGATTTTAAAAGGTCAATATATAAATTTCGACATTCTTTTAATAATACAAAAACATTTGCAGTATTTGCTATATTTTTAATTTCATTTTCAGGAATCCCTTTAAGATTAAGTATAGCAGTATTAGTGTTGTTTTGTATTAGTTTTTCTATAGAATTATACACCGAAATTTTATAATGTGTATTTGTAATGTAGCTATTTTTAACTATTGCACTTTCAATTTTGTCTTTAATAAACGTATGTATTTTCCTGTCTGGATGATCTAAAGCCAATAGTAAGTCTAGTTGTCCAGAATCTTTAGAAAAATGTGTAATAACATCTTTTTCGCCAATAGTATCTAGAATTGCTCTATAATTTATTGCGTTGGTCTTTAAATCTGTTTTAACCTTTTTATAAAGTGCATCTCCTTTATATCTGTAATCTTCTAAAACAATACGATGAAAGTATGTTTCGTTTTCTAACTCATCACGAAGTAGATTAAATTCTTTCTTAAAATGAGCACTTATTGCTTTCGTTTTTTCTCTAGATGTAGAACCAAAACTTTGATCTTCGGTTGTAATTCTATCTAATATTTTTATGGTAAGATGTTCTCTTTTTATTATAAAGCTTCCTTTTGGTAGGACTTCAGAATTACCATGAATTAGTATAGGCAGAATATCTAGATTTAATTCTTCGGCTAAGAAAAAAGCACCTTTATGAAAACGTTTTATCTTGTTTGTATAAGATCTAGTTCCTTCTGGAAAGGCCATTAAAGAATAGCCTTGATCTAATTTGTTTTTTAAATGTGAAACACCACCATCAATACCATTAGAAACTGGATAAAAACCAGCCATTTTTACAGTTCTTCCAAAAACAGGAGAGTTGTATACCCAATCGTTTACCAAGAAAATAATTTTTGGAGATTGCATACCAATTGCTAGAATATCTAAAAAAGAGGTGTGGTTTGCAATAATGATAGCTTGTTTTTTAAAGGTTTCGTTATTTAGATTTAGAGTTTTTACCTTAACAAATGGATTAGTAAAAAATACAGATCTCATAAATTTAGAGAGCACTTGATGAAACCAAGGCATTTTTACTTTTTTAGAAAGCGGAATGAGAGGGAAAACAATAGCTGCTATTAATCCCAATACAAATCCACCAATACCATAATACCCAAAAGAAAAAAGAGCATGTAATAATAAATGCAAAGTTATTGGTCTTTTGGTTTTACTTCCAATAAATAACTTAAAAAGTAAAGGTTGTATACTAAACGAAATTAATAAAGCAGATAAAATACCAATAATCGAAACTAGCGAGATGGAATGTAAAGCAGGATGCTTAGCAAAAATTAAAACACCAACGCCTAAAATAGTGGTTATAACCGAAAGTATAATAGAGGTTTTATGTGTTGGTAAAGCTATTTCTCCTGTTTTATATTCGTGCAGTAAACCATTAGTAATAAAAATACAATAGTCTATACCTAAACCAAAAATAAAGGTGGAAATTATGATATTAAATATATTAAACTGTATACCAAAAAATCCCATTGTACCAATGGTTAACAGCCAAGTAAGTGCAATTGGAATTGCTGTAACTAAGGTTAAAGAAATACTTCTGTAAAAAAGTAATAATAATAATAAAACAACGATAGAAGAGTATAAAACTAGACGATTAAAGTCGGTTTTTAGATTGCCTAAAAAAGTTTCGTTCATGTGTTTTCTATCTACAACGACTGTTTTTTCTTGGTTTTCAAAAGTTTCTACTAGGCTTTGTGTGTTTTTATCTTGTACTTTAACTAAAGTAGTTACGGTAGAGAAATCGTTTTTGGAAGAAATATAATCTTCGGTAGAAATATTTTTTAAAGCTTTAAAGTCGGTAACCGTTAGCGGATTAAAAGTATTCTCTAATAGCGCATAAAATTTGTGGAAGGTGGTTGGTTTAAAACCTAAAGTTTTTCCGCTTTCCACTAAATTGTTTTTTGTGTTTTGAATGTTTTCTATAGTCCAAAACTGCTTCCAAGTATTAATTTTCTGATTTTGAATTTCTTCAGATTGAATTAAAGAACCAATAGAACTAAACTGAATTATTTTATCATCCTTTTGAAGCTTTTTAAGCATTGGGAAAATAACATCATTAGCTTGTAGTGCTTCGTTTTCTGTGTTTCCGTATGTGGCTAAATACACCGATTTTGATGAAATATTAGTAAGTGCATCTAACCTTTGTTGCGCATCCATTAACGATTTAGGTTCAAAATTTAGTTTTGCTAAGTCGTTATTAAAAGTCACTTTGTTATAGGTAAAAGCACTAATACCTATAAGAATTGCTAAAGCAATTAAAACCCATTTGTTTTGGTGCAAAGGATAAGAAGCTACGCGATCTATAACATTTTTTTTAGTAGCCGTTTCTGTTTTGGTATTATATACTTGCGGAATAAAAAGTAGCGCAAAAACCGAAGCGCCTAAAACACTAATTGCTGCAAAAATGCCTAAATCTTGTAATGCTTGCGACTCAATAAACAATAAACATAAAAAGGCTAAAGCTGTTGTTAAACTACTGATTAAGATAGGTTTAGTAATTTCTTTATATAACTGTTTTGCATTGTTGTTACTGCGAATATGTGTAAGAATATGTAGCGCATAATCTAGAGTTACACCAAGAAGTACTGAACCAATACCCAGTGAAATTGCAGATATTTTACCGCGTATAAGATATAATAAGCTTACCGCCAAAAGTGCACCTAAAATGGTAGGTGTAAATAGAATAATTGGTATGCTTAATTTTTTGTAAAAAAGAATAAGAATAAGTAATAAAACGGTTACAGCAATACCAACAGTAAGTTGAATGTCTCTTTTTATTTGCTTAGCATTTGCAACAGCTATAAGCGCTCCTCCAAAATATTCAGCTTCTACTTTATTTTTAAATGTTATATTCAGTTGATCTTGTAGTGCATATAAATTATCTGCAAAAGTTGCGTTTTCTGCTGTTTCGCTAGATGCAAATGTTGGTGTAATAAAAAGCAGTACATTGTTTTTGTCTTTACTAATTATAAATCCGTTATATAGCGTGAAGTCATCACCAAAACTTAATTCTTGTAGTTTTTTTAAAGCAATAAAAGATAAGCCTAATGGATCTTTTAAAATGGTTTCTTTAGCCACAAAACCAGAAGGGGAAACTAAGGTTTTATAATTAGCATTCGTGGTTTTTTGAATACTATCTTTATCTAGTTTTTGTTGTATGGTTTGGTAATCTTCTTTATTTAAAAACAAAGGTAAATTGTTGTATACAAAGTCTAAGGTATTCATTACATCCTTATCTGCAACTTGCCCTTGAATGTCTTTTATATATGCTTCTGAAGAATTAGAAATACTATCAATAAACTGCGATGCATAGTTGGTTAAATCATCTGTATTTCCGTTTTCTTTTCGTTGAATATTTACAATAATCTTATCGGCAAAATTAACTTGTTTAAGTACTTTTTGTGCTTCGGAAGATTTTTCGCTTTGCGGAATAAGTTTGGTAATATCTTCTTCGAATTTAATATTTGAAGCTAGAAAAAATAAACCAACAAAAAGTGCTAACAAAATACCAATGCTTAAAGGTTTTTGAGAGGCAATACGTTGGTGTATTTTATAAAACAGCTTATCCATTTTGTAATGTTATGTTTTTTTTATTAAAAATAGTAAACAGTACAAAACTTAGTATACCTAATACCATTGCAGATAATATAGCCAATGTAAAACTACCAACTAAGTAGGTTTTTAGGTGATCTGTTATTTCGAAACCATTTTTAAACATATCTAAAGTATAGTTGTAGTCTACACCTAAAATAGTTTGTCCAATTTTTGAACTTGCGTATAACACAAAAGGAATAAAAGGGGGTAAGCTTACATTAGAAAAACCAAAAGAAATTGCTTTGTTTAATCGAAATAGTACCGCTAATGAAATTACTAATAGGGTATGAAAACCCCAAAAAGGAGATAAACCAATAAATACTCCAAGTGCCACAGATAATGCTTTTTTTGTTGGTGTGTCTTGATGCCCTAAAAAGTCTTCGATAAAGAATCGTTTAATTCCTTTTTTTTTTAATTTTCGGAATAAATTTCTCGGCTTTATGTAAAATGCTAATATTAATATTAAGCAAGTGTTTAAAATGCTAATTCTTGTAAAATCTTTAAAAGGTCTAAAATGAGAAACGCGTTCGGTTTCATCATATAACACCTTTATAGGAATGTTTTTTACTTCTACATCATTCCACGCTGCTTTTACAATTACTTCTATTTCAAATTCGAATTTCTTTGTATAAAACTTTAGTTTTTCTAAAGCTTTTAGAGGATACATTCTAAAACCAGATTGCGTATCTGTTAGTTTAATTCCTGTTTCAAACCAAAACCAAAAGTTAGAGAATTTATTTCCAAAACTACTTTTCCCAGGAACGGTTTCATGACTCATATTACGAGCTCCAATAAGTAAAAGATTTTTGTTTTTGGATTGTTCTAAAGCTGCTACAAATGCTTGAATATCTTCTGGAAAATGTTGCCCATCCGAATCAATAGTAATAGCATAATGGTAGCCTAAAGTTGTTGCTTTAATAAAACCTTGGCGTAATGCATTTCCCTTTCCTTGATTTTTAGGAATAAAAATATGTTGTACTTGCGAATAGTTTTCTAGAATTTGCGCAGTGCTATCTGTAGCTCCATCATTAATAATAATGATGTTTTTTGTGTATTGCAAAACACCATCGATAACACGTTTTAATGTACGCTCGTTGTTGTATGTTGGAATTAACACACAGATTTTCAGATTGTTTATTTTATTAATTAATAGCTCGTTAGTCACTTAAAGAAAGTGTTTTCTTTTTACGAGTCTAAAATTAATGATTTTTCTTCATCTGTAAAGACTTTAGACTGTAAAATATAGTCTTTTATGTGTTTTTTTAATGTGGAAGATTTTATACTATTAAATTGTTTTAAGATTGTGAGTCTGTCTTCGTCTATGTTGCTTTTGTATTTTAAAAGCTTTGGTGTATTTTCTTGAATACCTAAACGTATAAAACGTAGTTCGATATTGTTAGGTGCTTTGGTGATTGCATATTCTACTAATGTTACACCTTCTACAAAACCTTCTTTTTTTTCTTTTAAAGTTTTTGCGTGTTTTGCAACTAATGCTATTGCAGCGCCTTTGTATGCAATAAATTCTACTTTATCTTTTTTGGTTATATGTGCTAAAGACTGATTAAAGGCTTCGGTTTTGGTCTTGTCTTTTGCAGCAATTTTATAAGCATCTCTAACAGAATCTAAATTTAAAGACTGTATGTTTAAGCTTAATGCAGTTATTAATAAAACAATTAATTTCATTTTTTAGTTTTTATAAACCTACAAGGTCTTTAAAACCAAGTAGATTACTTTTCTATAAAGTTACTTGTCAATTTTAATGCCACAGTGTCTCCAAATGAAGTACTATTTTTTACTTTATACCCTTCTTCGGTTTCACTAATGTCTAATTTTAATACTAAATCTGGTGTTTTCTCGGGATTTATTATTGCCATAAATTTAATGTTGCTAGAAGATTGCATCCTTAATTTTTTACCAACTACATCTTCGGTTAACTCTTTAATAATTTGCATCATACAAACTCCTGGAGTTACAGGGTTTCCAGGAAAATGTCCTTTAAAGATTTCGTGATCTTTGTTTATGGTAATGTTAGCCGTTGCCAAATTCTCGGCAACGGCTACATTATTTACTGTGTAAAAGTCTTTTAATTGCATGTTTTATTTACATTTTGCTAAAGTCGAACTTATAGGTTACTCCAAATTGAATAACACCGTTTAATGCACTATCATTATCGTAGTAATTGTCGTCGTAATCATCATAGTAATAGTCGTTATAATAATCATCACGAACATCAATTATTCCTTGTTTGTAACGAACTTCTAAACCTAAACCAAAAGGAAACTCATAACCAATACCTCCAAAAAAAGAAATATCTATTGGTGTTGCATCGTTGTAATAAGCAGAGTTAACCAATATATCTAAACTAGGTCCAATAATTAAATTAAGACCAATATCTGGAACAGGAAAAAATTTGTTTGCTAAGTTTAAACTTACATATTCTAGGTCTAAATCTTCTTCATAAGTAGAATCAAAATCAGAGTATTCAAATGTAGTTCCTTGATTAGAATAGGTAGTCTCAATTTGTAATTCGTAAAAGCGTGCCAGATGAAGATTTACATATAAACCACCTTGAAGACCTAACTTTGCAGTAGATTCATCTACATTAGAAAGGTTTGCTAGATTGAATCCTGCTTTTATTCCTGGACTAACTGTTACTTGCGAAAACACTGTTGTACTAGCAATAATTAAGGCTAAGCTTAAAATAATTTTTTTCATTCTGTTTTAATTTATGGATTTGAGGTTTATTTTTAATTTAATATTACTATGTAATATTACTATCTTTTGTGCAATATTATCATTTATTTCTGAAAACAAAAACCTAACTTTTTCTTTGCCATTATTAACCCTAATCACTTTACTAATTTCTGGGTTTTCAAAATAATAATAGTCTTTGTTATTTAAGGAGGTTTTTTTTATGGTTTCCTTAGTTAAAGCGTACGCTTTTGTTGTTTTAAGATTCTCTGTGATCAAGACTCTAAAGTCTTTCTTCAAAATATTAATGAGTATTTTTTTATCGAGATCCTCTAGAATATAATTTACTTTAAAATCTTCGTTATTAAAAGTAAAGTCAAAAAGCTTATTTCCCATTTCTGTGGTAAAAACAATTCTATGGTGTTGTTCTGCAATTTTTTTAACTATAAAAAGGCCTCCAAAAGTATTGTCGTAGACTTCTATGTTGGCTTTGTAAATGTAATCTTGATTTAGATTAGAAAAATAGGGATTGAAAACATTGCTTGTTACAGCAACATCCATAAAATTGTTTTTTTTAGGAAACGATGCACAGCCAATAAAGATAAAGCATATACTAATTAGTAAATATCGCATTATCTAATGTTTGGTTTAGTACTTTGTTTAGGAATATTATTTTGGTATAATCTTGTGAAGGTTCTATCATTTTTACTTCAATTACATCTCCTTTTGTATTGAATGTAATATGAAATGCTTGAATATATTTAGCAAATTTTTTGTCTTTCGGACTAAAATAAACCAAGCTATTTGTGTCTTTTTTGAAGTACTCTATATTAAATTCTGCATCATCAAACATGTCGCCTTTAACACTACTAATAATAAGTTTGTTAAGTTGTTTAAACATTTTGTTACTACCAATATCTACGTTGCTTTTGTTGCCCTCGTCATTAATAAAAAGGGTTTCATCTTTAAATAGAATCGAATATTTAAAAGGGTCAATATATTCCCATTTTACTAAATCTGGCGCCTTAAAAGCTAATTTTCCAGAAGTTTTAATATCATTATCTAAAAAATCTAAATGTTTGTATTGTATAAAATCACTAGAAATAGTATTGGTTGTATTTGCCAAAGCTTTTACTTTTGTTTTTAAAGCAGTAGCTTCAGTGTTGTTCATTGGTGTTTGCGCTTTTGCTGCAAAAACGATAAAAAATAATATATATATGAGCTTATGCATATGCTTTAATGTTAAATAAAGAATCAATTGTTACAGATTCGATTTTTTGTTGTTGTAAAAATATCAATAACTGTTCCAAAACACTAATGGTTTTCTCGCTAGTGTCATGCAATAGAATTACATCCCCTTTTTTAAGGTTTTTTGTTACTCTTTTTAAAATGGTTTGCTCACTTAAATTTCGGGTATCTAAAGAGCGTTTGTTCCATCCTATAGAGTGGAGTTTTATAATTTGTAAAGCTCTTTTAATTCGTGGGTTTGTTACACCAAAAGTAGGTCTATATAATAGAGCGTCTTTACAAATTTGGCGATTAATTATTTTGTTTGTTTTTTTTAATTCTTCTACCATTTTTTCTACTGAAAAAAAACCAAAATTAGTGCTATGAGTATAGGTGTGGTTTCCAATTGTATGCCCTTCTTTTATAATGCTTTTAAAAACTTCAGGATGCATTTCTATATTTTTACCAATACAAAAAAAAGTTGCTTTTGCATTATATTTTTTAAGAAGCGCTAATACTTTTGGTGTAAATTCAAGGTTAGGACCATCGTCAAAAGTGATAGCAATTTGATTTTTGTTTATTTCTGGATTGGAATTTAAAGAAGTAAAGTGATAATTCCATCCAACGAAAGAAGATCCAGCAACTGTAATTAAAAACCAAGCAAATAGGAATAAAATAATGAACCAAATAGAAAAACTATAATAGCTGTAAGCAACTAACAAACCAACTAAAAGAAGACTTGAGATAATATTTACAGTTTTAAAATTTAGCATTGTTTTAGTAGCGTGAAACTATGATTTTCTCCACGATACTGATTGTATAATAAGATGTTTTTAAATGAAGCTGTGTCTTTATTATTAAGTTTTACAGCCTCAGGAAGTGTTTGTGTTTTTAATACTTTAGAAGCTAACCAAAACCCAAAAGAAGATGCAGTATTAAACTCACCACATAAATGTTTGTAATATGCTTGTTGTGTGTTTATAAACCCTTCAGTAAGCTTAGTGTAAAAAGTGTCAAAATCTACATCACCATTATTACCAAGAACTAAAAGATCGATATCTTCAATATTTATATTGTTTTCTTTTAAGAAGTTAGAAGCTTCATGTAAAACTTCTGTTTCTGGTAATGTATTGTATGTTTTTAGTGCAGTGATTTCTGCATAGGTAGAAGCTTGTTTTTCATTAGAAAGCACAAAGAAATTAGCGCCTTCTCCAAAAACGGCACCAGGAGTTTGCGCGTTTATAACATCGGAAGTTTTAATAGCTTCCGCTTTTACATGATTAACTAGTTTATGAATTTTGGTAGTATGCTCTCCAATCTCATCCACACCACCAATTAGTATGTTTTTTTCTTCGTCTAATTCTAGTTGTAATTTTGCATCTAAAAGAGCAGATTCAAAAGAATTACTAGCATGTACATAAGTGAAATTATAGCCTTTGCATTGTAACTCTAAAGCAATCTGTCCACCAACGGTATTGTGTGTAGATTGGATAAATGAAGTAGGAGTAAGGTATTGCTCGTCATTATCTATAATAGCACTTACAAATTTTTCGGAATCACGTACACAACCCATTCCTGTACCTGTAATGATGGCATCTATAGTGTCTAATCCAGATTCTTGCAATGCAATTTTTGAAGCTACAACTCCCATTTTAATTCCTTTTGCCATGCGTCTTGCAGCAGCTGGTGGAATGTAATCTTTGTAATTAGGATTGATAACGGGAATTACATTTGCTTGGTAGTTTTCAATTTCGGTTAGAAATAACGAATTGTCAAACGTTTTTTGAGCAGATATAGAAGCGATGCTATTTATATAAACCTTATTCATAATTATTGCTCTTTTGAATATATTACGGTAGAACAATTTCCTCCAAAACCAAAAGAGTTTGACATTACGGATTGTAGTGGTTTTTCTTTTAATTCTAGCTGTGGTGTAATATTAAATTCCTTCATTTGCGTTTTAAAATTCAGATTTGGGTAAATAATATTGTTTTGTAGTGCTAAAATCGAATATATTGCTTCAATGGCACCAGCAGCAGCAAGTGTATGTCCTGTATATGCTTTGGTAGAGCTAAAATCTGGAACGTTATCTCCAAATATTCTTATAATTGCTCTTCCTTCAGATAAATCATTGTTTCCTGTTGCAGTACCATGCGCATTTACATAGTCTATATTTTCTGGTTTATAGCCTGCAACTTCTAAAGCTTTTTGCATAGCAAGAGTTGCACCATCTCCATTTTCTGAAGAAGCCGTTTGGTGATATGCATCATTAGCATTCCCATATCCTTTTACGTATGCGAGCACTTTTTTGTTTTCTTCTTGTACTACTTTATCGGATTCTAAAACTAAAAATGCTGCAGCTTCACCAAGGTTTAATCCTTTCCTATTCTCATCAAAAGGTGTATTGTAAGTGTCTGATAAAATCATTAAAGTTTTAAAACCGTTGATGGTAAATTTAGATAAGCAGTCTGTACCACCAACTACTACACGATCTAATTGACCAGATTTTATTAAACGAGCTCCAAGCATGATAGCATTTGCAGCAGAAGAACAAGCAGTACTTATGGTTGTTACTAAGCTTTTTTCTATACCTAATTGCGCTGCAATTTTTTGAGTAGAATCGCCAGCATGATGTCCTTCAATATATTTATGTGTGGCTTTGTTGGTTAGATAATCATAATAATAACGTTCTGTCATGTCCATTCCGCCAACACTTGTAGCCGAAATTAAACCAGTTTTGTAAGCGTTTATATTGGTAATACCTGAATCTTTTATAGCTTGTTTTGCTGCTATTGCACCAAGTAGTGCTGTTCTAGAATAATTATTATCTGAAGTTAAACCTAGTTGTTGCTCTAATGCTTCATTTGTAAAATCAATTTCTCCAACCATAATATCATTTACATGATTGGTTTTAATTTTAGAAACACGAGAGATTCCTTTTTTACCATGTATTAGGGATTGGTAATTTTCTACAACATTGTTTCCAATGGCAGAAATTATTCCCATTCCTGTAATAGCAACTCCTTTACTCATATAAACTTCCTGTAAAACAGGGTCTTTTTTTGGTTTTAGACCTTTCAGGATTTAAAACTTGAAAGGTCTATTTTTTGAATTTATTACTTAGATCTATGTTCTGTAATATAGGCTGCCATTGTATTAATAGACTCGAAAATAGAACGTCCTTCTTTTGGGTCTGTTAATTTAATACCATAACTTTTATCTAACATTACAATTAGCTCTAATGCATCAATGGAGTCTAAACCTAAACCATCACCAAAAAGCATATCATCGTTTGCTATGTCTTCTGTAGTCATGTCTTCTAGATTTAATTGCTCGATTAAATTCTCTTTTAATTCTTGTTTTAATGCGTCCATATTAGGTGTTATATAATTTTATTATGTCTTGTTTACTGTGTTTTGTAGTACCTGTGTTAGCTACTAAATATAAAAATGCTTCGTAATTTTCTTCTCCATCAAATTCTACCCAACCACAAAGTACTTGATCTGCTTTGTTGCTTGATAATAAACTATTTGTGTAGGTTAACAAATGTTCCGCATTTAAGTTTTCAAAGATAAAAAAACTATTTTCAGAATACAGCTTATATTTTATACTTATCTCACCAATACAAATATTTGGTAGTGTATAAACAAAAACAGCAGGACTTGGAAAGTAGCTTTCTTTATTTTGAATAGATATTTGATGTTTTCTGTCTGTGTCTAAACTAGAGGCTTTGTTAGAGAATACAATTGCAATATTGTTTTCCTCTTCTAAAGATAAGTTTTCATTTTTTAATAAAACATCAGCAGCTAAAAAAGCCAATTTACTTAAATTATCCATTTTAAAAAATTTTGGATATTTCGTGTTTTGGTTTTTATAGGCTGCTTTTATGAATGTTAAAAAAGAATTTTCTTCGTCTTTATATACCACAGATCCGTTTAAAGAAACTTGATTGTTCTTTATACTGCAATAGGATTTTATGTGGTGCTTGGTGTTCATTTGTTATGCTTTACTAAAGGTAAACATGGTATGATATTCTCCAATTTCTATATCCTCATTAAGTTGTAATCCAGCTTCTTTAGCTATTTCTTTAAATTCTGTTGCTTTATACATTTTAGAGTTACCATTGGCAATTACAGTAAAGTAAAGCGAGGTCGCTTCTAAAATGAATTTTGCGTTATCAAATTTTTGTCTGTCGGTAAAGGTCTCTATTATAATTAATTCGGATTTTTCGTCCATAGAGTTTACACACGTTTTTAGCACTTTTAGAATTTCTTTTTTCGAGAAACAATCTAAAAATTGACTCATCCAAATGGTTTCGGCATCACTAGGTATTGTTGGGTTATCGGAAAGCCAATCTATTTCATGGCCTTTAACTCTATCTTTAAAACCGGCTTTTTCCACATTTGCTTTTGCTTTGTTTAGTTGTCCAGGAAGATCAATCATAGTAATATTAACATCGCTATTGTAGGTGCAACATTTTACTGTAAATTTCCCTGTGTTTGCACCAATATCAAATATTTTTTTACGATCCTTTTTGAATAAAATCCCTAAAGCTTCAGCAAAAATGTCATCTGAATAATGATGGTCAAACTCAAACCAAGATTTTTGTTGTAAAGGTGTAAGTTGCGATAAGCCTTCGTAAACTGTGCTCCAATTACCTAATTCTTTTAATCCGGAAGGTTCTCCTGTTTTTATTGCTTCGTCTAAATGAAATAGGCCTTTATAGCATACTTCATTTGTAAAATTAATATTTACGTTAACCGTTTCGTTATATGCTAAAAAGTAACCAATAGTTGTTAATTCAAAATGAGCTGTTTCATTTTTTGAAACAATATTAGAACTTTCTGCAATCTCTAATAATACACCAACACCATATGTACTAAGTTTTAATTCTTCAGCAATTGCTTCTAAAGTTATCCCTCCTTTTTTTCTTTTTTCAAAAATCAGGTCGAAAACACCAAGTTTTCTTAATGAAACTGTTGCTTGAAATACAAATGGAGCGAAAGCAATTTTTTGTGCTTCTTGAATTGCGTCTATAGCTTTTATAGATTGGTTTGACATATTTAATTGGTTTTTTGAAATAAGATTGCTGTATTACAACCTCCAAATCCGGAAGCTGTTTTTAAGAATCTATTACTGTTTTTTTCTGTTGTTTTAGTTATTACGTTTATTGGTTTAGTTACTCCTAAGGTTTCAAAACCTAACGATCTATAAAGTGTGTTGTTTTTTAAGGCATGCATACCAACAATAGTTTCTACTAATCCTGAAGCTCCTAATGTATGGCCAAAATAGCCTTTTAAACTGTTTAGTGGTACTGTGCTTAAATTCATTCTGTTAAAAGCGATGGCTTCCATTTCATCATTAAACATGGTTGCTGTTCCGTGTGCCGAAATAAAATCTACATCTTGAGCAGTAATATTTGCTTGAGCAAATGCAGATTGCATACTTCTATATAATCCTTCTCCTGTTCTTGAAGGGCCAGAAATATGATTGGCATCGTTACAAGAGCCTTCGCCAATAATAGTAACTGCTTCTTTTGCTAAAACGGTGTTGTCGTTGGTTACTAAAACACTCGCTGCTACTTCTCCTATATTTATTCCTGTTCTGTTTGCGTCATAAGGTTTACAAGGAGCACTACTTAAAGCCTGAAAAGAATTAAAGCCAGATAAAATAAATTCTGTAATTACATCTCCACTAGTTATAAATATATGATCGTAAACGCCTTGTTGTATATATCTTTTGGCAATTGCAACTGCTAAAATTCCAGAAACACATGCGTTAGAAACTACAATTGCTTGGTTTTTAAAACCAAAAAAATCTTTAACTTGGTTACCGAGTTCTCCTAAATATGCTCTGTTTTTATGAAAAGGATTATTTTCATCTAAAGCATCTACATTTCCTTTTGTAGTAGAAATAATTAATCCTACACGTTCATTAATTTCAATATTTGAAGCTTTAATAACATTGTTTAAAGAAGAAATCATCATTTGTTCTAAACGTGTATAATTTCCTTTTGGTTGTAGTTTTTTAAAGTTTTCTTGTAGTTTTTCTGTTGGAATTAATGAAGTATAAAAAGGTTCAGGTAATATTGCTTTGTCGTCTATACGTTGTAAACCAGAAACCTCGTTATTAATTTTAGCAACAACAGCTTCACTGGTAAAGCCTAATGAAGAAATAATATTATTATGTGAAACGTACACTTTACTCATTTAATAAGCCTACGTTTTTTTTCCATTCCATAAAAAACTCTGGAATGGTTAATGATAAATCTCCTTCACCAATTTTATCTACAAATACCTGAACGGTTTCTCCTGTACAAACTAATTGCTCTTTTTGGTTATAAATTTCATAACGAAAAACCATTTTAGCGGCAGGACTATCTAGATAAATTGTTTTTATGGTAGCTATGTCTCCATAACGTAAAGGAAGTTTGTGGTCTGTACTTGATTTTACAATTGGTGTTGCATAGCCATGCTCTTTTTGGTCTAGATACGAAATACCATGTTTTCTACCAAAGGACTCGCGACCATCTTCAAAATATTGAATATAATTTCCATGCCAAACTATACCTAGAGGGTCTGTTTCTACAAAGCGCACACGCACTTGATTGGTATGTTCTACTAATTTTTTGTTAGACTGCATTTTTCTTTTCATTATAAACAATAGCAATTAATGTGGTTACTATAAAAAATAAAAATAGTAAACCTATTTCTGGTAGTATTTTTGAAAGCCCAGTATTTCGTAAAAATACATCGTAAAAAGCATTTAAACCCCAATTCATTGGAGAAATATTAGATAAAGTTTGCATAAACTTAGGCATAATAAAAACGGGTACCCAAACACCACCAAGAGCTGCTAAAATAACAACAAATGTTGCACCAAAAGGAGCAGATTGTTCTTGTGTTTTTGCAATGGTACCAAGTAATAATCCCAAGCCAATTGCAGCTAAACCAGAAAATATAGCAACAATAAAAAGTAGCGGTAAACGCCCTGAAACGTCTAGAGTAGGAAGTCCCATTGCAGGAAAAAGATATACGCCAATAGCTAACATTAGAATAAATTGGATAATGCAAACACAAAGGTATACTAGTGTTTTTCCTCCCAAAACTGTAGCGTAAGAAACTGGATTTGTACGTAAACGCACAAAAGTTCCTTGACTTTTTTCTTTAACTATATTAATAGATAAAGGTACTATTATAAAGAAAATAGCAAATAATGTCCATGCTGGAACGTTGTGCTGAACGGAGTTAGGTAATATTTCTTCGTCATTTTTTATAGGAAGAATTTCTTTAAAACTAATAAAACTATCGGTTTCAAAAATAACTTCAGCGGGATCGTCTGTTATTTGTTCTTGAAACGCTTTATAGATGGATTGTGTTTCAATTTTTGAAATCATTTTGTCGATTCCGTTTTTTACCGAAGACTTAAAAGTAAGCTGTGTTGCAGGGTCAAAATAAAGTTTTACTTCTTTTTTAGGAATAACAATTGCTTCTGTTTCATTTTCTTCTTCTAAACCAAATTTAGAAATAATACCTTCTACATTCTGGGTTACTTTTTTTTCTAAATCGGAAGATAAGTGCTCAGGAATAATAATAGCTAGCTGGTTCTTTCCTGAAAAAACCAGATCTTTGGCTTCCGTTTCTGTTTCTTTTACAATAATTTCAAACGTATTCGAGTTTGCTAATCCATCTTGAATGGTTTGCGAAACGGTACCTTTATCATTATCGACAATTAAAATGGGGATTTTAGTATCGCTAATGGTTTTAAACGTACTATCTTGAATAATAGTTATGGTAATAATAAGTACTAATGGCATAATAAATAATACCACAAGACCTCCAAAATCTTTAATTAGGAGTAAGTACTCTTTGTATGCTGAAGCCCAAAGTTTACGCATGATCTCTTAAGGCTTTTCCTGTTAAACGTAAAAACACATCTTCTAGATTGTGTGCTCCTTCATACTTATTTATAAGAGCTGCTGGTCGACCTGTAGTTATTAATTTACCATGATCTATTATTGCAATTCTAGAGCAAAAAGTTTCAGCTTCATTTAAATGGTGCGAAGTATAAATTATAGTAGTCCCTTTTTTGTTTAGATTTTGAAGAAACTCGATAATTACATTTTTAGATTGTACATCTACACCAACGGTAGGTTCATCTAAAAATAAAACTTTTGGTTCGTGTAAAATGCTAGCAATTAGGTTAATTCTACGTTTCATTCCACCAGAAAATGTTTCTATTTTCTTATTTGAAAATTGTGACAATCCTAGTGTTTGTAAGTATTCGTTAATTTTGTTGCTTAATTTTTTCCCATGTAATCCATACATACTTCCAAAATATTTTAGATTTTCGAAAGCAGTTAGAGTAGGATAGAGTGCATACTCTTGTGGTACTATACCAATAAGTTGTTTGAGTTCATTTTTATGCGTTTGATACGTTAAACCGTTTATGGTAAAAGAACCAGATGTTGGTTTTATTAACGAGCACAATATGGAAATTAATGTGGTTTTTCCTGCTCCATTTGGACCAAGAAGCCCAAAAATTTCTTTTTCCTCAATGAACAAATCAAAATCTACTACCGAAAAATTTTCGGCAGTTTTATATTTTTTAGAAACCTGTTCAATATTAATCATATTAAATAGCTTTTTTTAAAGCTTTAAAAAACACTTCTTCTTTGTCTGCAATAGCTTCTAACTGCGTTGCTACTTCATTATAACCATCTGTTTTTGCTCCTCTATTTTTATAAATACGAGATGCATCTACAGCAAAATCACGCCATAAATCACCGATTTTTGTCATTTCTTTTGCAAGTTCAGTAAGCTTAGGATTGTTTAAAATTTTGCTTGATTCTTGTAAAAAGGCAGCAAAAATATAGCGAAAACCTCCACCTCCAGTTCCTATTTCTTCTTGCATTCTTACAATTTGTCCTAAGTAATGATTTGCTTTTTTAGTCCCTAATTTTTTAGGCCATTTTCTAATTTGTTTTGCAGTAAAACGAATTCCTTTTACGCCAATAATAGGCATTGGAGCTAACATATCTCTGCAGGTATGTTTTATTCCTTTTAGAATTGCTTTTTCTAAATTCAATTCTTTAGGGAAGTTTGTTGGGTAATATATATGTCCTTTTGGAGGTAATGCGCCTTTAGCAAACCTTACTTTTTCGAGTTCTTTTGCAGTTAAAGTAGTTACAGTTTCCATTACAGGATCGCTAATTAAATATGTGTCTTTTTCTTTGCCATAAACGACTAAGTTGTGCGCATTAAAATGAAAGCGATACTCATCCGGAAAATACGTTAGGTTGTAAACACCAACTTGTAAACCAACAGGGTTATTATTGATTAAATTTTCGTCTAATCTAGCTTTAGCTTTTTTAGGATCTTTAAATTTTTCTCGTTCTATTTTTATACCAACACGTTTTGCAAAACGTTTAAAAATAAATCCAGGCATTGCTCTGTATGTAATAGCTGGAGCGTGATTAACTTTTAAAAACGGAATATAACAAAATAGTAGTCCAGATCCAATACCAAATACCATTGGCTCACTTACATTAAAGCCATGGTGTTTCATTAAATTAGAAACCACACCATTTTCGCAATGCGCAGATTGATGGTGAGTAAAGTTAATTTGCATGGTCTAGGTTTTTTAGTTGGTCTATAGTAATTTCAAAAACCTCTGCATATTTTTGAAGGGTTTTATTAGATAGTTTATGGAATACTTTTGGTTTAAAATGACGTTTTACTCGCCATTGCCAAATACCAACATAACTTGCTAAAATAGGAAGATCCATTTTATGTAGTTCCATATAATATTCTATTGGACTAGTTATGTTGTTTTTTACTCTTTTTTTTGCGTCTGCAACACGTTGATTAATGTCTTCGATTGCATTATCTAGTGCAATAGTTTTAGGGTCCCAACCAGTTGTGTGTGCTGTTGTATATTCGCCATTTTCGTCTACAGCATAGCATAATTCTCTAAAATTTGCTGACTCTAGGTTACTTTTATCTTGAGGTACTTCGCTTTTTTTCATCACCTTTAACTTTTAGGCATTTCTTGAATAAACAAATTCATTTCACAAGATAATAATTCTTTATTTGAGGATGAAATACTGCATTCTAAAGTACAAATGCTATAATGATCTGCGTCAAATCTAGATTTTAAATTTGCTTTAGATATTATGGTTTCTCCAATTTTTGGAGAAGCAAAAAGAGTTACTTTTTTTATTGCTGAAATAAAGCCTATTAATTTTGTGCCTTCACCTTCTAAATCATCTTCTTCAAAATAACTTTTACCAACAATAGAAGAGCAGGTTTGCGCTGCATTTTCAATTAAACCAACTTCGTTAAATACGTTGTTTTCATCTGTAAAAATACAGTCTTCTTTTATTTTAAAGGAAGTGGTTACGTGTTCATCATCAATAGATATTACATGGTCTACCATTAAAAATGGCGCACGATGTGGTAAAAATTTTGTGATATCTAGTGACTGAAAATTATTCATTAGTTAGCAATAACTGTTTTCATTTGAGCAAAAGCAATTTCTTCTTTTTCCTGGTTAAAAGCTTTAACTTCTACCATGGTTACCCCCATAAATTCATGAAGTATAGTTGCTTCTGTTGTAATGGTTTCATTTAATTTTGGAAGTTTGTTTACATCTACTTTTTTAATAGATCCTATATAGCCAGTTGGTGCTTGTTCTCCTTTTAAAAAAAAATCGTAACCAGTATGTAGAGCAACTGTTTGTGCTAGGTTTTCAATGATTCCAGGTTCTAAAAAAAAGTTGTCTTTTACAAAAAGATTGGTGTCTAAAATAGTGAAGCTGGACACAATTTTATCGGCAGAAAAATCTAATAAAGTGTCTACCATTACAAATGGTGTTTTCTGCGGAATTAAATGTGATATGTCTGTTATTGGTAAACTCATTTAGCAAACAGTTAAAAGTGCATAAGCATAGGCAAATCGAGCGCTTTCCGGAACAGAGAGTAATATTTTTTCTCCTTTTTTAAGTTTTCCTGAATGTACAAGTTCTTCTAACATAATGTAGATTGAACCTGCTCCAACATTACCGACTTTACTTAAATTCATGAACCAATTTTCCCAAGGGATTTCAACGCCTTGTGCTACCATTTCTTTATATAAACTTTCTTTAAAATAATAAGAAGAAACATGGGGTAAATAATAATTAATGTCTTCTGGCTTCATATTGTGTTTTGCGATAGCTTTTTTTAAACTATCAACACCTTTTACTAAAATATTTTCGCCAAGAAGTTTTACATCTTGTTTCATTGCGAATAATGATTTTTTACTCCATTGGTCTGAAGGATATTCGCTCCAAGGTTTTAAAAATCCGTCTTTTAGTTTATCACCTCCAGCATACATACATGCTTCTACTTCATGCGCATAGGAGTAGCCTTCCATCCATTCTATTTTTAATGGTTGGTTTCCTTTTGGCTCACTTTCTAATAAAAAAGCACCAGCCCCATCGGATAGCATCCAACGTAAAAAATCTTTATTAAAGGCTAATATAGGATTATCTTCTAATGTTTCTAGGTGTTTTAATTCCTCTTCAAAAGTATCCGACATCATCCAAGAAGATGTACGCTCAGATCCAGTACATACTGCATTTTTGGTTTCACCAGACTTTACAGACATGTAGCCATATTTAAGTGCATTCATACCAGAAACGCAAGCTCCAGATGGAGAGTTTATTTCAAGGTTTCCGTTTTTAAGAAATCCATGAACCATTGCAGCATGTGAAGGTAAAATTTGATCCGGACTAGATGTACCGCAAGAAAGCAACTCTATGTCTTTTGCTTTAAAATCTTGGTCACATAAAGCAACAACGGCTTCTTTGGTTAATTGCGCATTGTTATGTGTTATGTTGCCATTATCATCAATAGCATAGTATCTCGTTTTTATTTGATTGTTTCTTAAAACAATTCGTCTTCCTTTAGAAGTTTTACCGTTTATTATACCTAATTTTTCCTCCATTTCGTCGTTTGAAATTGGACGATTTGGTAGAAATTTTGAAACTTTGTTTATGTAAACGTCTTTCATTTTATGCCTTACTCTATATATTTTACAGAAGAATAGTATACTCTGTCTTTTTTTATTTTATGTATTGAAAACACATAAGTCAACAAAAATAAGATAAAAACAATAGGTGCAATAATCCAAATGGCAAATAATAAGTAATAACTAAAAAATTTAACCCAAAAAGCACGTTTTTTACTGTTTTTATTGCCTTTAGATTGAATTAAATTTGCCCATTTAGAAAAAAGGATGTTTGCACGCTTATCAGTTAATACCAAAAAAGGTTTAATTTTTACCGCATTTGCATGTAAAAAAGCGTCTTGTAAATTGTTGAAATTGTTCTCTTTTAAGTGTTTTAGTAGGATACTGCCAAACTTACCGGCTTCGTCAATGTCTTTTTGTGAAACTCCTGGTTTAGGGAAAATGCCAAGATAGCGTTCTTTTTTTCCTGTCATCATCCATTTTGCAATAGTAATAACGCTTATGTGGTTTATATGTCTATCTACTAAAGCAATATTGCCAACTAAATTAGCTTCTAGGTCTAGTAATTTTTTCTTCATTTTCTCTTGTGCCATAATCCACATATTCCTACAGCCAATAACAGTAATTACTGGCGTATTTTTGAGTATTTTTTTGGCATCTGTTGTATTTAAAAATGAATTTATAGGAATAGAAGGTGTTAAGTACCAAATTTGATAACCTAAAATTATGAGATCATATTTTTTATTAAGTATGTCTAAAGAAATTGGTTTTACTTTTTGTGGTATTTGTTGGTAAGTTTCAGGAAAAGCACCATAAAAATCCTTCTCTTTCCAAGGGAAAGGAAAAGGTTGTTCCATTTTTATTTCATGATAATCTACTTGAATAGCATCACTAGTTAAAGGAGAAACAATGTTGTTCACAATTTCGGTTAATTGACCTGATTGTGAATAATGTATTACTAAAACGTTTTTCAAAAGTTATAATTTTTGGTAATTTCGGAATAAAAGTCTAGATATAGAAGTTTCCCTCATTGTAAATAATAGAACTTATTAACTTTTACGAAAAGTATAAAAAAATAATAGCTTTCTTAATTATTTTTATTGAAAGTTTCCCAAAAATCAAAATAGTTAAACCATTGTAGCGGGTACTTGTTTAGCATCCAAGATACACTTTCTGTGTATTCTTTTAATAATGCTTGGGCATCTCTATGTTTCGCTTCTGCTTTTCTTGTAAAAAGATGGTAATGTTTGTTGGTTTCTTTCATTACGTATACAAATAGAACAGGGACTTTTAAACGCGATGCAAGCATAAAAGGTCCTGCAGGGAATTTTGCTACTTGGTTTAATAAGTCTTGCGTTAAGTGTTTAGAGCCTTTAATGTATCTGTCTCCCGTAATTACAACAAGCTCATTTCTTGTCAGAGCGGCATTGATTTCAAATATATGACCTAAATCTTCTTGTATTAAAATAAGGTTTACTTTAGGTTTTTCTGTTACACTTTCTAGGTATTCTTTAATATTAGAATGTTCTGCATCTGTGGTTAAAATACTTATAGAAGTGTTTTCTTCTAACTCTCCAAAAAAGTGTTCTGCAATTTCAAAATTACCAACATGTGCACTAATTAAAACACCTCCTTTTTTTTGTTTTAAAGCATCGTTGATAAGCTCAACACCATCAAAATGATAAGTAAATTTGTCTCGTAAACCTGAAGATATAGCTATTTTGTCTATAATCGTTTGTCCAAATACATAGTAGCTTTTATAAATGTTTAAAAAGCTTTTTAGTTTAGAGTTTTTTCGCCTTTCACGAAAATAATAGTAACTCGCTTTTGTGCTATCTCCAGCAAAAAAGCAAAAGTAAAAAGCAACAAAATAGAGGATAAAGTATGCAGAGCCAATTCCGAAAGTTTTCATACAAAACACAAAAATTTTGTATCCAAAAACGGTTCCTCTGGACTTTCCTTGCCATTCAGCAGCCATAAATATTTAAAGTAAAATGGTTTAGCTTAATTTTTTTTCTATTAAGTCATAGAAGTCTTGAAGCGATTCTACATTTACAAAGTCTTCTCCAACTAACTTCACGCCAAAGTTAGACTCTACAGCTACCACAAGGTCCACAAAGTCTAAGCTATCTAATTCTAGAGTGTCTTTTAAGTTCGCTTCAGGAGCTATGTCGTCTGCTTCAACTTCAAATTCATCTATAAGAAAGTCGTTTATCTTTTCAATAATAACTTCTTTAGTCATATTGTATTATAATTTTTTTATTATTAATGCTGAATTTGTTCCACCAAATCCAAATGAATTGGACAAAAATACATCAAATTTTTTATCTAGCGTTTTACTTACTAGATTTAATTTTTTTGCATCTTCATCTGGTTCTTCTAAATTTATGTTTGGTGCTATGAAATTGTGCTGCATCATTAGCATAGAATAAATAACTTCGCTAGCTCCAGCCATCCAACACTCGTGACCAGTCATAGATTTAGTAGAGCTAACATAAGGACCGTTTTCGCCAAAAACTTTAACTATTGCTTTGGCTTCATTACCATCACCTACAGGAGTAGATGTTGCGTGCGCATTTACATAATCTATTTGTGACGCTTTTAAATTCGATTGTGAAATGGCTTTAGACATTGCTCTTGACGGGCCGTCTACATTTGGTGTGGAAATATGTTCCCCATTTGATGAAAAACCATAGCCAATAATCTCGGCTAAAATTGGTGCGCCACGTTTTATTGCAGATTCGTAACTTTCTACAACTAAGGTTGCAGCTCCACCACTTGGTACTAAACCGTCTCTATTTTTATCGAAAGGTCTAGATGCTTTTTCTGGGTTTTCTAGGTTCATGGCAAAAACACCAAGACCATCAAAACTTCCCATTGCATATTTGTTTATTTCTTGAGCTCCTCCACAGATAATACAATCTTGTAAGCCGCTTTTTATAAGTTGGTAAGCCATACCAATAGCGTGCGATCCGCTTGCACATGCAGCGCTAATAGTGAAATTCACCCCTGTAAGCTTAAAAAGCGTAGAAAGATTCATGGTTACAGTAGAGTTCATAGCTTGAAAAATAGCTCCAGAACCAACAAGTGTGGTGTCTTTTTTCTCTCTAATTTTATCTACGGAGTCTACAATAGCCTTTGCAGTACTATCATTTCCATATAAAATACCAACTTCATTATTTTCTAAAAATTCGATATCTATTTTTGCGTTTTCTAATGCTTCTGTAGTTGCTACATAGGCATAGGCACCTTCGTCTCCTAAACTTATGCGTTCTCTTCTGGAAAGCTGTTTTTTAAGATTTGGTTTTTCCACCATTCCGGTTAAAGGGGAGCGATAGCCAAAGTCTTTTCGTTCTTGGTCGTAGACAATACCAGACTTTCCATTATATAGTGAATCCTTTACTTCTTCTAAGTTTTTTCCTATGCAGGAATATATTCCCATTCCCGTTATAACAACACGTTTCATACGTACTACAAAATTATTTTAAGAGTAAATTCCTCCATTAATATTTACTACTTCACCAGTAATATAAGAAGACTTTTTGGAAACTAAAAAAGAAACTAAATCTGCAACTTCTTGTGCGTCACCAAAACGATTTGCTGGAATTAGTTTTTTGAGTTCTTTTTCGTCTAAATCTGCGGTCATATCCGATTTTATAAAGCCAGGAGCTACAGCATTTACCGTGATATTTCTTTTTGCTACTTCTTGAGATAAAGCTTTAGTTGCTGCAATAATTGCTCCTTTTGCTGCAGAATAGTTTGTTTGACCAGGAGTTCCTTTTACTCCTGAAACCGAAGCTATATTTACAATACGGCCAAAACGGTTTCTAAGCATTTTTTGAATGCCATAATTGGTAACATTAAAAAAGCCATTTAATGATGTGTTTATTACGTTTTGCCAATCTTCTTGAGGCATCCACATAAATAAACCATCTTTTGTAATTCCTGCATTATTAATTATTACTTCTATTAATGCATCTGGATTTGCTTCTTGCCATGTATCCAATTTAGATTTAACTTGTTCAGCATCTGTTACGTTGAAGCCTAATATTTCTCCAGTATTACCAGCAGCTTCAACAGCTTTTAGGGTTTCTTTTGCAGCAGCTTCATTACTGTTATAATTTATTAATATGTGATAGTCTGTATCTATAGCTAGTTGTGAGCAAATGGCTTTACCAATTCCTCTAGAACCGCCAGTTATTAAGGCACATTTCATGTAGTATTGTTATTTGATATTAAGTCTACTTCGATTTGGAAGCGCAGTAGTGTTTAATTTATTAAGGTTTATTTAAAGAGTTCTAACTGTCTGTACCACTTGTTTTTTAGTACTTCTCCTTTTGTATTTATATAACCCCAAACTTTTTCTTCTTTTACTCTAGCGATACCATTAATAAAGCCTTTTTGATTATTCTTTTTAAAGATTGAAAAACCTCCAGCTGTAATATTGTATTTGTCGTCAATTACTTTTTCTCCAGATGTATTAATGAAACCCCAAAGCTTATCTATTTTAATAGGCGCTAAACCGTCTTTACTAAAAATTTCTGCATCTCTGTATTGTAAGGATATAACTACTTTTCCTGTAGTATCAATATACCCCCATTTTTTGTCTCTTGAAACAGGAGCAAGGCCATTTACAAAAGCTCTAACTTTATCGAAGCTTGGTTCTATTGTCCATTCTCCATTTTTATTGATGAAGCCAATTTTGTCGTTTTTCTTAGCGTAGGTAATGTCTCCATTTAATGAAAAGTCCCAAATCTTTTGAGCGCCAGCTACTTTTTTAAATTCACCATTAATAATTAGGCCATGACTTTCGCCAAGTGTTGCTACAATATTGCCATTGTATATATTACTAACTCCATCATATTTGGTTTCTACAAAATAGTTGCCAGTTTTATCTATTAATCCCCATTTTTCACCCTCTCTTACTTTAGCATATCCATTAACGTAATCAAAAGCTTTATTAAATTTAGGGGTAACGACTACTGTTCCAGAAGTGTTTATGAAGCCTACATTGTCACCTTGTCTTATTTGAGCAAGACCATCTTCAAAATCATAAATTTTATCTGTTGCAACATCTGTAAGTACCTTTTCTCCTTTTTTGTTTATGTAAAACCATTCTTTTTTACTTAATACAACGGCAATACCAGAGTTGAATCCTTTGGTTTTATCGAAAGATGGTTGAATTACCCATTCTCCTTTTCGGTTGATAAAACCCCATTTTTTGTTGTCATTCATAGCTTCTGCTAAATCTTCAGAAAAGCTTTTTGCGACTTTAAATTCTGGTTGAATTACCCATTCTCCTGATTTGTTAATATAGCCAAATTTGCCGTCTTCATTAGCAAGAGCAAGTTCTTGAGCACCAACTATAGTACTTAAAAATAATAATAATACGATTAATAGCGATTTTGTTTTCATGTGTTTGTGTTTTTATCTAATAGGTTATATTTCTTGGTTAGAAAAATATTTAAAATTGTTTTTATGCTTCATTGTTAATAATATGATCTTTAACAAGGTTAACATAAGGATACATAGTAACGTCTTCTGTAAATATAGGAACTATTTTTCGTATCTCATCATACAATTTTTTAGTTTTTGACGATACTTTATCTTGTGCTTTTAAATATTCAATAGCTTGAATTACAGTAATAAGTTCTATTGCCATAACTTCAAAAGCATTTTCAATAACCTTTTTTGTAATTAATGCAGCGTTGGTTCCCATGCTCACAATATCTTGATTATCATTATTGTTTGGAATAGAATGTACATACATTGGGTTCGATAAAGTTTGGTTCTCGGCAGTTGTAGAAGTCGCAGTGAATTGTACACCTTGCATACCAAAATTTAATCCTAATTGGCCAAGATTTACAAAAGCAGGAAGTATGTTGTTAAGGCTAGGATTTAATAAATAATTTAACTGTCTTTCTGCAAGCATACTCATTTTAGTAACGACTATTTTAAGCTTATCCATTTCTAGGGATACATAGTCTCCATGAAAGTTTCCACCATGATACACATGTTTCTTTTCTACATTTACAATTGGATTGTCGTTTGCTGAATTTACTTCTTCAATCAAAATACTTTCCACACTATTTAGAGTGTCTAAAACAGGGCCTAATATTTGTGGTACACAACGTAATGAATAGTATTCTTGTACCTTATCTTGAAAAACAGAAACATCATCATTGTTTGCTTCATATAAATGATGTTCTCTTTTTCTGGTAAGCTTACTGTCTACTAAATGTGCACGCATGCTTTTAGCAATATCTTGTTGTCCTTTGTGTTTTTTTGAATTGTTTAATTCTTCCGATAAATGATCGTCATAGGCTTCGACAATTTCATTAATTGCTGCAGAGCAAGAAATCATCCAGTTTAAAAGGCGTCTGGTGTACATGGTATTTACAATACCAATTCCTGTCATAACAGAAGTACCATTCATTAATGCTAAACCTTCACGAAGTTCTACAGAGATTGGAGTAAGATTTTCTTTTTCAAAAACTGTTGCAGTTGCTAATCTTTCTCCATTATAGAATACTTCGCCTTCCCCAATTAATACAAGTGCTAAATGTGCAAGTTGTACTAAATCTCCACTTGCTCCAACACCACCATGCTCGTAAATTAAAGGGGTAATGTTTTTATTTATAAGTTCTGTCATTAATTCAATAACAGATTTGTGTACACCCGAATTACCTAAAGAGAGTGTGTTTAATCTAGCTACCATAGCAGCTTTTACATATTGAGGAGCAATTGGGTTTCCTGTTCCTGAGGCATGACTACGAATTAAATTATATTGTAGTTGAATACGCTCAGAATCTTTAATTTTATATTGTGCCATTGGGCCAAAACCAGTATTAACACCATAAATTACTTTGTTTTCTGAGAATTCTTTTAGAAAGTTAAAACTCTTTTCTACAGTTTCAAAAACAGTGTCATCTACTTTAATTTTACTGTTTTCTATTATAATTTTATAAAAATCTTTTAATCCTAGTTTTCCGTTAAATGTTAGCATCTATATGTTTTATTCTGACTATTTTTAATAATTATTTTAATAACTCCAAGTAAAGTAGTTATTTTTGTGTGCGCTAATTTAATATAATTAAGATTAAATACTATAATGATTATGAATGAAATACATGTGGATGTTTTAATTATTGGAGCTGGACCTTCAGGATGTGTGGCTGCTTCTTACTTGCATAACCAAGGGAAACAGCTTAAAGTTGTTGAAAAAAGTACTTTTCCAAGGTTTGTAATAGGAGAAAGTCTATTGCCAAGATGTATGGATCATTTTGATGAAGTTGGCCTTTTAGATGTTTTGAAGGATTTTGGATTTGAAAAAAAACATGGAGCTCGTTTTTTAAGTGGTGATATTGTTTGTGATTTTGATTTTAGTAAAAAACATACCGAAGGATGGGATTGGACATGGCAAGTACCACGCGCAGATTTCGATAATGTTCTTGCGACAGAATTAGTGAATAGAGGAGTAGATATTACTTTTAATCATGAAGTTGTAGATGTAGTATTTGATGAAGATGGATCTTCGAAAACTAGTATTAAAGATGAAAATGGAGAACTATATATAGTACATGCAAAACACATTATAGATTCTAGCGGTTATGGTCGTGTTTTACCAAGAATTCTTGGTCTAGATAAACCATCGTCTATCCCAGAACATTCTTCCATTTTTGCACATGTAAAAGATTTAAAAAGACCAGAAGGAGTAGAAGGAACCATGATTACTTTTGATGTTTTAGATAAAGATACATGGTTTTGGGTAATTCCTTTTTCTAATGGAGATACTAGTATTGGTTTTGTAGGTTTAACCGAATATTTAGATTCTTTTGAAGGAGATACCACCGAAAGAATGCAACAATTACTTAAAACTTCTGACTATTATTATAAACGTTTTGAAGGATTAGATTTTAAATTTAATCCAATTAATATTAAAAACTTTTCAAAATCTGTAACACAGCTTTACGGAAAAGGATATGCTTTAACTGGAAATAGTGCAGAGTTTTTAGATCCTGTTTTTTCGTCTGGAGTAACTTTTGCTACAGAGTCGGCTTTAAAAGCAGCCAAACTTTTTACTAATGAGTTGAATGGCGAAACCGTTGATTGGGAAGAAGAGTACACTGGTTATATTATGAAAGGTGTTCGCGTTTTTGCAACTTATGTTAAAGAATGGTACACAGGAAACTTACAGACTTTATTTTTCCATAGACCTGAAAATCCTGATATAAAAAAACAAATTTGTGCTGTGCTTGCTGGTTATGTTTGGGATGAAACAAACCCTTTTGTTAAAAAACATGATAGACTTGTAAAGAATTTAGCACATGTTATAAATATGAATAAAGCAGAAAAAGCGAACCAATAAGGTTCGCTTTTTGCTTTTTTGAGATATAGGAGAGGTTATTTAATTTCTACTTTAATTAAAACATCTTCTCTTCTTTTTTTGTTTACCTCCATTATAAATTCGTTTTCAAAAACTTTAAAAAGTCTTTTTTTACTAAAATCCTCGATGTTATACTTGCCATCTACATCGTCTGTATTAAATAGGTTTTTTTTTGAAACTTCACCATTAGCATCATTCACTTTATAATAAGTAAAATAGCCACCATGATTATTAGTGTGCGGTTTTGGCTTATCTTTTAGTGATAGATTTTTGTTTTTTAGATTATCTAGAAACAAAAAATAATGAGCGTTATTTACGTTAAAGTAATTATAAGACATATCTCCCAATAACGCTTTATGCGTATAAGAGTGACCAGGTTTTGAGTTCCCTTTTTGTTCTTTAGGAAGCTTGCGCATCCATAATAATTGATTTTCTGAATCAATTTTAGTTAAATAAATGTCATTATATCTAAAATTATATCCTCCTTGATTTTGTAGATCCCACTTATGCGATTGTTCTGCAATTAGTAGTAGGCTTCCATCGTCATTTTCGTTTATATCTTTGAGGATAATATCTTCGAATTCTCTTTTGTCATTATGTTTCGCATTTTGTTCTATAATAGTTGTTGGAATAATATAATCAATATTAGAAATTATTGTTCCATCTGTTCCTATTTTAGAAATGAATATACCATCAGAATGGTTTAAGTTTTTATTAAGACCATTACTATAATATCCAGAACACAATAGGCTACCATTAGACAACTCAAATAGATTAGCAGAGTTTATATATTTATTTGGTAATTCGATTTTGGTTTTTTGTATATCGTTAGCCTTTTTTGCTAAGGTTAAGAGCTCTAAATAATAATTAGCTTCGCTTTCTCGCTTGTTCTTTTTTTCAACACCACTATCATCTAGAAATACTTTAGTTAAAATGTATAGATTACCATTATCGTGCGTATTGTAGTTTAAAGCTTTCATTCTACGTTCAGAATATGGCATTTTAAACTTTTTATTAGAAACCTTATTAAGATTAATGTCAAAATAATTAAGAACTAACGTGTCCCAACTTTTAACATCTTTCTTGTTTTTTCTATATTCTCTATAAAGAATAAAGATTTCATTTTCGTTTGTAGGTACTAATATGTCAAATTTTACACTTGGCATTTTTCTGTTTTTAAAATGTTCTTGAACACCTCTATACGTAGATGTTGGAGATTTTGTGATTTTGCCTTTAACTTCAATAAGTAGTTTTGAATCGGTAATAAATTCGCCAGTATTAATATTAATTTCCCGGTAATATAGTTGTTCTAATTGCGACTCATAACCGGTCCACATAGAATAGAAAAAGTAAACTTTGTTTTGAACTTTAATTACATTTTCAATGTCATAATTTAAATCGGGTTCATCATATCTTTTTTCTGAGATTAAATTTAAATTTTTAGTATTAAATCTTTGAATTATAACCGATTCATCCCAGGCTTTTACCATAAGAATTTCATCTTCATTGTTAAAATAATAACGTTTGTCGATATCAAAATTTTTATAGGGTTTGCTAACCAAATAATTTTGATTTTCTTGCCCATAACAAATACTTCCCAATACGAACAAGAATAGAAAAGAAAGGTGTTTTAACATAAAAGAATTATTTAAATATAAACGTAACTAATTTTGATTAAAAAAAGAGTAGAAACAAAAAAAGCGACAATGGGTTCGCTTTTTTTATGAAATAGATTTATTTAATTTCTACTTTAATTAAAACATCTTCTTTTTTCTTTTTGTAAAACTCTATTACAAATTGATTTTCGGCAGTTTTAACCACTCTATTATTACTAAATTGGTGTACTGCTAATTTATCTGTTACATTTCTAGTGTCTAAAATATTGTCTTTAGATACAGCTCCTGTAGCATCATTAATTTTGTAAGCAGTTAAGTAACCACCATGACCATCACTGTGTAAAGCAGGTACTTGGTCTAGTTCTAAATCTATGTTTTTCACATTATCTAAATACACCAAATAGTGGTTGCTGTTGGTGAAAAAATAAGAGTATGACATGCCACCTTTATAGGTTTTACTTGTATCGTATACTTGTCCTATTTTTGGAGCGCCAGACTGTCTTTTTGGTAGTTTTTTCATCCAAGCTAAATTACCATCTGCATCTATTTTAGTTAATAACATATCATTGTTATGAAAGGTATAATATACTTGGCCATTATTTCTATAATGCGCTACAATAAAAGTTTGTTCACCAATTAAAACAAGACTGCCATCGCTATGTATTACTAAATCACGAAGTTGTAAATTAGCAAACTCTGCTTTGTCATCTTTATCTTTTTTTGCATTCTTTTTTTGTGTTCTTTTACTTACATATTGGTTTAAAACTTCTACTGGAATTTCGTGTGCTGTTTTTTCAACTAGCTCTCCTTCTTTAGTAATTTTAAATGTGAAAACACCATCAGAGTTACCTAAATTATTATTTAAACCATTGGTGTAAAATCCTGCACAAATCATATAGCCATCTTCCGATTCAAATAAAGAAATACCATTAATAAACTTGTCATTTAAAACAATTTTGCTTTTTTCAATTCCTTCCGAACCATCTAGTAATCTAAATAGTTCCATGTGGTAGTTTGCATCTTTATCTTTTCTTTTTTTCTTATCTCTATTGCTGTCATCATGAAAAACTTTGGTTAAAATATATCCATGACCATTCGCATCGACAGCAAAATCTAATAAATCCATTCTTCTTTCGGTATATGGCATTTTATACTCTTTAGACCAAGTAGGATTTAAGTTCGTGTCATATACATTAACACCAATCATGTCGTAACTTTTTGTATCTCTTTTTACCTCTGGTTTTTTTCTATATTGTATTAATAATTTAGATTCATCTTTAGAGGTTAAAAAATCAAATTTATCGGTTATACCAAAGCCTCCAAATCCGCCAAAACCTCCAAATCCTACGCCAGAACCTGTTGTGTATGTTGCCATTGGTGATCCAGCTAGTTTTCCGTTCACTTTTATTAATTCTATCCCTTCTCCAATAAATGCTCCTGTATTAAAGTCAATTTCTCTGTAGTATAGACGTTCTTGTTTTGTCTTTTTACCAGACCATGACGAGTAAAAAAAGTAGTATTTTTCTTGTAATTCTATCATGCCTTCTACGACATAATTATCTGGTAAGTCGTTATATTCTTTTTCGGAAATTAGGTTTAAATCGTCTACACCAAATTTTTGAATTACCAAATACTTTTTCCAAGGTTTAACTGTAAGAATTTCATTGTTTTTACTGAAATAATATTTTTTAGCAGCATCGTAAACTTGATAAGGTTCACTTACACTAAAATTATAATCTGGCGAAATTTCATTTTGCGCGTTAATTGTAAAAGAGTAAAAGCAAATACAAAGTAATAGGTAGATTTTTTTCATGGTAAAGTTTAAAGGTTAATTCTTACAAACATAACTAAATATCTATAATATTCTAAAAGCGAATAGTTTAATTAAAATAAAAAGATTATTTTTTTTGAATAGATGGTTTAAAATAAAAAAAGCGAACTTATAAAGTTCGCTTTTAACTTGAGTAAAGTAATATGTTTTACTTTGTTTTTTTCTTTAAATGTGCTGCAAAAGTCTTTGCTAGTTTAGCATAAGCTTCCGAAATTCTATACCCAGAATCATAATCTGCACCCATAAAGTTGTTTCCTTCTGCTTTAGTATATTTTACTTGAAATAAAACATTGTCTGGTGCATCGTTTTTGTACACTGTTAAAACAGCATCGATTTTAGAGTTTTGTCTTACTACACCAACATTATACCCTGCATACATAAAAGTAGTATGTACTTTAATAGTATATTCTGCTTCGTTATAATCTTTGCCAATTTTTATTTTACCATCATCCCATCTTTTATTAAAAGATTCAATAAATTTTGGTTCATATTTGTTTTCTCTGTCCGCAAACCAAGAGGCTTTAAACTTTTCTCCTGAGCCAGGGTTTTTTTCATCACGCTTAGCCATTTTATCTTTTAAAAATTCCTCTTCATTATCATATTTGGGAATTTCAAGATTAGAATAATCGAATTCAAGGGTGTACTTGGTGATACCTTTTAAGTTTTTCCAGTCCCCTTCTTGAACTTTTGCCTTTTGAGCAAACAGCATAGAGGTACATAATAAAACTACAATAAGCGATAGTTGTTTTTTCATTTTTATAAATTTAGATTCCCGCTAAAATAACGAATATTGTGCCAAAATTAAAATTAGTCTTTATTTTTACCTAAATGTAGAAGCATTTCTTTGGTAATATCGTTTAAAGAAAAAGCGTGTTTCCAGTTCCAATCTTGTCTTGCGGAAGCATCATCTATACTTTTTGGCCAAGAATCTGCAATGGCTTGTCTAAAGTCTGGTTTATAGGTTATTTTAAATTCTGGAATTTGTTCTTGAATAGCAGCAGCTATTTCTTTAGGTGTAAAACTAATTGCAGATAAATTATAAGAAGATCTAATTTTAATCGTGTCTGTATCAGCTTGCATGATATCTATTGTTGCTTTAATAGCATCATCCATAAACATCATTGGTAGTTTGGTGTTTTCACTTAAAAAACACTCGTATTTTTTGTTTTTAATGGCTTCATGGTAAATTTCTACTGCATAATCTGTGGTTCCTCCTCCAGGCAACGTTTTCCAGCTAATAATTCCTGGATAACGAATACTTCTTACATCTACATCGTACTTTTCATGGTAATACTCGCACCAACGTTCTCCAACTTGTTTTGTGATTCCGTATACGGTTGAAGGTTCCATGATAGTATGTTGTGCTGTGTTTTCCTTTGGTGTTGTAGGCCCAAAAACAGCTATGCTTGATGGCCAAAAAACATGATCTATTTGTTTTGCCTTTGCTAAATTTAATACATGAAAAAGAGAGTTCATGTTTAAATCCCAAGCCTCCATTGGGTATTTTTCTCCTGTTGCACTTAATAAAGCTGCCATTAAGTATACAGTTTTTACATTATGATTAATACAACAATCTTTAATAGCATTAAAATTCTTTGCATCTAAAATTACAAAAGGACCAGAATTGACTAACTCTAATTTTCTAGTATTTATGTCGCTTGCAATCACATTTTCTACACCATAAATATCTCTTAGTTTATAGGTGAGCTCCGAACCAATTTGCCCGCAAGCACCAATAATTAAAATTTTTGAAGTCATTAAATTATATGTTTTAGGTGCTCAAAAATAGCAAGATTTTAAAGAAGAAAATGTAAAAAACACAAAATAATAACTATATAAAGTATTTAATAATAAAAGTAAAGAATACGATATATTTGTAAAATAATAGTTGATAACAAATGAAAGCATTACTATATATTACCTTGTTTTTTTGTGTTTTTTCTTGTAAAAAAACAGATGTAACACAAAATGTAGAAGAAGTGAAAGATGAAACTTCTTTAAAAATAACGAAAGAAGATATTTCTAAGTTAAATTATACCGCATTTATTTTAGATTCTAGAACTAAAAATTCGTCCGAGTTTTGGCAAAAATATGCGGAACTAGACGAGGTCGTATCTAAAGTTAATCAAGCAGATTTGTCTTTTTTTAAAGAGAATAATGAAGTGTTAATAGCCTTTGTTAAAGATTTAAAAGAAACCATACCCGAAGAGGTTGATACACCACATATTAATGCCAGGTTAATTGCTTTAGAGACCCAAATGTTAAAACTAGAAGGTGTTGCAAATTTATCACAACCTAAAAAAGAAGAAGTGCTTTTAGTGGTTAGAGATTTTTTAACAGCCTTCTCAAACCTTAATCTTCAAATAAATAAAAAGATTGAAAAAGAATCACAAAACATTCAAAAACCATATTAAAATGAAGTATTCATATATATTCTTTTTGCTTATACTCGTTGCATCTTGTGGTGTAAAAGTGGATGAGGAAAAAGTGGTTTCCATTTCAGAAATAAAAAAAGAAATTCATACTAATTTAGATGCTTGGCATAAAGCTGCAGCAAATGCAAAATTTGATGCTTACTTTAATTTAATGACAAAAGATGGCGTTTTTATAGGTACTGATGCTACCGAAAATTGGCAAAACGAAGCTTTTAGAACATTTTCAAAACCGTATTTCGATAAAGGAAAAGCTTGGAGTTTTACTGCATTAGAAAGAAATATTTATATTTCTGAAGATAAAAAAATAGCTTGGTTTGATGAGCTACTTGATACACAAATGGAAATTTGTAGAGGTTCTGGTGTTTTAAGGTTAGAAGATAATACTTGGAAAATTGCACATTATGTTTTGTCTATTACAATTCCAAATAATACAGTTAATGAAGTGATTACTATCAAAAAAGAGTTTGATAGTTTATATACCAAAAAACTATTGAGTAAACCTTCACATTAATTTATTAATTTTTTGTTAAAGATGTAACAGTATTTATAAATAACCATCTATTTAGTATTAAATTGTAATCAAAAATTAAACACCAATCAAAATGAAAACCAACTTTAAAAACTTATCACTTCTTAGTGCAGTCGTTTTTTTAGGTCTTGTATCTTGTAAAGAAGAGGCTAAAAAAGAAATTGCTGTAGTAGAAACCACTCCTGGAATCAATTTAGATTACATGGATACTACAGTTCCTGCTAGCGAAGATTTTTTCAAACACGTTAATGGTAAATGGCTTGAAAATAACGAAATACCAGACGATCAAGCAACTTGGGGAAGCTTTCAAGAACTCCGCAAAAAAACAGATGCAGATGCTTTAGCTATTTTAAAATCTGCTATGTCCGATAATAAAGATTTAGGAAACATACAAGTCCTTCCAGGATCCGACCAGGAAAAAGCAGTATTCTACTACCAAACTATAATGGATACTATTAGTAGAAATAAAGCTGGTATAGCTCCTGTTAAACCAATTTTAGCAAAAATTGAAGCCATTAAAAATATTGACGACTTACAAGCTTTCATGATAGAAATGGAACCTAAAGGTGGTGGCGGTTTATACGGATTTGGTGTTGGTAGCGACCCTAAAGATAGTAACAGGAATGTTGCTTATTTAGGAGGAGGAAGTACTGGATTACCAGATAGAGATTACTATGTGAAAGACGATGAAGATTCTAAAGAAAAAAGAAAGAAATACGTTGCACATATTACTAGAATGTTTCAATACTTAGGCGATAGTGAAGCAGATGCGAATGCACAAGCAAATCAAATTTTAGCTTTCGAAACTAGATTAGAAGAAGCTAAAATGGATAAGGTAGATCGTCGTGATGCTCGTAAACGTTATAACCCTCGTTCTATTGCCGAAGTTCAAGAAATGGTTCCTGCTGTTAATTGGAAAAACTTTTTAAATGGTATTGGTGTAAAAGAATTAGACACAGTAATTATTGGAGATTTAGGATACTTTAATCGATTACAAGAAGTTCTTGCTGATGGTAATGTAGAAGATTGGAAAACCTATTTAAAGTGGGATACTTTTAATGGAGCTGCAGGATTGTTAAGTACTGATATTGAAACTGCTAATTGGGAGTTTTACGGAAAAGAACTCAATGGCTCTAAAGCACAAAGACCAAGAGACGAACGTGCCCTAGGATCCTTAAATAGAACCATCGGTGAAGCATTAGGTAAATTATATGTGGATAAAAAGTTTCCGCCTGAAGCAAAAGTGAATGCCGAAAAAATGATAAAGAATGTTATTTTAGCTTTCGAGCATAGAATCAATAAGCTAGAATGGATGAGTCCAGAAACCAAAGAAAAAGCTATTGAAAAACTAAGAGCAACTAAAGTGAAAATTGCTTATCCAGACAAATGGAAAGACTATTCTGCATTGGCTGTTAATAGTGTTGAAGATGGAGGTACTTATCTTCAAAACTCTTTAAATGCTAGTGCATGGAATTTTCAAAAAGACTTAGATAAATTAGGAAAACCTGTAGATAAAAGCGAATGGTATATGGCACCACAAGTGGTAAATGCTTATTTTAACCCTGCTTATAATGAGATCGTTTTTCCTGCAGCTATTTTACAACCACCTTTTTATAATTATACTGCAGATGACGCTGTAAATTATGGGGGAATTGGCGCAGTTATTGGTCATGAGATTTCACATAGTTTTGATGACTCAGGTTCTCGTTATGATAAAGATGGAAACTTAAATAATTGGTGGACAGACGAAGATTTAAAACAGTTTGAAGGCTTAGGGAAAGCATTAGCAGATCAATATAGTGCTATTGAAGTTTTACCTGAAACTAATATTAATGGTGAATTTACTCTAGGTGAAAACATAGGAGATTTAGGTGGTGTTCTTGCAGCTTATGATGCTATGCAAATGAGTTTTGAAGGAAACAAACCGGAAAATATCGATGGTTACACACCCGAACAACGTTTCTTTATGAGTTGGGCAACAGTATGGAGAATAAAAATGCGTGAAGATGCATTACGTACTAGAATAAAAACAGATCCGCATTCTCCAGGAATGAATAGAGCTGTACAACCACTTTTAAATGTAGATGCTTTTTATGAAGCATTTAATATTAAAGAAGGCGATAAAATGTACATCGCTCCAGAAGATAGGGTAAGAATTTGGTAGTAAAAAACTTATATAAAAAAAGAGCAGCTAATATTAGCTGCTCTTTTTTTATATAAACAAGCGAACCTCATAAAGAAAATGCTATAAATTGATACAATAATCTTGCACTTCATCTTATAAAAAAGCAATTAAGTGTATTATGAACAAGAATTAGACTTGTTTTTTGTCGATAAAAATGCATTTAAACATAAAAAATAGCATTTAATCGATTTTTTTTGTGTTATTTTTTTTTTTAGTCTTAAAGCTTTCTTAATTTTATAAACTTTATAGATTAAACATATTGTTATAATTACGATATGTTATACCCAACTAGATTTATTTTATGTAATTGCTTATGAAAAAAGTTACTTTATTTACATCAAAAACAAGTAAGGCCTATATTTTAATAGGAGCTTTTATTTATTTATTGTCAACTGTAAACTCTTTTGCTCAGTGTGATATCACAGTTATTTCAACATCAATGATTTCAGCTTGTAGTGATGGAGGTACAACTCCAGATCCAAATGATGATACTTTTACAGCAGACATAACGGTAACCTTCGATGCAGCTCCTGCCACAGGAAACCTTGTGTTGTCTGGAGATAGTGGCGCACAAACCGTCGATGTTACAACATTTACTCCAGGAGTTATGTCTTATACATTCTCTGGAATTAATATGGCTGCAGACGGTACACCTATAGATATTACTGCGTCTTTTGTTGGGGATGCAACATGTACATCTACTTTTAATGAGCCTTCTGCAGGTTTAGCTCCAGCTTCCTGTAGTCCAGATTGTGAGATAACCAATATAGCCGTTAGTGATATTTCAGCTTGTTCTGATGGTGGTACCCAAGGTGACCCTAGTGATGATACTTATACTGCAGATATTACAGTTACTTATTCTAATCCACCTTCTAGTGGAAATATAATACTTTCAGGGGATGGGACTAGAACCGAAGCTGTTGGTAGTATAGGTGCTACATCATATACTTTTCAAGATGTATCCATGCCTGCAGATGGTGGACCTATAGATGCTACCGTAACTTTTTCTGGTGGTGCATCTACTTGTACTTTATCTGTTTCTACAGGAGCTGCTCCAGCTTCCTGTAGTCCAGATTGTATAATAAACGGTATTACTGCTAGTAATATTTCAATATGTAACGATGGAGGAACACAAGGTCCTGGAAATGAAGGAGACGATACTTTTACAGCAGATATAACAGTTACTTTCGATTTTGCACCTGCTACTGGTACTCTGGACTTAACAGGTGATGGAAGCGCGGCCGAGGGAGTTGGTACTTTAGATTCAGCAACATCACATACTTTTGTTGGTGTTCAATTTAGTGCAGATGGTGGAGCGGTTGACTTAACTGCATCTTTTTCAGACGCATTTACTTCATGTGTATTTAATTTACCAAATACATTTACTGCACAGTCACAATGTAGTGTTCCTGTAGGAGATGGAGGCTTAGTTATTAATAAAACGCATTGTGATTGGGGATATACTACTGATGATAGGTATAGAATACGTTATTCAGGAACATTAACTAATACGGGTTCAAATCCAGTATATAATATAAGTATAACAGATGATCTAGGAACACCATTTTTAGGTGATGCAAATATTGTAAATATTGTATCTCGCTCTGCGGGACCACTAATGCCAACAGGTGTGACGCCAAATGGTTCTTTTAATGGAACTACTAATGAAGAGGTGATTATTATTGATACCTTAAGTGAATTAGATCCGGGTGAATCAATTCAATATGCTTTTTGTATAGAGGTTGATGCAGTCCCAGCGTTGGACGGGGCAACAGTCATTAATGAAGTTTTCGCAACAGCGAATGACGCTGTTACCGGAGATCCTTTTATTACAAGTGCAACAGATGTAGAATTTTTTGAAGAAAATCTTTCAATTTTAAGTGCTGGTCTTGAAATAAACGACCCAACACCAGTGGTCAATACCGATGGAACATCAGATTTTTTCTACACCATAACTATAAGAAATTCTGGTTCTGGCGCAGCATCTAATATACAATATGTGGATTCTTTTGATCATCTATTTAGTAATGGGATACCAATTAATACCTTAACGGTAACACAGTTGACTGGAACAATACTGGCTAATGATGGTTTGATGTTAAGACCATTTTTTGATGGAGGTTCTGGTACTAATGATACCACAACAGATTTATTAGTGCCTGGGCAAACAATGGCAGCAAATACAAGTGCCTCCTTTAGAGTCGACTTAAATGTAGGGCCAACTGGTAATCAAACAATTAGAACTACGCAAGGTGTTATTTCTGGTGAAGATTCAAATGGACTGGCTGTTTCAGATATTTCTAGAAGAAATTTGACTGCAGAACATGATGATGAGCAATGTTTTTGTGAAGAAACTCCAGTTCAAATTTTATTTGCTCCAATTCCAGTTGTTACAAAAACAATAATAAATAATGACCCGGCGGGTACATTAGGCAATAGAGATATTACCTTTCAAATAGAAATAGAAAATGACCCAACATCTCCTGTTGATATTTTTAATCTACAAGTTGTAGATGATATCTCAGCAATGTGCCCTGGTAATATTGTAAGTGTAGGTGCCCCGCAAATAATAACCTCTACTGCTACGGTAGACCCGGTTTTAAATGCTTTTTATACAGGACAAGGACTAAATAATATTTTTGAAAATAATACAGGTCAATTCGCGCCTGGTGAAAGGTTGATTTTAACTATAGATGTTGAAATCACATTACCTTGTACCGGAGATAATACAGCAACTTTTACAGCAACCGATCCTAATGGAACTGTGGTAGGACCAGTTACTGATTCGGTTAGTATAAATAACCCTCCAGAAGCTGAAGATAATACGGATAATACAAATGTAGATACCCTAATTACAATTGATCCTTTGGATAATGATTCCGATCCAGATTCGGACCCAATAATAATTACTGAAGTAGATAATATGCCTATTACTGAAGGTGGAGCTCCTGTATTACTTTCAGATGGTACAATTGTTCAATACGTAGCAGGTGAATTGGAAATCACACCTCCACCAGGAAGTAATACACCAATTTCTTTCCCTTATACTGTAGCAGATCCTCTAGGTAATGAAGATACAGCAAATATATTTATTACTATAAATACCTGTACAGTAGCAGTCATTTCTTTAACCAATATTGGGGCTTGCGATTCAAATGGTACAACAGGTGATAGTTCAGATGATACTTTTACAGCTGATGTTGTTGTAGAGTTTACAAATCCACCAGGAGCTGGTAATCTTGATTTAACAGGAGCTGGAATTAATACATTTGTTCCTGTATCTGGATTATTTAGTTCAACACAACATACTTTTTCCGGATTAACTTTTTCTGCAGATGGTGCAGATGTAATCTTAACTGGAACTTTTGATAACCCAAGCGGTTGTACAGATACGCAAAACGCTGGAACTGCTCCGGATTCTTGTAGTGTTGCAGAAGCAGATATGGGTATCACAAAAACTTTAAATGAAAGTGGGCCTTTTGAAACAGGGGATACGGTTTCATGGAATATTGTTGTAAGTAATGATGGAACTGATACAGCTAATAACGTTATAGTAACAGACACTCCTACAAATGTGACAATAACAAATGTTTTAGGAGGAGGTTGTACAACGTTCCCTTGTAATGTGGGTACTGTTTTGGCTAATTCTCCAGCAAGTGATGTTACTATTGTTGTAACTGGTACAATTGATGGACCAGGAGCATTTACAAATGTAGCTTCTGTTTCAGCAGATGAAGTAGATGTCGATGTAACTAACGATACAGATGATGGTAGCGACGGAAATAATGATGGTATAGCCACGGGAATTGCAGATATAAGTGTAACTAAAACTCTAGATACTCCTGCTCCTTATAATTCAGGTGATACAATTTCTTATACTATAGTAGTAAGTAATGACGGTCCAGATCCTGCTAATAATGTTATGGTTACTGATACACCAACAAACTTAACTCTTACAAGTGTGTCGGGTGGTGGTCCAGTTTGTGTTGATTTTGATTGTAACCTTGGTACAATTCCATCAGGAGGAAATATAACTCTTTTGGTAACGGGAACCATCGACGATGTTGGTGCATTCACTAATGATATTTCTGTTTTAGCAGATGAAACGGATCCAGATTTAACAAATAATATGGATGAAGATCCAGCAAATGGTGGTGTAGCTTCTGGAGTAGCAGATGTAGGTATTACAAAGACTTTAGATACAGTAGGTCCTTACACAAGTGGTGATACAGTTACTTATACATTGGTTGTTAGTAATGCTGGTCCAGATATAGCAAATAATATTGTTGTTACTGATGCTCCTAATAATTTAACCATTTCAAGTGTTTTTGGTGGTGGTTGTACAAGTTTCCCTTGTACAATTTCAAGTATTGCACCTGGAAGCCCTGCAAATGATGTAACTATAACAGTAACAGCAGTAATTAATGGTTCAGGTGCATTTACAAACAATGCTTCTGTGAGTGCAGATGAATTAGATAATAATCCTGTAAATGATACTGACGATGATGCTGCTAATGGAGGGACAGCATCCGGAATAGCCGATTTAATAACAACGAAAGTACTTACTAGTGCAACTAATACACCAGCAGAAGGAGATACTGTTACTTATACAATTTCAGTAGTTAACAATGGCCCTGATGATGCAACTAATGTTTCATTGTCTGATGTTATTCCTGTTGAATTGACAGCTACAGCTAATAATGGAAATACAGGTGGTGATCAACCTTCAACTTATCTATCGCCAAATTGGACTATTCCTTTTATAAGTAGTGGACAGTTTGTAACACTTATCATTGAAGGAACAGTTAACCTTGGTGAAGATGGTAATACAATAACAAATACAACAACAGCAGCTACAACACCAGATCAAGTAGATCCAACTACGGCTGGAGATGATTTAATAGAAAGCATCACTGTTGATGGTTGTATTGATACCGATGGTGATGGTGATTGTGATAGTACAGATCCTGATCCAGCAGATCCATGCGTATTTACTGCAGGAAGTGTAGCAGACACATCAAATGCCATATGGCAAGCAGCAGATTGTGATGGTGATGGCGATCCAAACGGAACCGATCCAGACCCAACCGATCCATGTGAATTTACAGTTGGAACTCCTGCTCCTACAAATCCAGGAACTCCTGGTTCTTCAGAACAAGCAGCGTATGATATATGGGCATTAGCCGATTGTGATGGTGATGGAGTAACAAATGGTCAAGAAGTTATTGATTTAACAAATCCTTATAATTCTTGTGAATATCTTCCGGTTAACCAAGATTATACAATAACAACTACAGAATTCCAAGATACAGATTGTGATGGTGATGGTGTAACTAATGCAAATGAAATTGATCCGGATGGAAATGGTATAGATGATGGAAATGGAACCGATCCAGATGACCCATGTGAATATGAACCTTTATTAGTTACAGAAACACAAACAGGAGCTTGGATATTAGCAGATTGTGATGGAGATGGTGATCCAAATGGAAGTGATCCAGACCCAATCGATCCATGTGTGTTTTCATCAGGAACAACATCTCCTACAGATCCTGTAGCACCAGGTACACCTGAACAAACAGCTTATGATATTTGGGCAGCAGCGGATTGTGATGGTGATGGGGATTCCAACGGAACCGATCCAGATCCACAAGATCCATGTGTATTTACAGCAGGAAGTGTAGCAGATACGTCTAATGCCATCTGGCAAGCAGCGGATTGTGATGGCGATGGCGAAACAAATGGAACAGAAGATAATAATGGATCCGATCCAACCGATCCATGTAGTGTTAGTGGTACTCAAACAATTCCATCACCAAGTGATCCAAACTATTCGGTTTGGGCAGCAGCCGATTGTGATGGCGATGGCGAGACCAATGGAGAAGAAATAATGAATGGTACAGAACCATTCGATCCATGTAGTGTAACAAATCCAACAATCCCAACAAATCCAGGAACTCCAGGAAGTTCAGAACAAGCAGCTTATGATATTTGGGCAGCAGCGGATTGTGATGGCGATGGGGATTCCAACGGAACCGATCCAGACCCACAAGACCCATGTGTATTTACCGCAGGAAGTGTAGCAGATACATCTAATGCAATATGGCAAGCAGCAGATTGTGATGGCGATGGGGATTCCAACGGAACGGATCCAGATCCACAAGATCCATGTGTATTTACCGCAGGAAGTGTAGCAGATACGTCTAATGCCATCTGGCAAGCAGCGGATTGTGATGGTGATGGGGATTCCAACGGAACCGATCCAGATCCACAAGATCCATGTGTGTTTACAGCAGGAAGTGTAGCAGATACGTCTAATGCAATATGGCAAGCAGCGGATTGTGATGGCGATGGCGAAACAAATGCTGTTGATCCAGCACCATATGACCCATGTGTAGGTGGAAATATTGCTAATGTAGATTTTACAGATAATAATACAGATTGGTATACATCCGATTGTGATGGAGATGGAGTAATCAACGGAACAGAAGTAGATCCAGATATGGATGGTACTGCAGGACCTGATGGAACAGATCCAACCGATCCATGTGATTACAACGTAGCAGATATAACAGTAACACAAACTGGAGATTGGTTAACCGCAGATTGTGATGGCGATGGGGATTCCAACGGAACCGATCCAGAACCACTAGATCCATGTGTATTCACAGCAGGCAGTGTAGGAGATGCAAGTAACCCAGTATGGGCAGATGCAGATTGTGACGGAGACGGCGAACCAAACGCAACCGATCCAGATCCATTAGATCCATGTGTAGGTGGCGATGTAGTAAATGTAGATTTATTAGATACAACTAGTGATTGGTATACATCCGATTGTGATGGAGATGGAGTAATCAACGGAACAGAGGTAGATCCAGATATGGATGGTACCGCAGGACCTGAT